>NZ_DASYGZ010000126.1:0-62773 GCF_035999135.1 Ensifer sp.
AACACAAGCCCATTCCGGGAGAACTTTTATGAAAGCTCTTAAACTCACTGTCGCGGCTCTCGTCGCGTCCGTCGCTTTTGCTGGCGCCGCCGCCGCTCGCGACCAGGTTCAGGTCGCAGGCTCCTCGACCGTTCTTCCCTACGCCAAGATCGTCGCCGAGACCTTCGGCGAGACCTTCCCGGACTTCAAGACCCCGGTCGTTGAATCGGGCGGCTCCTCGGCCGGCCTGAAGGAATTCTGCAAGGGCGTCGGCCCTGATACCATCGACATCGCCAACTCGTCGCGCAAGATCAAGGACAGCGAAGTCGAGGCCTGCAAGGCCGCTGGCGTCACTGAAATCCAGGAAATCAAGATCGGTTATGACGGCATCGTGTTCGCAACCGACGCCGGCAACGCTGATCTGGCCCTGAAGCCGGTTGACCTCTACAAGGCTCTGGCCGCCGAAGTCGTCGTTGACGGCAAGCTCGTCGCCAACCCCTACAAGAAGTGGTCGGACGTCAACGCCGAACTTCCGGCTGTTGAAATCGCTGCCTACATCCCGGGCGAAAAGCACGGCACCCGCGAAGTCTTCGAAGAGAAGATCCTCGCCGCAGGCTGCAAGGACGCTGGCGCCGTTGACGTGATCAAGGCTGCCGTTGCCGACGAAAAGCAGCAGCACAGCAAGTGCGTCGCCGTTCGCAAGGACGGTCTGGCTGTCGACATCGACGGCGACTACACCGAAACGCTCGCCCGCATCGCTGCCAACAAGAACGGCATCGGCGTGTTCGGCCTTTCCTTCTACGAAAACAACGCCGACAAGCTGAAGGTCGCAACCGTCAACGGCATCGTTCCGTCGACCGAAACGATCGCTTCCGGCGAGTACCCGGTTTCCCGCCCGCTGTTCTTCTACGTCAAGAAGGCGCACCTCGGTGTTATCCCGGGCCTCAAGGAATATGTTGAGTTCTTCCTCGACGATCAGATGATCGGCCCCGACAGCCCGCTCGCCGAGTACGGCCTGGTTGCTGCTCCGGACGCTGAACGCGAAGAAATCCGCAAGGCGTTTTCCGCCGGCAACATGCTCTGATTATGACAAGCCCCGGCGCGCGATCCCGCGCGCCGGGGCATGCGTTCATTCGATTTTGCCGGCGGCCATGACGGGCTATGCCGGGGGGACGTGCCAATGAGTACTTCGCTCCTTCTTTTGTTGATTGTTGTTATTGGTTTCATTGCCTATTTTGCCGGCCGTTCGCGCTCCCTCGCACTGTCTGGCGGCAAGTTCTCCAACCTTCACTCCCTGCCAGGCTACCACGGCAGCTACGTCGCCATCTGGGCGATGTTGCCGGCGGCTCTCGTGCTCGGCGTCTGGCTGATTGCAGCCCCCGTTTACATTGACAACAGCACCCGCGCTGCCCTGCCGGATGCGGTTCAAAGCCAGGGTGCCGCTTCCGTCCAGCTGGCGCTTGGACAGGTCAAGTCCGTTGCCGGCGGCCTTCTTCGCCTCAGTGCAGAGGAAGTCGCGGCGCTCGAAAGCGGTGCCGCCAATCTTCGCTCGACGCTTGCGGCGAAGGGTGTTGCCCTTGCCGGTGAAGGCGAGCCGTACATGATCGCCGCGGGACAGCATTTCAATGCGATGACCGCGACCAATCGCTGGATGATGAGCGCGGTCGTTCTGCTGATCGCCATCGTCGGGGGCATCTATGCCATCCGCAACATTGCTGCGCGCTTCCGCGCCCGCAATCAGGTCGAGCGCGTCATCCTCGGCTCGCTGATCGTTGCCTCCTCCATCGCCATCCTGACGACGGTCGGTATCGTTGCTTCGATGCTGTCGGAAGCCGGCCGGTTCTTCACGATGGTCTCGCCGTTCGAATTCTTCTTCGGCACGGTCTGGGATCCGCGCTTTGCTGCCGCCGGCAGCGGTGGGGCGTCTGGCCAGTTTGGTCTGATCCCGCTTCTCGCCGGCACGCTCTACATCGCGTTCGTCGCCATGCTCTTTGCGGTGCCGATCGGCCTTTTCGCCGCCATCTACATGGCGGAGTACGCGAGCCCACGGCTTCGTTCGACGGCAAAGCCGCTGCTCGAAGTGCTCGCGGGGATCCCGACCATCGTCTACGGTTTCTTCGCGCTCGTCACGGTCGGTCCGTTCCTGCGTGACATCTCGGCCCAGCTGAACGGCCTTGTCACCGGCAACTACCAGAATTTCATTCAGGCCCAGAGCGTCCTGACCGCCGGCATCGTCATGGGCATCATGCTGATCCCGTTCGTGTCGTCGCTGTCTGACGACATCATCACCCAGGTGCCGCGGGCGCTGCGTGACGGTTCTCTCGGTCTTGGCGCGACGCGTTCGGAGACGGTGAAGAAGGTCATCCTTCCCGCCGCGCTGCCGGGCATCGTCGGTGCTCTTCTCCTGACCGCATCGCGCGCCGTCGGCGAAACCATGATCGTGGTGCTGGCCGCAGGCGTTGCCGCCCGAATGCAGATCAATCCCTTCGAGCCGATGACCACTGTGACCGTGAAGATCGTCAACCAGCTGACGGGTGACCTTGAGTTCACCTCGCCGCAGACGCTGGTCGCTTTCGCACTGGGCATCACGCTCTTTGTCATCACGCTCGGCCTCAACATTTACGCGCTCTACATCGTGCGCAAATACCGGGAACAGTACGAATGACCGACATCGCTTCCACGAACGTCCGGATCTCCGCCCGTCCCGCATCCGCAAAGCGCGATATCGGCATCAAGCGCCGCTACGCTGCCGAACGTCGGTTCCGCATGTACGGCATGGCCGCGATCAGCACGGGCCTCTTCTTCCTGGGCTTGCTGCTGTGGACCGTATTTTCCAACGGCTACACCGCCTTCCAGCAGACGACGGTGACGCTGCCGATAGAGTTCACCGAAAAGGTCATCGACCCCAAGGGCGAACGCTCGACCGATGCCAAGGTGCTGATGACGGCCAACTATCCGCTGCTGGTGCGCGACGCGCTGGTCAAGCAGCTCGGCATCGATCCGAGCAAGCGGCCGCTGGTCAAGCAGGCGACGGACATGATGTCTGCGAGCTCCCGCACGCTGCTGCGCGATATGGTGGTGGCCGATCCGTCGATCATCGGAAAGACCGTTCCGGTCACGTTGCTCGCCGAAGCCAACATCGATTCCGCTTTCAAGGGGCAGATCGACCTGAAGGTTGAAGAGAGCAAGCGCAAGGTCAAGGATCAGCAGGTCACCTGGATGAACCAGCTTGCGGAAGCAGGCGTGCTGAAGAAGAGCTTCAACACCGGCATCTTCACCTATGGCGCGTCCAGCCGCCCGGAAGCGGCCGGCGTGGGCGTCGCGGCTCTCGGCTCGCTGTTCATGATGCTGATCGTTCTGGTGTTGGCTCTGCCGATCGGTGTCGCCGCCTCGATCTATCTCGAGGAATTCGCGCCGAAGAACCGGCTGACCGACCTGATCGAGGTCAACATCAACAACCTCGCGGCCGTTCCGTCGATCGTCTACGGTCTGCTTGGTCTCGCCGTCTTCATCAACTTTGCCGGCATGCCGCGCTCGGCAGCCGTCGTCGGTGGCTTCGTGCTGACGCTGATGACGTTGCCGACGATCATCATCGCCACCCGCGCGGCGTTGAAGGCGGTTCCGCCGTCGATCCGCTCGGCCGCCCTCGGTCTCGGCGCGTCGAAGATGCAGACGATCTTCCATCACGTGCTGCCGCTGGCGATGCCTGGCATCCTGACGGGCACGATCATCGGCCTTGCCCATGCTCTGGGCGAGACCGCACCGCTGCTCCTGATCGGCATGGTCGCCTTCGTGGTCGACTATCCAGGCTCGCCGCTCGAGCCGTCGACGGCGCTGCCGGTGCAAATCTACATGTGGGCCAATGAAGCCGAGCGCGCTTTCGTCGAGCGTACGTCCGGGGCGATCATCATCCTCCTGATCTTCCTCGTCTTCATGAACCTTGGGGCAATTCTCTTGCGTCGTCGCTTTGAGCGTCGCTGGTAGTGGGGTAAATACGATGAACATGCTGACGGAAGCTGCTGTCGAAAAGGCTCTTGACCTGAAAATGAACACGGTACCCTACAAGATGATCGGCAAGGATGTGTCGGTTTACTATGGCGAGAAGCGCGCGCTTTTCGACGTGAACCTGAACATCCGGGAAAACACGGTGACCGCTCTGATCGGCCCGTCCGGTTGCGGCAAGTCGACCTTCCTGCGCACGCTCAACCGCATGAACGACACCATCGAGAACTGCCGCGTCACCGGCAAGATCACGCTCGATGAGGATGACATCTACGATCCGACCATCGACGTCGTCGAGCTGCGCGCGCGCGTCGGCATGGTGTTCCAGAAGCCGAACCCGTTCCCGAAGTCGATCTACGACAACGTCGCCTACGGTCCGCGCATCCACGGTCTTGCCCGCACCAAGGCGGACTTCGATGAAGTCGTCGAGACCAGCCTGCAGAAGGCCGGTCTGTGGAACGAGGTGAAGGACCGCCTGCAGGAGCCGGGCACCGGCCTTTCCGGCGGTCAGCAGCAGCGCCTGTGCATCGCACGCGCCGTTGCCGTCAGCCCCGAAGTCATCCTGATGGACGAGCCCTGCTCGGCGCTCGACCCGATCGCGACCGCCAAGGTCGAGGAACTCATCCACGAGCTGCGCACGAACTTCACGATCGTCATCGTGACCCACTCGATGCAGCAGGCCGCCCGCGTGTCGCAGCGCACCGCCATGTTCCATCTCGGCAATCTCGTCGAGGAGAACGATACCGACAAGATGTTCACCAATCCGGATGACCAGCGCACCCAGGATTACATCATGGGCCGCTTCGGCTGACGCCGGTTTCGGCAGCAACCGTACCCTGAACGCGCTCGCAAGGATCGACGATCATGTCCATGCATATTATGTCCGCCTACGATGAAGAACTGAAATACCTGACACGCCGCATCTCCGAGATGGGTGGTCTTGCCGAGCAGATGGTCGGCGAGTCCGTCCGTGCGCTCGTCAATTCCGACCTGGCGCTGGCCCAGAAGGTGATTTCGGACGACACCATTCTCGACGACGCCGAGCGTCAGATCGGCGAGAAGGCGATCGTCACGATCGCCAAGCGCCAGCCGGTCGCAGCCGACCTTCGCGAGATCATGGGCTCGATCCGCATTGCTTCGGACCTCGAGCGTGTCGGCGATCTCGGCAAGAATACCGCCAAGCGCGTCATCGCGGTCGCCGGCTCCGGCATCCCGCGCAAGCTCGCCCGCGGCCTCGAGCACCTTGCAGAACTGGCCCTGGTCCAGCTCAAGGAAGTGCTCGACGTCTACGCCTCCCGCTCGCCGGAAAAGGCCAACAGCATCCGCGAGCGCGACGAGGAGATCGATGCGATCTACACCTCGCTGTTCCGCGAGCTGCTCACCTACATGATGGAAGATCCGCGCAACATCACGCCTTGCACGCATCTTCTGTTCTGCGCCAAGAACATCGAGCGCATCGGCGACCATGCGACCAATATCGCCGAGACGATCTACTACATGGCGACCGGCGCGCAGCCCGAAGGCGAGCGTCCGAAGGACGACAACACGTCGACGCTGGGCTCGGTCAACGACTGAGCGTTCGCGCGACAGCAATGCATGCCTTTTGAATGTCATCTGGTCGCGGCTTCGGTCGCGGCCCCGAATTCCTGTATCTGAAGCACGCGGATATCGCACCCGCCTTTGAAATTGGCGGCATTGCTCCAGATTTAGAGTGTCTGAGCGCCCTGTCGGTCCAAGGGGATCACACGGCGCTTGCGGTAAGGAGACGTTACCTGATGCTGCCAAAAATCGCCGTAGTCGAAGACGAAGAGGCGCTGAGCGTCCTGCTGCGTTACAACCTCGAAGCCGAGGGCTTCGACGTCGACACGATCCTCAGGGGTGACGAGGCGGAAATCCGCCTGCAGGAACGCCTGCCCGACCTCTTGATCCTCGACTGGATGCTGCCGGGTGTTTCGGGCATCGAGCTTTGCCGGCGGTTGCGCCAGCGTCCGGAGACCGAGCGCCTGCCGATCATCATGCTGACGGCACGCGGCGAGGAAAGCGAGCGCGTCCGCGGACTTGCGACCGGTGCGGACGACTATGTGGTCAAGCCGTTCTCCACGCCGGAACTGATGGCGCGCGTCAAGGCGATGCTGCGCCGGGCAAAGCCCGAGGTGCTTTCGACGCTCTTGCGTTGTGGCGACATCGAGCTCGACCGCGAGACGCACCGCGTTCATCGTCGCAGCCGCGAAGTTCGCCTGGGTCCGACGGAGTTTCGCCTGCTCGAGTTCCTGATGTCGTCACCAGGCCGCGTGTTCTCCCGCTCGCAGCTTCTGGACGGGGTCTGGGGCCATGATATCTATGTCGACGAGCGCACTGTCGACGTGCATGTCGGCCGCCTGCGCAAGGCGCTGAACTTTTCCAACATGCCGGACGTGATCCGCACTGTCCGTGGCGCCGGTTATTCGCTCGAGAGCTGAGTGACCTGATGATTGCCAACAAAAAAGGGGCCGATCGGCCCCTTTTTTTGTTCATGCACTGTGTGGGTTCTCAACGAGCCCGGCGGCGCTCTGCCGACGGCTGGTAGGCAAGCCGTGCGTGGAAGGTGCAATAGGGCGAAGCTTCCGGGGAATCGTTGCCGCAGAAGTGGAATTCTTCCTTCAGCGGGTCGCCGATCGGCCACTTGCAGGTACGCTCGGTCAGCTGGGTGAGCTCGAGGCGGCGCGACATCGGTACGACAACGTCGGTCCGGGTGCTGAAATCCTGTTCGGCAACGAGATCGACTTCGACCTCTTCCTTGAGAACGACAGCGCCGGCGGGACGTGCAGCCGGGCGGGCAACAACGCGTGCCGCGTAGTTCGGAGCGCGCGGCGCCGACGTCGGACGCTTCGGACGGGCTGCCGTGGTCGTGCTGCCGCCGGCCTTGGCGCGTCCCGGAAGGCTCAGGCGATGAACCTTGCCGATGACCGCGTTGCGGCTGACGCCGCCGAGCTGCGCCGCGATCTGGCTGGCGCTGAGGCCCTCCGACCAGAGCTTCTTCAGTTTTTCCACCCGCTCGTCAGTCCAGTTCATTTCTGCACTCTCCGTTCTCAGCGTTGGGGATGGCAGAATCCCTCACCGCACCCCGGCTAAACCCCGAGGTTGCAAACGCGATAACTCTTTTGGTGACTAGGTCCGCCGCATGCGTCTAGTAATTGAATGTTAACGTACTGACCGCTGGACTCCGTGGCAAGAGTCCCGGGAATCACGCCGAATCGATTTCGTAGTTTTCCCCAACTTGCTCGGTCGGCGTTGCATTTTTGCAAGCCCTTTCCGGCGATTTTTTGAACCTCGATAATTGGCTCTTCTCGTTGCACTGCAGGGCTTGGTTTTGTTGACATTGCAGCGCGAAATAGGAATAGTGCCAGCGCCGCCGAAAGGCGGCATTTTTGATTTTTATCGGGCCGCGCAAGGCGCGTATTCGATAGCGTCCGGAAGTGAAGAAGGAGAGCCTCGCATGACTGCAACCACGCCGCTTTACGATACCTACATGCGTGCGCCGTTGCGTTTCGAGCGAGGCGAGGGCGTCTGGCTGATTGCCGAAGACGGCACCCGTTATCTCGATTTCGGTGCCGGTGTCGCCGTGAACTCGCTCGGCCATTCCCACCCGCACCTCGTCGAGGCTCTGAAGGCACAGGCGGACAAGGTCTGGCACCTGTCCAATCTCTATGAAATCCCCGGTCAGGAAAGCCTCGGCCGCCGTCTGTCTGCCGTCACCTTCGCCGACAAGGTGTTCTTCACCAATTCCGGTGCCGAGGCGCTGGAATGCGCCATCAAGACCGCGCGTCGCTACCATTTTTCCAAGGGCCATCCGGAGAAGTTCCACGTCATCACCTTCGAGGGCGCCTTCCACGGGCGCACGATCGCGACGATCGCCGCGGGCGGCCAGCAGAAATACATCGAAGGCTTCGGCCCGAAGGCACCTGGTTTCTACCAGGTTCCGTTTGGTGACCTTGCGGCCGTCAAGAACGCGATCACCGAGGAAACCGCAGCGATCCTGATCGAGCCGATCCAGGGCGAGGGCGGCATCCGCTCGGCGACCAAGGAGTTCATGCAGGAGCTGCGCGCGCTTTGCGACGAGTTCGGCCTGCTTCTGATCCTCGATGAGGTTCAGACCGGCGTCGGCCGCACCGGCAAGCTCTTTGCCCATGAATGGGCAAACATTCGCCCTGACATCATGGCGGTCGCCAAGGGCATCGGTGGCGGCTTCCCGTTCGGCGCCTGCCTCGCGACGGAGGAGGCGGCATCCGGCATGGTGGCCGGCACGCATGGTTCCACCTATGGCGGAAATCCGCTGGCGATGGCCGTCGGCAACGCTGTGCTCGATGTCATTCTCGCCGATGGGTTCCTGACGCACGTGCGCGATGTCGCGCTCGTCTTCCGCCAGGGGCTGGCGTCGCTGAAGGATCGCTTTCCGGATGTCATCGAGGAGATCCGCGGTGACGGCTTGATGCTCGGCATCAAGGTGAAGGGGCCTTCGGCCGATCTCTTGAAGGCAATCCGCGCCGAAAAGCTGCTTGCCGTTCCGGCTGGCGAGAATGTGCTGCGGCTTCTGCCGCCGCTGACGATCACCGCGGATGAAGCCCGCGAAGGCCTGGCGCGCATCGAGCGCGCCGCCGAGGCGGTGAGGAAGGCAGGCGGCAACGCTGCTGCCTGACGGATAGGGCCAGGACTGACCCAAGGTGTTAGAATGACCTTCGTGCGCTCACGCCGCCAGCGTGGCGCACCAGGGTTCGATTTTTTGAGGAACCGAGTACGATGGCAGGCACCAGACATTTTCTCGATCTTTCGGCCATGACGACCGCCGACCTGAGGACGATCATCGACGATGCGCGCCTCCGAAAGGCGGCAACTAAGGCCGGAACCGCCGAGAAGCCGCTTGCCGGCAAGATGCTGGCGATGATCTTCGAAAAGCCGTCCACCCGCACACGCGTTTCCTTTGATGTCGGCATGCGCCAGCTCGGCGGCGAAACCTTGTTTCTGTCGGGTACCGAAATGCAGCTCGGTCGTGCGGAGACGATCGGCGACACAGCAAAGGTCCTGTCGCGTTATGTCGACGCGATCATGATCCGCACCACCGACCATCGCCGCCTGCTGGAACTGGCCGAACACGCGACCGTGCCCGTCATCAACGGCCTGACGGACGATACCCATCCCTGCCAGATCATGGCCGATATCCTGACGTTCGAGGAGCATCGCGGGCCGGTGAAGGGCAAGACGATCGCCTGGACCGGTGACGGCAACAACGTCCTGCATTCGCTGATCGAGGGCTCCGCCCGCTTCGGCTACCGGATGAACATGGCGGTGCCGCTCGGCTCCGAGCCGCAGGACAAGTTCCTCAACTGGGCCCGCAACAATGGCGGCGAGATTCTGCTCACGCATGACGCCGAACAGGCCGTCGCCGGCGCGCACTGCGTGGTCACCGACACCTGGATCTCGATGAACCAGGAGCATCGCGCCCGTGGCCACAACGTCTTCCAGCCCTACCAGGTCAACGAAGCGCTGATGAAGCGCGCAGCCTCCGATGCGGTCTTCATGCACTGCCTGCCGGCGCATCGTGGCGAAGAGGTGACCGACGATGTGATCGACGGCCCGCAATCGGTGGTCTTCGACGAAGCGGAAAACCGGCTGCACGCGCAGAAGTCCGTCATTGCCTGGTGCATGGGGCTTGTCTGACCGGGTTTGAACCGGGCCTTCCTGGCGCGACAACGCGTCAGGGCGTGCTTGCGCAGGCTTCTGTCGTGTCGGGGGCATTCGCACCGCACTTGACATTGCCGGCAAGCGACACGATCTAGGCGGCATACGGGCGCCCTGAAGACAGCGGGCGCGCAAACCGCCAGGCGGTGCGTTGCAACGGCGACGACACAAACCTGGTGGACAATCCGTTCATCGCGGGATCAAGTGAGACAGCGGGCACGTTGCGCCGGGGAACCTGAACGTTCCGGGCGCAAATCGGCTTGGCTGATGCAAGGAGCAAGACATGACTGACATGACGCCAGGGCTTGGTGAGTTCGACTTCGCCGGTGACGATCACGTCGTGCCTTTCCAGGTGGAAGGCCTCGACGTGCGAGGTCGCGCCGTGCAACTCGGCCCGATGCTGGACGCAATCCTCGAACGCCACAACTATCCGCTTCCGGTCGCACGCCTCGTTGCAGAAACCGTCGTGCTCACCGTGCTGCTCGGTACCTCGCTGAAGTTCGAAGGCAAGCTGATCGTCCAGACGCAGGGCGATGGCCCGGTCGATCTGGTCGTCGCGGATTTCTCGACGCCGGATCGCGTGCGCGCCTATGCCCGCTACGACGCCGACGCGCTTGCCGCGGCCGAAAAGGACGGGCGTACCCTTTCGCACGAGCTGCTCGGCAAGGGCGTGCTGGCGTTCACCATCGACCAGGGCGCCCACACCCAGCGCTACCAGGGCATCGTTGCGCTTGACGGTGCAACGCTCGAAGAGATCGCCGGCGTCTACTTCCGCCAGTCGGAACAGATCCCGACCAAGGTGCGCCTCGGCGTCGCCGAATTGCTCGACCGCGACGAGAGCGGCAAGCCGCGCCACCGCTGGCGCGCTGGCGGCATGGTTGCCCAGTTCCTGCCGGAAGCGCCCGAGCGCATGCGCCAGCCCGACCTTTCGGGCGGCGATGGCGACAATGGCGAAAGCGTCTTCGAGGACGACGATCTCTGGGCGGAAGCCAAGGTGATGGTCGAAACCATCGACATGGACGAGCTGACGGATCCGATGGTCGGAACCGAGCGGTTGCTCTATCGCCTGTTCCACGAGCGCGGCGTTCGCGTCTATGAGCCACAGGCGGTTTACGATCGCTGCAGCTGCTCGCGCGAGAAGCTTCGCTCGGTGCTGTCCAACCTGAATACGGAGGACCTCGAAAGCACCATCGACGATGGCGAGGTCAAGGTCACCTGCGAGTTCTGCTCGACCACCTATCGCTTCGAGGCAAGCGAAGTGCGCCCGCAATAAAGCGGGTGGCGCTCTGGGTCGGCCGAGCTGGCTCACACGTCGAGAGAAGAAACTGAAACGGGAAGCGTGCCATTCTGCGCGCTTCCCGTTTTCGCTTTGATTGACGTCGTGATGTCGCCCGAAAGGCAGGGTGCTCTAGTTGAGCGTGCGCACCAGTCCCGGTGAATCGAGCGAGAAGGCGGGGATCGCCACGTTGAAGGTCTCACCGCCTTCGGCCTCCATGCTGTAGTGGCCGAACATCACGCCGGACGGCGTATCGAGCGGGCAGCCGGAGGAATACTCGTAGGTGTCGCCGGGATTGAGCAGCGGTTGTTCGCCGATCACGCCGGGGCCGCTGACTTCGTCGACCTGACCGTTCTCGTCGGTAATGTGCCAGTAGCGTGTCATCAATCGCACGGCCGCATGCGAATGATTGGAGATCACGATGCGATAGCCCCAGACATAACGGCCGTCATCGGGATCCGACTGTTCTTCGAGATAGTACGGCTCAACCGTAACTTCTATGTCGCGGGTCAAAGCGCGATACATGGGCAACACCTTGCTTCAAGTCTTTCAGGGTATTCTACAGCAAGATGGTTTCGTCAAGAATAACGGCAAGATTGTGCGAGCCCATCGACGGGCAACGCCTCGCGTGAGGCCAGCCGGTCTTTCGATTGGTGCCTATCTCATTGGAATATCGATGGAATATCGGAAGGGTGCTGCGCTCTGCCGGTACCTTCAGGCGCGATCGGTGGCCGCTGCCTGTCGCAGCGGCCATGTTTGTTCGCGTCAGGCTTTGACAGCCTTGAGTGCCCGGGCGAAATCTTCCACCACGTCATCGCTGTCCTCGATGCCGGCCGAGAAGCGCACGGTGCCGGCGGAAATGCCGAGTTCCTCGCGGGCCTCGTCCGTGAGGTTTTTGTGCGTGGTCGTTGCCGGATGGGTGATCAGGCTCTTGCTGTCTCCGAGGTTGTTGGAGATGCGGACGATTTCAAGCGCGTTCTGCAGCGCGAAGGCTGCATCCTTGCCGCCCTTCAGTTCGAAGGCGACGAGCGTCGAGCCGCCGGTCATCTGCTTGGCGATGATGTCGGCCTGCGGATGATCCTTGCGGCCGGGGTAGATGACCTTGGCGACCTGCGGCTGTTCCGCGAGGAAATCTGCGACGCGGCGGGCCGTCTCCGTCTGCTGCCTGACGCGCAGCGGCAGGGTCTCGATGCCCTTCAGCAGCGTCCAGGCGTTGAACGGCGACATGGCCGGACCGGTGTGGCGGAAGTAGTCGTGCAGGTTCTCGTTGATCCAGTCCTTGTCGGACAGCACGACGCCACCCAGGCACCGGCCCTGGCCATCGATGTGCTTGGTCGCGGAATAGACGACGATATGGGCGCCGAGTTCCAGCGGCTTCTGGAACAGCGGCGTCGCAAAGACGTTGTCGACGACGACCTTGGCGCCGATCTGGTTGGCGAGCTTGGCGACGCCGGCGATGTCGATCACTTCGAGCGTCGGGTTCGTCGGGCTTTCGAGGAAGAAGACCTTGGTGTTCTTCTGGATCGCCTTCTCCCAGTTGGCGAGATCGCGTCCGTCGACCAGCGTGCATTCGATGCCGTATTTCGGCGCCAGCGTCTCGACGACCCAGCGGCAGGAGCCGAAGAGGGCGCGGGCGGCAACGATGTGGTCGCCGGCCTTCAGCTGGCAGAGGATGGCGGCGGTGACGGCAGCCATGCCCGATGCCGTGGCGCGCGCGTCTTCCGCGCCTTCCAGCATGCACATGCGCTTTTCGAACATGTCGTTGGTCGGGCTGCCGTAGCGGGCGTAGATGAAGCCTTCGGTCTCGCCCTTGAAGCGGGCTTCCGCAGCTTCCGACGTCTCGTAGACAAAGCCCTGGGTGAGGAAGATTGCCTCGGACGTTTCGCCGTGCTGGGAGCGGGTGGTTCCGCCGTGGACGAGTTGGGTTGCCGGGCGCCAATTCTTGCTCATGGGACGATCACCTTCAAAAACAAAAAAAACCGGCCGCGAAAACGGGCCGGTTTGACACCCGGCCTTTTTAGCTACTTGTTTAACGTGGCTGCAAGCCGACCGGCCAAATCACCACGGGATAAAGCTTCAATACTGCTAGGGTGCGCTTGCGTCAATTCCTGGAGTTTGGTTTTGTCTCGCAACTGAAAAGAGGACTGCAATGGGCCGCAATACCGGGATTTTGGCCGATCGCGCGATCGCCGCGCTGTTCGAAACGGGACGCCTGAAGAGCGAGAGGCCGCTGGATGCCGATCAGATCCAGCCGGCAAGCCTTGACCTGCGCCTCGGCGCCAAGGCCTTTCGCGTCCGCGCGAGCTTCATGCCCGGCCCGTCCCATCTCGTTGCCGACAAGCTCGACCGGCTGAAACTGCACGTGGTCGACCTGACCGATGGCGCCGTTCTGGAGACGGGCTGCGTCTACATCGTGCCGCTGATGGAAAGCCTGGAACTGCCCGAGGACATGTCGGCCTCGGCCAATCCGAAAAGCTCGACCGGCCGTCTTGATATCTTCACCCGCGTCATTACCGACCGCGCCCAGGAGTTCGACAAGATCCCGGCCGGCTACCGTGGCCCGCTCTATCTCGAAATCAGCCCGCGCACCTTCCCGATCGTCGTCAGACGCGGCTCGCGCCTGTCGCAGATCCGCTTCCGCACGGGTCACGCGATCCTGTCGGAACAGGAACTGCAGGCGCTGCACCAGAGCGACACGTTGGTGGCGAGTGACACGCCCAACGTCAGCGGTGGCGGTATCGCCCTGTCGATCGACCTCAAGGGCACCGGCCCCGAAGGCCTGATCGGCTATCGCGGCAAACACCACACTGCCGTTATCGACGTCGACAAGAAGGCGCAGCACGCGATCTTCGACTTCTGGGAGCCGCTCTACAGCCGTGGGCGCGACGAGCTGATCCTCGATCCGGACGAGTTCTACATCCTCGTTTCGCGCGAGGCGGTGCATGTGCCGCCGCTCTTTGCGGCGGAGATGACGCCGTTCGATCCGCTGGTCGGCGAGTTCCGCGTGCATTACGCCGGCTTCTTCGATCCGGGCTTCGGCCATGCTTCGGCCGGCGGCACCGGCAGCCGCGCGGTGCTCGAGGTGCGCAGCCACGAAGTGCCGTTCATCCTCGAGCACGGACAGATCGTCGGTCGCCTGATCTACGAACATATGCTGGAACATCCGGACGGGCTCTATGGCCTGGGTGTCGGCTCCAACTACCAGGCCCAGGGCCTGAAGCTCTCGAAACATTTCCGGGTGGAGTGACGGGTTTTCCACGGGCGCCTGCCGCGATGTCGGTGAAGGACGCTTGACAGATCGCCCCGGTTCGGGAAATTTCGCAGGCACCGCGGGTGTAGTTCAGCGGTAGAACGCCAGCTTCCCAAGCTGGATGTCGTCGGTTCGATCCCGATCACCCGCTCCAATTCCTCCCGTCACCCGTGCTGTCGCGTACTCGTTCCAAGGGCTGGTCAGTTGCGCCGCGGGCGGGTAGTTTACCGATCGATGAATCATCCGCGGCACCATTGGCCGCGCTTCACCCGTGAGACGCGCCGGCCCTGCCCATGAGAATTCTTGCCCTGCTTGCCCTTTGCGCGTCCCTCGTCGCCACGCCGCTTGGCGCCCAGCCCAAGGACATGCCGGTCCTCTTCGATGCGCGCGAGCGCATCGCCAAACCCGATCTGACCGGTCTTGCGCGCCTGCGCTTCCTGACGACGGTGGACTTCCCGCCGTTCAACTTCATCGACCAGTCGGGAAGGCTCTCGGGCTTCCACGTCGACCTGGTGCGCGAGATCTGCCGCGAGCTCGATATCGAAGCCAAGTGTCAGATCCAGGCCGTGACCTACGCGGAGCTGTTGCCGGCGCTTGAGGGAGGGCAGGGCGAGGCGATTGCCGCGGGTGTGGCGGTCGGTCCGGAGTTGCGCCAGCGCTTCGCATTTTCGCGCGCCTTCATGCGCCTTCCCGCACGCTTCGCCGTCAACGCCAAGGCCGCCGGCGCCGTGACGCGGCTGACGGATCTCAAGGGTAAGGCGGTGGGGGTCGTCGCGGGCACCACCCATGAGGCGATGTTCAAGTCGTTCTTTCCGAGGATCGAGGCCAAGGTATTCCCCGATCGCGATGCAATGCTGTTGGCGCTGCAAAAGGGCGAGGTGGCTGCGGTCTTTTCCGACGGCATGCAGCTTTCGTTCTGGATTTCAGGCAGCACTGCCGCTGGCTGCTGTGCGCTTGTCGACGGTGCCTATTTCTCGCAGCGCTTCCTCGGCGAAGGTCTGACGATCATGAACCGCAAGTCGGAACCGGCCCTGACCCAGGCGATCGACCATGCGCTGCTGGCGCTTTCGCGAAGCGGCCGTCTCGAGGAAATCTACCTGCGCTACTTCCCGAACGGGATTTACTGACGAAGCGGCCGCCGCGGCGTCTCCGTCCCGGTGCCGCGCTAGCGCCGGAACCGGGCGAGCGCGCCGCGCTCGATCGCGGCACAGGTGAGCTTGTCGAGGCCGAGGCGGTCGCGCAGCAACTGCAGGAGGCGGATTTCCTCGTTGCGGATGCGCTGGTCGGCGGCGGCGATTTCGACGGCGAGCGCGTATGCCGTCTCGTAAAATTTCTCCGGCAGCGCCTCGCGCACGATTTCAAGCACGATGTCCAGCCCTTCCGGCGCTGCCAGCTGGGCGGAACATTCATTGCCAATATGGACGAGGCTGTCCTCGTCGAACCCGTCGAAGACCGGCAGGAACTGCACGAGCCTGCCGATGCGGGCGAACTCGTCGTCGCTCATCTCGCGGTCGACCGCCGACATCATCACCATGACATAGACGAGAGCTTCGTGGTGGCTGAGGCTTGGCGACATGAGGGGTTCCGGCAGCAGGCAATTCCAGGAAAAGTGTAAAAACGGCTTCCGTCCGGAATTGCGGCGTTTCGAGGGATGATCTGGACGATGGAAAGCTGGGCATCGCCGCGGCTGTTTACAAGTCCGGCTGCGGGGCGTCCATCGCTGTACCGAGGGTCGGATCGTCAAACGTCATCGGCGTGTGGTTGAGGTCACGCGGGTCTTCGCCATAAAAACCGAGCTTGGCCTTGCGTGCCGCGTCGGCGCGCTTTTCAAGCGCCGAGCCGACGAGCGGCGTCGCCCAGCCATTGTCGACGAGCCAGGTCGCAAGATCCTGACCGCCAAGCGTACAGGACGCCGTGGCCGATGGTTTGGCTTTGCCCTCGGGCAGATCGCAGCTGACGGCGCGGGCTCGCAGGAAGTTTCGGAACGCGGTCCTCGCGACGGTGCCACACGGCCAGGTCTTGCCGCCGCCTTCGCAGGTTCTGTCGGCCTCTTCCGGTTCGATGCCGTCGAGCTGCACCCTGAGCTTGTCGAACTCGATCACGCCGGCCGCGATTGCGACCGGGCGATAGAGGACCGTCGGTCCCGCCTTGGCCTGCTTGCTGTTGTCTTCTGACAGAGGTGGTCGCGGCTCCACCCGCTCGAGTGGTGCTTTCGCCACCGTGTTGGGAAGGCCGAACTGCTGCGGCTCGATCGCACGGGCGGTCGTTTCCGTCGTGGCATTTTCGTTTGCGCCACCCACCGGCGCAGCTCCGGTCCCGCCGCTGTCAGCCGGGCCGAGGTCCAATGGAACGTCGTCGCCGGTGCCAGATTGATCCGGCACCAGCTCAAGTTCCGACATGTCGGGCGTTTCCAGCATGAGTTCCGGGGCGGCGGCGCTCTCGCGATCGCGAATGGATGCCGCTCCGGCATAGAGGATGCCGGTGAAGACGGCGATTGCGGCAAGGCCGCCGGCAAGTGTGTAGACATGCTGCCGCATCGGAAACGACATCCTATTGGCTGGCCCAGATGATCCGGGCGATCCATTCGACCTGGCTGGTTTCGAAGCTGCGGTTCGGGTGTTCGGGGTTGAGGGACAAGAGCTCGATGTTGGACGTTGTCTGCCGCGTCAGGATCTTGGCCATGACTTCGCCTTCCCGCGTCTTGACGACGACCCGGTCGCCGCGCCTGATCTGCGCACCCGGGTCGACGAGCAGAACGTCGCCGTCGCGATAGAGCGGCAACATGCTGTCGCCCTGAACTTCGAGTGCGTAGACGCCGGAGCGCCGTTCCGCCGTTGCCGGAAAGTCGATGACGTCCCAGCCCTGGCCGGCCGGAAAACCGCCGTCGTCGAAGAAGCCGCCGGCGCCGGCCTGAGCAAAGCCGATCAAGGGGATCGCCGCTTGCTGTATTGCAAGTCCTTCGGCGTCTGCAGGCCCGCTTTCGCGTCGCAACAGGCTGGTGAACTGGTCCATCGTTGCGCCGGTCGCCTCAAGCACTTTTGCAATCGATTCCGTCGAGGGCCAGCGTTCGCGCCCGTCGGCGGAGCGGCGCTTGGACTTGTTGAAGGAGGTGGGGTCAAGCCCAGCCCGACGTGCAAGGCCGGAAGGCGAGAGCTGATGCCGCTCGGCCAATGTATCGATGGCTTGCCAGATCGTGCCGTGAGACAACATGCCGATGGATCCCGGCCGCTGAGACGACCGCTTGCTTGATTCACTGGCTGTTACCCTACCGAAACGTCGAGGACCGGTAAAGAATCGGAAGGAAAATAGTCCTTTGACCGTCATTTGCTTTGCGGATTGACGGCCCTATAGTTCGCTGGACCGAAAGGCAGGCTGTCGGCAGGGGGCGTTTTCGTTGGCACGCATGAAATCGGAACGCCTGCTGATCGTCGCGGTCATTGCCGCGATTGTCGGGATCATGCTGGAACATCAGCTTGTGGCGATGGGACGGCTGGCCATGCTTCTCGGCGCCGCAGCGCTCGTGGCGGCGATCGTGCTGGCCTCGCTTCGCGTGGCGCATCACGCCGAGGTGCTGGCGTCCAAGGTCGGAGATCCCTATGGCACGATGATCCTGACACTCTCGGCCGTTCTGGTCGAGGTGGTGGTACTGGCGATCATGATGACCAGCGAGGCCTCGCCAACCCTGGTGCGCGACACGATCTATGCGGCCGTCATGCTCGATATCAACGGCATCCTCGGGCTTGCCGCCCTGCTTGGTGGCCTGAAGCACGGCGAGCAGCCCTACAACGACGATTCCGCCCGCACCTACAGCGTCATGATCCTGACGGCGATGGGGATATCGATGATCGTTCCGGAATTCGTGCCGGCGGCGAAGTGGCATCTGTATTCCGCCTTCACCATCGGCGCGATGATCACCCTTTACGCCCTGTTCCTGCGCATGCAGGTGGGGGTGCACAGCTACTTCTTCAGCTACAGCTATCCGAAGGCCAAGGTCGACGGTGGCGCAACCCAAGATGACGGTGATCAGCCGGTGCTGCCTTCGATCCTGATCCTGATCTTCGGTATCGTGGTGATCGGCGTGCTGGCGGAAACGATGTCGGTGCTCCTGACGTCGGGCCTGAAAGGCAGCGGCGCGCCGCCGGCGATTGCCGCCATCGTGGTCGCGGCGATCTCCGCCTCGCCCGAGATCATGACCGCGATGCGGGCGGCGCTCGCCAACCGTATGCAGGCGGTGGTCAACATCGCTCTCGGCGCATCACTTTCGACTGTTATTCTGACAGTGCCTGTCATGGAGGCGATCGCGCTCTATACCGGTCAGCCCTTCCTGATGGCGATGTCGCCGGTGCAGACGGTCATGGTGGCGATCACCCTGATCGTCGCCGCGATCAATCTCAACGACGGCCAGACGAACGCCATCGAGGGCATGACACATTTCGTGCTGTTTGCGACGTTCGTGATGCTCTCGGCGATCGGGCTTTGACCGGTCCTTCTTGAGCGTGCTTGCGCACTGCGCCTCTGGCCGGGGCGCTCGTCAGCCGTTTGCCCGGGTCGCGCGGTTGCGGGCGACAACCTCCTCGTAAGCCGCCTGCAAGGTCGCGCGAACTCGCGGCGGTCCGTCGAGCGGTTTTCCCAGATGGTCGCGTCGCAATTCTTCCATGAAGCGGTCCCAGAGCTCCGGGCCGCCGTTTTCCATCAGTTCGGCGCGAATGCTGAGCTCTTCGCTGACCGGCAGATAGCGCCGTCCCCAGGCGCCAAGCTGCGCCATGATCGGCACCAGCGCGATCGTCATCTCCGTCAGGCTGTAGATCGCCTTCTGTTTGTGGGTGGGATCGTCCGCCTTGGTCAGCATGCCCTGCTCGACCAGCATCTTCAGCCGGTCCGCCAGGATGTTCGACGAGATCCCCTCCTGCGACCGAAGCAGTTCCCGGAAGTGCCTTTTTCCGCCGAAGATCATGTCTCGAATGATCAGCAGGCTCCATTTGTCGCCAAACACTTCGAGCGAAAGATTGATCGGGCAAGCCGAGCGAATGTCGTCCTTCATTGGCACCTCTTCAAAACCACTTGCATTATCGCATCAGTGAGGCTAGCGTGCAACTGCTTTCGTTTTTATAGCAGTTTTGAAAAGAAATCAGATGGTCAGGCAACGGTTTCGCCACCAGAGGAGACGAGGAACATGACCGAAAGATCCGTGGAACATCAAAGCTTCACCATCGAGCGCAGCTTCAAGGCGACGCCGGCGCAGGTGTTCAACGCCTTCTCAGAACCGGCTGCGAAGGAGCGCTGGTTCGTCAATGTCGAAGCCGGTGCCCAGATGACTCACGATTTCCGCGTCGGCGGGCGTGAGAGCGGTCGTTTCAGTCAGGACGATGGAACGACCTATTACGACGACACCATCTATCTGGACATCGTCGAAAACCGCCGCATCATCTTCGCCTATACGATGACGGAGAACGACCGGAGGATCTCCGCTTCCGTTGCGACCGTCGACATTCAGCCTGATGGCAGCGGCACGCGCCTCGTCTTCACGGAACAGGTCGCGTTCCTCGATGGGCTCGACAAGCTTGAGTATCGCCGTGGCGGCTGGGAAACGTTGATGGGGGCGTTGGCAAAGGAGCTTGGAGAAGCGGCTGTCGCCGCGTAATGCGCAGCCTTCGGTTCAAGGAAATCCTCGGGGTGCTTTGTGCGACCTCGGGGATTTCAATGCATGGCGCCGATCGCGCTGCCGGCAATTCCGACCGAGAAGAGGGTCAGGCAGACGGCGGCGATCCGCCGTGGCAGATGTGACGCGGACAGGCCTTCGGATATTTTCACCATCACGGCGCCGGCTGCGATCCAAGTGGATCCGACAGCAAGCACGAGCAGGCAAAAGCCGGCAATCCAGGACGTGAGGCTTGCCAGCCCTGTTTGCGGCAAGAGCACCAGTGCGACGATCAGCGCCTTCGGATTGAGCAACGTCGTGACGAAGACCTGGCCGACGGAGATGACCACCCGTTCGCTTCGTCCGGCATCGGTCGTCCAGAGCGCATAGGCGAGGTAGAGCACCCATGAGGCAGCGACGAGCCTGAGCGAAAGGCCGAGCTGCGGGTGCGCCGCGAGGAACGGCGCCAGAACAGCGACGGCCGGAACGATCACCCCGAGGTAACCGCCGAGTTCGCCGGCAAGCAGCGGCACCGAGCGGCGAAAGCCGGCCGAGGCGCCCGACAGCCACAGAAGCGTGTTCGTCGGACCCGGTGTCGCGAGCAGGACGAGAGCGGCGAGGGCGAAGGCGAGCGGCTGCATGTCTTTTGGACCTGTTTCGTTGCCGTTATCGGCGTCGTGTACAGCGCCGCGCATCTTGTCCGATGCGCAAAGGCCGCTGCTGCATGTTTTATCCTCTAATCGGCGACGATTAAAGGAACCATGCAGTAGCAGCGGCGCAAGGCCGCGATCTTGATCTCCATCAATGAGGCCACCCCAAGAAATCGCCACAGCGCCACGTGCGATAGCTCTTCCGCCTCCGTCGAAGCCGCGCTATCAGACGGGCTCCGCCGCCATTTCTCCCGCCGGCGCGATCGAGGCTTCCATGAACAAGACTGTCCTGTCAGGCATCGTCATGACGACGTTTTCCTATTTCCTGTTTTCGCTGCAGGATGCGTCTGTCAAATGGCTGGTCGTCGGCTATTCCGTCTGGCAGATCCTGTTTACCCGCAGCATCACCATCCTCGTGCTCTGCCTCGTCATCGGCCGCGGCAAGCTGGTGCGCGACGCCATCTCGTCGCCGGTGGTGAAGCCGCTGTTCGTGCGCAACCTGCTGCTGCTCGCCGCCTGGCTTTGTTATTTCAACGCGGCGCGCGACCTCGGCCTCGCCGAGATGACGACGCTCTATTACGCCGCGCCGATCATCGTGACGCTGCTCGCGGTCCCGATCCTCAAGGAAGATGTGCCGCCGATCCGCTGGTTTGCCGTCTTCGTCGGCTTCGTCGGCGTGCTCATCGCCTGCGATCCGCTCGGCACCGGCATGAAACTGTCGCTGCCGGTGTTCCTGGCGCTGGCGGCCGCCGTCTTCTGGGCAATCGGCACTGTCATGCTGCGAAAGACAGCTCTTCAGGAAACGACGCTGGTGCAGATGACCATCTCCAACGTCTTCTTCATCGCCATGACCGGGATTGCGGTCGGCTTCTTCTGGGCGCCGCCGGCGCTCTTCGACCTCGCATTGATGGCAGGCACCGGGGTCATTGCCGGCATCGCGCAGTATGCGCTCTTCGAGGGCATGCGCCGCGCGCCGATTTCCGTGATCGCGCCGTTCGAATACACCTCGCTCGTCTGGGCCTTCGGCCTCGGCTTCCTCATCTGGGGCGACGTGCCGGCCACGAACGTCTTTGCCGGCGCCGGCCTGATCTTTGCAGCCGGCCTGCTGATCATCGTCGGCGAGCGCCTGGCCCACCGGCGTGCCGGCGCTGCGGTCTGACGGGTGGGGCCGGGATCCGGACGGCCGCCGCCTCATGCCTTGACGACGAGCGCCTCGGGCACACGACCGGTCAGTCGGAAGAACAGATGTGACGTGACGAGCACATCGGGGTCGGCGAGATGCCGGTCAAGCGCGGCCAGATCGGCATCCAGGTCTGCCCGGCTGATGAAGCCCTCAGAAACGAGCCCAGCGCGGACATTGTTGATGAAATCCTTGAGGATCGGCCGGCGGTCGTGGCCGGGCGGGTAGACATGCTCGACGGCATCGACGGAGATCGCCTCGATGCCGGCTTGGCGAAACAGCCGATGCGCCCGGCGGCCGATATTGAGATCGATGCCGCGGGCGGCGGAGTAGGCGGTGTAGGCGGCAAGCAGCCGGTCCCAGGCTGCAAGCGGCGGGTCGCAGATATGGGCGAGGAAATCGGCCTCGAAGCTCGCGATCCAGCCGCCAGGCTTCACCAGCGACACCATTTCCAGCACGATCAGCTCAGGTCGCGGCACGTTGACGAGCACGAGCCGCATATGGGCGCCGTCGAACGAGCGGCGCGGCAGGCCGGTCTGATAGGCGTCGCCCTCACGCACCTCTACCTGGGGCAGCGCGTGGCTCTCGACGAAACGGCGGGCAAGCGCAACGAAATGCGGGTCGCGCTCGATACCGAGAACCGAACCGGTCGGCCCGACGCGCTTGCCCAGCAGATGCAGCACGCCGCCCGGACCGCAGCCGAGATCGATAACGCGCTCGCCAGGCTTAATCCCGACCCTTTCGAGTTGCTGGTCGGAGTCAGGCGCGAGGTTGGCGATTTGTCGCTTGAGGCGTTCTTCTTCGGGGCCGGCGCGCCCAAGCAGATAGAGATCAGGCTCGCTCATGGCGTGTCCCCCTCATCCCGCAAAGGATGCGCCTGCGCATGGAGGTCGTCAATCAGAAGGTGCTGATAAGCTTAATGCGGCTCAGACGTCATGAAACGCCGCTCGGGGGTCTCGTTGTAGATGACCAGACCCTCGCGCCGGTAGAAGGCGATTGCCGGATTGGTGGTCAGCACGCTGAGGCGCAAGGGCAGGCCGATCGCCCCGGCTTCGCCAAGCACCCGCCGCAGGGCAACCGCGCCATAGCCGCGCTTCTGGTGCGTGGGTGCGACATAGAGCTTGTTGACCCAGACATGATCGTCGCGCTCCGTCACCGAAACGCAACCGACATCCGCGCCTTCGGCAACAATGATACGATGTTCGCCAAGGACCAGCGCGTCGGCCGGACGCGGCTGCCAGCTTCCCCAGAGCGCGACCGCATAGTCCCGCATGCAGGCTTCCTCCAGCCAGTGCAGGTAGGGCTCGTCGCCAGGTCGGGCAGGGCGGAGAAGGGGTTCGGTCATGGTCTTGTCGCAGCAGGGGGTGTCGATCCGCTCTAGCATCCCGACTGTAACAGGTTGATGGCCATCAGCCTGTGGTCGACGCGAAGCCGCGCAGCACCCCACGAAATGCAGAAACGAAAACAGGCCCCAGAGGGCCTGTTTCCAACGCGATGATGCGTGGCTTACGCCGCCTGCTTCTTCTCGCCGTAGGGGTCGAAGCGGCCGTAGAAGGTCTCGCCGCGTTCGGCCATTTCCTTCAGCAGAGCCGTCGGCTTGAAGTGGTCGCCATAGTCCTTGGCAAGCGTCTCGCACATCGTGACGAAGGCCTTTACGCCCATGCCGTCGATATAGGAAAGCGTGCCGCCGGTGTAGGGCGCAAAGCCGAAGCCGAGGATCGAGCCGACATCGGCTTCGCGCGGATCGGTGACGATGCCCTCTTCCATGGTGCGGGCGGCTTCGAGCGCGATCGTTGCGAGGAAACGCTGTTTCAGCACCTCGACGTCGATCGTGTCGGCGTTCTTCTGCGGATAGAGCGTCTTCAGCTCCGGCCACAGATACTTCTTGGCCGGCTTTGCCGGATACTCGTAGAAGCCCTTGCCGTTCTTGCGGCCGCGACGGTCGAGGTCGTCGACCAGCTTGTTGATCAGCGCCAGGTGCTTCGGATCGACGGCCTTTTCGCCGAGGTCGGCGACGGTGGCCTTCAGGATCTTCTGGCTGAGGTCGATCGCCACTTCATCGTTGAGCGACAGCGGGCCGACCGGCATGCCGGCCATCTTGGCGGCATTCTCGATCATCGCCGGCGGTACGCCTTCGATCAGCATGTCATAGGCTTCGTGGATGTAGCGGAAGACGCAGCGGTTGACGTAGAAGCCGCGCGTGTCGTTGACGACGATCGGCGTCTTCTTGATCGCGGCGACATAGTCGAGTGCTGTCGCCAGCGCCTTGTCGCCGCTCTCCTTGCCGAGGATCACTTCCGTCAGCATCATCTTTTCGACCGGCGAGAAGAAGTGAATACCGATGAACTGACCGGGGCGCTTGGAGTTCTTGGCAAGGCCGGTGATCGGCAACGTCGAGGTGTTGGACGCAAAGATCGTGTCTTCGCCGATCACGGCCTCGACTTTCTCGATCACGTCCTTCTTGACCTGACGATCCTCAAACACGGCTTCGACGACGAGGCCGACATTCTTCAGGTCGTTGTAGTCGGCCGATGGCGTGATGCGGCCAAGCAGCGCCTCGCCTTCTTCCTTGGTAAGCCGGCCCTTGCCGATCGAGTCCTTCACCAGGCCTTCTGAATGCGCCTTGCCCTTTTCGGCCGCCTCCATGTCGCGGTCGATAAGCGTGACGGCGATGCCGGCGGCGGCCGTCACATAGGCGATCGAAGCGCCCATGAAGCCGGCGCCGACGACGCCCACATGCTTGAACTCCGACTTCGGCACACCGGCCGGGCGACGCGCGCCCTTGCCGAGCTCCTGCATCGAGACGAACAGCGAGCGGATCATCGAGAAGGCTTCGGTGGTCTGAAGGATCTCGGTGAAGTAGCGCTGTTCGATCTTGAGTGCGGTGTCGAACGGCACCTGCAGGCCCTCATAGACGCACTTCAGGATCGCGACGGCGCCCGGATAGTTGCCGTAGGTCTCGCGGCGCAGGATGCCGGAGGCAGCCGGCCACAACTGGGCCGAGGCCGGCGTCCAGATGCCGCCGCCCGGAACCTTGTAGCCCTTCTCGTCCCAAGGCTGTACCGGCTTCAGGCCGTTCTTGATCATCGCCTTGGCGGCATCGACCAGCTTGTCGGCGTCGACCACCTCGTGCACCAGGCCAAGGGCCTTGGCGCGGGCCGCCGTCAGCGACGAGCCGGTCGTCATCATCTGCAGCGCGTCCTGCGCGTTGGTGAGACGCGGCACGCGCTGGGTGCCGCCGGCGCCGGGGAAGATGCCGACCTTGACTTCCGGAAGCGCGATCTTCACCGACTTGGAATTGGAAGCGACACGGCCATGGCAGGCGAGCGAGAGTTCGAAAGCGCCGCCCATGCAGGTGCCGTTGATCGCCGAGACCCAGGGCTTGCCGGAGGTTTCGAGCTTGCGGAAGAGCCCGGTCATGCGGCCGACGAGGTTGAAAAGCTTCTGGGCGGCGTTATCCGGATCCTTCTTCTTTTCTTCCTGCTGGAAGGTGAACATCGACTTGATCATCGAGAGATCAGCGCCGCCGGAGAAGCTCGACTTGCCGGAGGTGAAGACGACGCCCTTGACGGCAGCGTCCGCGGTCGTCTGGTCGACGATGGCGTTCAGTTCCTTCATCACCTCCTGGGTGAAGACGTTCATCGACTTTTCGGGCATGTCCCAGGTGACGAGCGCAATGCCGTCGGCGTCGGTCTCGATCTTGAAATTGGTGTAATGCGTCATGGTTCTCCCCCTCAGTAGAGAATGGGTTCGATCTGCAGCGAGACGTTCGATCCGCCGCTGTAACGTTGTTTGCTGGTGTTGGTGGCGATCAGCCTGCCGTCGCGCTCGACCCGGATGCTGAAGCCCGCGTCGACGGCCTTGTCGAGTTCGGGCTTCGGCACCTGCAGCACGAAGGGCACGCGGGTTGCCTTGCCGTCGCTGACAACGGATGTCTCGGCGATCAGCTTGGCGGCGACGTCCATCACGCCCTGCTCCTCGAGCCTGATCGTGACGGTGCCGGCCGGAACCGGGCCGCTGGCGGTATTGGAGATCGCACCGGTGAGCGTGAAGCTGTCGCCGCCTTCCTCCTCGTCGGAGACGCAGCCGGCGGCTGCAAGCAGCCCCAGGCCCATCAGTGCGAGAAGAGAACGGCGCATCACGTCCATCGTCAGACCCTTTCGATGATCGTTGCTGTACCCATGCCGGCGCCGATGCAGAGCGTGACGAGCGCGGTGTTGAGGTCGCGACGCTCCAGTTCGTCGAGCACGGTGCCGAGGATCATCGCGCCGGTCGCGCCGAGCGGGTGGCCCATGGCGATCGCGCCGCCGTTGACGTTGATCTTGTCGTGCGGGATCTCGAAGGCCTGCATGTAGCGCAGCACGACGGCGGCAAAGGCCTCGTTGAGCTCGAAGAGGTCGATGTCCGACAGCTTCATGTCGGCGCGCTTCAGCAGCTTTTCGGTGACGTCGACCGGTCCGGTCAGCATCAGCGCCGGATCCGAGCCGATATTGGCAAAGGCGCGGATGCGGGCGCGCGGCTTCAGGCCCATGCTTTCGCCGCCGGCCTTCGAGCCGAGCAGCACGGCGGCAGCGCCGTCGACGATGCCGGACGAGTTGCCGGCATGGTGCACGTAGGTGATCTTCTCGATTTCCGGATGCGCCTGGATGCCGACCGCTTCAAAGCCGCCCATTTCGCCCGGCATCTGGAACGACGGGTTGAGCGAGGCGAGCGCCTGCATGTCGGTGCCCGGACGCATGTGCTCGTCACGGTCAAGGATCGTCAGGCCGTTCTGGTCCTTGAAGGGCACGACCGAGTTCTTGAAATAGCCCTTTTCCCAGGCATGCGCTGCGCGCTTCTGGCTCTCCACCGCATAGGCGTCGACGTCGTCGCGGCTAAAACCGTATTTGGTGGCGATCAGGTCGGCCGAAACGCCCTGCGGCATGAAGTAGCCCGGCAGGTTGACCGAGGGGTCCATGAACCAGGAGCCGCCGGACATGCCGAGGCCGACGCGCGACATCGATTCGACGCCGCCGGCAATCACGATGTCGTCGGCCCCTTGAGCGATCTTCGCCGCGCCGAAGTTGACGGCATCGAGACCCGAGGCGCAGAAACGCGAGATCTGCATGCCCGGCGCGCGGGTGGAGTAACCGGCTTCGAAGGCGGCGGCCTTTGGGATCACGGCGCCTGCATCCATAACCGGATCGACGCAACCCATGATGATGTCGTCGACGGTCGACGTATCGAGCCCATTGCGGTCACGCACCGCCTCCAGCATCTTGGCGGCGAGGCGCACGGACGGCACTTCGTGCAGCGACCCGTCCTTCTTGCCACGGCCGCGCGGCGTGCGCACGTGGTCGTAAACGAAGACTTTCGTCATGTCTCATCTCCCTTTCGACAGCACCATATGGTGCTGTCCGTCATAACAGTTTGAAATCGACCGGCTCAGAAGGCGGCCGCGTCGAGTGCCATCAGCGTGTCGGCGCCGGTCTCGATGCGGGCCTTGCGCAGGGCCGTTTCCGGCAGGATCCTTTCCATGAAGAAGGTCGCGGTGATCAGCTTGTTCTTCAGATAGTCTGCGCGCTCCGTTTCGCCAGAGGCAAGCTTTTCCTCAGCAGTCTTGGCGATTTTCGCCCACATGTAACCGAGCACGACGAGGCCGAAGAGGTGCATGTAGTCGGTCGAACCGGCGCCGGCATTGTCGGGCTTGGCCATGGCGTTCTGCATGAACCACATGGTGGAAGCCTGAAGGTCGTTGAGACCCTTCTTCAGCGCCTTGGTGTAGCCGGCAAGCTTCTCGTTGCCGCGGTTTTCCTCGCAGAAGTCACCGATTTCCTTGAACAGCGCCATCACGGCGCGGCCGCCGTTGAGGCCCAGCTTGCGGCCGACGAGGTCGAGCGCCTGGATGCCGTTGGCGCCTTCGTAGATCATCGCGATGCGGGCATCGCGGACATACTGGCTCATGCCGTGCTCTTCGATGTAGCCGTGACCGCCGAACATCTGCTGCGCCATGACGGCATGGTCGAAGCCCTTGTCGGTCAGGACGCCCTTGAGGATCGGCGTCATCAGCCCGAGGATGTCGTCGGCTGTCTGGCGGTCGGCGTCATTGTCCGAGCGGTGGGCGATGTCGGACTTCAGCGCGGTCCAGAGCGTGAAGGCGCGGCCGGCTTCGGTGAACGCCCTGATCGTCATCAGCGTGCGGCGCACGTCCGGATGGACGATGATCGGGTCGGCCTTCTTCTCCGGCGCCTTGGGCCCGGAGAGCGAACGGCCCTGGATGCGGTCGCGCGCATAGTTGGCGGCGTTCTGGTAGGCAATTTCGGCGATCGACAGGCCCTGCAGGCCGACGCCGAGGCGAGCCTCGTTCATCATCACGAACATGGCGTTGAGGCCCTTGTTCTCCGTGCCGATGAGATAGCCTTCCGCCTCGTCATAGTTCATGACGCAGGTCGAGTTGCCGTGGATGCCCATCTTGTGTTCGATCGCGCCGCAGGAAACGCCGTTGCGCTCGCCCGGCTCGCCATCGGCGTCGAGCTTGAACTTCGGCACGATGAACAGCGAGATGCCCTTCACGCCTTCCGGCGCGCCCTCAATGCGGGCGAGCACCAGATGGATGATGTTGTCGGACATGTCGTGTTCGCCGGCCGAGATGAAGATCTTCTGGCCGGAAATCTTGTAGGCGCCGTTGCCGGTGGGAACCGCCTTCGACCGCAGGAGCCCGAGGTCCGTGCCGCAATGCGGTTCGGTGAGGTTCATCGTGCCGGTCCAGGTGCCGGCGACCATCTTCGGCAGATAGGCCTTCTTCTGCTCGTCCGTGCCGTGCACGAGGATCGCGGCGATCGCGCCCTGGGTGAGGCCCGGATACATGGTCAGCGCCATGTTGGCAGACGACATGTACTCGCCGACGGCGGTGTGCAGCGTGTAGGGCAGGCCCTGACCGCCAAACTCTTCCGGCACGGCAAGGCCGAGCCAGCCGCCTTCGCGGTAGAGATCAAAGGCCTCCTTGAAGCCCTTCGGCACGCTGACCGAACCGTCGTCGCGGCGCTTGCAGCCCTCCTGGTCGCCGGACAGGTTGACCGGGAACAGCGCCTCTTCGGCAAGCTTGGCCGCCTCGCCGACGATCGCTTCGATCATGTCCGGCGTCGCGTCGGCGAAGCCGGGCAGGTTGTTGTAGCGCTCGATGCCGAGCACGTCGTTCAGGATGAAGAGGGTATCGTCGACCGGGGCCTTGTAGATGGGCATGCTTTCCTCGCCTTTGGTGCTTCGGGCGGCCGCCTATCGATTGCGACGCCCGGTTGCAGGATGCCGGATGCGCCGCCGCTCCCCCAGAGCGCCCGAGCGTTCGGACGAACACACAGGCGACGCTCCAGCACGTTGATTCCAGAGCACCTTTCCGCTTCCTCTATTTCCAAAGGAGGCCGGATGCTCCAGGCGGTCTCGCATCGTTGGCCGGATGCTACAAAATTTTGACGTTTGCGTAAACGTCAAAAATTGCGGGTCGAGCAGTTTCGTCGCCCGGTGAAGGAAGGGCATCGAGCGTCGCTGTTGCCCGCGGTCGATGCAATCCTGCCAAATCGTTAAAAAATCACCGGCAGGTTAACGGCTTATTTACCACGTTTCGTGAAAGGTGCGTGTTGAGATGGTCAAAGCTGCAACCTGTCCTGGCGTCGCGTCGTTGTAGCCTTGCCCACGTCGGAAGCGCCACAGGGGTGAAGAAGCTGTTTTCTTCCGTGACGTCTTTCGAGATGGCCGACGACAGGGGCGAAGAACACCATGAATGGATCGCGATCAAATCCTCAGCGAGCAGGCAGTCAGTCCTATGGCGAGCGGCCGTCGCTCGACGCCCTGAACCGCACCATCGAAGGACTGGAGGCGCGCATCGAGGGCCTGATGAACAGCGCTGCCCGTGACGTGGCGCCGAGGCCCTCCGAGCGCGAACGACTGCCGGTCCGCGAGGCCGCGCGCGAGCCCGTCCGCGAACCGGCCCGAGACGCCCCGTCGCCTCGCGACGCCGTCGCCGAAATCATGCAGCGGCAGAAAAGCCTCAGCGCCGCACGCGAGCGCCCCTCCCTCCGCGACCGGCTGCCGCAGCGCGAAGCCGAACGCTACATTCAAGAACGTCCGGTTTCCGAGCGTTTTGCCGAAGAGCCCCGCCTGCAGCCGCAACACAGCCAGCCGCAGCGCGCCCCGTCTGCCGTCAACGATATCGCAGAAGCGCTCGTCGGCCTTCGCCAGGATCTGAAGCGCGACATCACCGACGGCCTGACGCGCGAGATGAATTCGCTGCGTTCCGAAATTCGCGGCATCAAGGCCCAGGCACAGGATCACAGCTTTGCCGAGGACGTGCGTGGCGACATGCAACGCCTTGCCGACAGCATTCAGCAGCTCGGCCGCCAGGCGTCGCCTGCCCAGGCAGACGCCCTGCGCGGCGATTTCGACGACCTGCGTTCGATGATCGACGGCCTTGCGCGTGAAGACAGCGTGCGCCGCATGGAAAGCCGCTGGAACGGCGTCGAGGACCGGCTGATCGCCTTTGACCAGAACCGTGACGACGAACTCGTGGCGCTGGCCTACAGGCTGGACGAGATCAAGGTGCAGATCGGTTCGCTGACGGGCAGTTCCGCCGTCGACGCACTGGAGGACAAGCTGATCGCCGTCGCCCAGGCGATCGAAATGCTCGGCCGCCAGATCCAGCCGGACGACCGCCGCCTCGTATCGCAATTTGCCGACCTCGACAGCCGCCTCGACGAGATCAGCCGTGCCATCGCTGCGAACAGCCGCACGACGAGCGGCCTCGACAGCGGCTTCATCAACCGTCTCGAAAACCGTCTTGGCGACCTTTCCCTTCAGATCGACAGCCTGTCGCGCCCGAACGATGGCGGGCTCGGCGCCCGGCTGGAAGCATTGACCGCCCGGGTCGAAGATCTCGCCGGCGAGAAGGCTGCCGCCCGTCTCGATGAACGCCTCGAGCAGCTGTCGCTGATGATGGAGCGCAGCAACCGCGCCGCGCAGGCTGATCTCGGCGACTACCTGTCGGACATTTCCCGCAAGATCGAGGCGCTCGATCAGGGCAGCGTCAACGATGCGCTCGCCGAGCGCCTGGATTATCTGGCCCGCCGTATCGACGAACTGGACGCCCACGGTGCCCAGCCGGCTTCCGATCCGCGCTTCGACCGGCTCGAGGATCGCCTTGTCGGGATCGCCCAGCGTCTCGAAGAAACCTATGCCGCACCATTCGACGACCGCGCCGCCCTGCAGAACCTCGAAGCGCAGATCGCCAATCTTTCGACGCTGGTCAGCCAGCCGCGCGCCGACGTTGCCGCCACGGCGATGCCGGTCGATTTCGAAAGCCGCATGACCGCGCTCGAGGACTATTTCTCCACGAGCGACGAATACATCGTCGAGGCTGCCCGCCAGGCGGCCGAAGCGGTGATGGAAGCCTATGGCAAGAACACCCCGTCCCAGGCGACAGGCGGCGATTTCGCCGCGATCTCGGCGCTGGCAGACGATCTGAGGACGCTTGAGGACCTTAGCCGTTCGAGCGAGGAGCGCACGGCGCGCACCTTCGAGGCGCTGCACGAAACGCTTGTGCACATCGCCGACAAGCTGGAGCGCATCGAAAACCGCGAGCCGGCCCTGTCGCCGGCGATGCCGGTCGTGCGTGAACCGGTGGAAATGCCGAGAGCAACGCAGCCGGAATTCGCCGACCCCTTTGGGACCGGCGATCTCGACGATCGCTATGAAGACCTGCAGCGCAACGTTCGCGCGCTCCAGGCCGAGGATCAGGCAGCGACGGCTCCGGTCGCCGCGCCCGCGGCGGCGCCCGCCACCGCGCTTGTCGACGACCAACAGGCCTCGACCGTTGAAATCGAAGCGCCGCGCGAAGCCGCGGCAGCGGCACGCACCGGCCTGCTTGCGGGCCTGACCCGCCGGTTCTCCGGCAAGCGTTCCGAGGCGGGACCGGAACAGGTTCGCCAGCTCGTTGAACCGACCCCTTCGATCGACCCCTCCGAAATGCTGGCGCCCGAAGAGGCCAACCAGCTGCTGGAGCCGGGGTCGGGCGTTCCTGACGTGAAGAAGATTCTTGAGCGCGTGCGCGCCGGGCAGATGAGCAAGGCGGGTATTGCGCCGGCCGATGGCGACAAATCCGATTTCATCGCCGCCGCCCGCAGAGCCGCTCAGCTTGCCGTCGAAGAGGCCGATACGCTGAACAAGGTCGGCGAAGCCGGAAACGCATCGGGCATCGGCGGAGCCTTTGCCCGCCACCGTCGCCCGATCCTCATGGCCGTCGGCGCCGTGCTTCTGGCGATCATGTCCTATCCGATGGTCAGCACGATGCTGTCGAAGAACGACACGGCGCCGCTGGAGCCTGTCGCCGTCATTGAACAACAGGCCGCGCCGGCTGCGCAGGATTTCAAGGTCGCGGACGACATCCAGTCGCAGGCCGCCGCAGTGGCGTCGCAGGAAGCCCCGGTTGTTGCTTCGCAGGTAGCGTCGGCCGCGCCGCAAGATACGCTCGAAGCGCCGGCAAGGACGCCCGAGGCATCGATCGCGGTCACCGCGACCGCTGTGCCGACGACGACCATTTCAACGCCGAATAGTGTCACGCAGGACAAGGCGCCGATGCTGGCGCCTGTCGCGGAAGCGACTGCGCAGGCAACCGAGTTCCAGCCGACGCCGACCGGCAATGCGCCGGCAGCAAGCGCCACGGTCGCCGCCGCGCCGGTTGATGGCGCCGCAATGACGCCGTTCGCTCCGGCGGCTGCGCCGAGCGACATCGTGTTGCCGGAGGGCTTCGGTCCCCCGGCGCTGGTCACGGCCGCCAAGGGCGGCGATCCGCTCGCCTTCTACGAAATCGGCGCACGCTTTACCGAAGGGCGCGGCGTTCCCGAAAACATGGCCGAAGCGGCCAAGTGGTACCAGCGTGCAGCGGATGCCGGCGTCGTGCCGGCGCAATACCGCCTCGCCAGCCTCTACGAAAAGGGCTCGGGCGTGGAGCGCGACGCCGCCAAGGCAAAGGCGCTCTATCTCTCCGCTGCCGGCCAGGGCAACGCCAGCGCAATGCACAATCTCGCCGTTCTCCTGGCAAGCGGCCGCGATGGCGCTCCCGATTTTGCCGAGGCGACGAAGTGGTTTGCCAAGGCCGCCGAACTCGGCATCCGCGACAGCCAGTTCAACCTTGCCGTCCTTTATGCGCGCGGCAATGGCGTGCCGCAGGACCTCGGCGAATCCTACAAGTGGTTTGCGGCAGCGGCTGGCCAGGGCGACATCGACGCCGGGACCAAGCGTGACGAGGTCGCCAAGGCGATGAAGCCTGAACAGCTCGAAAGCGCCAAGGCGAAGGCAGATGGCTGGAAGGCACAGCCCGTCGATGCCAGGGCCAATTCGGTCGATGTTCCTGATGCGTGGGTCGGGCCCGCCAACAAGACCGCCAGTGTCGACAAGGGCAAGGCGATCCGCAACATTCAGGCGATCCTCAACAACAACGGCTTCGATGCCGGCACGCCCGACGGGCAGATGGGCAAGAAGACCGTCGCCGCCATCAAGGCTTTCCAGAAATCGGTCGGCCAGGAGCCCACCGGCGAGATTACCGAGCAACTGGTCAAGGAACTGCTGAAGCGCAATTCCTGAGCCGCGATTGCCCCCGAATTTGGTCGGGGGTGACGCCGCAATAAAGCCGCAGAGCCGGGCGACACGGATGGCAGGTGGCGAAGCTGTCTGCCATGTGGCTGAAAAGGTTGACCGGTCGCTCCTTTAGCACAATTCCTTAATCGGAATCAGGCTAAGGGTAGGGACGATGCAGCCAGCCAGGGTCCTGCTGCGGCCTTGGTGCCTCCATGCGGACGCGGGGCTGCAGGCGTGCATGACGAAGGCCACCTCTCCTGCGGGAGCGGGGTCGGCTTTTCGAGACAATCCCTCATCCGTGGCGCCCCTCGTTCGTGGTGCCCTCATTCGTGGTGAATGCTTGCCACACTAACAGGTTCGCCCGCATCGCGGGCCGTTGGCATATCGAGGTCCCGGCGTGACGATCTATCTGCCCATCGCAGAGTTGTCGGTGAACATACTCATCATTCTCGGTATGGGCGCTGCCGTCGGCTTTCTGTCCGGCATGTTCGGCGTCGGTGGCGGGTTTTTGATCACCCCGCTCCTGATCTTCTATAACATCCCGCCCGTTGTGGCGGTCGCGACCGGCGCCAACCAGGTCGTCGCCTCGTCGATTTCCGGCGCGATTACCCATTTCAGGCGCGGCACGATCGACATCAAGCTCGGGACGGTGCTGCTCTGCGGCGGTCTTGCGGGTGCGACCGTCGGCGTCTGGCTGTTCTCGCTGCTGCGCCGTATCGGTCAGCTCGACCTCGTCATTTCCCTGCTCTACGTCGTGCTGCTGAGCACCGTCGGCGGCCTGATGCTCTGGGAGAGCATCACCGCCATGCGCAAGGCTGCCAAGAACCAGCAGACCACCTTACGTCGGCCCGGCCAGCACAACTGGGTGCACGGCCTGCCGTTGAAGATGCGCTTCAAGAAATCGAAGATCTATCTGAGCGTCATTCCGGTTGCCGGGCTCGGCTTCTGCATCGGTGTGCTGACGTCCGTCATGGGTGTCGGCGGCGGCTTCATCATGGTGCCGGCGATGATCTACCTGTTGCGCATCCCGACCAACGTCGTCGTCGGCACGTCGCTGTTCCAGATCATCTTCGTCTCTGCCTATACGGTCATCGTTCAGGCCTCGACCAACTACACCGTCGACATCGTGCTCGCCTTCGTGCTGATGATCGCCGGCGTCATCGGCGCCCAGTACGGCGTGCGCGTCGGCCAGAAGCTGCGTGGCGAACAGCTGCGGGCGCTTCTCGCATTGCTCGTCCTTGCCGTCGGCATTCGTCTGGCGATCGAGCTCGTCATTCCGCCGAAGGACGTTTATTCGGTGGTGTCAGCGGGGTTCGGCTTCTGATGCTCCGCCGCGCCCATACACTTCTCGCTTTTCTTGCACTCGTCCTTGCGGCGCCCGCTGAGGCGGCGATCAAGGATGAGAACGCCGATTTCACCGAGAAGCTGGAGATCGGCATCTCGACCGACGAGATTGCCATCACCTCGGATTTCCGCGGCGCGGATCTGACGATCTTCGGCGCCGTCGACGGCTTCGACCAGAGCCTGCTCGCGCAGGGCAGGTACAACATCGTCGTCAGCCTCGAAGGCCCCAAGGACAATGCGACGGTGCGCAAGAAGGAGCGCGTCTTCGGCATCTGGGTCAACACAAGCTCCATGACCTTCGAGCTTGTGCCTGAATCCTATTCTCTGTCGTCGACCCGCGATATCGAGACGATCGCCCCGCCCGGCGAGATGGGCAATATGGGCATCGGCGTCGATCACATGCGGCTGGTGCCGCTCGGTTTCGTCGGCGACGGCAGCAATCTCGGTGAGTTCCGCAACGCCTTCCGGCGCATCCGCGAGACGAGCGGCGTCTATGAGCGCGATCCGGGCGGCGTGCAGTTCATCAGTTCCAGCCTGTTCAAGGCCTCGGTGCGGCTGCCGGCCAACGTCCCGAACGGCGTGCATGTGGTTCGCGCCTATCTCTTCCGCGATGGCGTTTTCGTCGCCGCCAAGGCGCTGCCCCTGCGCGTCGTCAAAACCGGCTTGGAGCAATTGATTACCCAGGCCGCGCACCAGCAGCCGTTCTTTTACGGCCTGATGGCGGTCCTGCTCGCGGTCATCACCGGCTGGGGCGCCAGCCTGATCTTCCGCAAGGACTAACCTTGCAACGGTGAGGAAGTGCGCGGCGACGTTTCCTTTTGCGCGGCGGAGCGCTAAGGAAAGGGATGCCGCGTGTTTCATCAACGCGCGCCGCTACAAGACGAAGCAGAGGAAGCTCGATGAAACCGATTTTTGTCCAGTTGCAGTGCGCTCCCGGCAAGACCTACGAGGTCGCTGACGAGATCTACCGCAAGGAGATCGTTTCGGAGATGTATTCGACCAGCGGCGACTACGATCTGATCATCAAGATCTACATCGAGGAAGGCCAGGACATCGGCAAGTTCATCAACGACAATATCGCCACGGTTCCGGGTATCTCGCGCTCGTTGACGACCCTGACGTTCAACGCTTTCTAAGCCAATGGGGCGTGACGCCCCTTGCACGTCGGGACAGCAGGCACCGCGGGCCCGTTCGCTCGCGTGAAAAGCTCCGATCTGGTTTGCTGCATCGCCCCGTTGGCAGAACGCCTGCGGGGCGTTGTCGTTTTTTCCCGCTTCAAAACTGCTTGCAAAACGAGATCGGTTTGCTATCTTGAAACCGGTTCAATTATGCAACCGGTTTGGAGGTCGGGAAAAATGGGCAAGCTCATCGTCTGGAATCTGGTGACGCTCGATGGTTACTTCGAAGGTGCGAGGAAATGGGACCTCGATTTCCATGGCGGCGCCTGGGGACCCGAGCTCGATGCGCTCAGCCACGAGTTCGGCAGCAGGGCCGAAGCGCTTGTTTTCGGGCGTATCACCTACGAAGGCATGGCCGCCTACTGGTCGACGAGCGAGGAGGAGGGCGAGGTCAAGACCTACATGAACGCCCTGCCGAAGATCGTCGCCTCGCGCACGATGGACAAGGCGGACTGGAACAACAGCCGCGTTGCAAGCGATATTGTCGGCGAACTCAGAAGGTTGAAGCCGGAAGCCGAGAAGGACCTCTACATCTTCGGCAGCGCCGAACTGGTCGATTCGCTCCTGCCGGAAAACCTGATCGACGAGATCATGCTCTGTCTCGTGCCGGTGCGGCTGGGCAAAGGCACGCCGTTCTTCAAGAACTCGGACGCCCCGTTGGCAATGACGCTCTTGGAAGCACGGCCGCTGTCGACCGGCAGCGTCATCCTGCGTTACGCGCCGCAACCGGCCGCTGCCTGAAACCCGGACCAAACTGTTTGCGTTTCAGCCGATGAGATTGCCAAAGCGAACCGAATAGATCCGGTCGCGGCCAAGCATATGGGCGACGAGTTTGTCGCGGTCGAACAAACCGGTCATCGCCCGGTGCCTGAGGTCGAGCCCGCCGGTCGTGACCCCGAATGCCGGCATCAGCAAACGCATGCCATCCGTTGCGAAACAGGCGCGGCGAACCGCCTTCTCCCGTCTGACCACCGTTGCCGCCGGATGCAGGTGTCCGGCGATTTCCCCGATCGCCGCATCGCGCTTCGGCTCGTGCCGGAAGACGAGGTCTGCGTGATTGAGTTCGTCCATCGAGGCACCTGGCAAGCCGAAGGCGCCGTCCGGATCGTGGTTGCCGTTGATCCAGACCCACTCGCGGCCGTGCGCCATCGCCGCGATCATATGCCGGAAGGTTTCGGGCATGGCGGCCGAACCGACGCGATCGTGGAAATTGTCGCCGAGGCTGATGACGAGTTTCGGTTCGTGGCGCGCGATCGCTGCCTCGAGCACGCGCAGGGTCGCAAGCGTGTCATAGGGCGGCAAGAGCATGCCGCGACGGGCAAAGGCCGAGCCTTTTTCCAGGTGCAGGTCGGAGACGACGAGCGTGCCCGTCTCAGGCAGATAGAGGCCTCCGAGCGGATCGCAGATGGCCACGACACCATTGACGATTGTCTGGGCGCCAAGGAGAGGAACAGTCGTCTGGGCGGAGAGAGCGTGGGCGAGGCGGTGCATGGTCATGCCACCCTGCCGAGGCCGGAAATGCGTGGTGCTGCACCCCCCTCCGGCCTGCCGGCCATCTCCCCCACAAGGGGGGAGATCGACCCGTGGCTGGCGGTTCTTTCCGAGGGGAACATTGGTGCAGCCGGAGCGACTGCAAATGGGTGGGGGAGGCGTGCCGCAACTAATCTCCCCCCTTGTGGGCGAGATGGCCGGCAGGCCAGAGGGGGGTAAGCCGCCGGACGCGACATCGCTCCCGAAGGGAGGTAAGCCACCCGATGCGACAGACTGCTCGTTCCCAAATCGTCTTTCCTATCGATCCGCATCGTAGCCCATCGCCTCGTGGATCAGGTCGTCGGCCGCCTCCGAAAGCAGGAAGTCCTGCGCTTCGCCCTGGATCACTTCCTTGCCGATCTCCAGCATGACCGGCACGGCCAGCGGCGAGATCCGGTCGAGCCGGCGATGGGTTATGTGGCCCTTGATTCGCTTCAGCATATCCCCGAGCCGGGCGATGTCCAAAAGCCCTGTCGCCGCATCGTTGCGGGTCGCTTCGAGCAGCAGGTGGTCGGGCTCGTGCGCGTGCAATACGTCGTAAATGAGGTCTGCCGAGACAGTCACCTGCCGGCCGGTCTTTTCCTTGCCGGGATGGCGCTGGTCGATGAGGCCGGCAATGACGGCGCAATTGCGGAAGGTGCGTTTCAGAAGGAAGGACTCGTTCAGCCAGGCTTCGAGGTCGTCGCCAAGCATGTCCTCGTCGAAGAGGTCGGCAAGCGCGCCGCGGTTGAAGTCGAAGGTGGCGCCAAGGTCGTCGAGCGCCCAGACGGCGAGCGAGTAGTCGGTCGCGACGAAGCCGAGCGGCTTCAGCCCGGCGCGGTCGAGGCGGCGGGTGAGCAGCATGCCGAGCGTCTGGTGCGCCAGCCGCCCCTCGAAGGCATAGATGACCATGTAATGCTTGCTGCCGCGCGGAAAGGTCTCGATCAGAAGCTCGTCCTCGCGTGGCAGCATCGAGACGTCCTTCTGCAGGGACAGCCAGTCGCGCACCTGTTCCGGCAGGGCGGCCCGGCGCGCCGGGTCGGCAAGCATCCGGCGCACCTGTTCAGCCAGATAGGTCGAGAGCGGAAACTTGCCGCCGGCATAGCTCGGCACCTTCGGATCGAAGGTAAAGGCCTGGCTGACCAGGCACTCGCTTTCGCGGATGCCCTCGAAGCGCAGCACCTTGCCGGAGAACATGAAGGTGTCACCCTGGGAGAGCATTTCGAGGAAATATTCTTCGACCTTGCCGAGCGGCATGCCGCCGCGGCCGAGCGAGCCGCGCGCATTGCGCTTGACCATGCGGACGTTCAGCATCGGCGATTCGACGATGGTGCCGACGTTGAGGCGGTACTGCTGCGCCACCAGCGGATTGGAGACGCGGTAGAGCCCTTCCTTGGTCTTGCGGATGCGGGCATAGCGCTCATAGGTCTTCAGCGCATAGCCGCCGGTCGCGACGAAATCGATCACCCGTTCGAAGGTCTCCCAGGAAAGCGTAGCATAGGGCGAGGCGGTGGTGATCTCGTCGTAGAGGTCGAGCGGATCGAAGGGTGCTGCGCAAGCCATGCCAAGCACGTGCTGGGCGAGCACGTCGAGCGCGCCCTTGCCGACCGGCGGCGTGTCCTGGGCGCCGACATAATTGGCGTCGAGGGCCGCCTGGCATTCCATTACCTCGAAGCGGTTGGCCGGCACCAGGATCGCCTTTGACGGTTCGTCCATCCGGTGGTTGGCGCGGCCGATGCGCTGGGCGAGGCGGCTCGCGCCCTTGGGCGCTCCGACATGGACGACCAGATCGACATCGCCCCAGTCGATGCCGAGATCGAGCGTCGAGGTGGCGACCACGGCGCGCAATCGGTTCTCGGCCATCGCCGCCTCGACCTTGCGGCGCTGGGCAACGTCGAGCGAGCCGTGATGCAGCGCAATCGGCAGATTGTCGTCGTTGTTGGTCCAGAGCTCCTGGAACAGAAGCTCTGCCTGGCTGCGGGTGTTGACGAAGAGCAGGGTCGTGCCGTGCTCCTTGATTGCGGCGTAGACGTCGGGGATCGCGTAGCGCGCCGAGTGGCCGGCCCAGGGCACGTGTTCTTCGGTCTTCAGAATGGTGATCTGCGGCTTGGCCCCGCCCTTTACCTGAACGAGGCCGGCGTGATTGTTCGCGTCCGGCTCCTGCGGCGCGAGCCAGCGCTGCAGGTCCATCGGGTCGGCGACGGTGGCCGAAAGACCGATTGTCTGCAGGCCAGGCGCAAGGCGGCGAAGCCGCGCAAGGCCGAGCGACAGCAGATGGCCGCGTTTGGAGGTGACCAGCGAATGCAGCTCGTCGAAGACGACGTAGCGCAAATTTCCGAAGAACCGCTGCGCCTCGCCGTTGGCGAGCAGCAGCGCCAGCTGTTCCGGCGTCGTCAAAAGGATGTCGGGCGGATTGAGTTTCTGTCGCTGGCGCTTGGCGGTCGGCGTGTCGCCGGTGCGGTTTTCGACGCGCACCGGCAGGCCCATCTCGCTGACCGGCTTCATCAGGTTGCGCTCGATATCGACGGCGAGCGCCTTCAAGGGCGAGATGTAGAGCGTGTGGATCCCGACAAAAGCCGATCCCGGCGGGATCTTGCCGCGGCGGGTGAGGTCCACCAGCGACGGCAGGAAGCCAGCCAAGGTCTTGCCGGCGCCCGTCGGCGCGATCAACAGCGTGCTTTCGCCGGCCTCGGCGCGCGCGAGCAGATCCAGCTGGTGGGCGCGCGGCCGCCAGCCCTTTTCGCCGAACCAGCTGAGAAAGGGGGCGGGCAGGGTCAGGGCATCGCCCTGCGGCTCTCTGGAATCGATCCTGTTCACGGAGAACAAAGGTAGATCAAATCCGGCAAAAGAGAAGCCCGCCCGCAACACGAGAGCAACCCGGTTGACTCGCGTTTAGATCGTAGATAAAAATTATCCACGATTAAGGAGGTCGTCATGAAACTCGGAGATGGGGTCGAGCAGGCCATTCACAGCGTGACGATGCTGAGCTGTCTTCAGTCGGGCAGCACGCTGTCGGCGGCAGCCCTTGCCGAGTTCCACGGCGTGTCCACGAGCTACCTGTTGAAGCATCTGCAGGCGATGTCCGGGGCAGGGTTGCTGGAGGCCGTGCCGGGCCCGAAGGGCGGTTATCGCCTTGCCCGTATGCCGGAAGGGATCACCCTGCTCGATATCGTGCTCGCGGTCGAAGGTCCCGAGCCGGCTTTCCGCTGCAACGAAATCCGTCTGCGCGGCCCCAACCCCTATGCCTGCAAGCCGACAGCACCCTGCACGATCAATGTCGCGATGCTGAAGGCCGAGCAGGCCTATCGCGCCGAACTCAGGCGGGTCACCATCGCCAGCATCCTGGACGACCTCAATTCCAAGGATGATGGCAGCATTTCAGCAAGGACAAACGCCTTTCTGGCGATCCACGAACGCAAGTCGGCCGCCAGCGCCTGAAAAACAAATCCATTTCAACCCAAGGAGAAGTCCATGCAGCCGCGTTTCAACTTCGTCAAAGCCGCTCCCGATGCCTACAAGGCTGCTGCGGCTTTCGACAGCTACATCATCAAGGAATCGGGCCTGGAGCCGCGCCTGATCCACCTGATCAAACTGCGCGCCTCGCAGATCAACGGCTGCGCCTATTGCATCGACATGCATGTGAAAGAGGCGCGCCACACCGGCATGAGCGAACAGTGGATTCACCTGATCTGCGCCTGGCGGGAATCGCCGATCTATGACGCGCGCGAGCGGGCGGTGCTCGCCTGGACGGAATCGCTGACCAACCTTGCCCAGACCGGTGCGCCCGATGCGGATTTCGAGCCGCTGCGCGCGCATTTCAGCGAGGCGGAGATCACCAAGATCACCATGGCGATCGGCGTCATCAATGTCTGGAACCGGGTCGCTGTCGGCCTGCGGTCGCAGCATCCCGTCGATCAGCCGGTCATGGCTGCCTAACGCCGCGTGCGTGAAAATCCAGATAGCCCCGAGGTCCGCTTCGGGGCTATCTGCGTCGCGCTGGAGCGCCACGTGCGTTCATGGGAACGCACGGCGCTTCAGAGCGCGATGTAGCGGTCGGCGCGGTGGTTGATGGCGACGAACAGGTTGAGCACGACCGCGCCAAGCACCGACCAGGCGACGACCGTGGGCGAGGTGACGCCGAAGGCGATCACCAGCACGACCATGTCGATTGCGAGCTGCACGAGGCCGGCGCGAATGCCAAAGCGCTCCTGCAGGTAGATGCCGAGAATTCCGACGCCGCCAAGGCTGGCGCGGTGGCGGTAGAGCGCAAGCAGCCCGTAGCCGAGAAGCAGCCCCCCGAGAAGCGCCGCCCAGGCCGGATGAATGTCGCCGATCTGGAAGAGCCGCGACTGGATGTCGGTGAGGAACGAGGTGACGCCGATGGCGATGAAGGTTTTCACCGTGAAGGCCGGACCGAGCCGCTTCCAGGACAGATAGAAGAACGGCAGGTTCAAGAGGAAGAAGGCAAGGCCGAAATTGATGCCGAAGGCATAGTGTAGCAGGAACGCGACGCCTGCCGTGCTGCCGGTGAGCAGACCGGCGCTGGCGAGAAAATAGAGCCCGAGTGCCGCAATCAGGCTGCCGGTGAAGATACCCTGCAGATCCTCTACGGCCGTGTGCCGGGTCGGGCTGGTGTTCCAGAGACCGAAAACGCTGCTGAGCTGGGCCATGGCAAATCCTCGATTGCGATGGCAAAGCAATGCTGCAACGCACAAAAACAATCAAGAAAAATATGTCAGTTATGCTGACCTATTTTTGCGACCCTGCCTTGCGTTTTATGCAGGCTTGCGCGCCAGGAACAGGATGCCGAAGACCGGTTCGCCCGCGTCCATGCGGATGACGGCGCGTTCCGTCGCCATCAGGTCAAGTCCATGGTTGGCGCAAAGAGAGCGGACATAGGCGTCGCTGTGGGCGTAGCGCAACGATGGCCGCAGCACGAAATCCTCGACGTCGCCGGCATCTTCGACCGAGAAGGCGAAGTATCCGTTGCCGGCGAGCAGTTGTGTCGTGATGTCGAAGACGCTGTCGAGATTGCCGAGATACATCAGCACGTCGGCGGCGCTGACGAGGTCGGCGCGCCGGGCGGCAAAATTGCCGAAGATGCCTGAGGCATCGGGTGCAAGCGAAAGATCGGCACGGGCCAGCCGATCGTAGGTGGATTTCGCCTCGGCCTTGGCGAGCATGTTGACGGAAATATCGAAGCCTTCGAGGAAGTGCGCCTGATCCCGGATGCGTTCGCCGAAAAGGCCGGTGCCGCAGCCGAGATCGGTCACGTGCTCGAAGATCAGCGCCCCGGTGTGGCTTAGGATCAGGGCTGCGAGCTTCTGCGGCACGGTGTAGCCGAGCTTTTCGACCAGCGCCTGGTCGAAGCGGTCGGCATAGTCGTCGAACAGGCGCTCGACATAGAGGCTCGGTGGCTGCTCGGGGACCTCGACCGCACCGAGCAGCGCCAGTTTGAGGCCAGCGCCGAAGATATCTTCGGGTGTCAACGCCAGGGTTTTTCTGAGCGCTTCGATCGCCGCCTCTTTCCGGCCAGATTTTTCCTCATAGTCCGCCAGCCGAAACCAGCCGGCAGCCCAGTCCGGCGCCCGTTCCAGCGCCTGCGCCATGAGTTCGGCCGCGCTGTCGGGCTCGCCGCCCTCGGCAAGCATTTTTGCGTAGTCGGCGCGGCGGTCGGCGATCAGGTCGCCGGAGGAGAGCTGGTTGAGCGTCATCAATGTGAGATGTTGGTTGCGATCAGCGCTTCTGACGCCGGATGGGGCAAAATACAAGCGGAATCTGGCGTGACCAGGGGCTTGAGCGCAGCGTGCCGTGTCCCGCGACTTGCGACCGCGCCGATCGCGGCTTATGTGAAGACAAACAGGAGAAGTTCGCGGATGTCGGACGGAATGAACAGATTTTTGGGCGACTCGCCGCTGCGCGTGCTGATCAAGCTCATCGTGGTGTCGATCCTTGTCGGCTTCGTGATGAGAATGTTCGGCTGGTATCCGACCGATATCTACTTCGCCGTGAAGAACTTCCTGCTCGACCTCTGGTACACCGGGTTTTCGGCCCTCGGTCGGGTCGGCGACTACCTGCTGCTCGGCGCCGTGATCGTCGTTCCGGCCTTCGTCATCCTGCGCGTGCTGAGCTTCAGGCGTTGACGATGCAGGACCGTTTTCTCCTGATCGAACGCCGCGGCCTGCTGCGGGCGACCGCCATCTTCTCGATCGCGGCACTTGCCGGCTGCACCACGTCGCAGGTGCTTTCGCCCGAAAGCGGCACCGGCAGCGACCAGACCGAGGCGAGCCTCGGCTACGTCAACAAGCTCAGAAAGGGCAGGGGGCTGACGCCGCTCGTCCCGGACCGCGCAGCCTCGGTCGCCGCCATGAGCCAGGCCGCGCGCATGGCCAAATCAGGCAAGATGCAGCATCTGATCGGCTGGAACGACAGTTTCTACGACCGGATGAAGGGCCAGGGCGTGACGCTTCCGGCTGCCGAAAACATTGCCATGGGCCAGGACGACGCTGAGCGCGCCTATGACGCCTGGTACAAGTCGCCCAAGCATCTCGAAAACATGCTCGGCAACTACCGTGGCCTGGGCGTCGCTGTCGCCCAAAATGCGGCCTCCGGCAACCGCCCGTTCTGGGCGATGGTGCTGTCAGGCTGATCCGGCCGCGACCAATTTAGACCTCTGCCCCTCATCCCCCTGCCGGGACTTTCTCCCGACCAAGCGGGGAGAAGGCGGATTGATGCGCTCTTTCGATCCACCATGACAGCTGGCGGGACTATCCTCCGACCAGTGTCAGGGGTGTGACGTTGCGTTTGTCACGTTCCTCTCCTCGCGTGCGGGTAGAGGGTTAGGGTGAGGGGCCTTGGCGGACACTGATCGGGACATGTGTCCGTTGCAATTCAGCTGCCAGCACGACTTGCATCCTCCCATGATCATTCCCTAAAACGGTCATCACTTACCCAACACGCCGGACCGTTCGATGACCGCCGCTTCTCCCGCTTCGCCGAGCGAAACCGCCGGCCCCTTCCACGTCACCCACCGGCTGATCCTCGCGATCGCGCTGCCGATGACCCTCGGTTTTTTGACCACGCCGCTGCTCGGCCTCGTCGATACCGCCGTCGTCGGGCGGATGGGTGAGGCGAAACTGCTCGCCGGGCTTGCGATCGGCGCCATCATCTTCGACCTGATCTTCACCACCTTCAATTTCCTGCGCGCCGCCACCACCGGCCTTGTCGCCCAGGCCTATGGCCGCGGCGATCGGCGCGAACAGCAGGCGGTGTTCTGGCGCTCGCTGATCATCGCGCTGATCTGTGGCTCGGTCAGCGTTCTCGTCTCGCCCCTGCTTTTGTCCGGAGGCCTGTGGCTGATGGGGCCTGAGCCGGAAGTGGCTGCCGTCACCAGCACCTATTTTCTCTGTCGCATCCTCTCCGGCCCGGCGGCGCTCGCCAACTACGCCATCCTCGGCTTCGTGCTCGGGCGCGGCGAAGGCACGATCGGGCTGATGCTGCAGACGTTGATCAACGGCATCAACATCGTGCTGTCGATCCTGCTCGGTCTCGTTCTCGGCTGGGGCGTGATGGGCGTTGCGCTCGCGACGGTGACGGGAGAGGTGATCGGCGCGCTCGTCGGCTTTGCCATCGTCTATGGCCGGTTTGACGCCAGGGACGCTCCTGGTTGGGCCGAGATCTTCGACCGCGAACGGCTGAAGCCGCTCTTCGGGCTCAACCGCGACATCATGATCCGCTCCTTCGTGCTATTGGCGGCCTTCACGCTGATGACCCGCATCGGTACTGCCTTCGGACCGGTGACGCTGGCGGCGAATGCCGTGCTGATGACGATCTTTCTGGTTGCCGGCTATTATCTCGACGGTCTCGCCAATGCCGCGGAGCAATTGATCGGCCGCTCGATCGGCGCCCATTATCGCCCGGCCTTCGACCGGGCGCTCAGGCTCACGGCCGCCTGGTCGCTGGGGTTGTCGCTGGTGACGACGGTTGCCTTCCTCATCTTCGGCGACGCGCTCATCGATCTGCTGACGACGGCGCCTGATGTTCGCGCTGCGGCCTACGAGTATCTGCCCTGGGCGGCCGTCACGGCCATGACGGGCGCGCTCGCCTTCCTGATGGACGGCGTCTTTATCGGCGCCACCTGGTCGCGCGAGATGCGCAACATGATGATGGCGGCCTTTGTCGGCTATGTCGCGGCCCTCGCCGTGCTGATACCCGCCTTCGGCAATCACGGCCTGTGGGCGGGCCTCAACCTGTTCCTTTTGATGCGCGGCCTGTTCCTGCTGTCGCGCATTCCGGCAAAGGCCCGTCAGACGTTCCGGCCGGACCAGTAATCGAGGCGGCTGTCGCGGATGTCGCGGATCGAGGTGAGCTTCTCGCGATCGCAAAGAGCGGAGAGGCCGCGCACGATGCGGCCGGGCAGCGCCGGACCCTCGTAGACCATGCAGGAATAGAGCTGCACCAGATCGGCGCCGGCACGGATTTTCTCGGCCGCCGTCTCCGCTGAGCTAATGCCGCCAACGCCGATGATCGGCAGCTTCGGCCCGACGCGCTTGCGCATGCGGGCAAGCACAGCGGTCGATATTTCAAACAGCGGCTTTCCGGAAAGACCGCCGGCTTCCTTCGCCTGGGCCTGGTCCTTCAATCCGTCGCGCGACAGCGTCGTGTTGGAGACGATCAGGCCGTCGAGATCGTGGGCAAGCACCTCGGAAGCGATATCGTCCATGCCCTCTTCGGTGAGATCAGGCGCGATCTTCAGGAACACCGGAACGCGGCGGTTGCTGCGCAATGCCTCTTCGTCACGCGCGGCAATCACGGCCGAAAGCAGGGCTGCGAGGCTCTCGCGCGCCTGCAAGTCGCGCAGACCCGGCGTGTTCGGCGATGAGATATTGGCGGTAAAGTAGCGGGCGACCGAATAGAACGTATGGATGCCGCTGACATAATCGGCGATGCGATCGGCGCTGTCCTTGTTGGCGCCGATGTTGACGCCGATCAGCGCATCGCGCGAGCAGGCTTTCAGCCGCGCCAAGGCTGCGCCATGGCCTTCATTGTTGAAGCCGAGGCGGTTGATGACCGCTTCGTCCTCGACCAGCCGGAAGATGCGCGGCTTGTCGTTGCCCGACTGCGGCTTCGGGGTCACGGTGCCGATTTCGGTGAAGCCGAAGCCGATCTTCAAAAGCGCTTCCGGTACCTCAGCGTTCTTGTCGTAGCCCGCGGCCATGCCGACCGGGTTCGGGAACGTGATGCCGGCAATCGTCTGGGAAAGCCGCTTGTCGGTCCCGGCGGGACAGTTCGGGACCAGCCCGGTCTTCAGCGCCTTGATCGACAGGCCATGCGCGGCCTCTGGGTCGAACAGAAAAAGGCCGCGACGGGCAAGATTGGTAAATGGGTTCATGCGTCTAAGTCCGGGAAGATGTGCAGGCCGTCGGTGCCAAGCGGCAGGGGCTTTTCCCAGACGACGGCCGACAGGAAGAGAGGGGCATAGAGATGGGGGAAAAGGGCGCCGCCGCGCGAGGGTTCATAGACCAGTTCCTCGCCGAGTGCGTCGCCATCGATGGCAACGAGCAGCAGGCCTTCCTGTCCCTCGAAATGCCGGGCCGCGGTCTCGATCGCCTGATCCGCGGTCGAGAAATGGATGAAGCCGTCGGCAAGGTCGACGGGTGCACCGTCGAAACGCCCGCTGCGCTTGGCTTCCTGCCACAGCGAAGCCGGAACGATCTTGTAGATGATGGAACTCATGGTGCCCGTCTGTCCCCGTAATCTTCTGTCGTGGCCTTGCCGCAAATATCGGCGATTGTCCATCGCGCAAGGACGTCGATTCGCGCATAATCCTTGGTGAAGATCAATTTCGCTCTTCCCGTCCATGCGTCGCAAGACGTTCCGCAGCCAATCGCAAGGGAGAGGAAGTCATGAAACGTGCTATTGTCCTGCTTCTGATCGGTACGAGTTTTGCCTTTGCCGGCAGCGCCGGCGCTGAAGGTCCGGCGCCGGGTCGCTACAGCATGCAGAAGTCGGAAACCGGCATAGCCCGGCTCGACACACAGACCGGCGAAGTGTCGCTCTGCCAGGAAAAGGATGCCCAGCTTGTCTGCCGCATGGCCGCCGATGAACGTGCCGCGTTCGAACAGGAACTGGACCTGCTGACGAAGCGGGTCGAGGTTCTGGAAAAGGCCGCGAAATCCGGTGACAGCGTTGCAAAACAGGATCTTCCGGCAGAGGAAGAGATTGACCGCGCAATGGGCATCATGGAAAGAATGATGCGCAGGTTCATGGACATCGTGAAGGACCTCGAAGGCAGCGATCCCGCACAGGAGCCGCAAAAGACCTGAGAAGCCGGATCGGCCATGCGGACGCAGATCGGTGCGTGGGGGCGCATGGGTCTCGGGCCAAGCTCTTGGGAGGGAGCGGCATGACACCGGACACGACCATCATCATCGCGGATGACCATCCGCTGTTTCGCGGCGCGATGCGCCAGGCGTTGAGCGGTGCCGAGGGCGCTCCCGGCATCGTCGAGGCCGGCGATTTTGCCGCCGCTCGCAAGGCGGCCGCCGATCATCCGGACGCCGACCTCATCCTTCTCGATCTGACCATGCCCGGCGTCAGCGGCCTATCGGGGCTGATTGCGCTTCGTGCCGAATTTCCGAGCCTTCCGGTCATGGTCGTTTCCGCCCATGACGATCCGGCTACGATCCATCGTGCGCTCGACCTCGGCGCATCCGGCTTCCTGTCGAAGTCGGCGGGGATCGAGGAGATCCGTGATGGCATCGAGAAGGTGATGGCCGGTGAGGTTTTCGTACCGGCCGGCTATGATCAGGCGCAGGACTACGAGCCCGAGGTCGCCGACCTGCTTCAGCGCCTGCAGACCCTGACCCCACAGCAGTCGCGGGTGCTCAGCATGCTCGGCGAAGGGCTTCTCAACAAGCAGATCGCTTACGAGCTCGGTGTTTCCGAGGCCACCATCAAGGCGCATGTCTCGGCCATTCTCCTGAAGCTGAACGTCGACAGCCGCACGCAGGCCGTCATCCAGCTGTCGAAGATCGGTACTGTCGCTGCCGCCTGAACAGGCGGCTTTGCGCATTTTGTCTCTTTTTTGCTCGCTTACAGCCGGTGCCGCTACTCCGCGGCAGCCCGCGCTGCCGTTGAAAGCTGCGTCAGCCAGGCGCGCATCGCCGCGGGTCTCACCGGCTTGTTCTGGATCGCGACCCCGTCCCGCTCGGCTGCCGCGCGCACTTCCGGTGAGCGATCGGCGGTCACCAGGAGGGCCGGCATGGCCTCTGCGCATTGCGCCCGGATTTTTGCGATGGCCTCGATCCCAGTGCCGTCGTCCAGGTGATAATCGGCGATCACCGCGTGCGGACGCCCGCCCGCCTCCATCACCAGGTCGGCGCAGGCGGCGACCGATTCCGCCGTCGTGACGACGCAACCCCAGCCGGAAAGCAGCACCCGCATGCCTTCGAGGATCCGCGGCTCATTGTCGATGCAAAGCACACGCAGGCCGTTCAGCGCTTCGCTCGCCTTGCTTGCGGAAACCGGACGGACGGCGACGCGTTCGCCGGCGGTTGCGTCGAGCGGCAGGGTGACCTTGAAGCCCGTGCCCTTGCCCAGTGTCGACTGCAGGCTGACCGGGTGGTTGAGCACGCGCGAGATGCGGTCGACGATCGAAAGGCCAAGTCCAAGGCCGGAGGCTGTCCGGGCGCCCTCGTCGAGGCGGGCGAATTCCTTGAAGACGGTGCGGAACTTGGACGCGGGAATGCCGATGCCGGAATCGAGCACTTCGATGGTCGCCACCCCTTTGTGCCGGCGCACTCCGATGAGCACCTTGCCTGTGAGCGTGTACTTGATGGCGTTGGACACCAGGTTCTGCACGACACGGCGCAAGAGGTTGGGGTCGCTGCGCACGACCAGCGATGTCGGCATGACGACGAGCTTCAGGTCCTTGGCTCGTGCCATCGGCGCGAAGTCGGTCTCGACGCGCCTGAGCAGGTCGCCGAGCGGGACCGATTGCACCCGCGCCTTCATCGCGCCGGTGTCGAGGCGCGAAATGTCGAGCACGGCACCGAGGATCGCCTCGACCGATTCGAGCGAAGAATCGATGTTTTCGACCAGCGTGCTGTTGTCGGATTCTCCGAGCCGCTCGACCAGCGATGAGGAGTAAAGCCGCGCGGCATTGAGCGGCTGGAGGATGTCGTGGCCGGCGGCCGCGAAGAACCGTGTCTTGCCGATATTGGCTTCTTCCGCCGCTGCTCGCGCCTCGGCCAGTTCCTTGTTGACCCGGGTCAGCTCGCCGGTGCGCTCGGCAACACGAAGCTCCAGCGTCTCGTTCGCCTGCTTCAGCGCCATGTCGGCGGCAACGCGCTGGGTGATGTCGGTATAGGTGGTGACGATGCCCTTGTCCGGCATGGCGTTGGTGCGCACTTCGATGATGCGTTCGCCGTTGCCGAGCTCGAGCAGGAAGGGTTTGTCGAGCGTCAGGAAGTTGGCGATCAGCCCCTTCTCCTCATCTTTGCGGATATCGCCGCGCCTGGTGAGGATCGCGACGATCTCTGCGAGTGGCACGCCGACCTGGCCGGCAGCCTCGGGCAGATCGAGGAGCTGGCGGAAGCGCCGGTTCCAGATGATCAGGTTGTTGCCATTGTCGAAAACGGCGACGCCCTGGTCCATCTGCGCAAGGGCCGTGTTGAGCATGTCCTGATTGTACTGCAGCGCCTCGCTCGCCTGGTCGAGCAGCCAGGCGGTGTCGGACGAAGTGTCGTCGCCGCGCTGCAAGAGCAGCGACAGAACCAGGCGGGCCGAAGACGAGCCGATGGCGCTTCCAAGCAGCTGTTCGGAGAAATGCACCACCGCCATGTCGGCCGGCGCATTCTCGTCGAGCCAGCGGCCGGACTGGCGCTCATAGGTGTGGAACGAGCGCTGCATGCGCTCGGCCCCCATGTAGCGGGCGATCGTCGCCTTAAGATCGCGCACCGTCACCTTGGTCTTGCGGCCGCGAAAGGCGCCTTCTGTGCGCGACCGCCGTGTGATGAAGACGCCGGCCTGGAACCGTTCGATCGGCTTTGGCGTGCGCGTCAGCGACGCGAGAACATAGGTGGTGCAGTTGACGAGCAGGCTCAGCATCGTCGCGTTGACCAGCGGGTCGGCGTCGCTGCCGGAGAACATGTCGGTGAACGGCAACAGGAAGCTCAAGACCGTCGTTGCCACATGCGAGTTGTCGGGCCCGCCGAGGCTCGGCAGGAACAGCAGATAGGCCCAGACGAGGAAGCCTGAGACCATGCCGCAGATGGCGCCGCGTGCATTGGCCTGGCGCCAGACGAGGCCGCCGAGCAGCGCCGGGGCCATCTGCGAGATGGCGACGAAGGACAAGAGGCCGAGCGAGGCGAGGCCGGCGCTGATGTCGGCCGAGCGGTAGTAGCCGTAGCCGAGCAAAAGCACGGCGAAGATCGCCGAGCGGCGGATGTTGAGCAGCGTTCCCGCCAGGTTTTCCTGCAAGCCGCCGCGCTGGCTGAGATTGCGGCGCAGGAACACCGGCATGACGATGTCGTTGGAAATCATGATCGACAGCGCAACGGAGGCGACGATCACCATGGCGGTCGCTGCCGAGAAGCCGCCGATGAAGGTGATGAGCGTCAACACCGGCAGGTCGTTGGCAAGCGGCAGCGTCAAGAGGTAGAGATCGGAGTCGCCGGTGCCGGAGAAGGTCAGAATGCCGGCAATCGCGATCGGCAGCACGAAGAGGTTGATCGCGACCAGATAAAGCGGAAAGAGGATGCCGGCGGTGCGAAGCTCCCCTTCGGTGCGGTTTTCGACGACGGTCACATGGAACTGCCGTGGCAGCATGATGATCGCAAAGGCCGAGGTGACGATCAGAAGGATCCACCGCGCGATCGGGGTCTCGTAGGACAATGCCTGCTGGACGGCCGGGCTCTGCTGGGCGAGCGACCACAGATGGGCGGGACCGTTGAAGATCACGAAGACGATGTAGAAGCCGGCGGTCACGAGCGCGACGAGCTTGACCAGCGATTCCATCGCGATCGCCAGGATCAACCCGTCCTGATGTTCGGTGGCGTCGGTGTGGCGGGTGCCGAAGACGATGGCGAAACACGCAAGGAACAGCGTAACGAGCAAGGGCAGGTCGATGAAGCTCTGCCCGGCGCCGATGCCGTAGTCGCTGGTGTTGATCATGGCTGCGACCGAGCTCGAAATGGCCTTCAGCTGCAGCGCGATATAGGGAATGGCGCCGACCAGCGAGATCAGCGCGACGATCGCGGCGACTGCCGGGTTCTTGCCGTAGCGCGCGGCGATGAAGTCGGCGACCGATGTCAGCTTTTCGGTCTTGGCCAGCCGGACGATCTTGCGGATCAGCGGCATGCCGAGCGTGAACATCAGGATCGGCCCGATATAGATGCCGGTGAATTCGAGCCCGCGCTCGGCTGCGAGCCCGATGCCGCCGAAATAGGTCCAGGAGGTGCAATAGATCGCAAGGCTCAGCGCATAGACGAGCGGTCTGCCCTTCAGCGCAGCGCTGTTCCTCCTGGCCCGCCGGTCGCCATAGCTCGCCACCGCAAACAGCAGCAGCAGATAGGCGAAGGCCGAGGCAAAGATGACCGAACCCGAAAGCATGCCTCACTCCTCCGGGGACAAGCATAGGATAAGTGCGCCGGGTTGAGAATTGCCCGCGCATGAGTCTTAAGTCCAAGGCCCGGCACGCGAAAGCCGCCCACGCCGGCGCATGCCACCTGGCGCGCGCATCTTATCGGGTGCGATTTGATCAAAGGCAAAGAAAGGTTTTCTCGCTGACGGCTTTGGTTTAGTTTCCGTAAACGGTTGCAGCGCGGGACAGCGCCGGCGGTCGTTTTCAACGGGGATACTACGGAGAGACGCATGCTGAATGAGTTCAAGGAGTTTATTGCCCGCGGCAATGTGATGGATCTCGCGGTCGGTGTGATCATCGGCGCCGCCTTCAACAAGATCGTCACATCGGTCGTGGAAGATCTCGTGATGCCCATCGTCGGCGCGCTCACAGGCGGCGGCTTCGATTTCTCCAACTACTTCCTGCCGCTTTCGGCCAACGTGACCGCGACGTCGCTCGCCGCCGCCCGTCAGCAGGGCGCCGTCTTTGCCTATGGCAACTTCATCACCGTGCTCATCAACTTCCTGATCCTGGCCTGGATCATCTTCCTGATGATCAAGGCCGTGAACCGCATGCGCGCTTCGATGGAAAAGAAGAAGGACGAAGCGCCGGCCGCACCGCCGCCGGAAGACATTCTGCTTCTCGGCGAAATCCGCGACCTGCTGAAGCAGCGCGCGTGATCCTTTCATCGCGGCCCCGCCCCACGGGGCCGCGAAACATCACAGAAATCGATAAACCGGTCAGATAAAGTCGCGTGATCGCCCTAGCGAAAGCGGCTAGAAGCGATGGAAAAGCGCAAGGAATGGGCGGCCGCAGGCGGTTCTACCATGTTCTAATCCATTGAAATCTTTCACGATGATCTTGGGGATCCGGGATCGATCTGATCCGGAGCCCGTCGATGACCTTCATGAGCACCATCAGCCCCCGCGCGATCGCGGCTCCGGAAAGCGGCATCGTCGAGGTGGTGAACTATGCCCGCGGACGCGACGGCCTGATCCCGCTCTGGGTCGGTGAGGGCGACCTGCCGACGCCGGCCTTCATCAGCGACGTTGCGCGCGAAGCGCTCACCGGCGGCGAAACGTTCTACACATGGCAGCGCGGCATCCCGCCGTTGCGCGAGGCGCTTTCGCGCTATTATCAGAGGCGTTTCGAAAAGACCCTGTCGCCGGAGCACTTCTATGTCGTCGGTTCGGGCATGCAGGCGATCAAGCTTTCGATCGAGGCGATCGCTTCACCGGGCGACGAGATGGTGCTTTTGACGCCGGCCTGGCCGAATTTCGCTGCGGCTGTCGATCTCTCCGGCGTGCGACCGGTCTCTGTCGAACTGCGCTTCGAGCACGGCAAGTGGCAGCTCGACCTGGAGCGGCTAGAGGCCGCGATCGGACCGAAGACGAAGGCGCTGTTCATCAACACGCCGTCGAACCCGACGGGATGGACGGCGACGCGCGAGGAACTGGCTGCGATCCTGGCCCTGGCGCGCAGGCACGGCCTCTGGATCGTCGCCGACGAGATCTACGCGCTCTACTGCTATACCGGTGCCCGCGCGCCGTCCTTCCTCGATGTGATGGAGGAAGGTGACCGCATCCTCTTCGTCAACTCCTTCTCGAAGAACTGGTCGATGACCGGCTGGCGCGTCGGCTGGATCGTGGCTCCGCCCGAGATCGGCCAGGTGTTCGAGAACCTGGTGCAGTACTCGACGTCGGGTGTCGCCCAGTTCATGCAGCGCGGCGCCGTGGTTGCGCTCGATGAAGGCGACGCCTTCGTCGATGCCAATGTTGCCAAGGCTGCCGCGAACCGCGATGTCTTTTGCGACGCACTGATTGCCACCAACCGGGTGGAAACGCTCAAACCCGATGGCGCGCTCTACGCCTTCCTGAAGATTGATGGGGTTACGAATTCGCGTGCCGCCGCAATCGACATCGTCGACAAGACGGGTGTCGGCCTGGCGCCGGGAACGGCCTTTGGCGACGGCGGCTCGCTGTTCATGCGCGCCTGCTTCCTGCGCGATCCGGGGCACGTGCGCGAGGCGGCCGACCGCCTGCAGCGTTACATCCTCGGTCGCTGACCTTGGATCGCCGTTCGAAGCGGGTGGCTACGCGTCGCCCGTTTCGCCCAGCAGCTTCTGCTCGTGGGCGATCGCGTGGGTAATTAGCCGCGCCCAGATATCCTCGTAGAAATCCGGGTCGAGATTGAAGCGCGCGGCGTTCTTGCGCGCGTTTTCCCGCACTTCCATGACACGCGCCGGAATGTCGGCTTTCAGCTTCAGCGGACGTTTGATTTCGGCCGCCCGGTCGATGTAGCCCCAGCGTTCGGAAAACAGCGTCATCAGCGCCTGGTCGAGCCGGTCGATCTCGGCACGAACGTCGGCCATGGTGTTGCACTGCGCGGGGGTCTTTTGCATCTGTCTCGTCCGATTGCCCGAGCCGCGACCCTTGCGGGCGGTTCAGGATGTTCGAGCGTCCCTCGGCTCGGCTAAGCGGGGCGCTCTTGCGGCGCACTGCTAACAAACGTCGAGCTTTCTTGGAAGGGGCAACAGGGTCGCAGCTGGCGCCCTGGAAGATGGTCACCTCAGCAGGCGATCGCGTGGCAGGGGAGGAGGGTGCGGTCCTGTCTCCGTCTGTGGCGATCGCCTGCTGACGTGTTGAGAGAACTTAGCCGGCCAAGCTTGAGCGAGGCTTTTTCGGGTCTCGCTTACGTGCCGATCATCAGCTTGATGGCGAGGCCGACGACGGTGACCGCCGCCACGCCTGCGCACCAGAGGCCGACAAACCAGAGAAGCTTGCGGCCGGTTCCGCTTTCACCGGTCAATGATAGCCCTCCTCTGGATCGATCTTGCCGCGGAACACCCAGTAGGCATAGGCGGTGTAGGCAAGGATGATCGGCACGAGCACGAGGGCGCCCGCAAGCAGGAAGGACAGGCTTGCCTCAGGGGCTGCCGCGTCCCAGATCGTCAGCGAGGGCGGCACGATGTAGGGGTAGAAGCTGATGCCTATGCCCGCATAGCCAAGCACGAAAAGCCCGAGCGCCGCGATGAACGGCCGTCTGTCGTGGCGATTGCGGATGCCCGTGATCAGCGCGTAGAGGCAGCCAAGTACGAGGGCCGGCACGATCACGCTGAAGATCGCCGTCGGAAATCCGAACCAGCGTTCCAGGTATTGTGGCTCCAGGAACGGCGTCCACAGGCTGACGATGCCCATGGCGCCAACGGTGGCGAAGGAGCATTTGAACGCCAGATCGCGGGCCCGTTCGGCGAGATCGCCGTGGGTCTTCATGACCAGCCAGGTGGCGCCGAGCAGTGCATAGCCGACGATGACGGCAATGCCGGTCATGATCGAAAACGGCGTCAGCCAGTCCCACCAGCCGCCGACATAGGCACGGTTTTCGACCGGGATGCCCTGGACGAGAGCGCCGAGGGTGATGCCTTGCGCGAAGGCGGCCAGCATCGAGCCGCCGGAAAAGGCCCAGTTCCAGAGATATTCCGCCCGCCGCGTGCGCCAGCGATATTCAAACGCCACGCCGCGGAAGATGAGGCCGATGACCATGGCGATGATGGGGGCGTAGAGCGCCGGCAGGATGGTGGCGTAGGCGAGCGGAAACACCGCCATCAACCCGCCGCCACCGAGGACCAGCCAGGTTTCGTTGCCGTCCCAGACCGGTGCGACGGAATTCATCATCACGTCGCGATCGTGTTTTTCCGGAAAGAACGGGAAGAGAATGCCGACGCCGAGGTCGAAGCCGTCGAGAATGACATAGGCGAGCACCGCAAAGGCGATGATCCCGGCCCAGATGAACGGCAGGTCAAACTCCATGACGGCCTCCCTGTGTGTTGGCGTGGCTGCTGTGGATGGCGGGGCCGGGCATGATGCCCGAACTGCGAAGCGGTCCCTCATCGAGATCGGGCATCGGATCGCGCGGCAATCGCGCCATCAGCCTGAGGATGTAGAAGGTGCCGGCGCCGAAGACGAAGAAGTAGACGATGATGAAGGCGATCAGCGAGGCGGCAACGGCGGGAGCCGCGATCGGTGCCACCGAATTGGCTGTCAGCAGGTGGCCATAGACGGTATAGGGCTGGCGCCCGACCTCGGTGGTGACCCAGCCGGCGAGCACGGCGACGAAACCGGCCGGCCCCATGGCGATTGCGGCCCGGTGAAGCCAGACATTGCTGTCGAGCGTACCGCGGTATCGACACCACAGCGACCAGAGCCCGATGCCGAGCATGGCAAAGCCGAGGCCGACCATCACCCGGAAGGACCAGAAGACGATGCCGACCGGGGGATGAAGTTCTTCGGCGATGGTGTCGAGCCCGGCAAGCGGCGCGTTGAGGTCGTGTTTCAGGATCAGGCTCGAGAGCTTCGGGATCTCGATGGCGTAGTCGACGCGCTTTTCGGGCGAGTTCGGGATGCCGAAAAGGATCAGTGGCGCGCCGTCGGGATGGCTCTGGTAGTGACCTTCCATCGCCATCACCTTGGCCGGCTGGTGTTCCAGCGTGTTGAGGCCATGCATGTCGCCGGCAAAGATCTGGATCGGCGCGACGATCGCCGCCATCCACATTGCCATCGAGAACATCTTTCGCGCCCGGCGCGGCGCCGTCTTGCGAATGAGATGCCAGGCGCCGCAGGCGCCGACGACGAAGGCTGTCGTCAGGTAGGCGGCAAGCACCATGTGGGTCAGGCGGTAAGGGAAGGATGGGTTGAAGACGATCGCCCACCAGTCGACAGGAACGAACTGCCCGGCCTCATTCATGGCGAAACCCGCCGGCGTCTGCATCCAGGAGTTCGCCGAAAGGATCCAGGTGGCCGAAATCAGCGTGCCGATGGCGACCATGACGGTCGCGAGGAAATGCAGTTTTGGCCCGACGCGGTTGAGGCCGAAAAGCATGACGCCGAGGAAGCCTGCTTCGAGGAAGAAGGCGGTCAAAACCTCATAGCCCATCAGCGGCCCGATGATCGGTCCGGCCTTGTCGGAAAAGACGCTCCAGTTGGTGCCGAACTGGTAGGACATGACGATGCCGGAGACGACGCCCATGCCGAAGGCGACGGCAAAGATCGTCTTCCAGAAATTGAAGAGTTCGAGATAGACCTCGTCCTTCTTCCAAAGCCACAGCCCTTCGAGCACTGCGAGATAGCTCGCGAGCCCGATCGAGAAGGCGGGAAAGATGATGTGGAACGAGACGGTGAAGGCAAATTGGAAGCGAGCGAGCAGGGTCGCATCGAAACTTTCAAACACGGGCGCAATCCTTTCAGACATACGGACGCGTCGCGTCGCTGACGCGGGCCGTATCGCTCTGGCTGCTGCATCATTCGTCCGGTGATCGCTCGTCGATCAGGGGACTTTTCTTGGCCGACGTCCGGCGCAAACCTGGTGTCTGCACTGGCGTTTCAGCATGCGCTTGAATCTGCTCCAAATTTGTCAAACGTCAATGACGGCGCGGCCGCCACGTTGTCACACTGCGGCAATGTTGCGCTGCGGCATATTGGTGCGGCGCTTCTCGCCGCTCAGCGCACCGGCAGATAGGCTTCCGCAAGCTCGGTCCAGAAGGCTGCACCGATCGGCAGCAAGCCGTCGTTGAAATTGTAGCCGGGGTGGTGCAGCGGCCTGTCGTCGTCACTGACCTTCGAACCGAGGAAGAAGTAGGTGCCTGGCCGTTCCTTGAGCATGTAGGCGAAGTCTTCGCTGCCCATGAAGGGACGGGCGAGATCGACGACCTTGTCGGCACCGGCAAAGCGAACGGCAAGATCGCGCACGAAATCGGTCTCCGCCTTGTGGTTGATCGTCGCGTCGTAGCTGCGCTGGTAGTCGACGGTCGCGCGCATGCCGAAGCTTGTCGCCTGCGCCTCGGCAATCATCCGGATGCGGCGTTCCAGTTCGTCGCGCACGTCAGGCTCGAAGGAACGGATGCCGACGACGATCTCGGCGCGCTCGGGAATGATGTTGCTGGCCGAGCCCGCATGGAAGGCGCCGACGGTGACGACGGTCGGGTCCATCGGGTGGATGTTGCGTGAAACGATCGACTGCAGCGCCATGACGATCGCCGCGCCGCAAACGATGGGATCGGCCGTTTCCTGCGGCTCGGCGCCGTGTCCGCCGCGCCCGTGCACGGTGATGCGCGCTTCGTCGACGGCGGCCATGATCGGGCCTTCGCGAAGGGCAAACTGGCCGAAGGGCAGACCGGGCTCATTGTGGAGCGCAAACACGGCATCGCAAGGAAATTTATCGAACAGGCCCTCGTCCATCATGATCTTGGCGCCGCCGAAATTCTCCTCGGCGGGCTGGAAGATCAGGTGGACGGTGCCGTCGAAATTGCGTCGTTCGGCAAGCGCCCGCGCAGCACCCAGCAGCATCGTCGTATGGCCGTCATGGCCACAGGCATGCATCAATCCTTTAGTCGTGCTGGCATAGTCGAGCCCGGTTTCCTCGAGGATCGGCAGGGCGTCGATGTCGGCGCGAATGCCGATCGATCGCGTGCCCGTACCGTTTCTGAGCGTGCCGACGACGCCGGTCCTGGCAAGGCCTGTCGTCACTTCGTAACCGAGGCTTTTGAGATGGTCCGCGATGAAGGCGGAAGTGCGCGTCTCCTCAAGACCAAGCTCGGGATGGGCATGCAGGTCGTGGCGGATGGCAACCAGTTCCGGCATGGCGTTGGTGATCGAGGGGGAGAGTTTCATGTCAGGCACCACGGGTTGGTATGCGATTTTCGAACGTGCGGAAGGCCACCACCAGGATGCCGGTGAGGCACATGTAGATGAGCGCGAGCAGGAGCAGCGGCTCGTAGGTGAGGAAGGTTTCCTGCCGGACCTTGGAGATGACGGCATAGACGTCGACCACGGTGACCGTTGCGACCAGCGGCGTCGATTTCAGCTGCAACACGGTTTCGCCGTTGAGCGTCGGCAGGGCCCGATGGATGGCGCGCGGCAGCCAGATGCGGCGGAACATCGTCCAGCGGCCCATGCCATAGGCCTTCGCCGCCTCCAGCTCACCCGGCGGCACGCCGGCAAAGGCGCCACGCATGACCTCGCCCTCATAGGCTGCGAACGAAATGGTCAGCGCCGCCACGCCATAGGGCCAGGCCTCGCGCAGATAGGGCCAGAGGAAGGACTGGCGGATCGCCGGAAACTGCGGGAACAGCGAGCCGAGCCCGTAATAGAGCAGCCAGAGCTGCAGGAGCAGCGGTGTGCCGCGAATAACGGTGCAGAAGATTTTTGCCGGCAGCTTCAGGAACCACGGCCCCGTCACCTGGACGAGGCCGATCGGCACCGCCAGCAGGAAGCCGAGGATTGCCGTGCTGAACAGCATCATGAGGCTGACGAGAATGCCCCAGCCGAGCCGCGGCAGGTAGCGCGGCAGCCAGTCCCAGCGCATGAAGACGGCGACGGCGACGACGAAGGCGGCAAACACCAGCATCATGACGATGCGATGCGGCACGAAGAAACTCTTGGCCGTCGGCAGGTCTTCGGGCGTAAAGGCGACGGCGTGGGTGGTTTCGTCGGTCATCGGTTCACCGCAAAACCGCGTCGGGCATGGCGTTCGAGCATGCCGATGAAGACGTTGGAGACGAGCGTCAGCGCCAGATAGAGCGCGCCGGCGGCAAGGAAGAACAGGAGATAGGCCTTGGTCGTGCCTGCGGCCTGGCGCGTGACCAGCGTCAGCTCGCTAAAGCCGACGACCGCGAGAAGGGCGGTATCCTTGGTGGCGATCAGCCAGAGGTTGGAAAGGCCGGGAATGGCATAGGGCAGCATCGCCGGCAGGGTGATGCGTCGCAAGACCTTGGTCGGCGACATGCCGTAGGCGCGTGCCGCCTCGATCTGCCCCGCAGGCACCGCCTTGATCGCGCCGCGCAGCACCTCGGTCGAATAGGCCCCCTGCACCACGCCGATCACGAAGATACCGGCCATCAGGCCGCTGATGTCGACGGGACCGATGGCAAACAGGCCAAGCACCTGGTTGAGCAGGTCGGTGCCGGCATAATAGAGCAACAGGATCAGCACCAGCTCGGGCACGGCGCGCACGATCGTGGTGTAACATTCGAGCAGGTCGCGCAGCACCGGGCCGCCATAGAGCTTGCCGAAGGCGCCGCCGACGCCGAGCGCCAGTCCGAGCGAGAAACCGCCGACGGCGATCTGGATGGAATTGAAGAAGCCCTGCAACAGCACGCCGCCCCAGCCGGGTGCTGAAAGCGAGAGCAGGCCCCAATTGACGAGCGAATCCGCAGCCATGCGTCGTACTCCGATGGCAAGGGCCGGCGGCTGTCATGGTGCACGTGCCCCTGGGACACGAGCGCCATGACGGGTCCATCGCCGGCCGGTCGCGCCTTACTTGCCGTAGACGTCGAAGTCGAAATACTTCTTCGAGAACGTGTCGTAGGTGCCGTTGTCGCGGATCGCCTTGATCGCGGCGTTGACCTTGTCCTTGAGCTCGGTCTCGCCCTTGCGCAGACCGACGCCGACGCCCGGGCCGATGACTGCGACGTCTTCGGCGACTTCGCCCTTGTAGTCGCAGCATTCCTTGCCCTGGTCGGTCGCGAGGAAGGCCTTGAGCGCGATCGCATCCGCCTGTACGGCGTCGAGACGACCGGCGGCGAGGTCGTTGTTGGCCTCGTCCTGCGTCTGGTATTCCTTGACCTCGACGCCCGCCGGCGCGAAGTGCTTGGCAGCATAGGCCTGGTGGACCGTGGAGACCTGTACGCCGAGCGTCTTGCCGTTGAGGCCTTCCGGCGTCGGCTTGATGTCGACACCCTTGGTGCCGATGATGCCGGTCGGGGTGTTGTAATACTTGTCGGAGAAATCGATCGTCTTGAGGCGCTCGTCAGTGATCGACATCGAGCTGATGATCATGTCGATCTTCTTCGAGGTCAGCGCCGGAATGATGCCGTCCCAGGCGACCGGCGTGATCACGCATTCGAGCTTGGCCTCGGCGCACATCGCATTCATGAACTCGACTTCCCAGCCTTCCCACTTGCCGCTGGCATCCGGCGCCGTGAACGGCGGGTAGGGCTCGGCGGCGACGCCGACTTTCAGCGCTTCCGCGGACGCCGCGACGCCGCCGCTGACGGCGATTGCCGCCGCAACGGCCAGGACTTTCAATGCCTTCTTCATGCTGTTCCCCTTTTTGGTTGTTTAGCATTCTGGAATTCAGTGAATGGAACTGATGAACTTCTTGAGCCTTTCCGATTTCGGTGCGCCGAAGATGGCCTCTGGCGGGCCCTGTTCCTCGATGACGCCGTTGTGCAGGAAGACGATGTGGTTGGCGACGTCGCGCGCGAACTTCATCTCGTGGGTGACGAGGATCATCGTGCGCTTTTCCCGGGCAAGGTCACCGATGACCGAAAGCACTTCGCCGACGAGTTCGGGATCGAGCGCCGAGGTCGGCTCGTCGAAGAGCATGACGAGCGGCTGGATGGCGAGCGCCCGGGCAATCGCCGCACGCTGTTGCTGGCCGCCGGAGAGAAAGGCCGGGTAGGCGTCGCGCTTCTCGTAGAGGCCGACGCGCTTCAGAAGCGTTTCGGCCGTCGCGATCGCTTCGGCCTTCGGCTTGCCGAGCACATGGATCGGCGCCTCGATGACGTTTTCGAGGATGGTCATGTGCTGCCAGAGGTTGAAGCTCTGGAACACCATGCCGAGCTGGCTGCGGATGCGCTGGACTTGGCGGCGGTCCTCCGCCACCAGGCCGCCGCGACCGTCGGACTTCATCTTGATCTTCTCGCCATGCACGCTGACGGTGCCAGCGGAGGGAAGTTCGAGCAGATTGATACAGCGAAGGAAGGTGGATTTGCCGGAACCGCTGCCGCCGATGATGGCGATCACGTCGCCCTGCTTCGCCGTGAGCGAAACACCTTTCAGCACTTCCAATGGCCCGAAACGCTTGTGCAGGTCAGTGACCGCGATTGCCTGGGCCGCATCCGTCATCGGCGCGCTGCTCCCATGGCTCTGCGAGCTTTTGTTGTCCGCATCAAAACAGTTCCCCTGTCGTTTTCCGTGCGGCATCTTTGTCCTGTCACGGTTTTGTTGAGAGGCATGGTTGCACTTGTGCAGCTATTATTCAAGCGTATAATAATACGTATCGTCGATTTTTTGACGCCCGCCCCGAGCCCCGATTTCCCGAAGGAGAAGCCCATGTTCCCGTTCCGGCCGAAGCCTTTGCCGACCGTGCCCGCGGCATGAACCGGCGCAGCTTTCATCGCGCCCCGGAAGGCGAACGTCGGCAGGAACTGATCGAGGCGACGCTCGACTGCATTTCGGAATTCGGGCTGAAGGGCGCGACGGTCAGGCAGATCGCGATCCGGGCCGGCGTGACGGCCGGGCTGGTGCGCCATTATTTCGAATCGAAGGACCAGATGGTCGCCGAGGCTTATCGGGCCGTCATCGCCTCCCTGACCGAGAAGGCGAGTGAGGTCGAAGGCGATCCGGAAACACGGCTTCGCGACTTCATCGCCATCAACCTGACCGAGCCGGTTGCCGACAGCCGCAGCATCTCGCTCTGGGCAGCCTTCATCAGCCAGGTCAGGGTCGATCCGGTGCTGTCGGAGATCCACCGCGAAGGCTACATCGCCTTCCGCAATACCCTGCAGGATCTGCTTGCCGACTTTCTGGCGGCAAAGGGCAAGCCTGCGGATGCAGAAACCTGCCGGGCGTTCGCCATCGCCATCAACGGGCTGGTTGACGGCCTCTGGATCGAAGGATGTCTTGCCGGCGACCTCTTTCGCGAGGGCGAACTGGTCGCCATCGCCATGTCGTCGGTCGAAGCGCTGCTCGGCACCTCGATCGGAAACACAAAACAATGAAAACGGGAGAACACCGCATGCGCTACGCGTCCATCACCGAACGTCTCG
>NZ_DASYGZ010000182.1:0-63471 GCF_035999135.1 Ensifer sp.
GCAATCCACAACATCTTGTGGCCGCGTTCTTGACAAGAGAGCGCGGCCGCTTTTTTGGGCGCCTCCCTTCCCGACGATTCGACGAGGAAGTATGCTCTAACCCATTGATTCGTGATGCCGGTGCGGACCTTGGGCATCGCGAATGGGATGTCTTGTCGAATAGGCGGCAAACAGACGGAGACAGACCGGGGATGCAATCGGAACTGACGCAGGCCCCTGACCAGGGCCTCGATGGACCTGTGCAGGGCGCAACAAGGCCGGCAGCACCTCTCGGACAGACGGGGATGGCAGCGCCATGAACACAGATCAGACAACGTTTCCGGGCACACGCCGCAAGGGCCCGAAGTTCCTGCGCCAGCTCCTCGCCGGCACCGCCCTTTTTGCAGCGACCGATGCGCTTGCGCAGGTCGCTCCGCAGAAGGCCAACATCTTCGGCTCGTCCGAAGTCGTGACCTTTTCCGTGCTGATCGGTGTCATCTCGGCCGCGATGATTTCGGCCATCTGGCTGATCCGCCAGCGCGGCAACATCGAGGCCGAGAACCGGGACCTCCGGTCCGACCTGTCTGACGCCAACCAGCGTCTTTCCCGCTATCAGGCGCTGGTCGCCGACAAGAACCGCCGGATCGTCATCTGGGACGGGCTTGCGGAGCGCGCGGAACTGCTCGGGCAACTGCCGACAGAGACCGGCGCGCCGGCGGATGACCGCGATTTTCTCGCCTTTGGCCGCTGGATCAAGGCGCAGTCCGCCGGCAAACTGGAAAAGGCAATCGACGCCCTTCGTACCCAGGCGCGCAGTTTTGACCTGGTTCTTGAAACCCAGCGCAACGAGGTGCTGGAAGCGCAAGGACGCGTCTCAGGTGGACGCGCCTTTGTGCGCTTCATCGCGCTCAACAACATGCGGGCGGAGCTTGCCGAGCTGAAGCTCGAGCACGACCGGCTCAACTCCGCACTCGTCTCCTTCCGTTCGCTGCTCGACGCGATCGACCTGCCGGTCTGGCAGCGCGGCACCGATGGGGCGCTCACCTGGGTCAACGAGGCCTATGCCGACGCTGTGGAGGCTCCTGACGTGGGCGTCGCCGTCAGCGAGGGGCGCGAGCTGCTCGCCACGGTGGCGCGTGAGAAAATCCGCTCCGTCTCGACCTTCGACACGCCGTTCCGCGACAAGGTTTCGACGGTGGTGCGCGGCAACCGCACCTTCTTCGACGTCGTGGACGCCCGCAGCCGGGCCGGCTCGGCCGGCATCGCCGTCGATGTGTCCGGCATCGAAGCGGTGCGCGAAGAGCTCAACCGCACACTGAAGAGCCATGCCGAGACGCTCGATCACCTCGCGACCCCTGTCGCGATCTTCGACGGCAACCAGCGTCTGCAGTTTTATAACCAGGCCTTCCAGCGGCTCTGGAATCTCGACATCGGCTTCCTCGAGCGCAAGCCCGACAATGGCGAAGTGCTGGATCGCCTGCGGGCCGGTGGCCAGCTGCCGGAGCAACTCAACTGGAAACAATGGAAGGCGAACGCGCTTTCCGTCTACCAGGCGCTCGACACCCAGAGCGACCTCTGGCACCTGCCGAACGGCCAGACGCTGCGCGTCTTTGCCACCGCACGCCCACAGGGCGGCGTGACCTGGGTGTTCGAGAACCTGACCGAGAAAGTCGATCTCGAAACGCGCTACAATACGCTGGTTCAGGTCCAGGGCGAGACCATCGACCATCTGGCCGAAGGCGTGGCCGTGTTCGGGCCCGATGGACGCATCCGTCTGTCAAACCCGGCATTCCGCGCGATCTGGGGCATCAACGAGGCCGAGGCCAAGCCCGGCACGCATATCAAGGCGATCGAGCAGGCCTGCCTGATCTCCTACGACCAGCCGGACGGATGGAAGCGGTTCACCCACATCATCACCAGCTTCGATGACGAGCGCCCCTCGAGCCGCGGCATCCTTGAACTTCGCACCGGGCTGATCCTCGACTACGCCGTCATCCCGCTGCCGAACGCGCAGACGATGCTGACCTTCGTCAACATCACCGACAGTGTCAGGGTCGAGCGTGCGCTGACGGAAAAGAACGAGGCCCTGCGCAAGGCGGACGCCCTGAAAAACGATTTCGTCCACCACGTGTCCTACGAACTGCGCTCGCCGCTGACCAACATCATCGGCTTCGCCGACCTGTTGAAGACACCGGCCTTTGGCGACCTCAACGACAGGCAGGCGGAATATGTCGACCACATCGCCACCTCCTCGTCGCTGCTTCTGACGATCGTCAACGATATCCTCGATCTCGCGACGGTCGACGCCGGCATCGTCCAGCTCGACCTTGCCGACATTAGCCTCACCGACTTCCTCGACGATATCGCCCACCAGATGGCCGACCGGCTGATCGAAAGCGGCGTGACGCTCAGGATCGCAGCACCCGACAATCTCGGCCGCATGGTCGCCGACCAGCAGCGCCTGAAGCAGATCTTCGTCAAGCTCTTGACCAATGCGGCTAACTTCGCGCCGGACGGCAGCGTCATCGATCTCAAGTGCCAGCGCGAGGGCGGGGACTTCATCTTTTCGGTCACCGACAGCGGGCCCGGCATTCCCCAGGATGTGCTCGACACGGTGTTCAACCGCTTCGAAAGCCACGGCCAGCGCGGTGGCGCCGGCCTCGGCCTTTCCATCGTCGAGAGTTTCGTCAGCCTGCACAACGGCACCGTCTCGATCCGCAGCAAGGAAGGCGAAGGCACGGAAGTGACCTGCCGCATTCCTTCGGCGGATGTGCCGACGACCGTTGCGGCCGAATGATGCCGGCGATCGAACGCCATCTTTCGAACGAGGCGGCAACGATCGAACTCGGCGAGGACCTGGCGCTGGCTCTCAAGGCCGGTGACTGCGTGGCCCTTTCAGGCGATCTCGGTGCCGGCAAATCGACCTTTGCCCGCGCCTTTCTGCGGGCGCTGTCCGACGATGACGGGCTGGAAGTGCCAAGCCCGACCTTCACCCTGGTTCAGACCTACGAGCTGCGTATCCCGGTCGCGCATTTCGACCTCTATCGGCTGGCCGATTCCAGCGAACTGGACGAACTCGGTTTCGACGAGGCGCTGTCGCAGGGCATCTGTCTTGTCGAATGGCCGGAACGGGCCGACGACGCCCTGCCCGTCAGCCGCATCACGCTGGCCATACAGCATGAGCAAGACGGTCGGCGCGTCACGATTTCGGGCCCTGAGGACAAACTGCAGCGGATCTCCCGCACGCTCGCGATTCGCGATTTTCTCAACCGGAACGGTTACCCGAACGCGCGCCGCCGTCACTTGAGCGGCGATGCCTCCATCCGCGCCTATGAGCGCATCCACCCTGCCGATGGTTCCGTTAGCCGGATTCTGATGGACTCACCGCGCCACAAGCCAGGTCCGATCCTGGAAGACGGCAAATACTACCAGCAACTCGCGCACATCGCCGAAGATGTCGTCCCCTTCGTCGCGGTCGACCAGCTGCTGCTGGCGCGCGGACTTGCCGCGCCCAAGATTTACGCCAGCGACCTCGCCCAGGGAATCCTGGTGATCGAGGACCTCGGATCCGACGGCATTCTCGATAAGGCCGGGCAACCGATCGACGAGCGTTACGTCGAAAGCGCACGACTGCTTGCGCGACTGCACGCCGAGAGCGCGCCGGGGGAGATCAGCGTCGATCAGGCCATCGTCCACCGCATTCCGGATTTCGACCGCGCGGCGATGAAGATCGAAACCCGGCTCTTGACCGACTGGTACCTGCCCTGGAAACGCGGCGAGCCGGCAAGCGGCGCCGAGAAGCGCGAATTCGGCGAGATCTGGGATGGCCTGATCGATCTTCTCCGGGGCTCCGAGACCAATCTGCTTCTGCGTGATTTCCATTCGCCGAACATCATCTGGCGAGAGGAACGCCAGGGGCTGGACCGGATCGGGCTCATCGATTTCCAGGACGCGATGATCGGCCCGACCGCCTATGACGTGGCCTCACTGATTCAGGATGCCCGCGTCACCATCCCATCTTCATTGTCGAGCCGCATGATGGCGGCCTACCTTGAAGACCGGCGGGCAGACGCCCGCTTTGACGAAGCGACGTTCCTGCGCGACTGGCACCTGATGTCGGCGCAGCGCAACTGCAAGCTTGTCGGCATCTGGGTGCGGCTGATGCAGCGCGACGGAAAGCCCGGCTACATGAAGCACATGCCGCGCACTTTCGCCTATCTTCAGACAGCGCTTTCACATCAATCGCTGAAACCCTTGCACGACTGGTGTATGAAGACCGGAATCCTCGGATCCGAATCAGCGAACTGACAGAGAAGCAATGTCGATCAGCAATGCGATGGTGCTCGCCGCGGGCCTCGGCACCCGGCTGCGGCCAATCACCAACACCATGCCGAAGCCGCTCGTGACGATCGCCGGCAAGCCGATGATCGATTATGTGCTGGACTTGCTGGTTGAGGCAGGTGTGACCCGGGCGGCCGTCAACGTGCATCATTTTGCGGACCGGATGGAGGCGCATCTCGCCCAGAGGCACGCACCGGAGATCCTGATCTCGGACGAGCGCGACGCGCTGATGAATTCCGGCGGCGGCCTGGTCAAGGGGCTGAAACTGCTGCCCGAAGGTCCAGTCCTGGTGATGAACGCGGACCTCTTCTGGGTGGGAGAGAGCGCGGACAAGCCAAGCAATCTGACGCGCCTGGCCGCGGCATTCGATGCGGAGCGCATGGACATGCTGCTGCTATGCGTCCGCGACGAAGACACGACCGGACACAACGGCAAGAAGGATTTTTCGCTCGGCGCAGATGGCAAGCTCACGCGTTACGCTGAAGGCCTGTCAAACCCGGTGGTCTATGCCGGCGCGATTGCACTTCATTCCCGCCTTTTTGCCGATGCGCCCGACGATGCCTTCAACCTCAATATCTACTTTGATCGCGCCGCCGAGAACGGCCGACTCCATGGCTTGCTGCTCGATGGCCACTGGATGACGGTCGGAACGCCTGAAGCGATCGGCGAAGCGGAGGCGGCGATCCGCCGCCACCAGCCGGAGGGATGAGCATGCTCGGCCGCCGGTCCAACGTCTTCACGATCCCGCCCGGCCTCCCCTTCCTGAAGACGCTCGCCGAAAAGCTCTGCGACGGAAGCCTGACACCGGACTTCCGCTACGATGCCGCCGATCCCCTGCCGCTTGCCGGCGTCACGATCTTCGTGCCGACGCGGCGTTCGGCCCGTGTGCTTCGCTCGGAGTTCGTTGATCTGCTCGGTGGCCGCTCCACCATCCTGCCGACGATCAAGGCGCTCGGCGAGACGGACGACGACAGCGGTTTCTTCGATGCCGAAGTGCCGGCTGTCCTCGACCTCGCGCCGCCGCTGCCGGGCACCGCGCGGCTGATCGAGCTTGGCCGGCTCATTCTGGCCTGGCGCAACCGCCTGCCGAAGGTGGTGCTCGACATCCATGCGGAAAGCCCGCTGATCGCGCCTGCCAGCCCGGCCGACGCGATCTGGCTCGCGCGCAACCTTTCCGACCTCATCGACGCGATGGAGACGGAAGAGCTCGACTGGGACAAGCTCGACAGGCTCGACGCCGGCGAGCATGCGCTCTGGTGGCAGCTGACGCTCGAATTCCTGAAGATCGCCCGCACCTACTGGCCGGAACGTCTCGAGGAACTCAAGCAATCCTCGCCCGCCCGCCACCGGAACGCCATCCTCCAGGCCGAGACGCAGCGCATCGCGCTCGGCAAGATCGAAGGACCGATCATCATTGCCGGCTCGACCGGCTCCATCCCCGCGACGGCCGCCCTGATCGCCGCCGTGCAGAAGCTTCACAACGGCACGATCGTGCTGCCCGGGCTCGACCAGACGATGAGCGATACCGAGTGGGACATGATCGTCGCCGACACGGCGCTCGAGGCCAGACCCGATCCGGCAAGCCGCAGCCATCCGCAATACGGCTTTTATCGGCTCTTGAAGCGCATGGCGGTCCTTCGCCGCGACGTGGTTGCGCTTTCCGACGCCAAGGCTGACCTCGACTTCCGCGCCGAAATCCTGTCGCACGCCCTGTTGCCGGCGAAGGCGACCGATGCCTGGACCGAAATGCGCGGCAACCTTAATCGCGACGGATTGCAGGCCGCATTCGGCGACGCCGCCCTCATCGAAACCGCCAACGAACGCGAGGAGGCGGCGGCGATCGCCGTTGCCCTGCGGCTGGCGCTCGAGGGCGACGAGGACAGCCAGGCGGCCCTGATCACGCCCGACCGGAACCTTGCAAGACGGGTTGCAGTCGAGCTTGTGCGCTTCGGCATCGAGGCCGACGATTCCGCCGGCACACCCCTGTCGTCGACGCCACAGGGCAGTTTCATGCGCCTTCTGCTGGAAGCAAGCCTCCGGCCCGGCGATCCCGTTGCCCTGGTCGCGCTGCTGAAACATCCGCAGGCGCGCTTCGGACTTTCCCGTGACGCGATGCGTCGGGGCGCGGATGCGCTTGAACGCATGGCACTGCGCGGGAGCACTGCGACCGTCGATATCCTTGCGCTCGCGCCCCTCATCGACGCGGCGATCGTCCAGCACAAGGCGGATCGCCACCCGCCTGAGTGGCGATCCGGCATCGACGAGGACGATCTCGGTGCGGCACGCGATCTCGCGGAGAAAATCAGCGTCGCAGTGGCGCCGCTGGCCTCGGCACTAACGCGCAGCAAGGACGGCAGCCGCCTCTTCTCGGAGGAATTCACCTTCGCCGACTGGGCGACGCGCACCGGCCAGGCGCTGGAAGCTGCCTCAGCCGATGAACGCGGCGACCTCGGCGGCCTGTGGTCCGGCGAGGCCGCCGATACGCTCGCGACGCTGCTTCGCGGCATCATCGAGACCGACGGACAAATGACCGCGGACGGTCCGCAATGGTGCGACGTGATCGAGGCACTGGCCGCAAGTTCCGCCGTCAAGCCGCGCTCCATGCGCCACCCACGCGTTTTCATCTTCGGCGCGCTGGAATCGCGCCTGCAGAGCATGGATCTGGTGGTGCTTGGCGGCATGAACGAGGGCAACTGGCCGGGCCAGACCGCCAACGACCCGTTCCTGTCGCGCACGATGAAGACCGGCATCGGGCTCGAGCCGCCCGAACGGCGGATCGGCCAGCTTGCGCATGACTTCCAGATGGCGTGCGGCACGCGGCGACTGATCTTCACCCGCTCCATGCGCCAGGGTTCGGCCCCCACCGTCGCTTCGCGCTGGCTGCAGCGGCTGCTGGCGCTCGGAGGCGACGGTCTGGCCGAAGCTTTGCGCGCGAATGGCGCAGACTACCTTGCCTGGGCCCGCATGCTTGACGACGGCGGCCGCCAACCGCTCGCCGAGCGCCCCGCCCCCAAGTCGCCGGCCGACCTGCAGCCGCGCAAGTACTCCTTCAGCGAGGTCTCCCGGCTCCGGCGCGATCCCTACGCCATTTACGCCCGGCGCATTCTTCGCCTGCACCCGCTGCTCCCCTTCAACGCCGATCCGGGTGCAGCTGAACGCGGCACGCTCTACCACGCGATCGTCGAACGTTTCGTCCGCGGAGGAGTCGACGTCCTGTCGCCCGCCGCCGAGGAGACCATGAACCGGCTCTTGAACGAGGCCTTCGACGAAGCACGCCTGCCTGTTCATATCGACACGATCTGGCGTCCGCGTTTCGCTGCTGTCGGCAGCGCCTTCATCGAATGGGAGCGCGAGCGGAAACGTTGGCTCAGACACTCACGCACCGAAGTCGCCGCCTCGATGGAACTCGGCGTCGCCGACATGCGGTTGACCGGCATTGCCGACCGGCTCGACACCCTGACCGACGGCAGCGTCGAGATCATCGACTACAAGACCGGTTCCAGCCCCTCGGTCAGGGAAGCGCGCGTACTGCTTGACCCGCAACTCGCCCTGGAAGCGGCCGCCCTGAAGGCGGGCGCCTTCAAGGGCGTGCCGCCAAGCCACCCGCATTCGCTTCTCTATGTGAGGCTCAAGCCCGGCGCGCGCTTCAAGTCGGAGGCAGTCAACAACGAGGGCAGCAAATCCAAGGAGACCAAGTCCGCCGAACAGCTTGCCGACGAGTCGCTTGGCGAACTCAGAAAGCTGCTGAGCGCCCTGCTCTCGGGCAAGCATGGTTTCGCCTCCCGGCTGATTGTCCAGAAGGAGCGCGACTACGGCGGCGAATACGACCACCTGGCACGGGTCGCCGAATGGTCGACAGCCGACAACGACGAGGAGGACGGCGATGAGGGATGACAGCCTCGGCCCGATCGAGACCACGCCGCAGGCCTGGCTCGACTGGACGTCTCGCCGGCAATCGCTCGCCTCCGACCCTCAGCGTTCCGCCTGGGTTTCGGCCAATGCCGGTTCCGGCAAGACGCACGTGCTGACCCAGCGTGTCATCCGGCTGCTTTTGGCCGGCTGCCGCCCCTCGGCCATTCTCTGCCTGACTTACACCAAGGCAGCGGCATCTGAAATGTCGAACCGCGTCTTCGAGCGGCTGGCGGAATGGGTGACGCTCGACGACCAGGCGCTCGAAAAGCGGATCGAGACCATCGAGGGCGAGCGGCCGTCGCTGTTCAAGTTGCAGGAAGCCCGACGCCTGTTTGCCCGGGCGCTCGAGACGCCGGGCGGCCTGAAGATCCAGACGATCCATGCTTTTTGCGAAGCGTTGCTGCACCAGTTTCCGCTGGAAGCGAATGTCGCCGGGCACTTCTCTGTTCTCGACGACCGCGCCGCGGCCGTGCTTCTCGCCGATGCGCGCCGGCTGTTGCTGACCGCGGCCGCCGCCAAGGACGATCCGGAACTGACGCATGCCTTTGTGAGCGTGCTCGACCTTGCCGATGATACCGGACTGGAAAAGCTGCTGGCGGCAATCGTTGCGAACCGGACCTCCATCCAGACCTTTCTGCAACATGCGTCTGCCCATGGCGGGACCGAAGCCGAGCTGCGCCGGGCGCTGAAGCTGGCGCCTTATGAAAGCGCCGACAGTGCGATGGCTGACGTGTGGCCGCTTGCGGGGCTGAATGGTGCTGCGCTCGAGCGCTACTTCTCTCTGGCAAAGAGCGCCGGAGGGAGCAAGGTTCTGGAGTTTTCGGAGGGTTTGCGCGCCGTCTCCCGACCGATGGATCTCAAGGCCCGCTACGATGGTCTCAGACATCTGTTCTTTACCGGCACCGGCAAACCCCGCGCGCAATCCGCCTTCCTGAACAAGGCCATGCAGACGGCGGCACCCGACCTTGTGGATCTGGTTGACGAGGCCTATCGCCATGTCGTCGCCTGCATCGACCGCGTCAGCATTCTGAAAATGTTCGAAGCGACGCTTGCGGCCCTGACGCTCGCTGAGCGGCTGAACGCCGACTACGAGGAACTCAAGCGACGGCGCAGCCAGCTCGATTTCGAAGACCTGATCAACCGCACCGCCGCGCTCTTTGCCCGCGGCGACGTCAGTGCCTGGGTGCACTACAAGCTCGACCAGGGCATCGACCATATTCTCGTCGACGAGGCCCAGGATACCAGCCCGACGCAGTGGACGATCATCCAGGCGCTCGCCGCCGACTTCTTTTCCGGCGAAAGCGCCCGCGGCACGGAGCGGACGATGTTTGCGGTCGGCGACGAGAAGCAGTCGATCTATTCGTTTCAGGGTGCGCGGCCGGAACGGTTTTCGCGCGAGAGCATCGAGACCGAGCGACGGGTGCGCGACGGCGGCAAGGCCTTCGAGCCGATCCGGCTGCAGCTCTCCTTCCGCTCGACCGTCGACGTGCTTTCGGCCGTCGACGCGGTCTTTGCAAACCCTGTGCATGCGCGGGGCCTCAGCGCCCTGAACGAACCGGTCGTGCATGCCTCGAACCGAATCGGCCACCCGGGCGCCGTCGATATCTGGGATGTGCTTGCCGCCGAGCCGGCCGATACCGACGAGGAATGGACGGCGGCCTTTGACGCCACGCCCGAGAGTGCACCGGTCAATATCCTCGCCCGCCGGATCGCCGGTACGCTTGAGAGCTGGATCGGCAAGGAAACAATCGTCGAGAAGGGCCGCCGCCGGGCCATGCGGCCCGGAGACGTGATCGTGCTGGTGCGCAAGCGGGATGCCTTCGTCAACGCGCTGACCCGGGCGCTGAAGCGCCGCGGCAATATTCCGGTCGCAGGTGCCGACCGCCTGGTGCTGACCAAGCATATCGCCATCCAGGACCTGTTGGCCCTCGGCCGCTTCGTGCTGTTGCCGCAGGACGATCTGTCCCTGGCGGCCCTGATGAAGTGCCCGCTGTTCAACCTTGGCGAGGACGCGCTGTTCGAGCTGGCGGCCCGCCGCCGCGACGGCGAGAGCCTCTGGCAGCGGTTGCAGGACGCAGCCGCCGACGAGATCCTGTTTCATTCGACGGCGCGAACACTGAAATCCTATATCGCGCTCGCCAGTCAGCTCGCGCCACATGATTTTTATGCCCGCGTGCTCGGCGTTCATGGTGGCCGGGCGGCCTTCCTGGCGCGACTCGGCAGCGAAGTCAGCGATATTCTCGACGAGTTCCTGACCTTCGCGCTCGACCAGGAACGAAGCGGCCTGCCCGGTCTGCAGGCCTTCGTCTCGACGCTGGAAATGGAAGCGCCGACGGTCAAGCGAGAGCAGGACAAGGAGCGCGACGAGGTTCGGGTCATGACCGTCCATGCGGCCAAGGGGCTTGAAGCGCCCGTCGTCTTCCTTGTCGACGGTGGCGGTGCGCCGTTCAGCAACCAGCATGTTCCCGCCTTGCGTTTTCTCGAGTTGGCCGAGCGCGACGGCACCCTCCTGTCTCTTCCAGTGTGGCGTGCGCCGGGTTCGGAATCGAATTCGCGTGTCACTGCCGACAACGAGCGGCTGAAGACGCTCGCCGAGGAAGAATATCGCCGGCTGCTCTATGTCGGCATGACCCGTGCCGCCGACCGCCTGATTGTCTGCGGCTACCGGGGTCAGCGAGCGGTCGCCGATACGTGGCACGCCATGGTTCAGGCGAGCCTTTCTCAGGACGAGAAGGGCCGCGGCCACGCGGCAATGTTCCGAGCGGGCAGCGAGGAATGGGGCGGCCACGCCTGGCGCGAGACCCATGTCGATCGCGATATCCCTTTGAGCGAGGCGACATCGGCGGACCACACTCGTTCGGCCGCCGGATTGCCAAAGGCGCTCTCGACGCCGCTACCGCCGCAAAAACGCCTGCCGCGACCGCTGAGCCCCTCCGGCGTCGGCATCGCCGTCGACGAGGACGAGGGCGAGGTGCTGGTCGCATCGGCACTGTTTTCCGAGAAGGCTCCCGCCAACCTCTCGATGCTGCGCGGCGCTATCCTGCATCGCCTGCTGCAGGTCCTGCCGTCGATATCAGCCGATGAACGCCGCGCGGCGGCCGAACGCTACCTGGCCCGCTCCGTTCCGCGCTGGTCGGACGCCGAGCGAGCGGCACTGATCGACGGCGTCGAAACCGTGCTCGACCACCCCGATCTCATCGCGCTGTTTTCCAAGGGCAGCCGCGCGGAGGTGTCCGTCATGGGCACGCTCACGCTTGGAAAACGCGATCACGCCGTCTCCGGTCGCATCGACCGCCTTTCGGCCGGCAATGGTGTCGTGACGATCGCCGATTTCAAGACCAACCGGCACGTCCCCACCACGCCGGACACGGTGCCGTTCGCCTACAGGGCCCAGCTTGCCATCTATCGCGAGCTGTTGCGGCCACTTTATCCCGACCATCGGTTCCGCTGCGTGCTGATCTTCACCGAAGGACCGGCCATCCTTGTCGTTGACGACGAAGCGCTCGACAGGAGCCTTGAAGACCTCGCGACAAAGTGAGATACCGGATATTGAAAATCCAGCCTGTCCCCCTCACATGAGACACAACATCTGGATACTCCCATTCCGAACGCAAGGAGCAGCCTATGGCTACTGTAAAAGTCGATACGTCCAATTTTCAGCAGGAAGTCCTGAACTCCGCCGAGCCGGTGGTTGTCGATTTCTGGGCCGAATGGTGCGGCCCGTGCAAAATGATCGCTCCGAGCCTCGAGGAAATCTCGAACGAGCTCGCCGGCAAGGTCAAGGTCGCCAAGCTCAACATCGACGAGAACCCGGAACTGGCCGCGCAGTACGGCGTGCGCTCGATCCCGACGCTCGCCATGTTCAAGGCCGGCGAAGTGGCTGACATCAAGGTCGGTGCTGCGCCGAAGACGGCTCTCTCCTCGTGGATTTCCACGGCGGTCGCGTGAAGCAGATCTGCTGAAATGCAAAAAGCCCGGCATGCCGGGCTTTTTTGTTGCCTTCAAACCGGCCATTCAGGGGGCCGGCTCGCCGATCACTTCGGCGGCGTGCCGTTGTCGGCCAGAACGTCGCCGACCAGATAGAGCGAGCCGCCGATCAGGATGCGCGGCGGCACCGGATCCTCGTCGACCAGGTTGGCAATGACCGTCAGCGCCTCGGCGACCGAGGAGACGGCCGAGGTTTCGAAGCCGACGGCCGCAGCGTCGCTTGCAAGCGCGACCGGATCGAGCCCGGCGTCCGATGCCCGGATCGGCACGGTGAACACCTGTTCAGCGAGATCGTGGAAGGCCCGGAAGTAACCGACCGGGTCCTTGGTGTTGATCATGCCGATGATCAGGAACAAGGGGCGCGACTCGCGCTCCTCGAAGGTCGCCATCGCTTCGGCAATCACCTGGCCGGCGCCTGGATTGTGGCCGCCATCGACCCAGATTTCCGCGTCGACGGGACCATAATGTGTGAGCTTGCCGCTGGTCAGACGCTGCAGACGCCCTGGCCACTCGACGCGGGCGAGCCCGGTCTCGATCGCCGCGTCCGACACGTCGAAGCCGGCGGCACGAACGGCGCGGATTGCCGCTGCGGCGTTGGCATACTGATGACGTCCCGGCAGCCTTGGCAGCGGCAGATCGGCAAGCCCGGCCTCGTCCTGATAGACGAGCCGGCCAAATTCTTCATGCGCCATGAAATCCTGCCCGTAGACGAAGGTCGGGCATCCCAGCCGTTCAGCCGTCGAGATCAGCACGTCGCGCGCCGTCTCTTCCTCCTGCTGGCCGATCACCACGGGGCAGCCACGCTTCATGATGCCGGCCTTTTCGGCGGCGATCAGTTCCACCCGGTCGCCGAGATAGGCCTGATGGTCGAGCGAGATCGGCATGATGACGGAGACGGCCGGGCGGGCCATCACGTTGGTGGCGTCGAAGCGTCCCCCAAGGCCGACCTCGATGATCGCCACGTCGGCCGGATGCTCGGCAAAGAGCACGAAAGTAACGGCGGTCAGGATCTCGAAAACGGTAATCTTCTCGCCGCCATTGGCTTCCGCCACACGGCGCACCGCGTCGGCGAGAACCGCATCGCTGACGAGCTTGCCCCTGCCGCCCTTGACGCCGAGACGGTAACGCTCGTGCCAGTTGACGAGGTGCGGCGAGGTATGGACGTGGACGCTGAGGCCGGCAGCCTCGAGGATCGCGCGGGAAAAGGCGGTGGCCGAGCCCTTGCCGTTGGTACCGGCGACATGGATCACCGGCGGCAGGCGGTCCTGCGGATTGCCAAGCGCTGCGAGAAGCCGGGTGATCCGGTCGAGCGACAGGTCGAACCCTTTCGGGTGCAGCGCGAGGAGTTTTTCGATCTCGTAGCCTGCTTCGCTGGCTTCCACCGCTGTCATCTCACCCGCCCCGCGCCGATCGAATGCATCACTCTTTCCGCCTGGGCCCCAGCGCGGAAATGTTCAGTCTGCCTTGTCACGCACCTGTCTTCGCCGACCGGTGCGCGAAAACCCGTTAGGCGCTTGCCGCAACCGGAAGCGCTGCAGGCTGCGTGCCGCCGTTGAGCTTGGAGGCTTCCGCCGGCTTCTTCATCAGGATCTTCAGGACCCGGGCAAGCGTCGAGGGAATGTCATGGCGCTTCACCACCATGTCGACCATGCCATGCTCCAGAAGGTACTCCGACGTCTGGAAGCCTTCCGGCAACTTTTCGCGCAGCGTCTGCTCGATCACGCGCTTGCCGGCAAAGCCGATTTCGGCTCCCGGCTCAGCCATGTGGATGTCGCCGAGCATCGCGTAGGATGCCGTGACGCCACCGGTGGTCGGGTTGGTGAGCACGACGATGTAAGGAAGGCCGGCTTCCTTCAGCATGTTGACGGCAACCGTGGTGCGCGGCAGCTGCATCAGTGACAGGATGCCTTCCTGCATGCGGGCGCCACCCGAAGCCGGGAAGATCACCAGCGGGCACTTCTCGGCGATCGCCTTTTCGAAAGCCTTGATGATCGCTTCGCCTGCGGCCATGCCGAGCGAGCCACCGATGAAGTTGAACTCGTGCACGACGGCGACGAGCTTCACGCCCTGAACGCGGCCGAGACCGGCAACGATCGTATCCTCGAGCTCGGTCTTGACGCGGCTATCGCGAAGGCGGTCGGCATACTTCTTGGAATCGCGGAACTTCAGCGGATCCTGGGCAACCTTCGGCTGCGGCAGCGCTTCGAAAATGCCGCCGTCGAACAGGTCCTTCAACCGCGCCTTGGCCGGCATCTTCATGTGGAAGCCGGACTGCGGGATGACCCACTTGTTTTCCTCGAGATCGCGATGGAACACCATCTCGCCCGTTTCCGGGCACTTGATCCAGAGGTTTTCCGGGACTTCCCGGCGGCCCAGCATCGAATTGATCTTCGGCCGAACGTAGTTTGTGATCCAGTTCACTTAGTAACTCCTGAAGATTTCCTTCGGGTTGTGCGCGCTAATATAGGCAATTATTCGGCTGCTGCGAGGCGTGCGGACCGCACGCCTGCCGAGAGCCCTCTGACCAGCGCTTCGACACCCGGAACCGTCGCATCGGTCGCCTTTCCCTCTTCGGTGAGGCTCGACGCGATCTGGTTGACGATCGCCGTTCCGACGACCACGCCATCGGCGGATGCACCGATGGCTCTTGCATGTTCCGCCGTCTTGACGCCGAAACCGACGCAGACCGGCAGAGACGTGTGCGCCTTGATACGCGCGACGGCGCCGCCAATCAACGACGGATCGGGCAGAGCCGAGCCGGTGATGCCGTTCATCGACACGTAATAGACGAAACCGGAGGTGTTTTCGAGCACCTTCGGCAGGCGACGGTCATCCGTCGTCGGCGTTGCCAGGCGAATGAAGTTGATGCCCTTTTCGAGCGCCGGGATGCAGAGCTCGTCATCCATCTCGGGTGGCAGATCGACGACGATGAGGCCGTCGATGCCGACAGCCAGAGCGTCCGTCAGAAAGCGGTCGACGCCATAGATGTAGATCGGATTGTAATAGCCCATCAGCACGATCGGCGTGCGCTGGTCGTCCTCGCGGAAGCGGCGGGCGATCTCCAGCGTCTTTTCGAGCGTCTGGCCGCCCTTCAGCGAGCGCTGACCGGCGAGCTGGATCGCCGGGCCATCGGCCATCGGGTCCGAGAACGGCATGCCGAGCTCGATGACGTCGGCGCCGGCCTTCGGCAGCGCCTTCATGATCGACACCGATGTCTCGAAATCCGGATCGCCGCCCATGAAATAGGTGACGAGGACCGGACGTCCTTCGGCCGCAACATCGGCAAAACGCTTGTCCATGCGTGCGGTCATGATCTTACTGCCCCATTCCCAGCAATTTGCCGACGGTGAAGATGTCCTTGTCGCCACGGCCGGACAGGTTCATCAGGATGATCTCGTCCTTGCCCATCTTCGGCGCGCGCTTGATGACCTCGGCGAGCGCATGCGACGGCTCGAGCGCCGGGATGATGCCTTCAAGCCGTGTCAGCGTCTGGAAGGCTTCGAGCGCCTCGTGGTCCATGATCGGTACGTATTCGACGCGGCCGACATCGTTCAGCCAGGCGTGCTCCGGGCCGATGCCGGGATAGTCCAGGCCGGCCGAAATCGAGTGGCCTTCCTTGATCTGGCCGTCGCCATCCTGCAGCAGATAGGTGCGGTTGCCGTGCAAGACGCCCGGCGAGCCGGCGGTGATCGAGGCGCAATGCTCGTCGCCGTCGATACCCTTGCCGCCGGCTTCGACGCCGACGATCTTGACGCTCTTGTCGTCAAGGAAGGGATGGAAGATGCCGATCGCGTTCGAGCCACCGCCGACGGCGGCAATGACGAGATCGGGAAGCCTGCCTTCGGCGGCCAGCATCTGTTCCTTGGCTTCCTGGCCGATGACGGCCTGGAAGTCGCGGACCATTTCCGGATAGGGATGCGGACCGGCGGCCGTGCCGATCAGATAGTAGGTGTTGTCGACATTGGTGACCCAGTCGCGCAGCGCCTCGTTCATGGCGTCCTTGAGCGTGCCGCTGCCGGCGGTCACCGGCTTGACCTCGGCACCGAGCAGCTTCATGCGGAAGACGTTCGGCGCCTGGCGCTCGACATCGGTCGCGCCCATGTAGACGACGCAGGGCAGGCCGAAGCGGGCGGCGACGGTCGCCGACGCCACACCGTGCTGGCCCGCGCCGGTTTCGGCGATGATGCGGGTCTTGCCCATGCGCTTGGCGAGCAGGATCTGGCCGATGCAATTGTTGATCTTGTGAGAACCGGTGTGGTTCAGCTCTTCGCGCTTGAAGTAGATCTTGGCGCCGCCAAGTTCGGCAGTCAGCCGTTCGGCGAAATAGAGCGGGCTCGGCCGGCCGATGTAGTGGGCGCCGAGATGTTCCAGTTCCGCCTTGAAGGCAGGGTCGTTCTTGGCGTTGTCCCACTCGTTCTGCAGGTCGAGGATCAGCGGCATCAGGGTTTCGGCGACGAAGCGGCCACCGAAGATGCCGAAACGACCGTCTTCATCCGGGCCACCCCGGAAGGAATTCAACTTTGGCGCCTGGTTCACGTCCTGCTCCCTGACCGTGGCATGCCCGCCTCCGCCTGGCGAACGGCATTGAAAAACGATTCCATGAGCTTCAGATCCTTGACGCCCGGCGCGCTCTCGACGCCGGAGGAGATATCGATGGCGCGGGCGCGGGTCTGCGCCATGGCCTCGCCGATGTTGTCGGCGTTGAGACCCCCGGAAAGCATGTAATCGACGCTTCCGTCAAGCGCATCGAGCAGCTTCCAGTCAAAGGAAACGCCGTTGCCGCCGGGCAAATCCGACCCTGCCGGGGCCTTGGCGTCGAACAGGAAGCGATCGGCGATACCGATATAGGCGTCGATCTTGTCGAAATCGGCAGCTTCCCGGACCGAAAAAACCTTCATGACCGGAAGGCCGTACATCGCCTTGACCGTCAGCAGCCGTTCCGGGCTTTCGCCGCCGTGCAGCTGCAGGATATCGGGATTGAGTGCCGAGACGATCTCATCGAGTTCGTCGTTGTCGGCATTCACCGTGACGGCAACGATCTTCGCTTGGCCACGGATCCGGTCTGCCAGACGGCCGGCGTCGTCGGGCTCGATGTTCCTCGGGCTCTTCGGGAAAAAGATGAAGCCGGTATGCGACGCGCCAAGCGCGACCGCGCGCTCCAACGCTTCCGCGGTCTTCAGCCCGCATATCTTCACTTCGGTTTTCATGAGAAGCGACCTTGCATGAAATGTCACGGGAGTCGAGCCAAAAACCGACGCGCAACGCCACTGCCAACGCCCTCAGATGCGGTTCGGCGCGGCGCTGTGAAAGACCCCGCCAGGACATCCGCCACCCACTTGCGGATGCGGCCGGCACAACGACTGGGCGGGTACTGGCCCTTGTTCCGCGCTCCGGCTTTCACCATATGCATTTTACCACAACGGAGACACATATGCGCCTTTTGCTCGCGCTTATCCTGCCCTGGCTGCAGTTTTTCACCATCGGCCGCCCCTTTGCCGGCCTCATCTGCCTGATCCTGCAGCTGACCCTGATCGGCTGGGTACCGGCCGCAATCTGGTCGGTCTATGCACTGAGCCAGTACAAGACCGACGAGAAGATCCGCGACGCCATGCGTGTTCGCGGCTAAGGGCATCTCCTCTTGGCGGCTGGCGACGGGATCGGCGCTGGTTCAGTCGAAATCGATCGCGTGCAGCATGGTGCCATTGCGGCGCAGCCAGCGTTTGGCATCCTCGGTGTCAGGGCAGAGCCGCGCGCACAGCGCCCAGAAATCCGGTCCGTGGTTCATCTCTTCGAGATGCGCAACTTCATGCGCCGCCAAGTAGGCAATGACCTTCGGCGGCGCCATGACGATGCGCCAGGAGAAACTGAGAGCGCCATCGGCCGAGCAGGATCCCCAGCGGCTGCGCGTATCCTTGAGCGAGAGCGACTTCGCGCGCCGACCGATACGGCCGGTGTAGATCGCCACCAGCCGATCGAGATCCTGTCGCGCTTCCTTCTTCAGGAAATCGACGATGCGTCGGTTGAGATGTTCCTCCCCACCACCGACACGAAGGACCGGCTCGTCGTCGACGATCACCGCTTCGGTTATCCCACGGATCTTGCCGGTGCGCTCGATGCGATGCGAAACGCCGCGGATCAGGAGCGAGCCACCTTCCTCGATCTCGCTATCGCCGGAAAAGCGGGCAAGCTTGGTCATCAGCCAGCCCTGATGACGGTTGAGAAAGGCATTGACTTCGCGCTCGGGAAGGCCCTGCGGCACCGTCATCTTCAGGGCCCGGCCGCCAGGCTCGATGCGCAATGTCATGCGGGTCGCGCGCGCATTCTGCTTGATCGTCAGCGGCAGGGATTTGCCGGCAACGACGATCTGCCGCGTCTGTGCGGGTGGAGCAGGTTGGATGCGCCGCTTGAAGGAAGGGAACATGCAGGCTTTCTAACCGATTCGCTGGGCCTTCGCCTACAGCGCCGTAAGGCGCGAACAAGATAATCCGGCGTTTCATGTGAAACGCCGGAAGCATTTTTCTTCAGGATCGTTACGCTTCGACAATCGGGCCGGAGCCGCCGTTCTTGCGGTCGCGCATGAAGCGGTCGAACTCTTCCTGGTCCTTGGCACGGCGAAGCTCGCGCGCATAGGCATCGAATTCCTCGCGCATTTCATCGAGCTTGCGGCGCTCCTCGTCGAGACGGGCGAGCTCGGCTTCGCGCCAGTCGTCGAAGGCGACGTTGCCGGTGCGATGCGTCCAGTTGGAGCGGCGTCCGCCGCGCTTGAACGCCGAGCACATGCCGTCCACCGTCTCGTTCGCGTCCTTCTTGAAAGTCTTCAGCTTTTCACCGAACAGGATGTAGGCGAGCATGGCCAGGCCGAGCGGCCAGAAGACCACGAAGCCAAGCACCATCAGGGCGATGGTCGCGGGCGTCCAATCCGGACGGATCATTGCAGATTGGTTCATCTTCAGGATTCCTCGCAATCATCCGGGCCGCCCATGCGACCCGATGAAAACGATGTGGGAAGGCGGCGTTGTCTGTACAAGACGCCCTCCCCCGGAATCGGACAAACCCTTGACTCTGCGCGGTCAAAACGCCCCGGTCGTGCGAGGATCAGGCCGACTTGCCGCCCTTGATGAGCTGCTTCACCGGCTTGGCATGGCGCGAATGCTCGCGTTGGAAGGCGACGATGCGCGGCGCGATCTCGCGGCGGAAACGCGATCCGTTGAAGACGCCGTAGTGGCCGACATCCGGCTGCATGTAGTGCAGGCGCATATGGTCGGGGATGTTGGTGCAGATCGTCTGCGCCGCCTGGGTCTGGCCGACGCCGGAGATATCGTCGTTCTCGCCTTCGACCGTCAAAAGGGCGACCTTCCTGATGGCGGTCGTATCGACACGGCGGCCACGGTGCATCATCTCGCCCTTCGGCAGCGCGTGCTGCATGAACACCACCTGCACGGTCTGCAGATAGAATTCCGCCGTCAGGTCCATGACGGCGAGATATTCGTCATAGAAGTCGCGGTGCTTTTCGGCAGCATCCCCGTCGTTCTTCACCAGATGGGCAAAGAACTCCTTGTGGGCGATCAGATGGCGGTCGAGGTTCATCGACATGAAACCCGAGAGCTGCAGGAAGCCCGGATAGACCATGCGCATGAAACCGGGCTGCGGCCACGGCACCGGCATGATGACATTGTCGCGGAACCATTCGATCGACCGCTCTTCGGCGAGCTGGTTGACGCCGGTCGGATTGATACGGGTGTCGATCGGCCCGCCCATCAGGGTCATCGAGGACGGCGACAGCGGATCATCGGCCGCTTCCATCAGGGCGACGGCGGCCAGCACCGGCACCGCCGGCTGACAGACGCCGATCACGTGGGTGTCGGGCCCGAGGAAGTGCAGCATCTGAATGACGTAGTCGATATAGTCGTCGAGGTCGAAGGTGCCTTCGCTCAGCGGCACCACGCGGGCGTCGATCCAGTCGGTGATGTAGATGTCGGAATGCGGCAGCAACGCCTCGACGGTGCCGCGCAGCAGCGTCGCATAGTGGCCGGACATCGGCGCGACGACCAGTACTTTCGGGTCGGCCGCACGGCCCTTTGGCAGGGCGCGCTCGAAATGAATGAGATTGCAGAAGGGCTCGCGCCAGACGATCCGCTCCTGAACGGCGACGGGCTGCCCGTCGATCAGCGTTTCGGGAAGCCCGAACTCCGGCTTGCCATAGCGGCGCGTCGAGCGCTCGAAGACTTCGAGGCCGGCAGCAGCCGCGCGCCCAAAGTAGGTGTGCGAGACGGGATTCATCGGATTGCTGAAGGCAAGCCGCATGGCGTCAGCCGCCGTGCGCCACGGCGCCATCATTGCGTGGTTCAGTTCATAGAGCTGGTAGAACATGGGAAGCGTACCCCTTGGTTCAATCAACGACAACGCCGCTCCCGGTCGGACGCAAGCTTGCGATTGTTTGTCTTGGTGTCCGCAATCGCTGCAAGACTACCATGTTTCTTGTGCATCGCAACAAATATACCCGTTTCATCGCGATGCAAGGCCTCGGCCCAGCATGGGCCGGGTTTCCTGACGATTTGCAAACGAGCTTGTGCCAAACTGGCCGAGTTTCGCTATTTCGCCGCGAAACGAGGGTGTTCCGGCACTTTTGCGGTTGTTTTCCCGACGATGGCGGCATGGTGCTTCTGTCGCAATGCAACAACGAACCGTCACGCGCCAACGATCCTGACGACGGCCTTGACCAGGCCCGCCTTCTCCTGCGCCCATCGCGGCAGATCGTGCACCACGCCATCGATCGTGGTGCGATGAGTGATCAGCGCCTCGATCGGCACGTGACCGGCCCGCAGGGAAGCCACGACGTGGTCGAAATCCTCGCGCGTCGCGTTGCGGCTGCCGATGAGCGTCATTTCACGCTTGTGAAACTCCGGATCGGAAAAGCGGATCTCGTCCTTAACGACACTGACGAAAACCAGCGTACCGCCGTGGGCCACATGGGCAAAGGCCGCCGTCATCGAGCCCGCATGGCCGGTGGCGTCGAAGACCACGTCAAAGCCGTCCCCGCCCGTCGCCACGGCAATGCGTGCTGCGACATCCGCATCCACAACGACGCCACCAGCGAACCCGAGTTTGTCCGCAGCAAAGTCCAGCCGCTCGGCACTCGTATCGGCAAGCCTGACTTCATGGCCGGCGATGCGTGCGAAAATCGCCGTGCCAAGGCCGATCGGGCCCGCCCCGATGACCAGCGCCCGCGCGCCCGCACCGGTCGACGCGCGCCGCACGGCGTGCGCGCCGATCGCCAAGAATTCCACGGTCGCCGCCGCCTCCGGCGACAGATCCTGCACGGGGTAAAGGTTGCTCTCGGGGACCAGGACCTCCTCGCAGAAGGCGCCATCGGTATGTACGCCCAGGACCTTGATCGCCGTGCAGCAATTGGGCTTGCCCTTTCGGCACGCAATGCACGCGCCGCAGGAAAGATAGGGATTGACCACCACCGGCGTTCCCCGTGGGATTGACGTTCCCCGCCCCCCGGCAACGACAGTCGCGGAGATTTCGTGCCCCATGACCCGCGGATATTCGAGGAACGGGTGCTTGCCCTCAAAGATATGGTAGTCGGTGCCGCAGATGCCGACATGGCTGACAGCGAGGCGAACCCAGCCGTCCGCTATGGCTTCGATGGGCGCGCGGTCGACGATCTCCAGCCGACCGGGTTGCGGGCAGAGCACGGCTTTCATGGCAATTCTCACGAATGGCGGCAGCGGCGCCCTAACGGGCGCTGCGGCGGCGAAGTTGGTCGAAGTAGACGATGACGATGATCAGCACCCCGGTGATGATGCGCTGCCAGAACGAGTTGACGTTCAAGAGATTGGCGCCGTTGTTGATCGTCGCGAGGATGAAGGCGCCGAGCAGCGGCCCGTGCACCGAGCCGACCGCACCGAACAGGCTGGTGCCGCCGATGACAGACGAGGCGATCGCCTGCAATTCCCAGCCTTCCGCTTGCGTGGCGTTGCCGATGCCGATGCGCGAGGCGAGCAGCAGTCCGACGAAAGCGGCGCAGGTCGAAGACAGGATATAGGCCAGATAGATGGTGCGATGGACGTTGACGCCGGAAAGGCGCGCCGCCTCGCTGTTGGAGCCGACGGCGAAGAGGTACCGGCCGAAACGGCTTAAGTGCAGGAAGACATAGGCCGGGATCGCCACCACGATCACCATCCAGAACAGGCTTGGCACGCCGAGGAAATCGGCGCGCGAGAAGTTGGTGAAAGCCTCGTTGGTGATCGAGATCGTCGAACCGTTGGTAATCAGAAGCCCTATGCCGCGCAGCGACGTGAGGGTCGCCAGCGTGATGATGAAGGGCGGCAGTCCCATGCGCACGATTCCGAAGGCGTGGAAGGCGCCGATCAGCACGCCGAAGGCGAGCGTGAGGATGATGGCGGCCCAGAGCGGCACGCCGGCGGCCAGCAGCCAGGCGACGATGACGCTGGTGAAGCCGACCACGGCGCCCACGGAAAGGTCGATGCCTGCGGTGATGATCACGAAGGTCTGGCCGACGGCGAGGATGGCCGTCATCGCGCCCTGTCGCAGCAGGTTGCTGATGTTGTTCGGCGTCCAGAAGCTGTTGGTCGCAAACCCCAGGAGCAGCCAGAGAAACAGAAGCAGCCCCAGGAGCGTGAGTCCAAACAGGATGCTCACGCCCTTCCTTGGCGCAGCACCCGCACCGCTCTCAACCGTTTCCGCACTCATCGCCTTCCTCCCTGCGTCCCTCAAATGTCCTGGAGCGGTATAGGGGCGGATAACCGTCCGCACCTTTCCGCATCCCGCCCGTCCTGATCCTGCTCCCGGCGTTCAAACGCCGATTGCCTGCGTCAGCACTTCCTCGTGGCTTGCGGCGCGATAGTCGTGGCTGGCCACCAGTTGCCCGCGCCGGAAGACGTGCAGACGGTCGGCGAGTTCGTAGACTTCAGGCAGATAGGAGGAGATCAGGATGATGCCCGCCCCCTTCTCCAGCAGCCGCGCGAACAGACGGTAGATTTCCGCCTTGGTCCCGACATCGACGCCAACGGTCGGCTCGTCGAAGATGAACAGCTTGGCGCCATGGCTCAGCCACTTGCCGATGACGATCTTCTGCTGGTTGCCGCCGGACATGGCCGACGCCAGCACCCGGCGCGACGGGGTCTTGATCTTCAGGTCGCGGATCTGCCGGTCGGCATTCTCGCGCTCCTGCTGGCCGTTGATCGTCAACCCACGTGTCAGTCGGTTGAAGACCGGCAGGTTGATGTTGAGGCCGATCGGCAGGTTGAGGCAGAGGCCCTGGTCACGCCGGCTTTCCGGCGCAAGCGCGATGCCGAGATCCATTGCGGTGCGCTCGCTGGCAATATCCACCTTGCGTCCCTGCCAGTAGATCTCGCCTGCCGTCGGCCGGTGCCGGCCATAGAGACCGAGGGCGAACTCGCTGCGCCCTGCTCCGATCAAGCCGTAGAGGCCGACGATCTCGCCGGCACGCACGCTCAGCGACACGTCCTGAAATCCCGGTCCGCTCAGCTTTCGCGTTTCGACGATCACTTCGCCGGCCGGAAAATGTTCCTTGTGGTAGATCTGCTCGATCGTGCGGTTGATCATCAAGGCGATCAGTTCGGCCTCGTTGGTCTCGCCGATCCCGCGCGTCCCGACATGGGTGCCGTCCCGCAGCACCGAAACCCGATCGGCTAGCTCGAAGACTTCCTCCATGCGGTGACTGATATAGACGATGGTCACGCCTTCGGCCTGGAGTCTCCGGATCAGCCGGAAGAGCTGCGCCGATTCCTGACGCGTCAGGTAGGCGGTCGGCTCGTCGAAGATCAGGAACTGGGTTCCGCGCATCGCCGCGCGCGCGGTGGCGACCAGTTGCTGCTGGCCGATGGTCAGGCTGCCGAGAACGGCGCCGGCCGGAAGATTGAAGCCGAGATCGTCGAGCACGCGCTGCGCCGCGTCGGTCATCGTGCGCTTGCGCATCAAGCCATTGCTGCTGATCTCGTCGCCGAGAAACATATTGGCCGCCACTGTCAGATGGGCGCAAAGCACCACCTCCTGGTGCACCGCATTGATACCGCGCTCGATCGCCTCGTGCGGCGTACCGAGTTGCACGGGTTTGCCGCACCAGAAGATTTCGCCCGACGTGCGCTTGATGACACCGGTCAGGAGCTTGATCAGCGTCGACTTGCCAGCACCATTCTCGCCGACGATCGCATGAATCTCACCGGAGAGAAACGTCAGCGAAGCCGGCTTCAGCGCCTCGACGGCACCGTATTTCTTCTGCAGGGCGCGCAGTTCCAGGATCGGCTCGCCCTTGGGAACAGGATGGCGCGTCGCCACATGCAGCCCTTCGGTCCTGACATCGCGTGCCTCATGCAACTCGGTCATCTGCGCATTCCTCCCATGGCAGAGATCGCTTGCGACCGGCCTCGTTCCGATCGCAAGCGACGCAGCGGACTAAAAGCCCGCCGCGGTCGTCGTCACTTGACCTTCGGGTTCAAGAGAGCGTCGATCTTCGGGTCGGCCATGTTGGCCTTGGTCACCAGATTGGCGCCGGTATCGACATTCGCCTCGACCTTTTCCTTCTTCGAGACAGCGAGCGCCGTCTTCACGCCATCATAGCCCATCCGATAGGGATCCTGAACGACGAGACCAGCCAGAACGCCTTCCTTGAGGAAACCGACCGTCTTGTCGTCGCTGTCGAAGCCGATCACCTTGATCTTGTCGCCGAGCTTGTTTTCGGCGATCGCCTGGCCGACACCCTGCGCCATGATCAGGTTCGACGCAAACACGCCGACGAGGTTCGGATTGGCGGTGATCAGGTCGGTCATGATGTTGAGGCCGGTGGTCGCCTGACCGTCGGCATATTTATCCACGACGACCTTGAAGCCCGGATACTTGGTCTTGACCTGATCGAGGAAACCTTCGCGGCGCTGGTCGAGCGAACCGACGCCCGGGAGGCTTGTGATGATGGCGATTTCGCCCTCTTCCTTGCCGGTCATTTCCTTCACCGCCGCCGCGAGGCCATCGGCAGCGATGCGGCCGCCCTGGACGTTGTCGGTGGTCAGGAACGACGAGAAGGCCTTGGAGTCGGCGCCGGAGTCGATGCCGATGATCGGAACGGCCTTGGCAGCCTCATCGATCGGCTTGCCGAGCGCCTTGAATTCCGTCGGCGAGATGACGACGGCGGCCGGAGCTCCAGCGACCGCATTCTCGAGAATGCTGATCTGGCCGTTGATATCGGACTCGGATTGGGCGCCGAGTTCCGGTACATTGACGCCGAGATCCTTGCCGGCGGCGCGGGCGCCGGCGAGCACGATCTGCCAGTAGAAGGACGTGGTGTCCTTGACGATGATCGGGATCGTCACGTCCTGCGCGAAGGATGCGACCGGCGTCATGCCGGCGATCATTGCCGCACTTGCAAGAGCGGTGAAGGCACGACGGGTAAGGCTGCTTTTCAGAATGCTCATCCCAGGTTTCTCCTCTTAGTGCACCCTGTTCCGCTTCTTGCAGATCGATCGCTGGTGCTGGCTCATCGACCTTTTATCGATAAAAAACATATTGGAATGCTAATACGACAATTCCGGCTTGGCAAGCCGCACCGGAAGCATTTCAGGGCGCCTCGCGGCACCCCGGATCAGACCCGAACCGGCGCGTCGCCAAGCTCGGGTGCAACCAGCGTGTAAGGGTCAAACGCGGCCAAATCGTCAGCCGAAAACCGGTGCCCGGCGAGCGCCATGTTGCGGTTCAGGCTCTCGGGCTTGGCAGTCCCGAGGAGAACGGAGGCGACCAGCGGACTGGAAAGCGGAAACTGCATCGCCGGGGCCGCAAGCGGCACATTCATCGTGCGCGCGACCTCTTGCATCGCGCCGACCTTCTGCCTGACCTCTGCAGTTGCGGGCATGTAGTCGAAGTGCGCGCCTTCGACCGGACCTGTTGCCAGGATGCCGGAATTGAAGACACCGCCGGCAACGAGCGATGTTCCTCTTTTCTCGCAAAGCGGCAGCAGTTCGGCGACGGCCGAACGGTCAAGCAGCGTGTAGCGGCCGGCCAGCAGGATGCAGTCGAGATCAGCCCGGTTCAAAACCTCCAGGCAAACAGGAACTTCGTTCACGCCAAGACCGTAGGCGGAGATCGCGCCTGCCGATTTCAGTTCCGCCAGCGCCTTCAGGCCACCCTCCAGCAATTGCCGGAGATAGACGGCGTTGCGGGCAGCGCCATGGGTGTAGACGCCGATGTCGTGCACATAGAGGATATCGATGCGGTTGAGCCCGAGTCGGGCGTAGCTGAACTCGACGGAGCGCATGATGCCGTCATAGCTGTAGTCGTAGGCAACGTCGAAGTTGAGCGGCTTCACATAGGAGTAATCGGGCACCTTGTCTTCCGGCACCGGATAGAGGAGCCGCCCGACCTTGGTCGACAACACGAATGCGTCGCGCGGCTTGTCCCGCAGGAAATCGCCGACACGGCGCTCGGCAAGGCCGAGGCCATAAAAGGGTGCGACGTCGAAATAGCGCATGCCCGCCTGCCAAGCGGCATCGAGCGTCGCCAGCGCCGCATCGCGGGTGCATTCCCGGTAAAGCCCGCCAAGGCCCGCGGCGCCGAAGCTGTATTCGGTCACCGACAGTCCGGTTCGGCCGATCCGTCTCGTCTGCATTCCCTGTTCTCCTCCTCCAAGGATGCCAGTCTTTTCGTCTTTAGAGCGTGGCTCCCAGATGCCAGGGCACGAATTCGTTGTCGCCGTAACCGAAGAGCTCGCTCTTAGTCTTGCGGCCGGAAGCAGTCTCGACGATCAGATCGAAGATTTCCCGGCCGAGCCCGGCGATGCTCGCCTCCCCCGAAGCGATCACGCCGCAGTCGATGTCCATGTCCTCTTCCATCGCCCGAAACAGCGCCGTGTTGCTTGTGAGCTTGATCGACGGCGTCGGCCGACAGCCAAAACAGCTGCCGCGGCCGGTGGTAAAGGCGATGATGTTGGCGCCGCCGGCGACCTGGCCGGTTGCCGACACCGGGTCATAGCCGGGCGTGTCCATGAACACGAGCCCGTGTTCGGTTACCCGCTCGGCATAGCGATAGACCGCATTCAGCGGCGAGCGGCCGCCCTTGGCGACGGCGCCCAGCGACTTCTCGAGGATGGTCGTCAGGCCGCCGCGCTTGTTGCCCGGCGAAGGATTGTTGTCGAGTGAGGCGCCGTGCAGCGCCACATAGCTCTCCCACCAGGCGATCAGGTCATCGAGTTTTTTCGCGACGGTCTCGGTGACGGCGCGGCTGCGCAGCAGATGTTCGGCGCCATAGATTTCCGAGGTTTCCGAAAGGATAGCGGTGCCTCCGGCCGATGCGAGGATATCGACCGCAGCGCCCAACGCCGGGTTGGCCGTAATGCCCGACAGGCCGTCCGAACCGCCGCATTGCAGGCCGACGACGATTTCGCTGACGGGAATGGCGATGCGACGCTCTTTGCCCACTTCCGCCGCGATCTCGTCCAGAATGCCGAGCGCCCGCTCCACCGAGCGCCGCGAACCGCCCGCCTCCTGGATGTTGAAGTGACGCTTCTCGGCGCCGGCTCCGCTCTGGCCATAGAGCGTCAACTGGTTGACCTCGCAGCCGAGACCCACCATCAGCACCCCGCCAAAATTGGCGTGGCGGGCATAACCGGCTAGCGTGCGGTGCAGGTTGGCCATGCCATCACCCGTCGACGACATGCCGCAGCCCTGATCGTGCACGATCGGCACGAAACCGTCGATGCCATCATGTTTCGGCAGGATGCGGCGGTTCGCCTCCTCGGCGATGGCACGACAGACGGTGGTGGAACAGTTCACGCTGGCGACGACGCCGATGTAGTTGCGCGTTGCCGCCCGGCCATCACCGCGCCGGTAGCCCATGAACGTGCGCGCCTTGTCGGCATCGCTTGCCGCTTCCGGCATCCCCTGCGCGCCGATCGCGAGACGGTCGCGGTCAAAGGCGAGATTGTGGGAATGTACATGCTCTCCAGGCGCAATATCGACGGTCGCGCGGCCAATCGCCTGGGCATATTTCACCACCGGCTCGCCAGCCTTGATGGGGCGGATCGCAATCTTGTGGCCGGCGTCGACCTTCGCGGTCGCCCGCGCGCCGTTCGGCAAGACGTGACCGGCGGCGATCGCGAGCGTCGCCACGACCACATTGTCTTCCGGTGCGAGCAGAATAGTCGACGGCTGAGACACCCGGGTTCCTCCCTGAACGATCCGGTCAGTGCTTCTGTCTTTTATCTACAATAGACAGATTTCCGTCAATGGGTATTATGGGCCATGGCCGGCCAAACGGTCGCGCCACGGGACGAGGAACGGAAATTGACGGCGAATGCAGGACAAATTGGGAGCGAAGCGATAGAGGGGCCTCTGCAAGAGCGCTGACACCTTCGAGCGAGCCGGACATTACCGATGGCAAAACAGAACACCGTCTTCAAGGATGCCTACAACCGCTGCCTCAAGCTTTTGGCGGACACATCCTCGCTGCCATCGGAACCGGAGCTAGGGCAGCTGCTCGGCATCAGCCGCACAACGGTCAGGGCAATCCTCAGCCGCTTCGAGGAAGCGCAGCTGATTGCCTGGGACAAGCGCAAGAAGAACGTCCTGCGGCAGCCGCGTCCCGACGATTATTTCCCGACCGAGGAAACCGATTCGCTTGCCGAAATCATCGAGCGCAGTTTCATGCGCCGGATTCTCGCCGGCGGCGCCGAGCCAGGCATGCAGATCAACGAGCTCGAACTGGCGCGCGAGATCGGCACCGGCACGACGAGCGTGCGCGAATTCCTGATCCGCTTCAGCCGCTTCGGTCTGATCGAGAAACGGCCGAACAGCCATTGGGTGCTCAAGGGCTTCACGCGCGAGTTCGCTCTGGAGCTGACGGAAGTGCGCGAGATGTTCGAGCTGCGTTCGGCCGCACGTTTCGTAGCCCTTCCCGCCGACCACGCCGCCTGGGAAGAGCTGACGAAAATCGAAGCGCTGCACCGCGACATTCTCGCCGACATCGACAGCCGCTACCGGGAATTCTCCGAGCTCGACGAGAAGTTCCATCTGCTGGTGCACCGGGCGTCCAGCAACCGCTTCATCGTCGACTTTTACGACATCATCGCCATCGTCTTCCACTATCACTACCAGTGGAACAAGACCAATGCGCGCCAGCGCAACGCCCGCGCGCTCGAAGAACACCTCGCCTATATCGAAGCGCTGCGCTCACAGGATCCGGCAAGGGCGGAGCAAGCCTGCCGGCGCCACCTCCAGTCTGCGCGCGAGACTCTGCTTCAGTCGATTCCATAGCCAGCTATCGGAGTAATGAATGCCGACGCCCATCGTGCAATTCGGAACCAGCCGGTTCCTGCAGGCCCATGCCGACCTCTTCATCAGCGAGGCGCTGAAGACGGGCCAGGCACCGGGACGGATCACCGTGGTGCAGACAACAGGATCAAAGGAGCGCGCGAGCCGACTGGCCGCTCTCGCCGATCCCGATGGTTTTCCGGTCATCATTTGTGGCCTTCAAGGCGGCGAGCGGATCGAGCGGACGGAGCGGGTCAAGAGCGTGGCGCGGGCGATTTCGACGGGAGAAAACTGGAAGGAGGTCCGCGATATCGTTGCCAAAGAGGCAGAAATCCTGATCTCCAACACCGGCGACACCGGCTACCAGATTGGCGACGAGGATCGGACCGCGGAGGTCCCCCCTTCGTTTCCGGGCAAGCTTCTCCTGCTGCTCAAGGCCCGGTTCGATGCCGGTCGCCGGCCGCTGACCATCCTTCCCTGCGAGCTCGTCTCACGCAATGGCGACGTGCTCAGGGCGCTCATCCTGCGGCTCGCTGCAGAGCGCGTCAACGATCCCGCATTCGCCGACTGGCTCCGCCGGGAAATCGTCTGGGCGAATACCCTGGTCGATCGCATCGTCTCCGAACCGCTGGAGCCGGCCGGCGCCATTGCCGAACCCTATGCGCTCTGGGCGATCGAGAGCCAGCCCGACTTGCAGCTTCCTTGCGTCCACCCAGCGGTGAAACGAGTCGACGACCTGACACCTTACGAGAAGCTGAAGCTGCACATCCTCAATCTCGGCCACACGGTCCTTGCCGAACTCTGGCTGAAGGGAGCTCGTGACCCGCACGAGACCGTTCGGGAGATCCTCGCCAATTCCGACATCTCAGCGCAGCTCGATCGCATTTACAGGTCGGAAGTGATTCCCGGTTTCGCTGCGAAGGGGCTGGAGAGCGAAGCGACAGACTACGTTGCCGCCACGCTGGAACGCTTCAGAAACCCGTTCCTCGACCACCGCCTCAGCGATATCGCCAACCACCACCGACAAAAGACGGAGCGTCGCATCTCCGACTTCCAGCGCTGGAGCCCGGGTATCGCGATGCCCGAACTCTCGGCGATTGCCGATCAGTAGCCGGATTCGTTCTTCTTCGGTGTTTGTGTCGCTTCGCCGACAAACGCCTGGCGCAGCATCGTCGTCGCCCGTACGAGCGCGGTGACATCCGTGCCGATCGCCATGAAATCGGCGCCCATGTCGCGATAGTCGCGCGCCTGATCGAGATCGAGCGTCATGATGCCCCTCGCCTTGCCCGCGCGCGCGATACGGACGAACGCGTCGGCGATCGCATCCCGCACCTGCGGATGGCCCGGCTGGCCGAGAAAGCCCATGTCCGCCGCGAGGTCCGAAGGACCGATGAACAGTCCATCGACGCCGTCGAGTGCTGCGATCTCGTCGATCGCGGCAAGGCCTGCCTTGCTCTCGATCTGCAGGATGAGGCAGATCTCGTCGTTGGCGGTGTGCAGATAGTCACCGATACGGCCAAACTGCGACGCGCGACCGAGGGCCGCTCCGACGCCGCGGACGCCATGGGGCGGGTAGCGGGTGGCGCGCACCAGCTGCTCGGCCTGCGCCGCGCTCTCGACCATGGGGATCAGCAGGGTCTGCACGCCGGTGTCGAGGATCTGCTTGATCAGCACCGTATCGCCGACCGGCAGGCGAACCATGGGATGACTCGTCGAACTGGCGACGGCCCGAAACTGCGCTGCCAAAAGCGGGATATCGTTCGGCGCGTGCTCACCGTCGATCAGCAACCAGTCATATCCACTGCCCGACACGACTTCCGCCGCATAGGGGCTGGCAAGCGCCACCCAGAGCCCGAGCTGAAAGCGGTTTTCGCGGAGCGCCGCCTTGAAGGGGTTTTTCGGGGCCGGCATGACGATATCCTCCTGCATTTCAACGGGATGCGCATTGCCGCACATCCCTCGATCACAGGGTTTCTAGCGGCAAAGAAAAAAACCGGCCAGAGCTTTCTGGCCGGTTTTGCGATTGGTTGCGCCAGTCCTCAGGCAACGCCGCCGAGGCAGACGTATTTGATCTCGGTGAACTCCTCGATGCCGTAGCGCGATCCCTCGCGCCCGAGGCCGGAGAGCTTGACGCCGCCGAACGGCGCTTCCGCCGTCGAGATGAGACCGGTGTTGACGCCGACCATGCCGTATTCCAGCGCTTCGGCCACGCGGAACACCCGGGCGAGATCCTTGGCGTAGAAGTAGGAGGCCAGGCCGAATTCGGTGTCGTTGGCCTTTTCGACCACATCAGCCTCGTCGGTGAATCGGAACAGCGGCGCGACCGGACCGAAGGTCTCTTCGCGTGCCACCGCCATCGCCTGGGTGACGTCGGCCAGAACCGTCGCCTCGTAGAAGGTGCCGCCGAGCGCGTGGCGCTTGCCGCCCTGGATCACGCGGGCGCCCTTGGACGTCGCATCGGCGATGTGCTCTTCGACCTTGTCGAGCGCCGCCTTGTCGATCAGCGGGCCGAGGATGACGCCTTCGTCGACGCCGTTGCCGATCTTCAACTTGGCGACCGCCTTGGCGAGTTTGTCGGCAAAGGCGTCATAGACCTTGTCCTGCACGTAGATGCGGTTGGCGCACACGCAGGTCTGGCCGTTGTTGCGGAACTTGGCGATCAGCGCGCCTTCGACCGCCGCATCGAGATCGGCATCGTCAAAGACGATGAACGGCGCATTGCCGCCGAGCTCAAGGCCGAGCTTCTTGATGGTGCCCGCGCTCTGGCGATAGAGCTCGGCGCCGACTTCGGTCGAGCCCGTGAACGTGAGCTTGCGCACGACGGGGTTCGAGGTCATCTCGGCGCCGATCTCGCGGGCCGAGCCGGTGATGACGCTGAACAGGCCCTTCGGCAGGCCGGCGCGCTCGGCGAGGATGGCGATGGCGATCGCCGAGAACGGCGTCTGGGCCGCGGGCTTCAGCACCATGGCGCAGCCGGCGGCAAAGGCCGGGCCGGCCTTGCGGGTGATCATCGCGTTCGGGAAGTTCCACGGCGTGATCGCCGCGACGACACCGATCGGCTGCTTCATCACCAGGATACGCTTGTCGGGCTGGTGGCCCGGGATCAGGTCGCCATAGAGACGGCGTCCCTCTTCGGCGAACCACTCGACAAAGCTTGCGCCATAGACGATTTCGCCGGTGGCTTCCGCGAGCGGCTTGCCCTGTTCGAGCGTCAGGATGCGGCCGAGATCCTCCTTGTTCTCGATCATCAGGTCGAACCACTTGCGAAGCACGCCGGCGCGGTCCTTGGCGGTGCGGGCGGCCCAACCCTTCTGGGCAAGGCGCGCGGCCTCGATCGCCGCCTTGGTTTCCTTGGCGCCGAGCTTCGGCACGCGGCCGATGATCTCGCCCGTCGCCGGGTTGTTCACCTCGATCGCGTTTGCCGCGTCCGCCTCGATCCACTCCCCGCCAACAAGGGCTGCCTGGCGAAACAATGATGGGTCCTTAAACGACATGATCCGTCCTCTCTCGAAATCTACAGAACTTATACAACTTTTTTCTTGGAAACAGCAATGACCCAATGATGCGGTTTCTTCACTTTCCCGAGACCCGCCTCCGCCGCACCGAAGTCGGTTTCATGATGCCCGCTCCTCATGTAGCGTCCGAAGCGAATCGGGCCACGGGCGGTCCTCGCCGGGCCAAGGGATTTCGCCATTCGCAGGAGAGCCATGTCATGACGGCGACCGACAACAGAAAAGCCGACCATCCGATCGATGCGATGTTCATCGAGCGATGGTCGCCCCGCGCCTTCACCAGTGAGGAGATCGAGGACGGCGTGTTGCAGTCCTTCTTCGAGGCCGCCCGCTGGGCGCCATCGGCGAGCAACCGCCAGCCCTGGCGCTTTGTCTATGCCCGCCGCGGCACAAAACATTTTCCGGTGCTGCTCGACATTCTCGACGACGGCAACCAGCGCTGGGCCAAAAATGCCGCCGCCCTTCTGATCGTGATTTCACGGACGCACAACGCTGCGCAGAACGGCGAGATGCGCCACGCCTTCACCCACGCTTTCGACACGGGCTCTGCCTGGTACAGCCTTGCGCTCCAGGCTTCGCTCGCCGGCTGGCATACCCACGGCATGGCCGGCATCGACCGCGACAAGGCGATGCAAGTCCTGAACGTCCCCGAGCATCACCGCGTCGAAGCCGCCGTCGCCATCGGCCGGCTCGCCGATCCGTCGACCCTTCCCGACGACCTCAGGGCGCGCGAGATCCCGAGCCAGCGCAAACAGGTCAGCGAATTCGCCTTCGAGGGCCAGTTCAGGGGCGAGTAATTCAAGCGCGATACGTTCAAAGGCGAACGAAGCACCAACAAAAATCCCGGCTCAAGGCCGGGATTTTCCTTTGTCTCTGCAAGACCTCGATCAGATGTCGAGGTTGGCGACGCTCAGCGCGTTTTCCTGGATGAAATCGCGACGTGGCTCGACCTCATCGCCCATCAGGCGCGAGAACAGACCATCGGCGTCCGTGGCGTCGGTGACCCGGACCTGCAGCAGCGAGCGGACGTTCGGATCGAGCGTCGTTTCCCAGAGTTGCTCGGCGTTCATTTCGCCGAGACCCTTGTAGCGCTGCATTGACAGACCCTTGCGGCCGGCGGCGAAAATCGCATCGAGAAGCGCAAGCGGACCGCTGACCTCCTGCCCGCCGTCACGACGACGCAGCACCGGCGGCGCCGCGTAAACCTCTTTCAGCTTGGACGCCAGCTGGTCGATGTAACGCGCATCGGAGGATCCGATCAGCGCCATGTCGAGCACGGCGACTTCCTTGACGCCACGAACCATGCGTTCAAACCGCAAGCCGCCTTCGGTGGTGACCGTGCCGGTCCAGCCGCGCTCGGTTTCCTCGGCGATCACGTCGAGGCGACGGGCGATTTCCGCAGCTGTCTTTTCGTACTCGTCGCGCTGGCCGTTGAGTTCGACGTTCAATGCGCCGGCGATGGCCGCCTGTTCGACGATCGCACGGTTGTAGCGCGAATGAAGTCCATTCATCAGGTTTCGCAGCCGCAGCGCGTCGTTGATGACCTCGCGCAGGTCCTGGCCGGCGCGCACTTCGCCCGATTCAAGCTGCAACGTCGCTTCTTCGAGACCCATCGAGATCAGGTAATCTTCGAGCGCCTGTTCGTTCTTCAGGTACTGCGCCGACTTGCCGCGCGTCACCTTATAAAGCGGCGGCTGGGCGATGTAGATGTGGCCGCGTTCGATCAGCTCCGGCATCTGCCGGAAGAAGAACGTGAGCAACAGCGTGCGGATGTGGGCGCCGTCGACGTCAGCGTCCGTCATGATGATGATCTTGTGGTAGCGCAGCTTGTCGGCGTTGAACTCGTCCTTGCCGATCGAGGTGCCGAGCGCGGTGATCAGCGTGCCGATTTCCTGGCTCGACAGCATCTTGTCGAAGCGCGCACGCTCGACGTTGAGGATCTTGCCGCGCAGCGGCAGGATCGCCTGGTTTTCGCGCGACCGGCCCTGTTTGGCCGAACCACCTGCCGAGTCACCTTCCACCAGGAAGACTTCGGACTTTGCCGGGTCGCGTTCGGAGCAGTCCGCCAGCTTGCCGGGCAGCGAGGAAATGTCGAGCGCGCCCTTGCGGCGGGTCAGTTCGCGGGCCTTGCGGGCGGCTTCGCGGGCAGCAGCCGCTTCGACAACCTTGCCGACCAGGATCTTGGCTTCGGTCGGATGCTCCTCGAACCAGGTGCTCAGCGCCTCGTTGACAAGGCTTTCGACCACCGGCCGCACTTCCGACGACACCAGCTTGTCCTTGGTCTGCGACGAGAACTTCGGATCGGGAACCTTGACCGAGAGCACTGCGGTCAGGCCTTCGCGGCAATCTTCGCCCTGGAGCGTGACCTTTTCTCTCTTCGTGATGCCCGATGTGTCGGCATAGGACGTGACCTGCCGGGTCAGCGCGCCGCGGAAGCCGGCCATATGGGTGCCGCCGTCGCGCTGCGGGATGTTGTTGGTGAAGCAAAGCACGTTTTCGTGGTAGCTGTCGTTCCACCACATCGCCACTTCGACGGTGATACCGTCCTTTTCGCCACGGATGGCCACCGGCTTGTGAACCAGCGGCTTCTTCGCGCGATCGAGATAGGCGACGAAGGCTTCAAGGCCACCCTCATACATCAGTTCGTCCTGGCGGATGTCGGAATGGCGCTTGTCGGTCAGCATGATGCGGACGCCGGAATTGAGGAAGGCGAGTTCGCGCAGGCGGTGTTCGAGCGTGCTGTAGTCGAACTCGGTCTTGGAGAAGGTTTCGGCGCTCGGCAGGAACGTCACCTCGGTGCCCGTCGCGTCACCCGCATCACCGGTGACGGTGAGCGGACGATCGGCAACGCCGTGGGTGAAGCTCATCTCGTGGATCTTGCCGTCACGGCGGATCTTCAGCTTCAAGGAAACCGAAAGCGCATTGACCACCGACACGCCAACGCCGTGCAGGCCGCCCGAAACCTTGTAGGAGTTCTGGTCGAACTTACCGCCGGCGTGCAGCTGGGTCATGATGACCTCGGCGGCCGAGATGCCCTCTTCCTTATGGATACCCGTCGGGATGCCGCGACCGTTGTCGGTCACGGTTACGGACCCGTCGGGATTGAGCGTCACCGTCACGACGTCGGCATGACCGGCAAGCGCCTCGTCGATGGCGTTGTCGACCACTTCGTACACCATGTGGTGCAGGCCGGAGCCATCGTCCGTGTCGCCAATGTACATGCCCGGCCGCTTGCGTACGGCGTCGAGGCCCTTCAACACCTTGATGGAATCGGCACCATATTCGGCGCTGGCGCCGGTTGCGGTCTCAGGAGTATCGGTCATACGGTACGGGTCTTTCCAGGTTCTTCGGACATGGTGATTCGTTGCGAATCACGTCTCGGACGCCTCGCGGACTATAGAAAATTTGTCCACGGTTCCAAATCCCGGACCGCCAGGCGACGGCCGGAAACGGGCATTCATCCCCTGTCATTATCAGGAAATGTGGCTTTTTCCAAAACATCTTCCAGGGCGCGGATCGTCTCGGCCGACAAACCGCGGATCTGTTCGCTGAGGCGGTTGGCAAATGCCGTGTGCTCCGGCGTCAGGCCCGACGTGTCGAGCAGCACTTTCGGCGCAGAGACGTTGGCGATGCGGAAAAGATCTTCCGCCTCGTCCCAGATGACATTGAAGTACCCGGCGACGCGCTGGAGGAAATCGAAGCTCGGCGCACCGCGCTTTCCGTGCTCGAGCGCGGAGAGATAGGCAGCCGATACGCCGATCGCGGCCGCCATCTGCTTTTGCGATACGCCCTTCCGGCGCCTGAGGTCGCGCAGCGCCTCGCCGAAGGGCGTCATGTCGCGCTTCCCCTGACACGCGCCAGCCGGACATAGAGGGCGCCCTCGCCGCCGTGATTGCGCGCGGCCGGCTCATAGGACGAGATCAACGGCCGGAACTCGGGCAGGGAGAACCAGAGCGGTACCGCCCGCTTCAGGGCGCCATCGCTGCCGAGCGACGTGCCCTTGCCGGTGATGATCAGTACGTGGCGCAGCCCGCGCTGGTGCGCTCCCAAAAGAAACTGCAACAGCAGGCCATGGGCCTCGCTCTGGATCATGCCGTGCAGGTCGAGCCGCGCCTCGAGCGTCACGCGCCCCTTGGCGATCTTGCGCTTGACCGGCCTTTCAAGCGGTTGGTGGTGCCTTTCGCCCGGCTTTGTCGTCAGCGCGATGCCCGGACGGTCGACGGGGCCGGTCGGTCGCTGTTGCGGTTTTGGCTCCGACTGATCCTGCGGCTTGGTCGCTTCAACCTCCGACAGCAGCTCCGTCAGCTCGTCGAGCCGACCCGGCATCGGCCGCGCCGAGCGGGCAACCTTGCCCCAGAGTATGCGATCCTCGGCCGAGAGTTTCTTATCCTTCGGCATGGCCAAATCGCGCTGCGGCAGCCCTTGGTACGAAGACGTAGAAATCGGCAATGTTGCGCACGGCCCCTGCCCGTTCGCCGGCGTCATATCCGGAGCCGGTGAAGATATCGCCGCGCGCCGGTCCAACGATTGCCGAGCCGGTATCGAGCGCCAGCATCAGGCGCTGGAAGGGCTTGCCGTCGTCGAGGCGCGTCAGGCTGGGGCTCGCGACATAGAAGGGCACCCCGAAGGTATGGATCAGACGATCCACCGCCAGCGAGCGCCCGGGTTCAAGCGAGACCTTCGCGGCGGCGATCGGTCCCAGGCGCTCGTCTTCGACGTCGGCCTCGCGGAAGAAGATGAAGGACCGATTGTGCCAGAGAACCTCGTCGACCTGGTCCGGATGCGCCTCAAGCCAGTCGCGAATGCTCATCATAGAAACGGTCGCGGCATCGATATCGCCACGGTCGATCAGGAGCTTTCCGATCGGCGAAAAGTAGTGTCCGCTCTTGCCTGAATAGGTCACACCGCGCCGTTTTCCGTCCGGAAAGACCAGGCGCGCTGCTCCCTGGACATGGACGAAGAAGACTTCGACCTTCGACTTTGCATAGGCGATCTCAAGGCCCCGGCCTGCGAGGTATCCCTGTTCGATCGCCCGCCTGTCCGGATACTCGCTGACTTCGCCGTCCTTCGAAAGGCCAAAGGCGAAATAGGGATCCATTCCGTCTGGCCTGTTGGCATCATCGATATCGATCAGATCGGCCGGACGTCGATAGAGCGGGTAACGATAGATTTCGTCCGCTTCGGCGCGAACGTGGATTTCCGGCTCGTAGAATGCCGTGACAAAACCCGAGCCGCCGTCAGGGCTGATGCGAAAGGGCACGAACTGCCTTTCGAAGAACGCCCGGGCGCCTTCGGCATCGTCAACATCCGCCGAAGAAGCCGAGAATGCCGGAAGCAGGTCATCGACGGCGATGCCCAATGAACCGGCGCGATACGGCTTGACCGTCGACACATGCCGATGACAGCGCCGCATTGCCTCGATGACCGCCGTCGGGTCGTCGTCGCGCCAGCCCGGAAGGTCGTCAAAGCCGACGGGTGTTAGTCGAAAGGACATCGTCGCCTATCCGCTCAGTTTTCGGATTCGGTCGCGATCAGCTTCCAGTTCGGGTCGCGCGAACGGATGTCGCGGGAAAAGGTCCAGAGGTCGTTGACCTCGGCCACCGATTCGGCGTCGCCGTCGATCAGGCCGCCCTGCTTGTCATAGGTCGCCGAGATCAGCTGGCTGACGATGCGAACGGTGATGTTCTCTTCGCTATCCTTGGCTTCGGCGTGAATGATGTCGGCCTTGTCGATGCCAACGAAGGTGGACTTCACCACTTCGCCCTTGCGCTCACGATCGGTGATCGCCGCATCAAAGCCCTCGTAGACTTCCCGCGAGAGGAGATTCTTGAGCGTCTTGCGATCGCCATCTGCAAAGGCCATCACGATCATCTCGTAGGCCATCTTGGCGCCGTTGATGAACTCCTTGGGGTCGAAGCTCGGGTCGGCGTCGCTCACCGCCCGCAACTGGGTGTTCAAGGTCGTTCCGGCCTTGGCGAAGGCGTCGACCGTTTCGTAACGGTTCGCATCCTCGTCGGTATTGTCGCGTCGAGGCAACTGCACGACCTTGCCCTTGTCGCCGTTGTCCGGCCCCTGGCTCATGTCGCGCTGCGAGTAGGGATCGAGGGGCTGCCGTTCGTTGCCAGTCCGACGCCCAAGGACGCTGCGCAGTTGCAGAAAGATGACCACGGCAGCGATCAGGAAAAAAAACGTGATGAAGTCGAAAGAGCCCATTTCCACCCGGAACCGCTGTTAGAATTTCTCGTAGCTATTCCATATAGTCCGCAAGATCAGATCATTCAAATGGCGATGTCGCACCTTTGGCAAGGGATGTGGCGCCAATTTTCATTTCAGGCAGCACCATGCGCTCACTTCTTATACCCCTTATCGTCCTCGGCCTGCCACTGGCCGAGATCGCCGGCTTCGTCGTGGTCGGTCGCGAAATCGGCCTTCTCATGACGCTGCTCTTGGTGCTCGCAAGCGCATTTGTCGGCATATTCCTCCTGAGAGTCCAGGGCTTTACCGTCATTCGGCGGATGCAGCAGGCCACACAGGCCGGACGCGACCCGGGCGGCGAGGTGCTCGGCGGCGCCTTGCTCGTCGTGGCGGCCATATTGCTCGTCATTCCGGGGTTCGTCAGCGATGTCATCGGCCTCCTCCTGTTTCTGCCCTTTGTTCGCGATGCGGTGGCCGCGTTTCTTCGCCGGCGGATGACGATCGTCACGGCGGCCTCGCAGCCCCGCTGGCAACATCGTGAGGATCCCCGCGACCCCCGTCCGTCGCCGGGTGTCATCGATCTCGACGAGGGCGAATTCTCGCGAACGGATGACGAAGATCCGCAGGGCACGGAAGACCGTCAGCGACGCTAGCCCCGATGCGCAACATGGCAACGCGCTATCGCCCAGATTTGCGCGCATGGTGACTGCCCTGTCATCGAGGCCGCAGACACGGGTTATCGGCTGAAAGCCGCGGGGCCGCAGGGTTGTAAGCCATAGGCCGAAATGCTAGATGGCCTCACCGAATTATGTCGAGGAACCCTTATGACGACTGATACCGCATCCAATGGCAACGGCAGCGCACAGAGCCCGTCGCTGAACATCCTCGCCCAATACATCAAGGACCTTTCCTTCGAGAACCCGGGCGCTCCGCGTTCGCTGCAGGCTCGTGACAAGGCGCCGTCGATCAACATCAACGTCAACGTCAACGCGAACCCGCTCGCAGAGAACGATTTCGACGTCGTTCTCTCGCTGAACGCGGAAGCCAAGGACGGCGACCGGGTTCTGTTCAACGTCGAGCTCGCCTATGGCGGCGTCTTCCGCGTTGCAGGCTTCCCGCAGGAGCACATGCTGCCGCTGCTCTTCATCGAGTGCCCGCGCCTGCTGTTCCCGTTCGCGCGCCAGATCGTTGCCGACGCGACCCGCAACGGTGGTTTCCCGCCGCTGATGATCGACCCGATCGACTTCGCGCAGATGTTCGCGCAGCGCATGGCCGAAGAAAAGGTCCGTGCCCAGGTTTCGAACGAAACGGCGAACTGATCGTCGATCAAGTCACGGATACAAGAAAGCCCGGTCTCGCCGGGCTTTTTTTGTTCCTGAGGTTCGTGCTTTTATTCCTGCGGTTCGTACTTGGCCCAGATCGCCTTTCCGCCAATTTTTGCAACCAGCGCCGCGTGGGCGGCGAGATCCGCCTCCGACAGGCGGCTTGGCAAAGGGCGCGGGCGCAGGCCGATGGTGATCGGCGCATCGTCAAATTCAATTGCCTGACCGGACGACTTGTTCGAAACAAGACCGAGCGCCGCCTGACGGCCACCGATCATCTCGATGTAGACTTCAGCGAGAAGCTCGGAGTCGAGCAACGCCCCGTGTTTTGCGCGATGCGAATTGTCGATGCCGTAACGACGGCACAGGGCATCGAGCGAGTTCGGTCCCATCGGATGCTTGCGGCGGGCAAGCGCCAGCGTATCGGTTACCCGATCGACCGCAATCGGCGGCATGCCGAGACGGGCAAATTCCGCGTTGACGAAACCCATGTCGAAGGTGGCGTTGTGCGCGACCCAGCGGGCATCGCCGAAAAATTCGAGAATCTGGTCGACGACATCGGCGAAGGGCGGCTTGTCCTTGAGGAAGTCATCGGTGATCCCGTGGATCGCCAGTGCGTCAGGATGGACCTTGCGATTGCCCGGATTGACGAAGAGGTGAAGGGTGCGGCCGGTCGGGAACTGGTTTTCGAGCTCGACGCCGCCGATTTCGATGACCCGGTCCTCTCGATTGTCGAGGCCCGTGGTTTCCGTATCGAAGATGATTTCACGCATCGGCGGCTCCGTTCTTGGCCAAGAGCTGATCGACGATGGCCTTCACCCGGCCGCGCGTGACGTCGAAGCTGTCGCTGGTATCGATAATGTAGTCGGCGCGCTTGCGCTTCTCGCTGTCTGGAACCTGGCGCGCAAGGATCATCGCCAGTTTTTCCTCGGTCATTCCCGGTCGCTTCAACGCTCTTTCACGCTGGAGTTCGGCTGAGCAGGTCACGACGGCGATGCGGTCGACGCGATTTTCCGCACCGGTTTCGAACAGGAGCGGAATATCGAGCACCACGAAGGCCGCGCCGGCTGCGCGGTGCGTTTCGAGGAACGCCTGTTCCTTTTCGCGAACGAGCGGATGAACGATGGCCTCGAGCTCGCGCAACCGTTCCGGTGCACCCATCAACTGGCGCGACAGTTCCGCCCGGTCGACAGATCCGTCCTTCGTCGTTCCGGGAAAGGCAGTGCCGACAGGCCCGACGGCCGCGCCGCGATAGAGCTCATGCACGACTTCGTCGGCATCGTTGACCGGCACCCCGAAATCACGAAACATCTGGGCCGCGGTCGACTTGCCCATCGCGATCGATCCTGTAAGCCCGACGATGATCATCAATGCCTGTCCATGTCGTCGATAATGAGTTGTCGAAGCGTCGCATCGACGCTCGGGCGACAGCCGAACCAGAGTTCAAATCCCGGTGCGGCCTGATGCAGCAGCATGCCCAATCCGTCGACCGTTGTGAATCCCTGCGCCTCGGCTTGGGCGAGGATCGGCGTTTTCAACGGGACATAGACGATGTCGGTTACGACGGCGCTTGCGGCCATGACGCCGAAATCGAGCTCCGGCGCTTCGGCCCCATCCATGCCGAGCGACGTGGTGTTGATGAACAGGCCAGCGCCGGTCATGACCTCGCCGAGCGCTCCCATCGGATGGGCTGCGATCGACGGACCGAAGCGGTCGGCGAGTTCCTGCGCGCGTTCGACGGTGCGGTTGACGACATGGATGGTCTTGATGCCGCGGTCGCGAACGGCCTGGATGATGGCGCGGCTGGCGCCGCCGGCGCCCAGCACCACGGCCGTCGACGCCCGGTCCCAGCCGGCCGCGCGTTCGTCAAGATTGGCGACGAAACCGCGACCGTCTGTGTTGGTCGCATGAACGTCACCCTCTTCCAGCCACAGGGTGTTGGCAGCGCCCAGTTCCCGGCTGAGGTCATCCGGGCGATCGGCCAGGCGGCAGGCCATTTCCTTGTGGGGGATGGTGACGTTGCCGCCGCAGAAGCCCGAGGCTCCTTCTTTCAGGCTTGCGATGAAGGCTGCGAAATCCTCCGGTCTTACCTCGTGGGCGCGATAGCTGCCAGGAAGGCCCAGCTGTTTCAGCCAGTAGCCATGGATCAGCGGCGAGCGCGAGTGCTTGATCGGATAGCCGGTAACGAAGGCGTGGTTAACAAATGTTTCACGTGAATCACGCATCGATCGTTCCCAGTTCGCGCAGTTTGGCCAGCAGCGACAGCATCGGAAGACCGAGGATGGTGAAGTAATCGCCCTCGATCGCCTCGAAGAGCTGGATGCCCTCACCCTCCAGCTGATAGGCGCCGACGCTCGAAAGCGCCTTTTCGCCGACCCGTTGCAGATGGCGGTCGACGAAGGCGGCCGTGAGCGGTCGCACCGTCATGTGGGCCGAAGAAACGTGTCGCCAGATGACCGCGTTATCGCGAACGAGAACGATCGCGCTGTTCAGACGATGGGTCCGTGCGGAAAGCGAGAGAAGGTGGTCGGCGGCTTCCGCCATCGTCTTCGGCTTGTGATAGACGCGCGACCCGAGAGACATCGTCTGATCCGAACCGATCACCAGCGAACCGGGATAGTGGCTGGCGACATTCAGCGCCTTTGCTTCCGCCAGTTCCAGCGCCACGGTCTCGGGCGTAGCACCCGCATCTTCCAACGGCTTTTCCAGCGCGCGTTCATCGATGCTGGCGGCCTTGGCCTCGAAAATGAGGCCGGCGTTTTCCAGCAGCGCCCGGCGAAACGGGCTGGCCGAGGCGAGGACCAGCGAAAGTGTCATTGTTCAGGTTCCCGAATTGTTCGATTCCGCTCTAACGCAGACGCGGACGCAGGGCAACGATGGCAGCGGCAGTTTCCTCGATCGATCGGCGCGTGACATCGATCAGCGGCCAGTTGTTGCGGGCGCACAGAGCGCGCGCATATTTCAGCTCCTCGGAGATCGCCGCCCGGTCGGTGTACTGGTCGGCCTGATAGCCATGCGTCGTTCCAAGCACGCGATGCTGGCGGACCTGCGAGATCCGGTCGGCCGTCGCAATCAATCCGACAACGAGGGGCTTGGTCGCCACCATCAGCCGCTCGGGAAGCGGCACGCCCGGCACGATTGGGATATTGGCCGTCTTGATGCCGCGGTTGGCGAGATAGATGCTGGTCGGTGTCTTTGATGTCCGGCTGATCCCGACCAGAACGACGTCAGCCTCGTCGAAATCGGCAGGCAACTGGCCGTCATCATGATCCATGGTGAAGTTGAGCGCGTCGATGCGCGCAAAATACTCCGCGTCCATCACATGCTGCGCACCGGAGCGGCGACGGGACGGCGATCCGAGATAGGACTGAAAAAGGTCGATGATCGGGTCGAGCACCGAAACGCAGGGCACGCCCATGTCGCGGCAGCGCCGGTCGATCACATCCGCAAGTTCGCGATCGACGATCGTGTAGAGAACGATGCCCGGTGCACCGTCGATCGCGTCCAGGACCTGCAGCAGCTGCTTGCGGTTGCGGATCAGCGGATAGACGTGCTCGAGCGCATGCGAGCTCTGGAATTGCGCGGCCGCGGCCCGTCCGGCAGCGATGAGAGTCTCCCCGGTTGAGTCCGAAATCAGGTGAAGGTGGAAGTAGTTTTTCTTGTTCTCCACGCTATTCTCCTGCTGCTGTTGATAAGCCGGGATGAAAGACAGCTAACGACGCAGGGCTGAGCCAGGCAAGTGGAAAACAGCCGAGTTATTCACAATTGGCGCTCTCGCGGAAAATGCTCCGGGGCGAATGTGGAAAAGACTCGCGGCGAGGACAAAGTGTCACGCTTATCGACCGGATATCCACAAGCGGCGCAAAATTCGGTGCTGATATAACACGCTGATTCAGATGACTTATCTTGGCTCCTCCGCATTGTTTGCACAAAGCGCCACATCAGTCTCCCGTCAGATCGCGCTGTGATCGCCCGTCGTGGAAAAGTGAGCGGCCAGTTTTAATCCTTGATACCCACCGACTCTAAGAAATAGAAACCTTCTAAATATCTTTGATTTTATATTGGGAGAGACCATCCGTGACCGAAACGCGCCGAAAGGTTCTCGAAGTTTTGGCAGGGAAGACGATCACACCGCCACCGATCTGGCTGATGCGCCAGGCCGGCCGGTATCTTCCCGAGTATCGGGCGACGCGCGCTGTTGCGGGCAGTTTCCTCGACCTCTGCTACACGCCCGACCTCGCCGTCGAGGTGACGCTTCAGCCGATCCGGCGGTATGCTTTCGACGCAGCCATTCTCTTTTCCGATATCCTGGTCATTCCGGATGCCCTGAAGCGCAATGTCCGTTTCGAGGAAGGGCACGGACCGCGCATGGACCCGATCGATGTCGACGGCATCGGTCGCCTGAAGCCTGAAGGCATCGCTGAGCACCTCCAGCCGGTCTTCGAGACGGTTTCGCGGCTGCGGGCCGAATTGCCCCAGGAAACGACGCTCTTGGGCTTCTGTGGCGCTCCCTGGACCGTTGCGACCTACATGATCGCCGGACACGGGACGCCCGACCAGGCCCCGGCGCGCCTCTTCGCCTACCGGAACCCTGAGGCGTTCGATTACCTTCTGTCTTTCCTGGCGGATGTCTCGGCCGATTATCTCGTGCGCCAGATCGATGCCGGGGCTGACGCCGTTCAGATCTTCGATTCCTGGGCGGGCGTGCTTGGCGAGGAGGAGTTTGCCCGTTTTGCCGTCAAACCGGTGCAGCGGATCATCGCTTCGGTGAGAGCGCAGCGGCCGAACGCCCGGATCATCGCCTTTGCCAAGGGCGCCGGCCAGCTGTTGAAGGGCTATCGCCAATCGACCGGAGCAGACGCCATCGGCCTTGACTGGACCGTTCCCCTCGCTTTCGCCAAGGAATTGCAGCAGGAGGGTCCGGTTCAGGGCAATCTTGACCCGATGCGGGTCGTGGCGGGTGGCGTTGCACTCGATGAAGGCATCGACCGTATTCTCGATGCGCTCGGCCAGGGGCCGCTGATCTTCAATCTTGGGCACGGCATCACCCCGCAGGCCGATCCGGAGCACGTTTCGGCGCTCGTCGCCCGGGTTCGCGGAGCGCGATGATGGCCGAGAAGCAGACCGATCAGGCGCCAGGCAACCGCGCCCGCCTCAGGGCCGCCATCGCGATCGGCTGCTTCGCGGCGCTTCTTGCGGGTCTGTTTATCTGGCAGCCCGATGATCTCTATCTCTGGATCAAGGCGCTGCATGTGATCGCCGTCATGTCGTGGATGGCGGCGCTGCTCTACATGCCGCGCCTGTTCATCTATCACACCGATGCCGAACCGGGCTCGCCGCAGTCGGAAACCTTCAAGATGATGGAACTGCGCCTCCTGAAGGTCATCATGAACCCGGCAATGATGATCTCATGGGTACTCGGCCTGTATCTGGCGTGGAGCGTCTACGGCTTTCAGGGTGGCTGGCTGCACGCCAAGCTGCTGTTCGTGGTGCTGCTGACGCTCGTGCACGTGCGTTTCAGCCGCGCCGTACGCGCGTTTGAGCGCGACGAGAACCGGCACGATGCCCGCTACTGGCGGCTGATGAACGAGGCCCCTACCCTTCTGATGATCGTCATCGTGATCATGGTCGTGGTGAAGCCGTTCTGAATTTAATCGATTCATGGCCTGCGATAGTCGGTCCTAATTTGCGACAGCCCCTTGCAGGGTTTCACGTGAATCGCTATTTTCTGCCATCTCCTCTTCATGGCTTGTGACAAAGACAAGAGCCTGCCCCTCCAGCTGCAGCTCCCTGACGAATACTCGCCATCTCTCCATTCCCCATACTGAACATGGATCCTTCATGGCTGAAATGAAGCTACAAGAACTCAAGAACAAGACGCCGACCGATCTGCTCGCCTTTGCCGAGGAGCTCGAGGTGGAGAACGCCAGCACGATGCGCAAGCAGGAGCTGATGTTCGCGATCCTCAAGATGCTCGCGGCCCAGGATATCGAGATCATCGGTGAAGGCGTCGTCGAAGTGCTGCAGGACGGCTTCGGCTTTCTCCGCTCGGCGAACGCCAACTACCTTCCAGGTCCGGACGACATCTACATCTCGCCCTCCCAGATCCGCCGCTTCTCGCTGAAGACCGGTGACACGGTCGAGGGCCCGATCCGCGGACCGAAGGAAGGCGAACGTTACTTCGCGCTGCTCAAGGTCAACACGATCAACTTCGACGATCCGGAAAAGATCCGCCACAAGGTTCACTTCGACAACCTGACGCCGCTCTATCCGAACGAGCGCTTCAAGATGGAACTCGACGTCCCGACGTCGAAGGATCTGTCCGCGCGCGTCATCGATCTGGTGGCGCCGCTTGGCAAGGGCCAGCGCGGCCTGATCGTCGCGCCGCCGCGCACCGGTAAGACTGTACTGTTGCAGAACATCGCGCACTCGATCACTGCCAACCATCCGGAATGTTATCTGATCGTTCTGCTGATCGACGAACGGCCAGAAGAAGTGACGGACATGCAGCGCTCCGTGAAGGGCGAAGTGGTGTCCTCGACCTTCGACGAGCCGGCTACCCGCCACGTGCAGGTCGCCGAAATGGTGATCGAAAAGGCCAAGCGTCTTGTCGAACATGGCCGCGACGTCGTCATTCTGCTCGACTCGATCACCCGTCTTGGCCGCGCCTATAACACGGTTGTTCCCTCATCCGGCAAGGTTCTGACCGGTGGTGTCGACGCCAACGCGCTTCAGCGCCCGAAGCGCTTCTTCGGCGCCGCGCGTAACATCGAGGAAGGCGGCTCGCTGACGATCATCGCAACCGCGCTCATCGACACCGGCAGCCGCATGGATGAAGTCATCTTCGAAGAGTTCAAGGGTACCGGCAACTCCGAAATCGTGCTCGACCGCAAGGTCGCCGACAAGCGCATCTTCCCGGCGATGGACATTCTGAAGTCCGGTACGCGTAAGGAAGATCTGCTGGTGCCGCGTCAGGATCTGCAGAAGATCTTCGTGCTCCGCCGCATTCTGGCGCCGATGGGCACGACCGACGCGATCGAGTTCCTGATCGACAAGCTGAAGCAGACGAAGAACAACGGCGATTTCTTCGACTCTATGAACACCTAAGAGCACTGGAAACAGAGTTCGCTCGGACCGGTCGTCTCAGGACGGCCGGTTTTTGTTTAGCCGGATTCCACAGAGATGATCGATTCGTCTCCGATACGATGTGGAAAATTCTGGTTGCGCAGCGTCACCGTGATTCACGTGAAACACGCTGTGCGGTGAAACGCGGATCGGTTGGACCTTGATCTTTCGACCTTGTTTCGGCATAAGCACCACCACCGACCCTTCCGGCTGTTGTCATCTCGCGTGAGCTTATCCGCAGATTGACGCGCTGCGGTCTCTACTTCGACGATCTCAAGCTCTCTGACCGCAGGACGCACTTCCGCGGTCATCAGGTGAACCAATGACGGCAGTGGACACGATCTATGCGCTTTCCAGCGGTGCGCTGCCCGCTGGGGTCGCGGTCGTCCGCATCAGCGGGCCGCAGACTGTCTCGGTTATCGAGGCGCTGTGCGGGCGGCTTCCGGCGCCACGCATGGCCACGCTGAAATCGATTCGGTCTCGCAACGGTCTGGAGATCGACCGCGGCCTGGTGCTCTACTTCCCTTCACCGGCTTCGTTCACCGGCGAGGACTGCGGCGAGTTTCATATTCATGGCGGTCGCGCTGCCGTTGCCGCCCTGCTCTCGGAGCTGGCGGCGTTTTCAGGTCTGCGGCATGCGGAGGCCGGAGAGTTCTCCCGGCGGGCGTTCCAGAACGGCAAGCTGGATCTGGTGGAAGTCGAGGGTCTGGCCGATCTGCTCACTGCCGAAACCGAAATGCAGCGAAGGCTCGCGATCGAACATTCGAGCGGCGGACAATCGAAAGTCTACGCCACCTGGGCCAAGCGCCTGACCCATGCGCGGGCAATGATCGAGGCTGAGCTTGACTTCGCGGACGAGGATGACGTGCCAGGTTCTGTCAGTGAACGCATCTGGCAAGACATGTCGCTCCTCGCGCGGGAGATTGCCGCCCATATTGCCGACGCCCCGATCGCCGAGATCATTCGTGACGGTCTGAAGATCGTCATTGCTGGTGAACCCAACGCCGGCAAGTCGAGCCTGCTCAACGCGCTGGCGAAGCGAGACATCGCAATCGTCACCGAGATCGCAGGCACGACGCGCGACGTTCTTTCTGTCGACCTTTCGTTAGCCGGATTCTCTGTCAAGCTCTATGACACTGCCGGATTGCGCGAAACCGCCGAACGCGTTGAGCAAGAGGGTATTCGTCGTGCACGAGAAGTTATCGAGAGTGCAGATCTGATCCTTCTGCTCGCTGATACACCGCAAGGTTTTGCTTCCGTTGCTGACTCGCTGTCGCCAGACACACCCGTGTTGCGGGTCGCGACGAAGATCGACCGGGACGAAAAGAGCGGAGCCACAGATGCTGCCGACGTCTTCATTTCGACCCGGACCGGTGAAGGCATGCAGCAGCTTCTTGACGCTATCGAGCGCCACCTGCCGGACTTGAGCAGCCGAACGTCGCTGTCCATGCCGTCGCGCCGGCGGCACGTGGACAGCCTGCGACAGGCGCTTCGGGCGCTGGACGGCAGTCTCGTCGATCCGAACCAGGGACTCGATATTCGTGCTGAGCAGTTGCGCATTGCCGGTGACGCGATCGGGCGAATAACCGGCCGCGTGGATGTCGAGAACCTGTTGGATGTGATATTTTCCGAATTCTGTATCGGAAAATAACGCTGTGGAAACCGCGATACAACGTTTGCGAGTCCTGCGTTGTGTTTCACGTGAAACGATTCGTGTCAGAGAACGGCTCTGACTTGGAGTGAAGGCAATGATGCAGTTCGACGTAATCGTCATCGGCGGCGGACATGCCGGCTGCGAGGCCGCGGCCGCGGCCGCACGACTCGGCGCGAAGACCGCGCTTATCACGCATAAGGCATCGACGATCGGCGTCATGTCCTGCAATCCGGCAATCGGTGGATTGGGCAAGGGTCACCTTGTGCGAGAGATTGACGCGATGGACGGCCTGATGGGTCGGGTCGCGGATGCCGGCGGAATTCAGTTTCGATTGCTCAATAGACGCAAAGGTCCCGCGGTTCGCGGTCCTCGCACACAGGCCGATCGGCGGCTCTATCGCGAAGCGATGCAGGCTGAGATTGCGGCGATCGACAATTTGAGCGTCATCGAGGGGGATGCGTTCGATCTGATCGACACCAATGGGACGATCAGCGGTGTGGTAATGAAGGATGGCCGCAGTTTTGTGGCGGCGTCCGTGGTGCTGACCACGGGCACCTTTCTCAGGGGCCTGATCCACATCGGTGATCAGAAGATTCCGGCCGGCCGCGTCGGAGAAGAGCCCTCCGTCGGCCTGTCCGGCACCCTGCTGCGCTATGGTCTTCGGCTGGGGCGCTTGAAAACCGGCACGCCGGCTCGCCTGGACGGGCGTACGATCGATTGGGATCAGGTTGGCCGGCAAGGACCTGACGAGGATCCGGTGCCCTTCTCCTTCATGACGGACAAGATCCTGAACCGGCAGATCGACTGTGGTGTGACCCGCACAACCGAAGCGACCCACAAGATCATTGCCGACAACATTGGCAAGTCTGCGATGTATTCCGGCCAGATCGAGGGCGTCGGCCCGCGCTACTGTCCTTCGATCGAAGACAAGATCGTGCGCTTCGGCGAGCGCGACGGTCACCAGATCTTTTTGGAGCCGGAAGGGTTGGATGACGACACCGTCTACCCGAATGGTATTTCGACGTCATTGCCGGCTGACATTCAGGATGCCTTCATCAAGACGATCCCGGGACTGGAGAACGTCACCATCCTGCAACCGGGATATGCGATCGAGTACGATCATGTGGATCCACGGGAGTTGAGCGCCACGCTTGCGGTTCGCAAGATGCCCGGTCTGTACCTCGCCGGGCAAATCAACGGCACGACCGGCTATGAAGAAGCGGGCGCCCAGGGCCTGGTCGCAGGCCTGAATGCCGCACTCTCTGCGACCGGTCGTCCCGACATCGTGTTTAGCCGAACGGACTCTTACATCGGCGTGATGATCGACGATCTGACGTCACGCGGCATTACCGAGCCCTATCGCATGTTCACGTCGCGGGCGGAGTACCGTCTGTCCCTGCGCGCCGACAACGCGGATGCGCGGTTGACGCCCTTGGCGATCCAACTTGGCTGCGTCTCCGAAGCGCGCCGTGATCGCTTCCTCGATTGGCGGGAGGGCTTTGATGCGGGCCGCAGAATTCTGAAGAACCTGTCACTGACTCCGGCGGAAGGTGCACGTCACGGCCTCAAGCTGAACCAGGATGGCCAGCGCCGCACGGCGTTCGAGATCCTGTCCTATGCGGATCAATCCATTTCTGCCTTGCTCCCCATCTGGCCGGAGCTTTCCGACATCTCTCCCCGCGTGGTCGAAGCGCTCGAGATTGATGCGGCCTATTCGGTTTACATGGACCGTCAGGCCGCCGATATCGCCGGTATCCGCCGCGAGGAGAATCTCATCATTCCCGAAGACTTCGACTTCGATGCGTTGTCCGGTCTCTCCAACGAACTAAAACAGAAACTCAGACAACAGGCCCCCCGCAACCTCTCCCAGGCCATGAAGGTGGACGGCATGACCCCGGCAGCCGCCTCGCTCCTTCTCGCCTGGTTGAAGCGACACGGCAGAACCGTAGAACGCGAAGAGAAGGTCGGCATGCAATGAAGACGAGTCCAATCGATGTGTTGAACGGACTGCGTGTTTCACGTGAAACGCATGAACGGCTCGACCACTTTGCCCGGCTGTTTCAGAAGTGGGCGAAGTCGATCAATCTGGTTGCCCCGTCGACCGTCGAAGATCTATGGGGCCGCCACATCGTCGACAGCTTGCAACTGGCGCAGCTCGCTCCTGGCCCGAAGACATGGGTCGATCTCGGTAGCGGCGGCGGTTTCCCCGGCGTGATCACGGCAATCTATCTGTCGGAATTCGCCGACGGTTGGGTGCACCTCGTGGAAAGCAACAACAAGAAGGCGGCTTTTCTGCGTGTCGCTCTGGCGGAGACCGGAGCCCGTGGCTCGGTTCACCCGATCCGAATCGAGGAGGCTGGAGCCGTCGTCCCGCTTGCCGACGCCATCTCTGCCCGGGCGCTTGCCGATTTGAGCCTTCTTCTCGACTACTCTTCCCCCTGGCTGATGGCGCAGGAGCGAAAAGCGGTGGCCTATTTCCACAAAGGGCGGGATTACCAACGCGAAATCGACAAAGCCGTTGGCCGCTACGGATTCGATCTGGTAAAACATCAAAGCGTTGTCGAGCCGGATTCTGTCGTGCTCGAGATCGCAAATCTGTCACGCAAGGTTCAGTGATCGGCGAGCGAAAAGATGTTTGGGGCAAGAAACCGGATTATCACTATCGCAAATCAAAAGGGCGGCGTGGGCAAGACCACGACGGCCATCAATCTCGCAACCGCTCTGGCTGCTATCGGCGAAAAGGTCTTGATTGTTGATCTCGACCCGCAGGGCAATGCCAGCACCGGACTGGGAATCCAGCGGCGGGACCGCAATCTCTCGTCCTACGAGCTGATGATGGGGTCGCATGGGATTGGCGAGATCGTTCAGGACACGGCTGTGCCCAACCTGGCGATCGTTCCGTCGACCATGGATCTGCTCGGCGTGGAAATGGAGATCGCCCAGGAAGCGGATCGGGTTTTCCGTCTGCGCAAGGCGCTCGTGAGCCCTGCGGCGATGGAATACTCCTATGTGCTCGTTGATTGCCCCCCATCGTTCAATCTGTTGACGATGAATGCGATGGCCGCGGCTCACTCGGTGCTGGTACCTCTGCAGTGCGAGTTCTTTGCCCTCGAAGGTCTGAGCCAGCTCCTGGAAACGGTCGATCAGATTCGCCGCACGGTCAATCCTGCACTCGATATCCAGGGCATCGTTCTGACGATGTTCGACTCGCGCAACAATCTCGCGCAGCAGGTGGTGAGCGACGTGCGCACGCACCTTGGCGACAAGGTCTACCACACGCTGATCCCGCGCAATGTGCGCGTTTCGGAGGCGCCGTCCTACGGCAAGCCCGCCATCCTCTATGACCTGAAATGCGCCGGCAGTCAGGCCTATCTTCAGCTGGCGTCTGAAGTGATCCAACGCGAGCGGCAGCGCAAAGCGGCCTAATCATTTCGGTAGCGTAATTTAACTCGGGTGACGATATGAACGACGATAGCTCGAAGAGACGGCTTGGTCGCGGACTGGCGGCCTTGATCGGCGAAATGGATCAGCCATTGCAGACGGGCGCATCCGCCCCTGCCCCGGTCAATCCGGACCGTCGCGTGCCGATCGAGTTCGTTTCACGCAACCCGCGCAACCCGCGCCGGCAGTTCGACGAGGCCGAATTGCAGGACCTGGCCAACTCCATTCGCCAGCATGGGATCGTCCAGCCGGTCGTCGCGCGCACGATCGGCGCCGATCGCTATGAGATCATCGCTGGCGAGCGCCGCTGGCGTGCTGCGCAGTTGGCCGGCTTCACCGAGATCCCCGTCATCATCCGCGACGTGGATGACCGCACGGCGCTCGAAATCGCGATCGTCGAAAACGTTCAGCGCTCCGATCTCAATCCACTGGACGAAGCGCTCGGCTATGAGCAGCTGATTGCCGAGCATGGCTACACGCAGAACGATCTTGGCGAGATCATCGGCAAAAGCCGTAGCCACGTCGCCAACAGCCTCCGTCTCCTGAAGCTGCCGGAACCGGTGCGCGACATGCTGTCGGATGGTGCGCTCTCGGCGGGACATGCGCGCGCGCTTATTCCAACCTCGGATCCGGCGACGCTTGCCCGCGCGATCATCGCCAAGGGCCTGTCAGTGCGTGACGCCGAACGCATGGCGCAGAACGATATCCGCGCACAGAACGATCCCAATTTCGGCAAGGCCGCCCGGCGCGACGAGAAGGATGCGGATACGCTTGCACTCGAGCGGACCCTCTCCGACAGCCTGGGCCTCGAGGTCACGGTCAACCACAAGGCATCGGGTGGCCACCTTCGCATTGCCTACAAGACGCTCGATCAGCTCGAAGAGATCTGCCGCCTGCTTGAGCGGCGCTAATCGTCGCGACGGTATCAAAGGCCGTCTTCCAGGAGACGGAACTGTCGGCTAAGTTGTTGTCTGCGTTGATGAATCGGTGCGACGTCCGGCCCCGAAGGCTCTGTGCGCATTCCGGACGTCAACCCCTTGGACAACTTCATTCCGTGCCGGTGCAAGGACCCTTGTTGCAGGGTGGTGCGAACTTCAGCGCCCTGCGACGCCTCAGCTTCGCATTCATAGCTGCCTCGACCGTTTGAGATCGAGACGGTGTCATGACTTGAACGGCGGTCAGTCCGGCTTGCAGGGTATTGCGCCCTCTCTCCCGAAAGAGGTCTGTCGTGACGCTCCGCGTGGAAAAGCTGTTGAAGCGCACCCCGTTCCATGTCTTGCACGTGAGACTTTTCGGGCGTCCGATCGGGACGGCAGCGCTTACGGCTTCGGGGCATTCGACGCTGAATGGAGAGTGGGTCGGCCCGCCTGGTAACGCTTCGGTTCCCGGCAACTAGCGGCGCGCCGATTGCACCGCAATTGCCATGAGGTTCTGGAGCACAAGGCTTTCCTCGAGGCTGGCTCGGCTGCGGCTTTGAAAAATCGTGGTCTGCAGGCGAGTGAGCTCGCGACGAATGGCAGGCGCCGACCAGTGTTTCAGCGCGGCTTCGACGATCGGTTTTCTCCGGAAATGCAGGCCGCGGCCGAGCGTGGCGATCACCTGGCCTGGCTGTTGGCGGCTTGCGTCCATCTCGGCACGCATCACATCCAGCTGCTGGAACTGTCGCAAGCACGCCTGCAAGACCAGAAAGGCCGGTGTCTTAGAGGTGGTAATCTTCTGCATGGCATGCAGCAGACCATCGAGATCGCCCTTCAACACGGCATCGACAGCGTCGTCGACGGAGATCGCGCTCGCATCGCCGACAATGTCGAGAACATCACCCTCCTCTACCGTCGCCTTTCCGCGGCAGTAGAGCGCGAGCTTGCGCAGTTCGTTTCGCGAGGCGATGCGGTCTCCGCCCAGCGCCTCCAGCAGCCGTTGCCGCGCCGCCGGAGTGATTGCCAGCTTCTCGTCGCCGAGCTCCTTGTCGATCAACGTCTGCAGGCTGCGGATATCGTCGCTGTAGCAGGCGATGCAGGCGACCGACCGCGCGGTCTCGCCGACCTTGCGCAGGGCGGCACCCTTCTTCAGGTCGCCGGCCTCGATGATCACATAGCTTCCGGTTGGTGGTTCGGCTGCAAGGATCTGCAGTCCATCCACGAGCGCCTTTTCGTTGGCGGCACCACGCACCCATATGAGCTTTTCGCCGCCAAAGAGACCGATCGCGTTCACTTCGTCCAGCAACCGGCCAGGCGACTGTGTCAGTTCGCTCACGTCGAGCTTCAGCAGGGCAAAGGGATCGTCGAGCGGAACACCGGTGCGTGAAGCGATCGCGGTCGCGCGCTCAGACACGAGCCCGCGATCGGGCCCGTACAAGATGAAGAGGCGGTAGACGCCGGCCGACTTTTGCAGGAATGAGTCGAACTCGTGCGATTTGACTTCGCTCATTCCAGCACCGCCTAGCGGCTGAGCGCCGCTGCGATGTCGGCGCGAATGAGTTCAGCCAGTTCCTTGGCTGCACGGTTCTCGCCGTCTCGGATCGCCCGCACCTTGGCGAATTCCTGAACCGGGAAATCGACGAGCGCAACGGCGGAACGGTTGCCAGACTTGATGGTTTCACCCGTGCCGATCTTCGTCAGGTTATAGTCCGCCTTGACGACGATCCGGCCCGCACCGGCCCGGTCCTTGGCCTGGTCGTAGAGCACGCCCATGGCCCGGTTGGTGACGTTCAGCGCCAGGTGATACTGCGGATTGGTCGGCTCGCCCTGTCCACCGGCGACGAGGAAGATCAACGCATTGCGGACTTCCTGTTCGACACGGTCGTCGGCGTCCGAAATCTCGATCGCAGCCAGCGCAGACGACGTGCCGACGCTGTCGGAATAGAGCGGCCTGACCTGGCAACCGGCGAGCGCGGTCAACATGAGCGCGCCAGCCAGCACCGGAAGCGACCGGAAGCGGAAACCAGCTCTATCAGACAACGACATTGACGATCCTCTGCGGCACGACGATGATTTTCTTGGGATTGCTGCCGTTGAGCGCGGACTTGACGGCATCGAGCGCCAGGACGGCGCTTTCGATCGCACTCTGATCCGCATCGCGGGCGATTGTCAAATCGGCGCGCTTCTTGCCGTTGATCTGGACCGGCATGGTGACTTCGTTCTCGACCACGAGCGCTGCGTCGAAGGTTGGCCAGCCCTGTTCGGCGATCAGCCCCTCGCCGCCGATTTCGCGCCAGCACTCTTCGGCCAGATGAGGCGTCATCGGCGCGATCAGGTTGATGAGGATCGTCGTTGCGTCCTTCACGGCTGCGGCAAGCGCCGGGTCCGCCTTCCCTGCAGCGACCTGCGTGAGCGGTGCAGCAAGCGTGTTGACGAGCTCATAGATGCGCGCCACGGCCTTGTTGAAGGCGAGCTTGTCATAATCCGTTTCGACGGCGCGCAGCGTGCGGTGAGCCGCCTGGGAAACGCCAAGTCCCTCTCCATCGCGCGCCGGTGCTGCTTCGACCGCGCGCAGCATTTCGGCCGCTTCGCTGATCAGGCGCCAGGCGCGCTGAACGAAGCGATGCGATCCTTCGACACCGGCTTCGGACCAGATGACGTCGCGGTCCGGCGGTGAATCGGAAAGAACGAAGAAGCGCGCCGTGTCGGCGCCATAGGAGGCAATGATGTCGTCGGGATCGACGACGTTCTTCTTCGACTTCGACATCTTCTCGATCGAGCCGATGGCGACGTCCTCGCCGGTTTCGATTAGCGTGGCGCGCCGCTTGCCGTCGATCTCTTCGATGCGAATTTCGGCCGGCGTGACCCATTCGCGCTGGGCGCCCTCGCCGCGGCTATAGGTCTCGTGCACGACCATGCCTTGGGTAAACAGGCCCTTGAACGGTTCGTCGATGGCGACGTGGCCCGTGGCCTTCATCGCCCGGGTGAAGAAGCGCGAATAGAGCAGGTGCAGGATCGCGTGCTCGATGCCGCCGATATACTGATCGACCGGCAGCCAGTGGTTGGCAACCTTCGGGTCGGTCGGATTGTCTTCCCACGGTGCTGTGAAGCGGGTGAAGTACCAGGACGAGTCGACGAAAGTGTCCATCGTGTCCGTCTCGCGACGGGCGTCCTTGCCGCAATGCGGGCAGGCGACGTGGCGCCAGGTCGGATGGCGATCGAGCGGATTGCCCGGCTTGTCGAAGGTGACATCCGGCGGCAACACCACCGGCAGGTCTGCCTTCGGCACCGGCACGACGCCGCAGTCTTCACAATGGATGACCGGGATCGGGCAGCCCCAGTAGCGCTGGCGGGAAATACCCCAGTCGCGCAGGCGGAAGTTGACCTTACGCTCGGCGCGCGGCGTATTGCCCAGCGTTTCCTGCTCAAGCTTCAAGGCAACGGTTTCGAAGGCTTCCTCGGTCGACAGGCCGTCGAGGAAGCGCGAATTGATCATCACGCCGTCGCCGATATAGGCCTCGTCGCCGATAACGAAGGTCGCGGCATCACCGTCCTTCGGCATGACGACGGGGACGACCGGCAGGTCGTACTTGCGCGCGAAGTCGAGGTCGCGCTGGTCGCCGGAGGGGCAGCCGAAGATCGCGCCCGTGCCGTAGTCCATCAAAACGAAATTGGCGACGTAAACCGGCAGCTCCCAGCTCGGGTCGAGCGGATGCCTGGCGCGGATACCGGTGTCGATACCCTTCTTCTCGGCCGTCTCAAGTGCGGCGAGCGACGTACCCGCGCGCCGGCATTCGTCACAGAATGCCTCGATGTCCGGGTTGCTTGCGGCCACCTGTCTCGCCAGCGGATGGTCGGCGGCGATCGCCAGGAAGGAGGCGCCGAAAAGCGTGTCGGGGCGGGTCGTGTAAACCGTGACTTCAGTCTCGTCGCCGGCGGTACCGTTCACCAGTTCCCAGCGCAACGACAGGCCCTCAGAGCGACCGATCCAGTTCTTCTGCATCAGGCGCACTTTTTCAGGCCACTGGTCGAGCGTATCCAGCGCGTCGAGCAGGTCCTGGCTGAAATCGGTGATGCGGAAGAACCATTGGGTCAGTTCGCGCTGCTCGACCAGTGCGCCCGAGCGCCAGCCACGGCCGTCGATCACCTGCTCGTTGGCAAGTACGGTGTTGTCGACCGGATCCCAGTTGACCTTGGACTGCTTGCGATAGACGAGGCCCTTTTCCAGGAAATCCAGGAACAGGTGCTGCTGGCGCTGGTAATAGGCCGGGTCGCAGGTCGCGAATTCGCGGTTCCAGTCGAGCGACAGGCCCATGACCTTCAGCTGCGCCTTCATCGAGGCGATGTTCTGGTAGGTCCAAGTGGCAGGATGCACGCCGCGCTCCATGGCGGCGTTTTCGGCGGGCATGCCGAAGGCGTCCCAGCCCATGGGGTGCAGCACGTTGAAACCGCGGGCACGCTTGTAGCGCGCCACCACGTCGCCCATCGTGTAGTTGCGCACGTGCCCCATATGAATGCGGCCCGACGGATACGGGAACATTTCAAGGACGTAGTACTTTTCGCGCGGATCGTCATTCTCGGTCTGGAAGACCTCGTTCTTGTCCCATTCCTGCTGCCAACGGGGTTCGGCATCACGCGGATTGTATCGTTCGCTAGACATGTCTTTTCGATGTTCCGGAAGTTCTACGGGCGCAAGAAGCGCTCTCATGATAGTTGGGGTGACCTTCACCACGAAACCAGCTGACGGTCAAGTTTTTGAAGGGTTTGCCGCGACACTTTGGCGGTTTTGCGCCCTTCTCGCCGGCCGCGCTCTTGGCAAGGCGGCCAACTTTGCCTAATCCGCTCGATAGTGGTTTTAAGAGATCCGGTTCGGAGAAGAAGTCCATGGAAGTCGAAGCGCGGTTGCAGGATGTCGTGAGCCGGATTCAGGCGGCGGAGAAGTCCTCCGGTCGTACCGCGCAGGCGGTAACGCTCGTCGCGGTGTCCAAGACTTTCGATGCGGAAGCGATCCGGCCGGTCATTTCGGCCGGCCAGCGGGTGTTCGGCGAAAACCGGGTTCAGGAGGCGCAAGGCAAATGGCCGCAGCTGAAGGCCGAGACGCCTGGACTGGAGCTGCACCTGATCGGCCCGCTGCAATCGAACAAGGCGGCCGAGGCGGTCGCGCTGTTTGATGTCATCGAGACGGTCGACCGCGAGAAGATTGCGCGTGCGCTTGCCGCCGAGATGGATAAGCAAGGCCTTACCCCCAGGCTCTACGTCCAGGTGAACACTGGGCTCGAACCGCAAAAGGCCGGTATCGCGCCGGACGATACCGTCGCGTTTGTCGAACTGTGCCGAAAGGAACTCGGGCTTCAGATCGAGGGGCTGATGTGCATTCCGCCGGCTGACGAGAACCCAGGCCCGCATTTCGCGCTGCTTTCCAAGCTTGCTTCTGCCTGCAAGCTCGAAAAGCTGTCGATGGGCATGTCCGGCGATTTCGAGACGGCCATTCAGTTCGGGGCCACCAGCGTGCGGGTGGGCTCGGCCATTTTCGGGGGCCGCTAGGGCCAAATCGCCGCATTACGCTTTCGTCGGGGTTCCCCTCATCACCCATTAGCCTATCCTTGTGCACGAGGAGGCCGGACATGTCCGGCAGCATGCACAGGGAGGAACGGAAATGGCGTCTCGCTATTCCGAAGTGTACGCCGCCTGGAAGGCGGATCCGCAGGGCTTCTGGTCGGCAGCGGCCGGCGCGATCGACTGGTTCGAGAGGCCTGAGCGTGCATTCGACGCCGGGCTCGGCGTTTATGGCCACTGGTTTGCCGGCGGCACCACCAACACCTGCTACAACTGCCTTGATCGCCACGTGGCCGCCGGCCGCGGGGAACAGACGGCCTTCATCTATGATAGCCCCGTGACGGGTCGCAAGGAGCACATTTCCTACCAGACGCTGCTTTCCGACGTGAAGGCGCTGGCAGCCGTCTACCGCGAGCTTGGCGTCGGCAAGGGTGATCGCATCATCCTCTATATGCCGATGATCCCGCAGGCAGCGATCGCGATGCTGGCTGCGGCGCGCATCGGTGCGGTCCATTCGGTGGTCTTTGGAGGTTTTGCCGCCAACGAGCTCGCGGTGCGCATTGACGATTGCCAGGCCAAGCTGGTGGTCACCGCAAGCTGCGGCATCGAGCCTGGCCGAACGATCGCCTACAAGCCGCTGCTCGACCAGGCGCTGGAGATCGCGAGCCACAAGCCGCAGCATTGTCTCGTCTTCCAGCGGGAAATGGTTGCCGCCGACATGACCGCGGGCCGCGACATCGATTTCGCGTCGGCGCTTGCACACGCCAAGGACGCCGGGGAAGAGGCCGAATGCGTGCCCGTCGCCTCGACCGATCCGCTTTATGTGCTCTACACCTCGGGCACAACCGGGCAACCCAAAGGGGTCGTGCGTGACAATGGCGGCCATATGGTCGCGCTCATATGGTCGATGGAAAACTTCTTCGGGGTAAAGCCCGGTGAAGTCTTCTGGGCGGCGTCCGACATCGGTTGGGTCGTCGGGCATTCCTATATCGTCTACGGCCCGCTGCTGAACGGCAGCACATCGATCCTCTTTGAAGGCAAGCCGGTCGGTACGCCCGATCCCGGCACCTATTGGCGGATCATCGCCGAGCACGGCGTCGCCGTGATGTTCACCGCGCCGACGGCGCTACGGGCGATCCGCAAGGAAGACCCCGATGCCGCGCTTGCCGCACGCTACGACCTCAGCCGGTTTCGCGCCCTGTTTCTCGCTGGTGAGCGGGCGGATCCAGATACGATCCGCTGGGCGGAAAAGGCGACCGGTGTCCCCGTGATCGATCATTGGTGGCAGACGGAAACCGGCTGGCCGGTGGCCGGAAATCCGATGGGGCTCGGCATGCTTCCGGTGAAATACGGCTCGCCGGCTGTACCACTGCCCGGCTATGACGTGCAAATCCTCGACGATGCCGGGCATCCGGTGGCAGCGGGAACGCTCGGCAATGTCGTCGTCAGATTGCCGCTGCCGCCCGGTTGCCTGCCGACGCTCTGGAACGCCGACGGTCGCTTTCGTGCGGCGTATCTCGAAGAGTTTCCCGGCTATTACAAGACCGCCGACGCCGGCTATGTCGACGAGGACGGCTACATTTTCATCATGGCGCGCACCGACGACATCATCAACGTCGCCGGCCACCGGCTTTCGACCGGGGCGATGGAGGAAGTGTGCGCCAGCCATCCGGATGTTGCCGAATGCGCCGTGATCGGCATCGCGGACGCGCTGAAAGGCCAGGTGCCGGCCGGCTTCCTCGTCATCAATTCCAATGTTTCCCGTGAAACATCGGAGATCGAACGCGAAGTCGTCAGTCTCGTGCGCGAGCGCATCGGACCGGTGGCCGCCTTCCGGATGGCCATCTGCGTCAAGCGGTTGCCGAAGACGCGGTCGGGCAAGATCCTGAGAGCAACCATCCAGAAGATCGCCGATCGCGAGCCGTGGAAGATGCCGGCGACGATCGATGATCCAGCCATCCTCGACGAGATCACCGTGATCCTTCAGGCGCGGGGCATCGGTGTCTGACCGCAATTGATAAGCCGGCTCATGATATGGACCGGATAAGGCAGCCTCAAGCTTTGACGACCGTTGCGAACCAGTCGCTGAAGGCGGAAGCTGCCTTTGAGCGGCTGGTTCTGGTGATCAGGAAATAGCTTTCGTCTTCCAGGGTAGCGATATCGGACAACACCACGAGATCGCCGCTGTCGATTTCGCGCCGGAAGACCTCGACCGGACAAAGCGCGACCCCGTGGCCGGCGATCACGGCCGTTGCAAGGAGGTTGAAATCCTGGAAGACCGGACCCCGCATGGCTCGCGCGCCCTCTTGCCCTGACCGTGCGAACCAGTCGCGCCAGCGCGATGTGGTCTCGTCGTGCAGCAGGTCGGCGCCGGCGATTGCCTGCAAGGAGTTCAAAGCCCCCACCCGTTCCAGATAGCGAGGGCTGGCAACCGGCCGGTTGATCCGTGAAAACAGGCGGTCCGATCGGGTCCCCTCGCTCTTGTCGGCGCCAAGCGTAATCAGAAGGTCGCAGCCGGTCTCGCGCAATTGCTGCTCGGCCATGGCATAGACGACCTTGACGTCCACTTCGGAATGGGCGGCCAGAAATTCGCCGAGAGCCGGAATCAGCCAGCGCGTGGCGATCGAGGGTATGCAGGCGACGCTGAGCTGGGTCTTGGCGTTGAGGTGCAGACGCTCCGCTTCCGTGGAAATCCGACCGAAGCTTGCCGTCAGCACCGTTGCCAGGTCTCTTGCCTCGTCCAGCAACCGGACGCCGCGCTTCTCCCGCGCAAAGAGAGGCCGGCCGAACCATTCCTCAAGCAGCCGGATCTGATGGCTGACGGCTGCGTGGGTCACATGCAGCTCGTCTGCGGCGCGCGAGAAACTCGCCAGCCGTGATGCGGCCTCGAAAGCGCGGAGCATGCCAAGCGGCGGCAGCATCTGTAAGTTTTCCTCATCATTGCCTTGAGGAATCGTCGTTTGATTGGCTGCCCATGTCAACAAATACTCGTTTCCATCGTGAGGCGGGCAAGAGCTCAGTCCGAAATCGTTAGAAATCCGTACACATGGAGAGACCTATGTTCGTGCGCAGCCTGCAGCAGATCGAAACGACGGACCATTTCGTTGAATGGGGCAGCGGTACCAGCCACAGGCTGCTGACCGAGAAGGATGGCATGGGCTTCACCGTCTGCCATACGGTCGTGCGCGCCGGCACGGTGTCGCTGCTCGAGTACCGCAATCACCTCGAGGCCTGCTACTGCATCGCCGGTCACGGAGAGGTCGAGGATATGCAGGGCAACGTCTTCCCGATCAACAAGGGCGACATCTATGTGCTCGACCAGCACGACAAGCATTTTCTGCGTGGCGGCAAGGAAGAGGATCTCGTCCTTGTCAGCGTCTTCAATCCACCGCTGAAGGGCACCGAGCGTCATAATCTGAACAACGCCGCCGGTTCGGCCTATTGAACACCTGAAACTAAAAAGCCCGGATCATCGATCCGGGCTTTGTTTTACGGGACGTCCGTGGCGATCAATAGTGATCGTCTTCGTCCTCGTCCTTGCGGTCCGACTTCAGCGACTTGAGCTTGGCGAAGACGGCATCGGCGTCGATTTCCTTCTCTTCCTCGCGCTCGTAGCTGAAGCCGAGCTTCTCGGTCTCCTGCGCCGATTCGAGCGTCGCGCCGAGTTCGGCGGCGGTCGGCAGCGGACGGCCCTTCGAAGCGCGTTCGACTTCGAGGTCGAGGTCGATCTGCGAGCACAGGCCGAGGGTCACCGGATCCATCGGCGTGAGGTTGGCAGAGTTCCAGTGGGTGCGCTCGCGGATCTGCTCGATCGTCGACTTGGTGGTGCCGACGAGGCGCGAAATCTGCGCGTCCTTCAGTTCCGCATGGTTGCGCACCAGCCACAGAATGGCGTTCGGGCGATCCTGGCGCTTCGAAACCGGGGTGTAGCGCGGACCCTTGCGCTTGCTGTCAGGAACGCGAACCTTCGGCTCGGAAAGCTTCAGCTTGTGATTGGGGTTTCCTTCGGCGCGGGCGATTTCGTCGCGCGAAAGCTGGCCGGTCGCAATCGGGTCGAGGCCCTTGATGCCCTGCGCGGATTCACCGTCGGCGATCGCCTTCACTTCGAGCGGGTGCAGCTTGCAGAACTGCGCGATCTGGTCGAAGGACAGCGCGGTATTGTCAACCAGCCAGACGGCGGTCGCCTTGGGCATAAGCAGTTGCTGAGCCATGGATATAGTCCTTTTGTCCGCCGCGCCGGTGTCGCGG
>NZ_DASYGZ010000008.1:0-38320 GCF_035999135.1 Ensifer sp.
CCAGCGCTTTTTCTTCATTGAGGGGACTTCCCGCATGCGTGCAAACTACCTGTTCACGAGTGAATCCGTAGCCGAAGGTCATCCGGACAAGGTGTGTGACCGTATCTCCGACGAGATCGTCGACCTGGTCTACCGCGAAGCCGCCAAGACCGGCGTCGATCCCTGGGGCGTCCGTATCGCCTGCGAGACGCTGGCGACCACCAACCGCGTCGTGATTGCCGGCGAAGTTCGCCTGCCGCCGAGCCTTCTGAAGAAGGACAAGGACGGCAACGACGTGATCAACCCCTCGAAATTCAAGTCGGCCGCCCGCAAGGCGATCCGCGAGATCGGCTATGAACAGGCTGGCTTCCACTGGAAGACGGCGAAGATCGACGTGCTCCTGCACTTCCAGTCTGCCCACATCGCCCAGGGCGTCGACAGCGCCTCGGACAAGCAGGGTGAAGAAGGTGCCGGCGACCAGGGCATCATGTTCGGCTACGCCTGCCGCGAGACCGCCGAGCTCATGCCGGCGCCGATCTACTACTCGCACCGCATCCTCAACCTGCTCGCAGCCGCCCGCAAGAAGGGCGAAGGCGAAGTCGCCAAGCTCGGCCCGGACGCCAAGAGCCAGGTCACCGTCCGTTACGTCGACGGCAAGCCGGCCGAAGTCACTTCGATCGTGCTGTCGACCCAGCATCTCGACGACAGCTGGGATTCGGCCAAGGTTCGCGCGGTTGTTGAACCCTACATCCGCGAAGCACTCGACGACCTCAAGATCGCCGACGATTGCACCTGGTACATCAACCCGACCGGCAAGTTCGTCATTGGCGGCCCTGATGGCGACGCTGGCCTCACCGGCCGCAAGATCATCGTCGACACCTACGGCGGTGCGGCACCCCATGGCGGCGGCGCCTTCTCCGGCAAGGACACGACCAAGGTTGACCGCTCGGCCGCCTACGCCGCGCGTTACCTGGCAAAGAACGTCGTTGCCGCCGGTCTTTCCGACCGCTGCACGATCCAGCTGTCCTACGCCATCGGCGTTGCGCAGCCGCTGTCGATCTATGTCGACCTGCACGGCACCGGCAAGGTTTCGGAAGATCAGGTCGAGCACGCCATCCGCAAGACGATGGATCTTTCGCCGACCGGCATCCGTCGTCACCTCGACCTCAACAAGCCGATCTATGCCAAGACGTCCGCCTACGGCCACTTCGGCCGCAAGGCTGGCCGTGACGGATCCTTCTCCTGGGAGAAGCTCGACCTGGTGAAGCCGCTGAAGGCGGCGATCGAAGAGGGCGGCGCCATCAACGGCCGCGCCGCCGCTTAAGCGTGCATTGAAGATAACGCGGCGGCCTGCTATCAGGCGCAGCGACATCAAGGGCGGGCGCTCCGGCAAGGAGCGTCCGCTTCGTTCATTTTGATTGCGGATCGGCTCGATCGCAATCATCGTGACCAAGGGACCAACGACATGACCGAACCGCGCCGCGCCAGAGCAACCGAGGCCTTCTTCGGCCGCCGCAAGGGCAAACCCTTGCGCGAGCGCCAGGCGGCGCATCTGGAAAGCGTCCTGCCGACGCTGAAGCTCGATCTTTCGGCGCCGGCGCCGGCCGACCTCAAGTCTCTGTACGCCGACGGCGTGGAGCGCATGCGCCTCGAAATCGGCTTTGGTGGCGGGGAGCACCTGATCCACAGGGCAGCCGAGACACCGGCGACCGGCTTCATTGGCGTCGAGCCCTTCGTCAATTCGATGGCCAAGCTTGTCGGGCACATCGAAGACCGCGGCGTCAGCAACATCCGGCTTTACGACGACGACGCCACCCAGGTCCTCGACTGGCTGCCCGAGGCTTCGATCGATCAGATCGATCTGCTCTATCCGGACCCGTGGCCGAAGCGCAAACACTGGAAGCGCCGCTTCGTCTCCAAGGTCAATCTAGACCGCTTCGCGCGCGTGCTGAAGCCGGGCGGACTGTTCTGCTTCGCGTCCGATATCGATACCTATGTCAACTGGACGCTGCTGCATTGCCGCGATCACGCAGCGTTCGAATGGACGGCAAAGAATGCTGCCGATTGGCTGACGCCCTACGAGGGCTGGCCGAGCACGCGCTACGAGGCCAAGGCACGCAGGGAAGGGCGCAGTTCCGCGTACCTGACATTCCGTCGGTTCTAAGCAATTCCAGGAAAAGTGCGAAGCGGTTTTCCGTCCGGAATTGCGCGTGTCCAGTCTCAATTCCAGGAAAAGTGCGAAGCGGTTTTCCGTCCGGAATTGCGCGTGCCAACCTCAATTCCAGGAAAGGTGCGAAGCGGCACTCCGGGCGCAACGGCGCCATCGCTGAGAGTGGTGGCTTCATTTCGGCATTGCGGTGCTGCCGCCGGGAGCGGCATTTTTCAATGCAGGGTGACCGTGCGCAGGTCGTCCTCGGCAGCCTTGAAGAAGGTGCTGGAGCGATTGTCGGTCAGAAGGATCGGCGTGCCATCGGCGCCGAACAGAGCCCACAGATCGATGCCTGGACCCATCTCGGGTGCTTCCGGGAAGCAGCGCGAAACTTCGTCCGAACGCATTTTCCGGATGTAGCCGATTTCGCCTTCGCCCAGATGCGCGAGGTCGTTCTTCGACAATGACGAGCTGATGGCTTTCAGTCCCATGGTGACACTCCGTGGTCGCCGGTGAGGGGAAAATCCCGCCGGTTATCCTACTCTGGGACTGAAATGTTAATTTTCTTTACCATACGCACCGGTTCCGGCCGAACGAGGTCAACCGAAAGAAGGCCGTTGCGGAGTTCGGCGCCAAGGACCTTCATGCCGTCGGCAAGAACGAAGGTGCGCTGGAACTGGCGCGCGGCGATGCCGCGGTGCAGGTAATCGCGGTCACCGGTCTCGACCTGGCGGCCGCGGATGACGAGCTGGTTTTCCTCCGTCGTGACTTCGAGGTCTTCGTCGGAGAAACCGGCCACGGCAAGCGTGATCCTCAGTCTTTCCGGTGCGTCGGCGGACTCGTCGCCGCGGATGCGCTCGATATTGTAGGGAGGGTATCCGTCATTGCCCTTGGCGATGCGCTCAAGGGTCTTTTCCATCGTGTCGAAACCCAAAAGCAACGGGCTCGTAAAGGGCGTAATTCTACTCATTCCTCAAGTCCTTGCGAGATCAAGCGACTGTTGTTCGGACCTGCCTGGCAGCATCCTTCCGGCAATATGGTAGCTGTGCGCAATGAGTGCAAGCCGCTTGCCTCCGGCGTGCACGCAAATCATAGTCCGCAGCGCAGAATCCGAGATTGGGACAGGAACGCCAGATGTTTCGCCGCACCCACTCGCCAATCATCGATCACGCCTGGTCTGGGTCGGATCGACCCAAAGCCAACGTGTTCCAGGGAGGACCACAGAGTGCCCGTGCCGAGAAAGATAATCATAGACACCGATCCCGGGCAGGACGATGCCGCCGCCATCATGCTCGCATTCGGCAGCCCGGAAGAGATTGATCTCCTCGGCATCACCGCCGTTGCCGGCAATGTGCCGCTGGCGCTGACCGCCCGCAACGCCCGTATCCTGTGCGAACTCTGCGACCGGCCGAAGGTTAGGGTTTTCGCCGGCGCAGACAAGCCGATCGCCCGGCCGCTGGTGACCGCCGAGCACGTGCACGGCAAGACCGGTCTCGACGGACCGACGCTCGCCGAGCCGACGATGAAGCTCGAAGAGCAGCACGCGGTCGACTTCATCATTGAAACGCTGCGCGGGCAAGAGCAGGGCACGGTGACGCTGTGCACGCTCGGGCCCCTCACCAACATCGCGCTCGCACTGCAGAAAGCGCCGGACATCGCCCCCCGCGTCAAGGAGTTGGTGATGATGGGCGGCGGCTTCTTCGAAGGCGGCAACATCACGCCGGCGGCCGAGTTCAACATCTATGTCGACCCGGAAGCGGCCGATATCGTTTTTCGCTCCGGCATCCCGATCGTGATGATGCCGCTCGACGTCACCCACCGCGTCATGACGCATAAGGTGCGGGTGCAGAAGATCCGCGACATCGGCAGCCGCCCGGCGATCGCAATGGCCGAGATGCTCGAGTTCTTCGAGCGCTTCGACATCGAGAAATACGGCACCGACGGCGGTCCCCTGCACGACCCGACGGTCATTGCCTATCTGCTGCGTCCCGAGCTTTTCACCGGCCGCGACTGCAACGTCGAGATCGAAACGGCCTCGCCGCTGACGGCGGGCATGACCGTCGTCGACTGGTGGCAGGTCACCGGCCGGCCGCACAACGCCAAGGTCATGCGCTTCGTCGACGACCAGGGCTTCTTCGATCTCCTGACCGAGCGGCTGGCACGCATCTGAACCGGCGTTCGGAGACGATCCTGAAAACAAAAACGGCGCCCGAGAGGCGCCGTTTTCATGTGTAGCGACGTTCGATCAGAACTCTTCCCAGTTGTCCTGGGCAAGCGCGTTGGCGCCTGAGGTCTGCGTGAGCACCTTTTGCGTCGAAGCCGAGTAGTTGCTCCGAGCCGGGCTTGCCGCCGGAGCCGGCCGGGCTGCCGGCTGACGGGCAGGCGCCGGTGCCGGGCGTTCGGCAGCACGCATGCGCTCGGCCGTGCCACGCAGCATCTCCGATGAGCTCGTCTGGGCCGAAGCCGAGGCCTGGGCGACGCGGAAGCGGGAAACGAGCGTGCTCAGCGTGCGCGCTTCGTCGTTGAGTGCCATGCCGGCCGCGGTCGTCTCTTCGACCATGGCTGCGTTCTGCTGGGTCACCTGGTCCATCTGGTTGACGGCCGAGTTGATCTCCTTGAGGCCGACCGCCTGTTCGGAAGCGGAGCTCGAGATCTGGCGGATGAGACCGTTGATCTGCACCACCTGCTCGGCAATCTTTTCGAGCGCCCCGCCGGCCTTGCCGACGAGGTCGACGCCCTCGCGGACCTGGCCGGCCGAGGTGTTGATCAGGGTCTTGATCTCCTTGGCGGCATTGGCCGAGCGTTGTGCCAGCTCGCGCACTTCCTGGGCGACGACGGCGAAGCCCTTGCCGGCATCACCGGCACGCGCGGCCTCTACGCCGGCATTGAGCGCCAGGAGATTTGTCTGGAACGCGATCTCGTCGATGACGCCGATGATGCGGCTGACTTCGTGCGATGATTGCTCGATGCCCTTCATCGCGGCAATCGCCTTTTGCACGACCTCGCCCGACTGTCCGGCATCGCTGCTGGCCACGTCCACGGACTTTGCTGCGACCTTGGCGTTTTCGGCGCTGGCGTTGACCTGGGAGGTCAGCTCGTCGAGCGCTGCTGCGGTCTCTTCCAGGCTTGCCGCCTGCTGCTCGGTACGGTGCGACAGGTCGTTGGCCGCACTGCTGATTTCGCTGGTGCCGTTGCCGATGTTGACGACCGAATGGTTGACGGTGCGGATCGTCTCCTCGAGGCTTTCCATCGTCGCGTTGAAGTCACGCTTGAGCTGGGCGTATTCGCCCGGGAACTCGTCGGTGATGCGGAAGGCGAGATCGCCGGACGACAGATGCGACAGGCCCTTGCCGAGGCGTGCGACGATGTCGCGCTGCAAGGCGCTGCTTTCGGCCCGCTCGGTTTCCGAGCGGCCGCGCTCGCGCTCGGCCTGCTCGCGCTCATGGCGCGCTTCGCCTTCGAGACGCTTGGTGTCGGCGAGCTGGTGGCGGAAGCCTTCGAGCGCCTTGGCGACTTCGCCGGTTTCGTCGGAGCGGTCCTGGCCCGTGATCGACCTGGTGTAGTCGCCGTGGCTGAGGCTGTTCACGTCCTTGACGAGGGCGGCAAGAGGCTTCTGCACGAAGCCGCGAACGGCAAGGTAGAGACCGAGCAGCACCGCGCCGAGCACGACGAGGCCGCCGACGATCATCATGTAGGTCTGGTCCTTGACCGGCGCGTTGATCGCCGTGCGCGGCACGTCGACGAGAACGACCCAGCTGGTGTTCACGCCCGAAAGCGCAAAGGGATAGACGAGACGGTCGAAGGGTTCGTTGCCGTCATAGGACAGGTTGGAGATGATGCCGGGCTTGCCGGAAGCAAGCGCATCCTTGACGATGCCGTTGCCTTCGCCGTCATACTCCTTGAGCAGCAGGTCCGGGATCGGCGCGACCAGCCACTTGCCGCTTTGCGACAGCAGGTAGACGCGGCCGGTGTCGAACGGCTTCAGCTTGGCGAGGCCCTCGGCGAGCGAGGCGAGCGAAATGTCGACACCGGAGACGCCGATCAGCTTGCCCGCGGACATGACCGGATAGGCGATCGAGCTCATTGCGGTCGGCTGGTCCGTGCCTTCGGCGGTGTAGGGCTGCGTGATCGCGCCCTTGCCGCTCTTTGCTGCGAGCGCGTACCACTCGGCCGGATAATCGGCCTTGAAGGTCGAGTACTGGATTTCGTTGGTGCGGGTCTTCGACCAGTAGGGGGTAAAGATGCCGAGATCGTTGCCGCCCAGTTCCTTGTTGTTGACCACATCTTCCTGGCGGCCGTCGAAGGCCTTGGGTGCTTCGGCAAACCAGCTGCCGAAGGCGAACGGGTTCTGCTCGAGGTTGGCCCTCAAGACATTGATCACCCCGGTGCGCTCCATCGACTTTTCAGCATGCGCGCGGCCGATGACGCCGGCCATCGAGCGGGCGGCGCTTGCGAGCTCGCCGACGTCGCCGGCGATGTCGGAGGCGATCGCGCGAGCTTCGCCGTTTGCCTGTTCAAGGACCAGCGTTTCGACGCGATCCTGGGTCTGGGAGATGAGAACGAAATTCGAAGCGAGCAGGACGAGTGCGATTGTGCCGCCTGTCACTGCGATCAGTTTGGTCGCCAGCGATTTGGCCTGGAACTTGAACATGAAATCCTCACGTGCTGGGAGGACCGCAGGTTCGCACCTGCGGTGGACGCATTTCGCAATGGGGGTGAACTCCATCATGGAGCGTCAGATGCCGACCGGCATGTCGGAGACAACCGGGTCGTCTCGACCGGCCTTCTCAGGCTCCTGAATAGACGAGAGAATCTTAAGATAGGCCCAACGCGAACGCTAATTCACGCGTCGCTTTGATAAAATTGTGCGCAAAGTTTGACCTCCGCGACATCGGCTGTCCGGATTGCGCAAGGGGTTCACAGCGAGGAAATTTGGCGGGCAATGCGCAGAACCACAGGGGGAGCGGGCAGCTCGCCGCCCGCTCCCCCTCAAGTCTTCGACGCACTGGAAAGATCCAGTCCTAGAGGCGCTCGGCCACATCCGCGGCAAGTGGGATCGAGGGCTGCGCGCCGCTCTTCAGGCAGGCAAGCGAGCCGGCGACGGCGGCACGGCGCAGCGCGTCGGGAAAGGCGATGCCGGCGTCGAGGCTGGCGGCGAGATAGCCGCAGAAGGTGTCGCCTGCGCCGACCGTGTCGACCGGCTCGATCTTCAGTCCCTTGGCGCGCTGGATTTCGCCCTCATGCACCGCAACGACGCCTTCGGCGCCCAGAGTGACGATGACGGTCTGGCCGGTCTCGGTATGAAGCGTCTTCATCGCCTCCTCGCGCTCGGCGCTGCCGATGCCGCTCTTGCCGGCAAGCAGTTCGAACTCGGTCTCGTTGGCGATGACGATATCGGCCATGCGCCCGAGGCGAGCGGCCTCTAGGGTCAAGGGGGCAATGTTGATGACCGAGCGCACGCCCTTCTGCTTGGCGGCCGTCAGGGCCTTTTCGACGGATGCAGCGGGAATCTCGAGCTGCAGCATCAACGTGTCGCCGGGCGTCATGCCGTCGACGGCCTTCACCGCGTCGGTTTCGTTGACGGTGGCATTGGCGCTGGCGACGACGACGATCACGTTTTCACCATCACCGCCGACGAGGATATGGGCCGTGCCCGTCGGTTCGTTGACGGTCTTGGTCAGCGACAGGTCGGTTTCGGCCTGCGTGAGCAGTTCGAGCGCGCCGTCGGCAAAGCTGTCCTTGCCGACCGCACCCGCCATCTTGACCGCCGCGCCGGCTCGTCGTGCGGCCAGCGCCTGGTTTGCGCCCTTGCCGCCAGCGGCGGTGGAAAAGCCCGTTCCGGCGACGGTTTCGCCGGGCTTCGGAAGGCGCGCGGTGGTGGCGATCAGGTCCATGTTGATGGACCCAAAAACTGTGATCATGTGAAAAAGTCCTGTCGGATTCTAAAAGTGGGCCGGAGAGTGCCCGACAGCCTCAGTCCTCGTCAACCACCCGCAGCCGCAATTGCCCGGTGCGGCTGTCGACAGCGGGGCGCTGCTCGCTCGGTTCGCGCGCGCCGCCTTCCGCCTGAAGTTCCAGCGCCTCGATCTTGGCGCCGCGCCGGGTGAGCTTCGTCGAAGACACAAGGATGTCCTCGACGTCCTTCTGGCTCATGGCGAAATGGCCCTGCAATTTGCGCACGCGCTCGTCGAGCCGGCCAAGGTCCTCCATCAATCGTGCGACCTCACCCTGGATCAGGTGTGCCTGCTCGCGCATGCGCGCATCCTTGAGGATCGCCTGGATCACCTGGATCGACAAAAGAAGCAGGGACGGAGAGACGATGACGACGCGCTGGCGATGGGCCTTTTGCACGATCGCCTCGAAATGCTCGTGGATGTCGGCGAAGATCGATTCGGAGGGAACGAAAAGGAAGGCGGTGTCCTGGGTCTCTCCCGATATCAGATACTTGCCGGCGATATCGCGAATATGGGTGTCCATGTCGCGGCGGAAGAGCTGCGCGATCTGCTGGCGGCGCTCCGGGGTCTCGGCGTCGCGCATCGCGTTCCAGGCTTCGAGCGGAAACTTGGCGTCGATGACGAGCGGCGGCTGGCCGTTGGGCATGCGGATGGTGCAGTCCGGCCTTGCGCCGTTCGACAGCGTCGCCTGGAACTCGAAGGCGCCGATCGGCAAGCCGTCGGCGATGATGGCTTCCATGCGCGACTGGCCGAAGGCGCCCCGCGTCTGCTTGTTGGAGAGGATCGCCTGAAGCCCGGCCATGTCCTTGGCGAGCGACTGGATGTTGTTCTGGGCGTTGTCGATGACGGCGAGGCGTTCCTGCAGCCGCCTGAGGTTCTCGTGCGTCGCCTTGGTCTGCTCGGTGATCGATGCGCCGATGCGGTGGGTCATGCCGTCGATGCGTTGGCTGAGCGTCTGGTTGAGTTCGGCCTGGCGGCTGCCGAACACATCCGCCATGGCGGCGATCCGCCCTTGCATCTCCGTCTGGGCGGCAAGCAGCGCCGCCATCTGTTCCTGCCGTTCATCGTCGCGGTCATCGCGCCGGCGCGACAGCTTCGCGACGACAGCCACGGCAAGCATCAGCGCGGCGGCGATGGCGAGATGTCCGAGCGTCACCGGCAGGGTGCCGACGAGAAACAAGGGTTGGGCGAAGTCGAGCGGCGCAGGTTCCATGCGCCAAATCTAACAGATTCGCTGCCAAGCGGTAGATCAAAACGAGAACATTCGCCGGTCTCGGTTAACCTGTCCAGAGGCACGGGCGGGGACTGCCAGTGGCAAGGCAATTTTCTTGCACGCCGGTGGAAAGATCGGCTATGGGAGCAGCATGACGATCAAGCCGCTAATCATCCTTCCCGATCCTGTGCTTCGCCAGGTTTCCACGCCGATCGAGACCATCGACGCGGACGTTCGCCGTCTGGCCGACGACATGCTCGAAACCATGTATGACGCGCCCGGCATCGGCCTGGCCGCGATCCAGATCGGGGTCGCCCGGCGCATGTTGGTGCTCGACGTGTCGAAGGAGGGCGAGGAAAAGACGCCGCTCGTCTTCATCAACCCCGAGATCGTCGCCTCCTCGGACGACTACTCGGTCTATGAGGAAGGCTGCCTGTCGATCCCCGATTACTACGCCGAAGTCGAGCGTCCGGCGGTCATCACCGTCAAGCACCTCGACCGCGACGGCAAGCAACAGGTGCTCGAGGCCGACGGCCTGCTCGCCACCTGCCTGCAGCACGAGATCGACCATCTGAACGGCGTGCTGTTCATCGACCACATCTCCAAGCTCAAGCGCGACATGGTGATCCGCAAATTCACCAAGGCGTCCAAGACCCGCGGCGCGAAGGCGATCTGACGCCAACCTTTGTGACGGCGGCGACAAATCGCGTGAAGGGCTTGATTTGAAGCCGGGAAACCCGTTTGAAGGGGCCTGATTTCAAAAGGACGGAGTTTGCCGCCTTGTCGCTTCGCATCATCTTCATGGGCACGCCGGAATTTTCGGTGCCGACACTCGCAGCGCTCGCCGAAGCGGGCCACCAGATCGTTGCCGTCTACACGCAGCCGCCGCGGCCGGGCGGCCGACGAGGGCTGGACCTCCAGAAGTCGCCGGTCCATCAGGCGGCCGAGCTGCTCGGTTTTCCCGTCCTGACCCCGGTCAATTTCAAGGACGCCGCCGATCGCCAGACCTTCCGCGACTTCGACGCCGATGTTGCCGTCGTTGTCGCCTATGGCCTGCTTCTGCCCGAGGCGATCCTGACCGGCACCAAGCTCGGCTGCTACAACGGCCATGCCTCGCTTCTGCCGCGCTGGCGCGGTGCCGCGCCCATCCAGCGGTCGATCATGGCCGGCGACCATGAGACCGGCATGATGGTGATGAAGATGGACAAGGGGCTGGACACCGGCCCGGTCGCCCTCACCAAGGCTGTGCAGATAAGCGAGACCATGACCGGTGGCGAGCTGCACGATCGGCTGATGCAGGTCGGTGCTTCCTTGATGAAGGAGGCGATGGCCAGGCTCGAGGCCGACGACCTGCCGCTCAAGGCGCAGCCGGACGAGGGCGTCGTCTATGCGGCAAAGATCAGCAAGACGGAAACCCGCATCGATTTCACCCTGAGCGCAAAAGAGGTGCACGACCATATCCGTGGCCTGTCGCCGTTCCCCGGCGCCTGGTTCGAGCTCGAGATTGCCGGCAAGCCGGAGCGCGTCAAGGTGCTGAACTCGGCGCCGGCATCCGGCACGGGCGCGCCCGGCACGGTGGTCGACGACAGCCTGACGATCGCCTGCGGAACGGGCGCGGTGCGCCTCACGCGCCTGCAGCGCGCCGGCGGCAAGGCGCTTGATGCCGCCGACTTCCTGCGTGGAACGCCGGTTGCCGTCGGCACGAGGGTCGGCTGATGCCGCGCTTCAAGATGACCGTCGAATATGACGGCTCTGATTATGTCGGCTGGCAGCGGCAGGACAACGGTCCGTCGGTGCAGGGCGCGATCGAAAAGGCGATACTCTCGCTCACCGGCGAGACCGTCTCGATCCGCGGCGCCGGCCGGACTGATTCGGGCGTGCACGCGAACGGCCAGGTCATGCATGCCGATCTCACCCGCGAATGGAAACCCTACACGCTGCGCAACGCACTGAACGCACATCTGGCGATGGGCGGCGAGCAGGTATCGATCATCGAGGTTGAGGAAGTGCCGGCGGAATTCGACGCGCGCTTCTCGGCCCTGCGCCGGCACTATCTCTACCGCATCATTTCACGGCCGGCGCCGCTGGCGCTGGAAGCCCGACGCGCCTGGTGGGTGCCGAAGCCCCTCGACCACGCGGCGATGCACGAAGGCGCTCAACGGCTCGTCGGCCATCACGACTTCACCACCTTCCGTTCCGCCCATTGCCAGGCGGCGAGCCCGGTGCGCACGCTCGACCGGCTGGATGTCGCGCTGGTCGGCGGTGTCATCCAGATCCGCGCCACGGCGCAGAGTTTCCTGCACAACCAGATCCGCTCCTTTGCAGGCTCCTTGAAGCTGGTGGGCGAGGGCAAGTGGACGCCGGATGACCTGCAGGCCGCCCTTGAGGCGCGCGACCGCAAGGCCTGCGGCCCGGTGGCCCCGCCGGACGGCCTTTATTTTCTGCAAGTGGATTATTGACCCCGAGCTCAGCCCGGGATCAGCCCGAAGAAGCGCTGCAACAGGTCGCCGATCATCATCGACGGCAGCAGGAAGAGCGCGGTCAGTGCCGACGCAAGCAGCGTCTGGTTGCCGGTGATGATCCGCAGCAGCCGGAAGAGCACCGCGACGCTGACGACCAGCAATGTCAGCCAGATCAGGCTGGTCAGCCCCTGGCTGCCGGGAATGGTCAGGCGGATCGCCGCCGGAACCGCCATCGCATAGGAGAGCGGCACCGAGAGCCAGTTTGTGGTGACGATGATCGGCACCACCGCTCCGGCAAAACCGAGCGGGCGCGACAGGACGGCGATCAGCACCAGCGGCAGGAGCCAGCTGACGAGATCGACGACCAGAAGCTTGAAAACGAAGCCGATGCCAATGGCGGTGCCGTCAGGCATCGCCGAAAGATAATAGAACCGCCAGGACGCCCAGGTGACGGCGATGGCCGGCAGGCACCAGAGCATCGAGGTGAATGAGCGCCAGAGGCCGCTCTCGCTGAAATCGAGATATCGGAAACCGTCCTCATTGCCCTGGGCCAGAAGCCAGATGCCCCTGATATAGGCCAGCACCTCGTCAAGCAGCGGCATGGCCGAACCAGCTGGAGATGAAGGTTTCATAGATGGTCGTCAGCGTCTCGAGGTCGGCGACGGCGACGCGCTCGTCGACCATGTGCATGGTCTGGCCGACAAGGCCGAACTCGACCACCGGGCAATAGTCCTTGATGAAGCGCGCGTCCGAGGTGCCGCCGGTCGTCGACAGCTTCGGCTGACGCCCGGTGACCGCCTCGACGGCACCGGAGAGCGATGAGATCAGCGCGTTGTTGCGCGTCAGGAAGACGTGGCTCGGGCGCTCGGCCCAGGTGATCTCGTAACGGACGGGCGCGCGGTCGGGCCTGAGGCTGCCGCCTGCAGCAGCCCGGTCGAGCCGGGCAATGATCTCCGCCATCAGGCTTTCCGCCGTCCAGGTGTCGTTGAAGCGGATGTTGAAGGCGGCCGTTGCCTTCGCCGGAATGACGTTGACCGCGCCGTTGCCGACATCGATCGTCGTCACTTCCAGGTTGGAGGGCTGGAAGCTCTCGGTGCCATTGTCGAAGGGCGGGTCCATCAGCGCCTGCGTCAGCTGCAGGATGCCGCGCACGGGGCTGTCGGCAAGATGCGGATAGGCGGCGTGGCCCTGCACGCCATGGACGGTGATACGCCCGGACAGCGAGCCGCGACGGCCGATCTTGATCATGTCGCCGAGCTGATCGGGGTTGGTCGGCTCGCCGACGAGGCACGCGTCCCAGCGCTCGCCCTTGTCGGCTGCCCATTCAAGCAGCTTCGTCGTGCCGTTGATCGCCGGGCCTTCCTCGTCGCCGGTGATCAGGAAGGAAACCGACCCCTTCGGGCTCCCATGCTTTTCGATATGGCGGGCGATGGCCGCGACGAAGCAGGCAATGCCGCCCTTCATGTCGACGGCGCCGCGGCCATACATCTCGCCGCCGGCGATGTCGGCTGAAAACGGCCCATGGCTCCACGAGGCCTCGTCGCCGACCGGAACGACGTCGGTATGGCCGGCAAACATCAGGTGCGGGCCTTCAGTGCCAAGCCGCGCATAAAGGTTCTCGATGTCGGGTGTGCCGACGTCTTTCGCCACCACGCGGTCGACCTGAAAGTCGAGCGGCTTCAGCATGGCTTCGAGCGCGGAAAGCGCTCCGCCTTCGGCCGGCGTGACCGAGGGGCAACGGATGAGGGTGGCGAGATTGGCGATCGGATCGGTGGAGGTCATCTAACGCTATGCCGTCTGCATGGCCGCAAGGGCCCTTGGGAATGGAGGCTGCTGGTTTATCCGATCGCCGGCAAACTGTCACGCAGGATGGCGACCTGTCTCGCGGGATGGGCGCCCGGCATCGGACGCAATACGGCGCCGCGCCTGGGCGGAGGCGCGACGCCGCAGCTTCGGCGGGCCGGAGTGATCCGGCCCGCCCTGAAGATCGCAGATTGGAAGGAGAAGGGGCGTTATTCTCCCGGCGCCAGATGCGGCGCATCGATGTGGGCTCCCGCGTGCTTCAGCGGCCGTTCGCCGGTGAGCTTGCGGATCAGCACGTAGAACACCGGCGTCATGAAGATGCCGAAGGCGGTGACGCCGATCATGCCGGCAAAGACCGCGATACCCATGGCCGAGCGCATTTCCGCGCCGGCGCCGGTGGACATCACCAGCGGAACCACGCCCATGATGAAGGCCATCGAGGTCATCAGGATCGGGCGCAGACGCAGCCGGCTCGCCTCGATCGCGGCCTTGATCGGCGTGCTGCCCGCCAGTTCCAGTTCGCGGGCGAACTCGACGATCAGGATGGCGTTCTTCGCCGATAGCCCGACGAGCACGATCAGACCGATCTGGGTGAAGACGTTGTTGTCGCCTCCCGTCAGCCAGACGCCCACCAGTGCCGCCATGATGCCCATCGGCACGATCAGGATGATGGCGATCGGCAACGTCAGGCTTTCATACTGGGCAGCCAGCACGAGGTAGACGAGCAGCAGCGCCAGAGGGAACACCAGCAGGCCCGAATTGCCAGCGAGGATCTGCTGGTAGGTCAGGTCCGTCCACTCGTAGCCGATGCCCGGCGGCAGGGTTTCGGCGGCGATACGCTCGATGGCAGCCTGTGCCTGGCCGGACGAGAAGCCCGGTGCCGGGCCGCCGTTGATATCGGCGGACAGGAAGCCGTTGTATCGGATCGCCCGTTCGGCACCCACCGTCTGCTCGACCTTCAGAAGCGCCGACAGCGGGATCATCTCGCCGGACTGCGAACGCACCTTCAGCTTGCCGATGTCGTCGGCGTGGCTGCGGTAGTTGGCGTCTGCCTGCATGCGCACGCTGTAGGTTCGGCCAAAGGCGTTGAAGTCGTTGACGTAGAGCGAGCCCAGGTAGATTTGCAGCGTTTCGAAGACGTCGGTGACGGCCACGCCGAGTTGGCGCGCCTTCACGCGGTCAAGGTCGGCATAGAGCTGCGGCACGTTGATCTGGTAGCTCGAATAGAGGCCGGCCAGTTCGGGTGCCTGGTAGGCCTTGGCAAGGAAGGCCTTGGCCGCCTCGTCGAGTGCCTGGTAGCCGAGGCCGTTCTTGTCCTCCAGCTGCAGCTTGAAGCCACCAGTGGTGCCGAGACCCTGTACGGGCGGCGGCGGGAACATGGCGATGAAGGCATCCTGGATGACGCCGAATTCCTGGTTGAGCTGCATGGCGATCGCGCCGCCGGAGAGCTCAGGCGTCTTGCGTTCCTCGAAGGGTTTCAGGGCGACGAAGACGATGCCGGAGTTAGACGAGTTGGTGAAGCCGTTGATCGACAGGCCCGGGAAGGCGATGGCGTTTTCGACGCCCGGGTGCTTGAGCGCGATCTCGCTCATGCGCTTGATCACGTCTTCCGAGCGATCGAGCGTGGCGGCATCCGGAAGCTGGGCGAAGCCGATCAGGTACTGCTTGTCCTGCGCCGGCACGAAGCCGCCCGGGACCGCGCGAAACAGCGTGAAGGTGACGCCGAGAAGCAGGACATAGACCACCATGACCAGCGACTTGCGCGTCAGGATGCGTCCGACGCCGCGGCCATAGGCTTCCGAGCTTGCGCCGAAGAAGCGGTTGAAGCCACGGAAGAACCAGCCGAACAACCTGTCCATCACCCGCGTCAGCCAGTCCTTCGGCGCGTGGTGGTCCTTCAGGAGAAGGGCGGCGAGCGCCGGAGACAGCGTCAGCGAGTTGAGCGCCGAGATCACGGTCGAGATCGCGATCGTCAGCGCGAACTGGCGATAGAACTGGCCGGTGAGCCCGGTGATGAAGGCGAGCGGCACGAACACGGCGACAAGCACCAGCGCGATCGCGATGATCGGGCCGGAGACTTCTCGCATGGCGCGGTAGGTCGCCTGGACAGGCGACAGGCCCTGCTCGATGTTGCGCTCGACGTTTTCCACCACGACGATCGCGTCGTCGACGACGATGCCGATTGCGAGCACCAGGCCGAAGAGACTGAGCGCGTTGATCGAGAAGCCGAAGACATACATGACGGCGAAGGTGCCGACGATCGAGACCGGCACGGCGACGAGCGGGATGATCGATGCGCGCCAGGTCTGCAGGAAGATGATGACGACGAGCACGACCAGCGCGATTGCTTCGAGCAGCGTATCGACCACCGATTCGATCGAGGCGCGCACGAACTGGGTCGTGTCGTAGACGATGCCGTAGTCGACGCCTTCCGGCATGGTGAGTTTCATCTCGGCCATGGCCTTGCGCACGTCGTCGGAAATCTGGATCGCGTTCGAGCCCGGGGCCTGGAAGACGGCCATGCCGACAGCCGGCTTGTTGTCGAGCAGCGAGCGCAGCGAATAGTCGGACGCGCCCATTTCGACGCGGGCGACGTCGCCGAGGCGGGTCACTTCGCCTTCTGCGCCGGACTTGACGACGATGTTCTCGAAGTCCTCGGGCGTCTGCAGGCGGCCTTGCGCGTTGACGGACAGCTGCAGGTCAAGGCCCGGGACGGACGGTGAAGCGCCGATGACGCCGGCTGCCGCCTGGACGTTCTGGCCGCGCACCGCATTGGCGATGTCGCCGGCGGCAAGGCCGCGCTCGGCTGCCTTCTGCGGGTCGATCCAGATGCGCATCGAATAGTCGCCGCCGCCGAAGATCTGCACCTGGCCGACACCTTCGATGCGGGCCAGCCGATCCTTGACGTTGAGCACACCGTAGTTGCGCAGATAGTTGATGTCGTACTGGCCGCTCGGCGAAAGCAGGTGCACGACCATGGTGAGGTCGGGCGAGCTCTTGACCGTGGTGATGCCGAGGCGGCGCACCTCTTCGGGCAAGCGCGGCTCGGCCTGCGAGACGCGGTTCTGCACGAGCTGCTGGGCCTGGTCGGGATCGGTGCCGAGCGCGAAGGTGACGGTCAGCGTCATCAGGCCATCGGCGGTCGCCTGGCTCTGCATGTAGAGCATGTCTTCGACGCCGTTGATCTGTTCTTCAAGCGGTGTCGCCACCGTCTCGGCGATGACCGCCGGGTTGGCGCCAGGGTATTGTGCGCGCACGACGATCTGCGGCGGCACCACTTCCGGGTATTCGGAGATCGGCAGATTGGTCATGCCGATCAGGCCGGCCACGAAGATCAGGACCGACAAGACGCCCGCGAAGACCGGGCGGTCGACGAAGAAGCGTGAGAAATTCATGGTATCCCCCTTGGGATGAGTTCGGGCAGACCTTGCCCGTGCGCGGCGAAAAGCGTCGCCGCGCGGCAGCTGTCTGCTGAGTGATGCCTGAGCTTGCCGCCTCTTCACATCGGGCGAAGAGGCGCTTCAGACTACTTGGCGATCGAGGCGGTTGTTTCCTCGACCTGCTGCGGCGCCACGAGGACACCGGGGCGAACCCGCTGCAGGCCGTTGACGACGATGTTCTCGCCCGACGCCAGACCGCTTTCGACGATGCGCAGACCGTCGGAATTCGGTCCGAGCTTCACCTGCCGGTACTCGACCTTGTTGTCGGTGCCGACGACGAAGACGAACTTCTTGTCCTGGTCGGAGCCGATGGCGCGGTCGCTGATGACAAGCTTTTCCTCCGGATCCGGCTCGCCGATGCGGATGCGGACGAATTGGCCCGGGATCAGCTTGCCGTCGGCATTTTCGAGCGCCGCACGCACCCGGATCGTGCCGGTTGCCGCATCCACCTCGTTGTTGATGAGCTGGATATGGCCGGAGATCGGCGTGCCTTCGTCTGCGGCGGTGCCAACCTGGACCGGAATGCGTTCGATGGCGCTGCCGCCGGCCGAAGCCGCGAGCCTGGCAAGCGCTGTGGTGACCACCTCTTCGCTGGCATTGAAGCTCGCATAGATCGGATCGACCGAGACGAGCGTCGTCAGCACCGGCGAGGCGGAACCGGCGGCGACCAGGTTGCCAGCGGTGACGTCGAGCCGGCCGACCCGGCCGGAAATCGGAGCACGCACCTCGGTATATTGCAGGTCGAGTTCGGCCGTGCGCAGCGCGGCCTTCGCCGAGCGCACTTCGGCCTGGGCTTCGTCATAGGCGCTGGCGCGCTGGTCGACGCTGCTCTGCGGCACGGCGCTGGTGGTCACCAGCTTGCGGCCGCGCTCGAGCTCGATCTTGGCAAGCGATACCCGCGCTTCGGCGGCCGACACCTGGGCTTTCGCCCGTTCGACGGCGGCCACGTAGGGCTCCGGATCGATCGTCACCAGCAAGTCGCCCTGCTTGACGAGGGCGCCTTCGCGGAAGTGGGCCTTCAGGATGGCGCCGCCGACCCGCGGGCGAACCTCGACCCGCTCGATCGCTTCGAGACGGCCGGAGAATTCCTCCCAGGTGGTGATGCGCTTGGATTGCGCCCGCGCCACCGAGACCGGCACGGCCGGCGGCGGCGCCGTCGCGGCGTCGGTTGCGGCATCCGCTTCGAAATGCTGCGGCAGGCCGAGCATGACGGCGCCACCGCCGGCGACAGACAAAAGGATACTCAGGCCGGCGCCCCAAAGGGCCCGGCGGGTCACTGTCGATGTCATAGTTTCTCTCCTTGCCGGTTGGGAGCCGGCGCTTTTGCTTTTCGGTGTCAGAGCAAGGGGAAGGCTTCGGCCATGACCCCTGTTAGCGCACCGTCATTTCCGCCGGCTTTGCCCCCGCTTTCTGGAAGAAGCGGGAGAAAATGCCGGTAATCTCTTGCTGCTGCGCAGCCCAGCTTTCCTTGGCGACCGTGTTTTGCGGTAGCCAGCCGGCGCGGCCGGGCAGGACGTGGGATTCAACCGATACGCCCGCCTGACGCAGCCGTTCGGCATAGGCTGCAGTCTCGTCGCGCATCGGACACTCCTCGCTGGTCAGGATCAGCGAGGGCACGAGGCCGGCGAGCCGCGTGCAATGGGCAGGTGCGGCATAGGGGTGGGTGAAACCACCGCTCTGGCCGAGATAACGCTGCCATCCATCGGCGATCGATTGCGCCGAGGATTGCGGACAGTATTGCCTGAACGATTCCGTTGCCAGGCACGGATCGAGCATCGGCGAGAGCAGGATCTGGCCCTTGAGGTCGCTCAGATACTGGTCACGCGCCATCAGCGCGGCACCGGCCGCAACATTGCCGCCCGCCTCTTCGCCAGCGACGAACAGCGACGATTTCTTGTGCGCGAATTGCGGGCAGCGCGAGCGCATCGACGCCAGCATGGCATAGGCGACCTCGAGCGCCGCGGGAAACGGATTGAGGCAGGCGGCCGAGTATTCCGGCGAGATCACCACCGCGCCAGCTGCCGCCAGCGCCTCGGCGACACGCTCACCGGCGGCGATCGTTCCACCCATGAAGGAGCCACCATGCAGGTGCAGCACCACCGGCGGCGGATTGAGCAAAGCTTCGCCGCGGTAGACGCGCGCCGTGCAGCAGCCCTGGGCCGTCTGCATCGTCTCCACTTTGAACTGTTCGCCCATCTCTCTTGCCTTCGGCCCGAGCTCAACCCACATGTGGCGACATCACGCCACGATAGGAGAATAACATTGTCTTCTGTCTGGAATAGTCTTTTCAATCTGATTACACTATTCGTATTCTCGAACAATCACGGCACTTGAAAATGGACCAGCTCACGGCCATGCGCGCGTTCCTCCGGGTCGTCGAGACCGGGAATTTCACCCGCGCTTCTGCTTCGCTGAATATGCCCAAGGCGACGCTCACCAATCTCATTCAAGGGTTGGAGGCGCATCTGCGCACGAAGCTTCTGAACCGCACCACCCGCCGGGTGCTGGTGACGCCCGATGGCGCGCTTTATTATGAACGCGCCGCCCGCCTGCTGACCGATCTCGACGAGCTCGACGGCAGCCTGTCGAGCGCCCAGACGCTGCCGAAGGGGCGGTTGCGGGTGGAAATGGCGAGCGCGATCGCCAATCTGATCGTCATTCCGGCGCTGCCCGAGTTTCACAAGCGGTACCCCGATATCCAGATCGATCTCGGCGTCTCCGATCGCACGGTCGACTATGTGGCGGAGAACGTCGATTGCGCCATTCGCGTCGGCGCTCTGACCGACCAGTCGCTGATTGCGCGACGCATCACCGAGATGAGTTTCGTTGCCTGCGCCGCGCCCGATTATCTGACACGCCACGCGACGCCGCGCCATCCGTCGGACCTTTCGAAGAACTGCTATGTCGTCGGCTATTTCCGGCCACAGACCGGGCAGCAGATGCCGTTCTACTTCAAGCGCGGCAACGAGGAGGTCGAGGTCAACGGCCGCTACACGGTGGCCGCGAATGAATCGACCACCTACCTTGCCGCCGCGCGCGCGGGCCTCGGTGTCATCCAGGCGCCGCGTTTCATGGTGCGCGACGATCTCCTGTCCGGCGCGATGCGGCCGGTGCTGGAGGATTGGGAAGTCGAATCCATGCCGATCTATCTGGTCTATCCGCCGAACCGGCACCTGAGCAGCCGCCTGCGCGTCTTTGCCGACTGGGTGGTGAAGGTCGTCGCCCAGTCGCAGCTCGACGCGGCCTGAGCCTCAACTGCGGCGCCTGGCGTCGTAACGTTCGCGCGCCGCGTCGAGTGTGGCGAAATGCGTCTCCGCCCAGCGGTCGAGCACCAGCAGGGTTTCGCTCAGCGACCGGCCGACCGGGCTCAGGCTGTATTCCACATGCGGCGGCACGGTCTTCATGTCCTTGCGGATGACGAGGCCGTTGCGCTCCAGTTCCTTCAGCGTCTGCGTCAACATCTTTTGCGAGACGTCGCCGAGCCGTCGCATCAGTGCGGCGTTGCGCATCGGCCCTTCTTCGAGCGCCGAAATGATCAGCATCGGCCATTTTCCGGCGATCAGTTCCAGCGCATGACGCGACGAGCAGGTCGGGTCAAAGACATCGGGCACAGAGGTCGGTGGCGAGGGGCTATCCGGATTTTTCATAGTTACCAAAAGGTGCGTAATTGCTCTTCGGTGCTCACCCTACCAGATTGATCCACATGTGAGAAATCCAATGGAGACGAACATGGCATGGGTCATTCTGATAGCGGCGAGCCTGGTGGAGATCATCATGGGGTTGGCGCTGAAATATGCGGAGGGCTGGACAAAACTGGTGCCGAGCGTGATCGGCATCGCGGCTGCACTCGGTAGCGTGTACCTGCTGGCAATCGCGATGCGCGACCTGCCGGCCGGCACCGCTTATGCCGCCTGGACCGGCATCGGGTCTGTCGGCATCACGGTGCTCGGCATCGTGCTCTTCGGCGACCCGGTTTCCTTCATGCGGGTCGCCTGCATTGCGATGATCATCGTTGCTGTCGCCGGTCTTCGTTTCCTGGAAGCTTGAGACCGTATCGCCCGCAATCCTGCTCATGAAAAAAGCGCCGCGATTGGATCGCGGCGCCTTTTGATTGTCTGTGAACTCTGCCCGTGCCAGGTTTAGCCCTGGCGGTTCTTGGCGTTGCCCTTCGGCTTGGTCTTGGGCTTGAAGCCGCCGTCCTTGCCCGCGTCAGGCTTGCCCTTCTTCTTGTTGCTCCAGGGCTTGTCGGCAGCCTTTGCCGGCGGCCGATCCTCGGTGTAGGCCGGGCCTTCGGAATAACCGGGCTTCTTGTCGAACTTGCGCTTCGGCTTGAAGTCGCCGCGATCGTCGCTTCGCGCGGTGTCGTCGGAATAGGGGCGCTTCTTGGCAAAGCTGGGCTTGTCCTTGGAGAAGTTCGGCTTGTCCCGGGAGAAGCTCGGCTTTTCCTGCCGCTGCTGCGACAGATCCGGCGCGCCGGGAAGCGGCTTCACGCGAATGCCCTTCTCCAGCATCTTGTCCTTGCCGATGGCCGACAGGAAGCGTTCAGCACCCTCGGCGGTCATTTCGACGAAGGTTTCTTCCTGCTGCATGCGGATCGCGCCGATGTCGCGCTTGGTCAGCTTGCCGTGGCGGCAGAGCATCGGGATCAGCCAGCGCGGCTCAGCGCTCTGCTTGCGGCCGACCGAGAGCGAGAACCAGCTGCCGTCGCTGAAATCCGCGCGGTCGGCGCCAAAATCCTCGCGCGGTCCACGATCCTCGCGCGGTGCGCGTTCGTCGCGGCGCGGCTTGGCGCCAACGGTAACCTCGATCAGGTCCTCCGGTGCCGAGCGGCCCGAGCGGAACTGGCGCACGAAGGCGGCGGCCATCTGTTCGGCGCCGTGGCGCTCGAGAAGGGCCGCCACGATCGCCTCTTCGTCCTCGCGGATCGGTTCGGCAAAGCTCGTGTCGGCGAGCAGGCGCTCGTCGTCACGCTGGCTGACCTCGTCGGCCGACGGCGGGCGTGCCCAGGTCGCGGTGATCCGGCCGCCGTCGAGCAGGCGCTCGGCCTTGCGGCGCTGGTTGACCGGCACGATCAGTGCGCTGACCCCCTTCTGGCCGGCGCGTCCGGTGCGGCCGCTGCGGTGAAGCAGCGTCTCGGAGTTGGTCGGCAGATCCGCGTGGATGACGAGCTCCAGGCCCGGCAGGTCGATGCCGCGGGCGGCGACGTCTGTCGCAATGCAGACGCGGGCGCGACCGTCGCGCATGGCCTGCAGCGCATGGGTGCGTTCGTTCTGGCTCAGCTCGCCCGACAGTGCCACGACCGAGAAGCCGCGATTGTTGAAGCGGGCGGTCAGATGGTTGACGGCGGCACGCGTCGAACAGAAGACGATGGCGTTGCGGGCTTCATAGTAGCGCAGCACGTTGATGATCGCGTTTTCGCGATCGTTCGGCGCGACCGTCAGCGCGCGATACTCGATATCGACGTGCTGCTTCTGTTCGGAAGCGGTGCTGATGCGCACGGCATCGCGCTGGTAGTTCTTGGCAAGCGTCGCGATCGACTTCGGCACGGTGGCCGAGAACATCAGCGTACGGCGGTCTTCCGGGGATTCTTCAAGAATGAATTCGAGGTCTTCGCGGAAGCCGAGATCGAGCATCTCGTCGGCCTCGTCGAGCACGATGGCGCGCAGCGACGAAATGTCGAGCGAGTTGCGGCGGATGTGGTCGCAGAGACGGCCGGGCGTGCCGACGACGATATGGGCGCCGCGCTCGAGCGCCCGCTTTTCGGTGCGCATGTCCATGCCGCCGACACAGGAGGCGATCGTCGCGCCGGTCTCGCCATAGAGCCATTCAAGCTCGCGCTTGACCTGCAGCGCCAGTTCGCGCGTCGGAGCAATCGCGAGCGCCAGCGGTGCGCCGGCCGGGCCGAACCGGCGTTCGTCGCCGAGCAGCGTCGGCGCCAGCGCCAGGCCGAAGGCGACGGTCTTGCCGGAGCCGGTCTGCGCCGACACCAATGCGTCGCGCTCCGCGAGTTCCGGGTCGCGCATCGCCTTTTGAACCGGCGTCAATTCGTTGTAACCGCGTTTTGCCAACGCCTCGGCGATCGCAGGCGCGATCCCTTCGAATTCAGTCATATCTTGTCTTTCGGATTTCGGTCGTCATGCCCGAGACGATCGGATCGTCTCGGCGGCAATTGCCGCGGCCAACACGTCGCGGGCCTGTTCATCGCGCGCTACATACGCGTTTGGGCCGTTCTTGTACAGGCCCGAGCGTCTGAAGCACGACAACGACGATGCAAGGGGTATCCCGCCGTGGTTCCGGTTTACCCGATCGAGGGGCCTGGCTGGTCGCTATGGGCACCGAATTCGTTGGGGCCAGGCGTGCCCGGCCAGAGGCACAGCGCGATGAAGACGACGGGGCTCAGCACCGGGATGAACAGGCAGAGCGACAGCGGGCCGGGGTAGCCGATATCGTGCAGGCGCTTGATCGCCAGCATCGCGATCGAGGGAAGAGAGATGACGCTCGAGACTACGAGTGAAAGGGTCCAGAACGCCAGCACCGTCTCGTTGCCTTCGTTGGCGACCATCCTGGCGACCATGAAACCGGCGATCAGAACCCAGAACAGCCAGGACAGAAAGAAGGGGAAGCGGCCGACGCGACCGGAGGGGCTGAAGAACAGCCAGGCCATACTCGGCTGTGGCCCCTCCGGTGTCATCGCGTCAGTCTCTGAGCAGTTCGTTGATGCCGGTCTTCGAGCGGGTCTTTTCATCGACGCGCTTGACGATCACGGCGCAGTAGAGGTTCGGCGCCGGCTGGCCGTTCGCCATGGTGTTGCCTGACGGCAGCGAGCCGGCGACGACGACGGAGTAGGGCGGTACTTCGCCGTAGGTGATTTCACCGGTGGCACGATCGACGATCTTGGTCGACTTGCCGATGAAGACGCCCATGCCAAGCACCGAGCCCTCGCGCACGATGCAGCCTTCGACCACCTCCGAGCGGGCACCGATGAAGCAGTTGTCCTCGATGATCGTCGGGCCGGCCTGCATCGGCTCCAGCACGCCGCCGATGCCGACGCCGCCGGACAGGTGCACGTGCTTGCCGATCTGTGCGCAGGAGCCGACGGTCGCCCAGGTGTCGACCATGGTGCCCTCACCGACATAGGCGCCGAGGTTGACGAAGGAGGGCATCAGGATCGCGTTCGGAGCGATGTAGGCCGAGCGGCGCACGACCGCGTTCGGAACCGCGCGGAAGCCGGCCTTCTCGAACTCGTTGACGCTCCAGCCGTCGAACTTCGACGGCACCTTGTCCCACCACACCGACTGGCCCGGGCCGCCCTTGATGATTTCCATCGGGTTGAGGCGGAAGGAGAGCAGCACGGCTTTTTTCAGCCACTGATTGACCATCCACACGCCGTCTTCGCCGCGCTCTGCGACGCGCACCTTGCCGCTATCGAGCAGGTTGAGCGCCGTCTCGACGGCGTCGCGCACCTGGCCGCGCGTTCCGGTGTTGACGGAATCGCGGTCTTCAAAGGCGGCGTCGATCGTCTTCGACAGGGAGGCAAGGTCGTGGTTCGTCATCGGAATTCCTTAAAGTTCGGCGGTTATCCTGCGAAAGCTCTACTGCATAATTGCGGAAATCGGAATCGATTTAAGGACAAAATTATGCGGCGGATCTCGATGCTAAGGCGATCCCGGCGCGGCTTCAAACGCGCGCGACCGCGAAACTGTTCCTGAAAAGTTGAAGGACTTTTCAGAGCCCTTGGCTGGCCGGGGCTTGGCAAAGCGAGGCGACTGCGGCACTACAGCGCCGCGCGTCCTTCGGATGCGCTTGTGGCCGCTTGGAAGTGCTTGCGAGCTTCATGACAGAGGACTGAGGATAGGACGCGTCTGGACGGGATGCCGATTGTCCGGAACGCGACGGGAAGACGACACGATGGCACGAATGAAGAAACGCGCGCTGCGCCGCAAGGACGGGGTCTGGGATCCCTTGGCCGACAGCTCGCAGAGCCGGCAACGCGCGCAGACGGTTCCGCTCACGCCGCAGTCGGCCTCGCCCTCCTATCGCCTCGCCTATATCGACGACGATTTCCTCTGCCGCGAAGAACTGCGTCCGATCCGGCTGCAGCTCGAACTCTTGAAGACCGAAATGATGCTCGAAGAGCGCGGCATCAACTCGACCGTCGTCATGTTCGGCGGCGCCCGCATTCCCGAGCCCGGCGGCGATGCCTGGGCGGCGAAGAACGAGACGCAGCGCAAGAACCTGGAGGCGGCCTCGGTCTATTACGAGGAAGCGCGCAAGTTTGCGCGGCTCTGCTCGGAGCACTCGGCCAAGCTCGGCTACAAGGAATATGTCGTGGTCACCGGCGGTGGGCCGGGCGTGATGGAAGCGGGCAACCGCGGTGCCGACGATGTCGGCGCGCCGTCGATCGGGCTCAACATCGTGCTGCCGCACGAACAGGCACCGAACCGCTTCGTGACCCCGGAACTGTCGTTCAACTTCCACTACTTCGCCATCCGCAAGATGCATTTCCTGCTGCGCGCCAAGGCCGTCACGGTGTTTCCCGGCGGCTTCGGTACGCTCGATGAGCTGTTCGAGACGATGACGCTGATGCAGACCGGGCGGCTTGCACTGGTTCCGCTCATCCTTTTCGGTGAGAAATTCTGGCGCTCGATCGTCAATTTCGAGGCGCTGGCCGAATTTGGCACGATCGCGCCCGATGACGTCGATCTCTTCCACTTCGTCGAAACGGCTGACGAAGCCTGGCAGATCATTTCGAAGTTCTACGAGACTGTCGATCCGAAGTCGGTGCCCATGGCGAACGGTCGTCGCTAAGACGGCCGGCGTTCTCAAATGCGCATAGCCCCTCGCTGGGGGGAGCAAGGGGCTATCGCCAGCCAGGAGCCTCTCCACCGGGCGGTGGGGAGAGAGAGAAGAGCTCCCGTCAGATCTTTTTGGTGAAATCGGCGGCGTCGATGACGCCGTCGCCGTTCTTGTCACGCCGCTTGAACATGGCTTCCGCAGCACTTGAGACTTCGCTCGTGCTCAGCGCTCCGTTGCCGTCGGCGTCGATGCGCTTGAAGGCCTTTGGCCTCAGGCCCGGCAACATTGCCGGACGGGCTTCCTTCAACTTGGCAAGGGCGGTCTCGCGCTCGGCTCCGGTCTTGTCCTTGGCGTCCTTGAAGGCCTTGCGCGCCTCGCGGAAGGCTTCGCGCTTCGCCTTCATTTCTTCCGTGCTGATCTGACCGTCGCCATTGGTGTCGAAGGTCTTGAAGTTGTCGGAGATTCGCGCCTGGAACTCGGTGAGCGAAACCTTCTGGTCCTTGTTGGTGTCGAGGCGCTCAATCATGCGCTCGCCCCGCTGCTCGGGCGTCATCTTGTCGCGTGCGGCAAACGAAGGGCCGGCCATTGCGGTGACGGCGACGGAGAGCGCGGTCACGCCAAGGATCAGGATCTTGTTCGGCATCATGCTTCCTTTCGATCGGGGTTTGTCCCTGATCGAAAGGATAGACGCTGAAACGCGCGGCACCAGTTAAACTTTGGTAATTTAAGTCATTGGCCGGAAAGAGGTTTTTTGCCGGCGAAATTGTGTCGCGACTAGAGGTCGGAGGTCACCTGGCGCAGGAACCGGGTGAGGTCTTCCGTCACGAAGTCGATCTGCTCGTCGGTGTCGTTCGACTTTTCCCAGGACTCCGCGAAGGTGTATTCGAGGTTCTGCGGCACCAAGAGCACCGTCTTCATGCCGAGCGCTTTCGGCACGAGCAGATTGCGCGGCAGATCCTCGAACATGACGGCGTTCTGGGTATCGACCCGGTGCAGGCTCATGAACTTGTCATAGGTTTCGCCAGCCGGCTTCGGCACGAAATCGGCGGCGACAATGTCGAAGATGTCGTCAAAATGGTCGAGAATGCCGAGCGCTCTCGCGGTCATCTCGGCATGTGCAACGCTGCCATTGGTGAAGATGAACTTGCGTCCGGGCAGCGACCTAATGGCCTCGCCGAGCGCCGGATCGGCGGGCACGATCGAATAGTCGATCGCATGCGCCTGCTCGAGAAACTCGTTCGGGTCGATGCCGTGATGGATCATCAGGCCTTTGAGCGTCGTGCCGTGGTCGCGGTAATAGTCCTTCTGCAGCTTCTTGGCATCGGCCGGATCCAGCGACAGGAGCTTTGCCACATAGGCCGTCATGTTGCGGTCGATCTGCGCAAACAGGTTGACGTGGTGCGGGTAGAGCGTGTTGTCGAGATCGAACACCCAGTCGGTGACATGGGCGAATTCGGAACGGGTCGGCAGTCGGTCGAGCTTTTTCATGACCGCCTTATGACACGCCCGCGAAGGGCGGCAAACGGGAAAATGGCGAAGCGATGCCTGCGAGCGCAATGCTGGCGCATAGATTAGCGCTTTGAATTGCCCGGTGCGCGTGGCATCTTCCGCCTCGCAGGTTCTTGGCTCGGGGATGCCAATGTCGGACGAAGTGTTCTATCTGCTGTTCCTGTTCGGGTTCTACTCGTTCACCGTCGTGACCTATTTCGCCGTCGGCTACGGCATCACCTGGCTCAACGAGCGCAACCCCGAGCGCAAGATCCAGAAGGGGCGCGGCACCGACAGGCGGCGCCGGGCCGAGATCCAACAGAGCCTCAAGTCGATGTTCAGCGCCTGCCTGCCGCTGACGATCGGCCTTTACGCCCAGCAGAAGGGTTGGGCGCTGGCGCCCTGGGATTTCAACTGGTGGTGGGCATTGCCGCTCTTCCTGCTCAGCATGGTCCTCTACGACGCCTGGTTCTATTTCATGCACCGGCTGCTGCACACCAAATGGCTCTATCCGCTGCATTCCCTCCATCACCGGAGCGTCGCCCCGACGATCTGGAGCACCTATTCCGAAGACGTCTTCGACAACTTCCTGCTGCAGAGCTTTTCCGCCGTCGTCGTCTTCGTCGTGCCGTTTCCGCCGGCAATCCTCATCGGGCATCGGCTGTTCGAGCATTTCAACGGCATGATCGGCCACTGCGGCTTCGAATATTTCGCCACGTCGACGGCGCGTTCTCCCTCGCCGTTGCTGTGCACGACGTTCCACGACCAGCATCATCAGAGCTTCAGGTACAACTACGCCAACTATTTCTCCTTCTGGGATCGCGTGCTCGGCACGCTGGCGCCAAACTACGATCAGCGGGTGAAGACGTTCGAGGACGAAGCGCCGCGGATCACGATCAGCCCGTCCCTTGACCTCGCCGAGGTACAGGAGAAGGCGGACTGACGCGCCGCAGCCTGCGGGGCCTTGGCAATGTTGCGGGCAGCGTGCTAGCTCGCAGCCATGGAAACCTGGGTCCTTATCACCGTCGCTGCGGCCTTCCTTCAGAACGTCCGCTCCGCAATGCAGAAACACCTGAAAGGCGTCATGGGCACGACGGGCGCGACCTTCGTGCGCTTCGGCTTCGGCCTGCCCTTCGCGCTCCTTTACCTGTTTCTGCTCTGGCAGGTGATGGGCCGCCCGCTTCCGGTTCCCAACGGCACCTTCTTCCTGTGGGCGGTCATTGGTGGCCTGGCGCAGATCGCCGCGACCTTCCTGCTCGTCCATCTCTTCTCGTTCCGCAATTTTGCGGTCGGCACCGCCTATTCGCGCACCGAACCGGCGCAGGCGGCGGTGTTTGGCCTCATCTTCCTCGGCGAGAAGGCGAGCCAGGGCACGCTGGTGGCGATCGCCATCTCGGTCGTCGGCGTGATGCTGATCTCGGTGGCGCGCACGACCCTCAGCGCGCGCACGCTTTTGACCTCGGTGTTCAGCCGCACCGCCGGCATCGGCCTGCTCTCGGGAACCTTCTTCGGCCTTTCCGCCGTTGCCTACCGTTCAGCGTCGCTCGCGCTCGCCCCAAGCCTGCCTCATCCCGACTATGTCATGCAGGCGAGCTATACGCTCGGCTTCGTCATCCTGTTGCAGACCGTGGTCATGCTCATCTGGATCGTGCTGCGCGAACGCGAGGAATTGCCGCGCATCGCCGCCGCCTGGAAACCGGCCTTCGTCGTCGGTTTCGTCGGCGCGTCGGCCTCCTTCGGTTGGTTCATGGCGATGACCCTGCAGCAGGCCGCGGTGGTCAAGGTGGTCGCCCAGGTGGAGATGCTCTTCACCTTCGCCTCGTCCTTCTTCATCTTCCGCGAATGGATCAACCGGCTCGAGCTTCTGGGCTGCCTGCTGATCGTGCTCGGCGTGGTGATGCTGGTCCTGATCTGAGGACCGCGCGGACCTCACAAAATAGACGCCCGAAAACCGGCGTCGCGCGCGCCTCGGTCATGATAGAACCTGGGCATGTTGTTTGATCTTCCCTCCGACGAAACGCTCTACGACGCCCTGATGGCGCGCAGCAGCGAATACGAAGGTTCGGCCTTCGTCTGCGTCAAGACGACCGGCGTCTTTTGCCGCCTGTCCTGCCCGGCCCGCAAGCCGAAACGCGAAAACACGATCTTCGTGGGTTCGATCGGCACCTGCCTTGAAACCGGCTTCCGTCCCTGCCAGCGCTGCCGGCCGCTCGCCACGTTCGGCGCCAAGGATCCGCTCGTCGAAGACCTCCTGCAGGCGCTGGAAGCGGCCCCCGAGCGACGCTGGAGCGAGGACGACCTTGTTCGTCGCGGCCTCGATCCCTCGACCGTTCGGCGCGCCTTCAAACGCACGCTCGGCATCACCTTCCTCGATTTGGCCCGGCATCGTCGGCTGGGGCTTGCCGCCCGCCAACTCGCGAACGGTGGGCGGGTGATCGATGCCCAACTCGACGCCGGCTACCAATCGCCTAGCGGCTTTCGTGCCGCCTTCCAGCGACTGCTCGGCGACGCACCGGCCGCCGCTTTGGGGCGGGAGCTGCTCTCCTTCGACTGGATCGAGACGCCGATCGGCCCCATGGTCGCGATCGGCGACGCCACACATCTGCATCTGCTTGAGTTCCACGATCGCAAGGCGTTGCCGACGGAACTCGCGGCGCTGAAGCGCGCGACACGCTCCGCAATCGTCCCTGGCAGGACGGCGCCGATCGACAGGATCGAAGGCGAACTGAAGGCTTATTTCGCGGGCGATATGGGCGCATTCCAAACGCCGCTTGCGCCCGGAGGGACGCCTTTCGAGCGCAACGTCTGGGAGAAGCTCGTGAAAATTCCCGCTGGCGGCACGCGGTCCTATGGTGACATTGCCCGCGAGGTCGCTACGATCCAGTCCGCGCGCGCCGTGGCCCATGCCAACGGGTCCAACCGGATCGCCATTGTCATTCCCTGCCATCGCTGCATCGGTGCGGATGGCTCGCTCACGGGTTACGGCGGTGGGCTCTGGCGGAAGCAGTGGCTGCTCCGGCACGAGGCTAAAGCAAGACCAGTCAGTCTGTTTGCGGAGGAAACGCAATGAACCAGAAGGAAAAGGCGCTCGCCTTTGCCGCCCTGCACAAGAAGGGCGACCCTGTGGTGCTCTACAACATCTGGGACGCCGGCAGCGCCAAGGCGGTTGCCGAGGGAGGCGCCAAGGCGCTTGCCACCGGCAGCTGGTCGGTGGCCGCCGCCCACGGGTTCGGCGACGGCGAGAAGGTGCCGCTGGCATGGCTTGCCGATATCGCCCGGCTGATCGTCGCGAGCACCGATCTGCCCGTCAGCATCGACTTTGAAGGCGCCTATTCCGACGATCCGGCGACGGGGGCCGCGAACGTGTCCCGCATCCTCGACGTCGGCGCGATCGGCATCAATTTCGAGGATCAGGTGGTCGGCAAGGGCGGCGTGCACGCGGTTGAAAAGCAGGCGGCGCGCATCCGCGCCATCCGCGACATGGCCGACCGACGCGGCATCCCGCTGTTCATCAATGCCCGCACCGACCTCTTCCTGCAGGAGAGCGACGAGAGCCGGCATGCGGGCCTCGTGGACGAGGCGATCGCCCGCGGCAAGGCCTACGCGCAAGCGGGCGCCAACGGCTTCTTCGTGCCGTGGCTGGTGGACGAAGCGCTGATCGCCAAGGTCTGTGCCGCCTCCAGCCTGCCGGTCAACATCATGATGCGGCCGGCAGCACCCGATGTGAAGACGCTTGCCGGTGCCGGCGTTTCCCGCGTCAGCTATGGCCCAGGGCCCTATCGCGCGATGATGGAGACATTGAAGGCGGCGGCGGCGGAGATCTACAAGGCCTGACGGTTCTCAAACGAAAAGCGGGAGAAGGCCTGAACCTTCTCCCGCTTGCTTGTCGGTCGGCAGGTGCCCGATCGGTTGATCAGGGAACGATGAGCGTGCCGGCGCCGCGTTCGGTGAAGATTTCGAGCAGCACCGAGTGGGCGGTCTTGCCGTTGAGGATGACGACGCCCTGGACGCCGGCTTTGATGGCGTCGATGCAGGTCTCGACCTTCGGGATCATGCCGCCGGAAATCGTGCCGTCGGCAATCAGCGCACGGGCCTGGGAGACCGAAAGCTCCTTGATCAGCTTGCCTTCCTTGTCGAGCACGCCGGGGACGTCCGTCAGGAACAGGAGGCGCGTGGCGTTCAGCGCTCCGGCAATGGCGCCGGCAAACGTGTCGGCGTTGATGTTGTAGGTGTGGCCGTCGCGGCCCGGCGCCACGGGCGCGATCACCGGGATCATCTCCGAGCGGGCAAGCAGGTCGATCAGCGTGCGGTCGACTTCGACCACTTCGCCGACGAAGCCGAGATCGAGCACGCGCTCGATGTTGCTGTCCGGATCCTTGATGGTCTTGCGCGCCTTTTCGGCGAAGACCATGTTGCCGTCCTTGCCGCAAAGGCCGATCGCCCATTCGCCCGTCTGGTTGATGAGCGCGACGATCTCCTTGTTGATCGAGCCGGCAAGCACCATCTCGACGATCTCGACGGTCTTTTCGTCGGTGACGCGCAGGCCGCCCTCGAACTTCGATTCGATGCCCATCTTCGTCAGCATCGCGCCGATCTGCGGGCCGCCGCCGTGCACGACGATCGGGTTGACGCCCGACTGCTTGAGGAGCGCGATGTCGCTGGCGAAGGCGCGGCCGAGCTCGGCGTTGCCCATGGCGTGGCCGCCATATTTGACGACGATCGTCTTGTTCTCGTAGCGCTGCATGTAGGGCAGGGCCTGGGTGAGCAGGCGTGCCTGGATTTCACTTTCATTGGCGGACATGGCGGACCCTCGAAAAATACCGGCTGCTGTTTAGCGCAAGTTCCGGACTGATGGAATGATCGGAGAGCAACATAAAGCCGGAATGACATGGCTGGTGCATTGCGAATTGCGCGCTATGTTCGTCAGCGGATGAGGCTACGGGGCGTATCTTTATGGTCGACGAGGATATAGCCGGGCTGCTCGGCCGCGTTTCGCTCGGCGATCGCGATGCCTTCGCCGAACTCTATCGGCAAACGAGCCCGAAACTTTTTGGCATCTGCCTGCGTATTCTTGGAAACAGGGGGGAAGCGGAAGAGGCGCTGCAGGAAATCTACGTCAAGATCTGGCAGCGTGCCGGCCGATATTCGCAAGGACAGGCGGCGGCGACCGCCTGGCTGGCGGCAATCGCGCGCAATCAGGCGATCGATCTCATCAGAGCGCGCAAACCGGCCGCCAATGTCATTGACGAAGCCTACGATTTGGCTGATCCTGCTGCCGACCCGGAAAATTCGGCAGTTGTAAGAGCAGAGGGCAGGCGGATCGACGCCTGCATGGAGAAGCTTGAAAAGGATCGCGCGGACGCGGTGCGACGTGCCTACGTCGACGGTCTGAGTTATCAGGAGCTGGCGGATATCTTCGCCGTGCCGCTGAACACGATGCGGACCTGGCTAAGGCGCAGCCTGCTGAAGCTGCGAGAGTGTATGGAGCGATGACAGCACCTACTCCAGAGGGCCATGACTTTCGCCGCGACGAGGTGATCGCCGGCGAGTACGTGCTTGGCGTGTTGTCGGCTGACGACCGCCGCAAGGTCGAGGCGCGCCTTGCCTCCGACCGCAATTTTGCGGCCATGGTCGATCGCTGGCAGAGCAATCTTTCCTCCTTCGACGACGCCTATGATGCGGTGGTGCCGCCGCCCAGGGCCTTTTCCGCGATCGAGCGGCGGCTTTTTGAATTGCCGCGCTCCGAAACGGTGCAACCGCGCCGCGGCCTCTGGCATTCATTGGTGCTTTGGCGTGGTCTGGCGCTGGTCTCCCTTGCGGCGGTCATGGTCATGGGCGCTTCGCTCGCCGGTCTTTTCAAGGCGCCGGCGACGGGGACATCGCTTGTCGCCGACATGGCGGGCAAAGGCACCGCTATCGATCTCGTCGCCCGCTACGACCGCGGATCCGGACGGTTGAAGGTGACGCCGGTTGCAGCAAGACAGGCGGAGCAGAAATCGCTTGAACTCTGGTTGATCAACGGCAGCAATCCGGCAATCTCGCTTGGCATCCTGCCGCAGTCCGGCGAAGGCGAGATTGCAGTGCCATCCGCCTTCCAGTCGAGAATATCGACCGGTTCGGTTCTGGCGGTCAGCGTCGAGCCGATGGGCGGATCGCCGACCGGATCGGCGACCGGCCCGATCATCGCACTTGGCAAGGCGCGCACCCCCTGATGCAGCAATTCAAAGCTCCGCAGCGACCATTGCGCGGCTGATGAGACGCACGGCGCCGTAGCGCGAGTCCCGGCGGGAAATACCATCTTTATCAGATGCTTATGTTTTCTGAAAATTCCTGAAACTCTTTTCCCGATGCTTCCGTTGCTTGTTTTGTTCCCGCTCATGGGAGCGGCAGCTTCGGCGGGGCGGCAGACACGTCGCCTCCCTCAACAGCAAGGAAGAGAATGATGTTCACGCCCGCTATCCGCCTGATCGCAACAGCGTCCCTCTTTGCGGCAAGCGCCTTTGTCGCCCATGCCGAAAACCCGATGGTCGGCGGCGCGCCGATGTATGCCAAGAAGAATATCATCGAGAACGCCGTCAATTCGAAGGACCACACGACGCTGGTCGCGGCCGTCAAGGCGGCCGGTCTGGTGAAGACCCTGGAGGGCAAGGGTCCGTTCACGGTCTTTGCGCCGACCAACGAAGCCTTCGCAGCCTTGCCTGCCGGTACGGTGGAAACCCTGCTGAAGCCCGAAAACAAGGACAAGCTCACCAAGGTTCTCACCTGCCATGTCGTTTCCGCCGATGCGATGTCCTCGACGATCGCCAAGATGGTCAAGGACGATGGTGGTGAGCACGATGTGAAGACGGTCGGCGGCTGCGTGCTCAAGGCCAAGGAGGACGGCGGCAAGCTGACGCTGACCGACGAGACCGGCGGCACCGCGACGGTAACGATCGCCGACGTCAAGCAGTCGAACGGCGTCATCCATGTGATCGACAAGGTCTTGTTGCCCAAGGGTTGACGTGGTTCGCAACGGGGTCGCTGGACAGATCGCTGCGCACGCAACCGGTTGCACGTGAGCACTGCAGCGCCGCGCGACCCGCAGCCAAGGTGGATCCCCCTCGTCTTGGCCCCTTGCCACCGGTCGTCCGGCCGGTGGCGTTTTCGCTTTTCGCCTCACGGCGCTTTGATCGGCATTGTTTTGCCGTGGTCGCGTCGCGCCGCTATCGTCTCAAGGCGGCGTGCAGCCAATGGGAGGGATCCATGATTACCCGGCGTATCTTTCTGATGGCAGGCACGGCACTGGCCGCTGCAATCGCGTTTCGCGGTCTGACGCCGCTTGCGCTGGCTGCCGGCGCGGAAGCCTTCGAAGTGGTCAAGACAGATGAGGAGTGGCGAGCGACGCTGACGGACGACCAGTACCGCATCCTGAGGCACGAGGATACGGAACGGCCCTTCACCAGCGCGCTGAACCACGAAAAGCGCAAGGGGGTCTTCCAATGCGCCGGCTGCAACCTGCCGCTCTATTCGTCCGCGGCAAAGTATGACAGCGGCACGGGCTGGCCGAGCTTCTGGCAGTCCTTGCCGGGCGCGGTCGCGACGCGGAAGGACAGTTCGATGGGGATGACCCGCACCGAGTGCCATTGCCGCCGGTGCGGCGGCCATCTCGGTCACATCTTCGACGATGGCCCGCCACCGACCGGGATGCGGCATTGCATCAACGGTCTGGCGCTCGCCTTCATGCCTGCGGCAAAATCCAGTTGAAGCAAGGCGCTCTCGCTTGCGTGAGAGCGCCCTGAAGGCCGACAGCGCCGAGGAGCGCCTTAGAAAGAGCCGGGCGCCGGCGATGGCGTCGCCGCACCGGACAGTGCCGCCTGCAGCTTCTGCTCCTGCTCCGGCGACAGCGACGTCTTTAGCACGCGCCCGCGGACATTGGGAAATTCGGCAAGCACCTTCTCGGGCTGAACCTTGCGCACGAGGATGAACAGCGCCGAGGAGTTGTTCGGGATCGTATTGCCGAGCGATTTGATGAACTCGTCGTCGATGCCGTAGTCCGTCAGCGAACCGGACAGTGCGCCTGCGCCAGCGCCGAGTGCGCCGCCGATCGCAAAGCCGGCCAGCGGATTGAGAAACAGCAGGCCGACCAGCCCGCCCCAGATCGAACCGGAGAGCAGGCCCGACGTGGCGCCGACCGCCGTCAGATTGAGGCTCTGCTTGAGATGAACCTTGCCTTCGCCGTCACGCACGACAACGACAGCGTCTTCCAGGTCGATCAGGTATTCCTTCTTCAGGCCGGCAAGCTTGACGAGGACCTTGTCGGCTTCATCGGGCGCATCGAACCCGACAACGATCAAATCGGACATGTTTGTCTCCTGTCTCTGGGCGCGCCGTGGCTTCAGGCGCAACGCAGAGATAGGGCAGTTTGCATGTCGGGGTAGTGACAGAGATCAAAGACGTTGAACTTAAGGGATGCGTGCCCCGCCAACGGGACTATCGCGCAATCGCCGTCACGATCGCTGCCCGCAGGTCATCAAGGCCCTCGCCCTTTTCCGAGGAGGTCGAGAGGACCTCGGGGAAGGCCGCTGGCCGCTTCTTGATCTTGTCGAGCGTCTCGGCAACCAGCCGCGGCACACCGGCGACCTTGATCTTGTCCGTTTTGGTGAGCACGATCTGGTAGGAGACGGCTGCCTTGTCGAGCAGGTCGAGCACGTCCTCGTCGTTCTTCTTGAGGCCGTGTCGGCTGTCGATCAGCACATAGACGCGTTTTAGCGTCGAGCGGCCGCGCAGATAGTCGAAAACCAGCTTCGTCCAGGCATCGACCTGATCCTTCGGCGCCTGGGCATAACCGTAGCCGGGCATGTCGACGAGCGCCATCGGCGGCAGGTCGTCGGCGGCACCAGAGAAGCCATCGGGAACGAAGTAGTTGAGCTCCTGCGTGCGGCCGGGCGTGTTCGAGGTTCTGGCCAGCCCCTTGTGGCCGACCAGCGCGTTGATGAGCGAAGACTTGCCGACATTCGAGCGACCGGCGAAGGCGATCTCGGCCGGACCTTCCGGCGGCAGGAACTGCATCGAGGGGACGCCGCGAATGAAAATCCACGGCCGGCCGAACAGCGGCTTGTCGTCTTTGGGTCTGGTTTCGGCCATCGGTTATCGGTCCTTCGTCGAGAAAGCCCATGGCTTCAAGGTTTTGGCCGCGGATGTCAAGGCGTCGGCGTGCGCACCGGCCGGGTCGGAATGGTCTGCTGGCGGCGAAACTCGTTGAAGAGGTAGGCAAGCAGCGCCAGGAAGATGAAGCTTCCGCCGATGATCGTCCGGCCGCTCGGCACTTCGCCATGGATGATGGCGACCCAGACCGGCCCAAGCACGGTTTCCGCCGTGCCGATGAGGGCGGCCAGCGCCGAGGGCACCAGACGCGCGCCGGTGACGAACATCGCCATGCCGAGCCCGAGGTTGAAGGCGCCGAAAACGAAGAGCAGGGCGAGTTCGCCGCCGGTGACCGAGAGGTCGGACGACTGGCTCGCCGCAATCGCGGCGGCGGCAAAACAGCCAAAGCAGGTGGCCGGCGTCATGCGCACATGCGGGTAGCGGCGGGTAATCACGGTTGCGAGCGCAAAGACGATGGGGATCAGCAACGCCAGCGCGTCGCCGACCGGCGAGACGGTGCCGGTCAGGCTTTCCGACACCATGATGCCGACCCCGACGACCACGGCGGTGATCGCCCCCCAGGTGAAGCGCGAGACCCGTTCGCGGAAGAAGATCCAGCTCATCAAGGCCGCAAACAGCGGCACGCCGGCGCCGAGCAACAGGACATTGGCGATCGTCGTATGGGAGATGGCGATGATGAACGAAGTCGAGGCGATGGTGAAGCAGAGGCCGACGGCAACGCCCGGCCATCCCATGCCCTTGAACAGCGCCACCGTGCCGCGCGGTCCGTCGCGCACGAGCATGAAGGCGAGCAGGAACAGACCCGCGAAGAGGCAGCGCCAGAACACGATCGTCCAGCTGTCGGGGATTTCCAGGAAACGGGCGATGGCGCCGCCGAAACTCCAGAAGAAAGCTGAACCGAAGACGAGCAGCGCGCCAAGTCTTTCGTTGGCGGCAAGCGGCGCGGAAGAGGCGGGTTGATGCGTCATGATGCGGTTCGCCAAGGAGATGGTGGAGAATAGTGCGGATCGGGGCCTGTCGACGCCCGCATCCGCGCCGCCGTCTGTCGCATGTCGGCCCGCCAAAGAAAAGGCCCCAAACCTTGCGGTTCGGGGCCTCCTTTAAGCCGTTTGCCTTGCAGCGTCATTCCGCCGGTTTGGGCTTTTTCGTAAACAGACCCTTCAGGTTGTCGAAGAGCTCGATCTTGACGCCCTGGCGCTTCATGATGATCGACTGCTGCAGCACCGAAAGCGTGTTGTTCCAGGCCCAGTAGATCACGAGACCGGCCGGGAACGACGCCAGCATGAAGGTGAAGACCACCGGCATCCAGGTGAACAGCATCGCCTGGGTCGGATCCGGCGGCGTCGGGTTCATGCGCATCTGCACGAACATGGTGACGCCCATGATGATCGGCCAGACGCCGAGATGCAGGAAGGCCGGACCATCGAAGGGCAGCAGGCCGAAAAGGTTGACGATCGTCGTCGGGTCCGGCGCCGAGAGGTCGCGGATCCAGCCGAAGAACGGAGCGTGGCGCATCTCGATGGTGATGTAGATCACCTTGTAGAGCGCGAAGAACACCGGGATCTGGATCAGGATCGGCCAGCAGCCGGCGAGCGGATTGATCTTCTCGTCCTTGTAGAGCTGCATCATCGCCTGCTGCAGGCCCATACGGTCGTCGCCGTGCTTCTTCTTCAGTTCCTCCATCTTCGGCTGAACCTTCTTCATGTTCGCCATCGAAGCATACTGCTTGTTGGCGAGCGGGAAGAAGATGGCCTTGACGACGATCGTGGTGATCAGGATCGCGATGCCGAAGTTGCCGAACAGACGGAAGAAGAAATCCATCATTTTGAACATCGGCTTGGTGATGAAGTAGAACCAGCCCCAGTCGATCAGCTTGTCGAAATTGGGGATCG
>NZ_DASYGZ010000063.1:0-3114 GCF_035999135.1 Ensifer sp.
TCGCCTGCGGAGAATTCCGGGAGCGTGCGCTTGGCGGCGATCTTGGCGGCCTGTTCGGCTTCCAGCTGCTGGATGATGTTCATCGGTCTAACCTTTCAAGTTCTTCTGAAACAGCCAGAGCGCTCTCGATGAACCTGTCGGGCCAGCCTTCAGGTCTTGCCGGAGACCGGCAGGAGCGGATTCGCCATTCTTTGTTTTGGTCGACGGGCATGAATCCCGAACCGGGGCGGCACTTACACCAATCGGCCCCGCTTGTCATCCCCGGAAGCCATAATTTCTCGGCGGCCCCGGCCAGCGCTGTGATTTTATCAGCAGATCCTGAGATACGTTCGGCGCATTTGTGCGGTGGAACGGGCTTGCAGCCGGCACAACCAGCGGCTATCCCGGGCAGGGTGGTTGGGGGAAACCATGCATATCTTCGAAGTGCTCATGCTTTTCACGGCCGGCTTCCTGTCCGGTGTCGTCAATGCCATTGCCGGCGGCGGGACCTTCCTCACCTTCGGGGCGATGACGCTTGGCGGGCTGTCACCGATCGTCGCCAACGCGACCTCGTCGATCATCCAGTTTCCGGGCTATATCACCTCGGCGCTCGCCTATGCCAAGGAGATCCGCGCCGACAGGCGTTACGCCATCCTGCTCGGCGTCATCTCGGCGCTTGGCGGCCTTGCCGGCGCGCTGCTCTTGATCTCGCTGTCCAACGCCTCCTTCCGCGCGCTCGTTCCCTGGCTGCTGCTTGCGGCAACCGCGATCTTCGCCGCCGGACCGCTGCTGAAGCCCAAGGCGCGCATCGACGAGCACGCCATCAATCCGGCCGGTATCGGCGCACAGTTCATCACCTCGATCTATGGCGGCTTCTTCGGCGCCGGCATGGGCATCATGATGCTGGCGGTGTTGGGGCTTGCGACCGGCGGCGGCTACCACCGCCTGAACGCGCTCAAGAACTTCATCTCGATCGTGATTGCCGCCATCGCCATCGTCGTCTTTACGGCCGGCGGGGTCGTCTCCTGGCTGCATGCGGCGATCATGGTGCCTGGGGCAGCCCTCGGAGGCTACAGCGGCGTCTGGGCCGCCAGACGCGTGCCACAGGCGGTGATCCGCGCGCTCGTCGTTGCCGTGGGCCTGCTGCTGGCCGCCTATTACTTCTTCACCGGCTGAGCAAGGAGGTCGGGCCGGCGCTCGGCCGTCAGCCGCCGCGCTTCCGCCTCGCGCCACTTGGCAATGGCGCCATGGTTGCCCGAGGTCAGAACCGCCGGGATCTCGCGACCCTCGAATTCCTGCGGCCGGGTGTAATGCGGATGTTCGAGCAGCCCGCCCTCGAAGCTCTCATGCACGCCCGAAAGCGCGTTGCCCATGACGCCGGGCAGGATCCTGACGACGGCATCGAGCAGCGTCAGCGCCGCCGGCTCGCCGCCCGAAAGAATATAGTCGCCGATGGAAACCTCTTCGAGGCCACGCGCGTCGATCACGCGCTGGTCGACACCCTCGAAGCGCCCGCAGACGATCACGACGCCGGGACCGTCGGCGAGTTCGCGCACCCGCTCCTGGGTCAATGGACGGCCGCGCGGGCTCATCAGCAGCCGCGGACGGTCGTCATCCCCGGAGACCTGATCGATCGCCCGGGCAAGCACATCGGGTTTTAGCACCATTCCGGCGCCGCCGCCGGCCGGCGTATCGTCGACCGTGCGGTGCTTGTCCTCGGCGAAGTCGCGGATCTGCACCGCCTCGATTGACCATTGGCCCCGCTCCAGCGCCTTGCCCGAAAGCGAAGCGCCGAGATGGCCCGGAAACATTTCGGGATAGAGCGTCAGGACAGTGGCACGAAAGGTCATCGCCACGTCGCTCATTTGCGCTTTGCGGAAAAGGGGTTCTGATCCTGATCTTTTTCGTCGGAAAGGCCGGCTGCGACCGGATCGACGAGCAGGCGACCACCCTCCAGGTCGATCTCCAGCACCGACCATTCGGTGAAGGGAATGAGAACCGGGCGCCGACCGGGCCCCTTCAGCTCCAGGAGGTCGCCGGCGCCGAAATCGAAGACGCCGCTCACCTTTCCGTAGCTGGTGCCGTTGCCGTCGACGGCTTCCAGGCCCTCGAGATCGGCATAGAAGAACTCGTCTTCGTCCAGATCGTCGTCGGGAAGGTTGTCGCGCTCCATGAAGAGATCCAGGCCGTTCAGGGCCTCGGCGGCATTGCGATCGTTGACGCCGCGAAAGCGCACGACGACGACATTCTTCGCTTCACGGATTTCCAGCACTTCGAAAACACGACCGTCGGCGCTGTGCAGATTGCCATAGTCGCCAAGCGCCGTCGGATCGTCGGTAAAGGACTTGACCCTTACCTCGCCGCGCAGCCCCTGCGCCGCACCGATCGTCGCCATCAGAATCGGGTTTTCGAGTTTCATCATCATCTCATCCGTGTTCGGGATATCCCGGTGGACATAACGGAAAACGGGCGGCATGGAAATGCCACCCGTTTCTTAAGTCACGGCAGCCCGAGGAGGAACGTCAGCGCAAGTGCGCTGGTTCCACCTGAGGCTGTTCTCCGGCTATTATTCTGCAGCGGCGGCAGCGGCGTCTTCAGCCTTCTGCTTCGCTTCAGCAGCGCGCTCCTGAGCCTTCTTGCCCGGAACAGCCTTGGTCGGGTTGCTGCGAGCCGGACGCTTTGCAAGGCCAGCCTGGTCGAGGAAGCGCAGAACGCGGTCGGTCGGCTGGGCGCCCTGGGCGATCCAGTGGCTGACGCGCTCGGCGTTGAGCTCGACGCGCTTTTCGTCGTCCTTGCCGAGCATCGGGTTCCACGAGCCGATCTTCTCGAGGAAGCGGCCGTCACGCGGGCTGCGGGCGTCGGCAACGACGATCTGGTAGTAAGGACGCTTCTTGGAACCGCCACGGGCGAGACGAATTTTCAGTGCCATGTGAGTAACTCCTTGCAGGCTTTCTTGACCGCTTGGTTCAAGCGGAATGGTTTGTGCCGGCGGCGCCCGCGGAATGCGAGCGATCGGCGGCGATGGCTTCATGATGCCGGATGACTTCCTTGATGATGAAGTTCAGGAACTTCTCGGCGAAATCCGGATCCAGATTGGCATCCTTGGCCAGGCGGCGCAGGCGTTCGATCTGGTAT
>NZ_DASYGZ010000080.1:0-63829 GCF_035999135.1 Ensifer sp.
CGCCTGCCGCATAGGTTAATGGAGATTCACGCTTGGCGGCTGGCAACCGCTGATTTGCAGGGGCTACGGGGCCCAGAAGCACGAAAGTGACAGAATGGCGAAGTACCGTATTTCCCTTTCCAAACAGACGTTTGGCGTGGCGGCAGTGCTGTCGGCGGCAATCGTCTCGGGATGCTCGACGGTAGAGCACACGTCCCTGGAAGAACTTACGGCTGTACAGACGGTCACGCCCCTTGCGAAGCCCGGCACCGAGATGACCGCCTATGCGCTGCCGACGCCGGATGGCGTTGCGACCGCCACAAGCGCGGCGCTGACGGCGCAGACAGCCGCCCAGACAAACGGTATCGCGGCCACCTATCCGGTCGCGACCGACCTGGCTGAGGGAGCCGAAGCCGCGCCGGCACTGGTGGCGGTCCCCGCTGCCAAGCCGGGTGACACCATGGCGCTTGCCATGGTCGCGCCGACAAGCCAGACCAACGCCACCGCAGCCATTGCCGCGGCCGAAGCTCCGGTCCCGGGTGACGCAACCCAGATGGCAGCCGCCGCCCCCTCGCCCGCGGCGGGCAAGACCGGCCGGGTGCAGGATCTCCCGCTTTCGACGCTTGCGGTTGCCGCTGCGATGGAATCGGACTTCGACACCGGCGAGCCCGTCGGCCTCGAGACGCTGGTCGCAAACCGCATGATCGTGCCGACCGAGCGCCCGAAGACCGGCGTCATCGGCTCGACCGTCGCTGCCGTTGCCAGCGTCATTCCGGATTCGATGAAGTTCTCCAAGACGCCGACCAGCTCGCGTCCCGAACTCGACAAGATGATCAAGTACTATGCCGATCTCAACGGCATTCCGGTCGAGCTCGTGCACCGCGTCGTCAAGCGCGAAAGCAACTACAACCCGCGCGCCTACAGCAAGGGCAATTATGGCCTGATGCAGATCCGCTACAACACCGCCAAGGGCCTCGGCTATGACGGTCCGGCGGAAGGCCTGTTCGACGCGGAAACCAATCTCAAATACGCGACGAAGTATCTGCACGGCGCCTGGATGGTGGCCGACAACCAGCACGACAGCGCGGTCAAGCTCTATGCAAGCGGCTATTACTACCACGCCAAGCGCAAGGGTCTGCTCGAAGAACTCGGGATGAAGTGAGCCGAGGCTCAGATCCGAAGGTCATTTTCTTGCGAGGCGCTCAATCGAGCGCCTCAATTATTTTGGCATTGAGCTTCTGCACGTCGTAGCCAAGCCGCGAGGGCGTGAGGCCGAGCCGAACCACCGCAAGCTTGAGCGAAGGCACCAGCATGATCGCCTGACCGTCATGGCCAAGCATCCAGAAGCTGTCGGCCGGGAAACTGCCGGTCCCCGCCCGCACGCCGTTTTCCTCCAGCCACACCTGACCCTGGCCGTATTTGCCGCCGGAGGCCTTGGTCGGCGTGCGCATGAAGGTGACGTAGTCCTTCGGCAGCATCGCCCGTCCCTTCCAGACGCCGTCCTGCAGCAGGAACTGGGCAAATCGCGCCCAGTCCCGCGCCGTCGCATACATGTAGGACGAGCCGATAATGGTGCCGGCCTCGTCGGTCTCCATCACCGCGCTCTTCATGCCGAGCGGCGCAAACAGCGCGTCGTGCGGAAAGGAAAACGCGGCGACGGGATCGTCGAACGTCCGCATCCACAGCCGCGACAACAGGGTGCTGGTGCCGCTGGAGTAGCGGAAGTCCGTGCCGGGCTTGGCCACAAGCGGCTTTGCCGCCGCATAGCTCGCCATATCCGTCTCGAGATAGAGCATCCGGGTCACGTCGGTGACATCGCCATAACTTTCGTTGAACTCGAGGCCGCTCTGCATGCCCAGGAGGTCGGCAAGCGTGATGTTCGCGCGGTCGTCGCCAGCCCACTCCGGCAGCAGGCCTGCGCGCGACACGTCCATGCGCCCCTCGGCCACCCGGAGGCCGATCAGCGCTGCGGTGACGGATTTGGTCATCGACCAGCCGAGCAGCGGCGTCGACCGGTCGAAATCGCGGCCATAGGTCTCGGCAACCAGTCGCCCATCCCTTACCACGGCGATCGCCCGCATGCCCGGCCCGGCAAGGTCAGGATTCTCGATCAGCGTCTGCAGCGCGGTATCGATCTCTGCCCCCTCCCCCTCTGGCCAGGCGGCAGCCGGGGGCGGCGGGCTCGGCGCGACGCTGTCGAGTTGCGCAAGCCCGGTTCGATCGCCGTCGGGAAGATTGGCGCAGCCCGCCCCCGGCCGATAGGCCGAATAGCCCGGGGCTGCGAAACCGAGGATCCGCGCCGTCACCATCTGCTTCTTGTCATCGACGGCGACCTGGACAAGCTTCAGCAGCGGATGGCCCGGCGCCTGCACGTCGTCGGAGAGCACCGTCTGGGCATCGCGCCCGGCAATGAACACGTTGGAACAGACGATCTTCGCCGCATAGCCATCGCCAACCCTGAGCAGGTCCGGCGGCGCCAGCTTCAGCCACCCGACGAGCGCGACCACGACCAGTGCGAGTACCGCGCCTGATATCTTCAAAAAGCGTCCCATCTGGCCCTCCGGAAGGAGCATGCGCCGTACGTTCAATACCACGCGCGAAGCAGCATGCCCCAAGAGAACCAGTATTTCACCGGCAGGAAAAGCCCTGCCGATTTCAACTCTTCATTTCGCAAGGCTTTGCACACCTTCGAAAAGCGCGAAAAGGATCTTCGGCAACGGCAGCTTTTGCCTAGGCGGAGTACCTGCGGTCGCTGCTGCCCGCAACGGCAAGCAATCCAGTGACATCGGTCAAGGACGGGGATAGCCAGGGGCCCCGAATTTCGGCCGCACCGCAGGCGCGGGCGCAATCCGCCTCGCTCTCCTTCTCGATGCCGCTGACGGCGATGCTCAGGTGCAGCACCTGCCCGGTCTTGATCAGGCAGGCCAGCAGCGCCGTGCTGCGTTCGACACCGTGCGCGTTGCGAACGGCGCTAAGGTCGATCGTCACCTGGTCGGGCTTCAGGTTGGGAAATGGGTTCAACGGCAGGGATGAGGCCGCCCCGCCGCCAAGGGCGACGCGCACGCCGAGCGCGCGCAAGCCGCGCAGGTTGTCAGCGACGAGGGCGAGATCCTCGCTTGCGAAATCTTCCGCTACCTCGACCGTCAGGCGCCCTGCCGGCAGACCCGCCTGGCCGAGGCATCGCTCCACCTGCCCGACAAAATCACGATCCTTCAGTTGCGGCGCGAAAGGCACGAGCGTCAGCCCCATCGGCGAGGGCCACGTCACGGCATGCCTCAACGCCGTCGCCAGCGCCCAGGCGCCGAGCGCAAGGGTGGCGGCACCCTGCTCAGGCAACTCGAAGTCCTCCGCGGCAATGACGCCGCGCAGCGGATGCTGCCAGCGCAGCAACGCTTCGAAGCCGCGAATGGCGCCCGTTTCCGCACCCGCGATCGGCAGGAATTCGAGGAAGAACTCCTCCTCCTTCAGGCCTCGCGCCAGAGCGCGCTCCGCCTCCGCCCGCTGCCGCACGGCATGCGACATCGTCTCGGAATGGAAGGCATGGCTGTTGCCGCTGATCGCCTTGGCTTCGTAGAGCGCGAGGTCGGCCCGCTTCAGCACATCGCCCGTCGCGGTGTCCGACCGTTCGACAAAGGCGACACCGATGCTGCAGCCCGAGGCGACCTGCGCCTCCCCGAGATCGAAAGGCTGCTCGAAGAGCCGCTCGATACGCGTCGCCACCGCTTCGGCCTCGGCCTGCGAAGACGCGCCCGCCGCCGAAACCACGAACTCGTCGCCGCCCAGCCGGTAGACGCTCGCATCCCCGGCAAAGGCGCGCCTGAGCCTGGCGCTGAACTGCTTCAGCAAGCGATCGCCAGCGTCGTGTCCCATCGTGTCGTTGACCGCCTTGAAGCGGTCGAGATCGAGCAGAAGCAGCGCGCTGCGCTCGAAGGCAGCACCGTCGGCAACGAGCGCCTGCCGGATGTCGACTTCCAGCGCCGCACGATTGGCAAGTCCCGTCAGCTTGTCGCGGTGAACCTCGTGGCGCAGGCGACGCTCGGCGCGGCGGGCGGCGTGAAGCTCGAGCTCAAGCCGGCGCGAATAGCGCCAGCGATAGAAAGAGCCGCCAAGGATGAAAGGCATCGCGCCTGCTGCTAGCACGGCGGGAACGTCCCAGTGCGCCGTGGATTGTTGAGGCAGCGTGGTCTCGGTTGCGAACCACGCCGCAGACACCAAAGCTCCCAATGCCGTGCCGACAGCTGCAAATCGCTGCTCGGGCTTCGGCAGAAACGTTCTTAACATCATGTCGACGCCCCCCGAATATGAGAAGGTGCTAGCACGCCAGGGTTTAATGAATTCTTATGGGTAAAAAATAGCAGTCACCCCATCTCCGCCGCCCCCCGAGAGCTGTGGAAAGCCCGTCATCAAAGTGTAGCCGAGTCAATTTAGAAGCGGCTAAGTTTCAACTGGATGACCGTCAGAGATGAATGAACTCGCTCCCGACGTCGGCTTTGGCAGAAAAAACCCGAAGCTGAAAAACGCCCTGCTGCAGCACAAGACGCTCTCGCTCGCAGGCCTTTCGGAACGCCTCTTCGGCCTGCTCTTCTCAGGCCTCGTCTACCCGCAGATCTGGGAGGATCCGATCGTCGACATGGAAGCGATGCAGCTCGGCGCCGACAGCCGGATCGTCACCATCGGCTCGGGCGGCTGCAACATGTTGACCTATCTGTCGGCCGGGCCGCGCAGGATAGATGTCGTCGATCTCAATCCGCACCATATCGCGCTCAACCGCCTGAAGCTAGCTGCGTTCCGCCACCTGCCGAGCCACAAGGACGTCACGCGGTTCCTGGCAACGCAAGGGACCGGCACCAACGCCCAGGCCTTCGATCTCTTCCTTGCTCAAAAGCTCGACCCGGCGACACGCAGCTACTGGAACGGCCGAGACCTCACAGGCCGCCGCCGCATCGGCGTCTTTAACCGCAACATCTATCGCACCGGCCTGCTCGGCCGTTTCATTGCGGCAGCCCATCTGCTCGCCCGTCTCCACGGCGTCAACCCGGAAGAATTCGTCAAGGCGCGGTCGATGCGCGAGCAGCGCCAGTTCTTCGACGAGCGCCTGGCGCCGCTGTTCGACCGCCCGGTCATCCGCTGGATTACCGGCCGCAAGAGCTCGCTCTTCGGCCTCGGCATCCCGCCGCAGCAATTCGACGAGCTTGCGAGCCTCAGCGCCGAAAAGTCGCTCGCAGCGGTCCTGCGCCATCGCCTCGAAAAGCTAACCTGTCACTTCCCCCTGCGGGAGAACTATTTCGCCTGGCAGGCCTTCGGTCGCCGCTATCCGCTGCCGCATGAAGGCGATCTGCCGCCCTATCTCGATGCCAGCGCCTACGAGACGATCCGCAACAACGCCGATCGCGTCGAGGTCCATCATGCCAGCTTCACCGAGCTGCTTGCCCGCAAGGCCGCGGGCTCCGTCGACCGCTACATCCTGCTCGACGCGCAGGACTGGATGAACGACCAGCAGCTGAACGATCTGTGGACTGAGATCACCCGCACGGCCGACACCGACGCCGTCGTCATCTTCCGCACCGCCGCCGAAGACAGCATCCTGCCCGGTCGCGTTTCGGCCGCCCTGCTCGACCAGTGGCATTATGATGCCGAGACCGCGCTGAGGCTCGGGGCCGAGGATCGCTCCGCCATCTACGGCGGCTTCCACATCTACCGGAAGAAGGCTTGAGCCCATGGGTAACGCCGGGATTTCCCACGCGCGGCGCATGGACCACATGTACCGCTACCAGCGGCATTTCTACGACCTGACGCGCAAGTACTATCTTTTCGGTCGCGACACGCTGATCCGCGACATGCAGCCGTCCCCGGGCGCGTCCGTGCTCGAGGTCGGCTGCGGCACCGGACGGAACCTGGCGCTGATCAAACGATGCTTCCCTTCCGCCCGACTGTTCGGCCTCGACATCTCCCAGGAAATGCTGGCATCGGCCGACGCGAAGCTGAATGGCGGCGGCAAGCGCGGCGCGGCCCTCAAGGTCGCGGACGCGACGGACTTCGACCCGGCGATCTTCGGCGAACGCGGCTTCGACCACATCGTGCTGTCCTACTCGCTGTCGATGATCCCGGATTGGCAGGAGGCGATCGATGCAGCGATCGCAGCACTCAATCCGGGAGGCTCGCTCCATATCGCCGATTTCGGTCAGCAGGAGCGCCTGCCTGAGAGCTTTCGCCGCGCCCTGCACGGCTGGCTCAACCGCTTTCACGTCACACCGCGCGAGCGCCTGTTCGACGTCTTGCGGGACAGGGCCAGGCAGAACGGCGCCGACCTCGAGCGGCGCGCGATCGGCCGCGGCTACGCCTGGCTTGCGGTCTATCACCGCCCGGCCGTCGCAATCGCAGCCTGAGACAAGCGCCCGCTCGCCCTGCCCGGAGATCCGCGGTCCCTGGCAATTGAGCGGGCCGCACCGGCAACCGACCGGTTTGTGGTGCTTTCACGCCTCGCCGCTTCGCGCAATTCCCGCTTGAGCTAACCCAATTTTTACGATGATATGGTGAAGATGGGGTTCACGCCTCGCTGGGGGAAATCACCGATATGGAAGCCATCGTGTGAGGCAGGATCGTCGCTCGTCTCTAGACAGGTACCCCATGCGCCGGCTTCTCCTGGCTCTGTTGCCCATTGCCACCCTCCTTTCCGCCTGTTCGTCGACCGATTACGACCTGATGCAGACGGCATCGATCCCGCCGCGTTTTCAGGATACGGATCCGCAGAACTTCGGTGAGCGCACGCCGCAGCACCACAACATCCACGGCATCGACGTTTCGAAATGGAATGGCGATATCAACTGGACGAAGGTAAAGCAGTCCGGCGTTTCCTTCGCCTTCATCAAGGCGACGGAAGGCAAGGATCGGGTCGATACCCGCTTTGACGAATACTGGCAGAAGGCGCGTGCCGCCGGCATCCCCTATGCGCCCTATCACTTCTATTACTTCTGCTCGACCGCCGACGACCAGGCGGACTGGTTCATCGCCAACGTTCCGAAGAGCGCAGTCTACCTGCCGCCGGTTCTCGACGTCGAATGGAACGGCGAATCGAAGACCTGCCGCCATCGCCCGTCGCCGGATGAAGTGCGCGTCGAGATGAAGCGCTTCATGGATCGCCTCGAGGCCCACTACGGCAAACGGCCGATCATCTACACCTCGGTCGATTTCCACCGCGACAATCTCGTCGACCAGTTCAAGGAGCATCACTTCTGGGTGCGCTCGGTCGCCAAGCATCCGGGTGAAACCTATGTGGAGCGCCGCTGGGCGTTCTGGCAGTACACCAGCACCGGCGTCATTCCCGGCATCGACGGCGCCACCGATATCAATGTCTTCGCCGGCTCGGCGAAAAACTGGAAGAACTGGGTCGCCGCAGTCTCGCAACCGAAACAAAATTGACAAACCTGCCGATAGGTGCGGCCGACAAACCCATTTTCTTCTTTCGGTCATAATGCTCTGAGAGAGCATCGACAGATTTACAGCGACCATTGCGCATCTCGAAGGACGCGCAATGGTCGCTGTAGCACTTTAAACCTGCTGCATGGTTTCACGCCTCGATCGGTCACGATCTCAAGGAAATCGGCAGCGCATTGACCGTTTTGACTGCCCGTGGCGATGGTCCCGCATGCCATGGCAAAGAAAGGAATTTATGATGATCCGCACCACCAGGCACGCGCTTGCCTCCGTTGCACTCCTGGCGCTGACAGCCACAGGTGCTGCCGCCCAGACGGCTGCACAGCCCAAGGCAGCAACGCCGGCCGTCGCCTGCGGCGGCGACCTCGGCGCGTTCCTGCAGGGCGTCAAGGCCGAGGCGGTCGCCAAGGGCGTTCCGGCCGATGTCGCCGACCGGGCGCTTGCGGGCGCGGCCATCAATGAAAAGGTCCTGAGCCGAGACCGCACGCAGGGCGTCTTCAAGCAAACCTTCACCGAGTTTTCCAAGCGCACCGTCAGCAAGTCGCGGCTCGATATCGGCCAGCAGAAGATGAAGGAATATGCCGACGTCTTTGCCCGCGCAGAGAAGGAATTCGGCGTTCCGGCCCCCGTCATTACCGCCTTCTGGGCGATGGAGACCGACTTCGGCGCCGTTCAGGGTGACTTCAACACCCGCGACGCGCTGGTGACGCTCTCGCACGACTGCCGCCGTCCGGAAATGTTCCGTCCGCAGCTGATCGCGGCGATCGAGATGGTGCAGCACGGCGACCTCGACCCGGCAACGACGACCGGCGCCTGGGCCGGCGAAATCGGCCAGGTGCAGATGCTGCCGGAAGACATCATCGCCTACGGCGTCGACGGCGATGGCGATGGCCACGTCAACCTGAAGAAGAGCTCGCCCGACGCGATCCTGACCGCGGCCAAGTTCATCAAGAGCCTCGGCTTCACGGCCGGCCAGCCAGCGATCCAGGAAGTCAACGTTCCCGCCGAGCTCCCCTGGGAAAAGACCGGCCTGCAGCCGGGCATGAAGGCTAGCGACTGGTTTGCGCTCGGCGTCAAGCCGCGCGACGGCGACACCGCGTTCGGCAACCTCGAAGCCTCGCTGGTGCTGCCGCAGGGCCGCAAGGGCGTGGCCTTCCTGACCTATCCGAACTTCAACGTCTATCTCGAGTGGAACCAGTCGTTCATCTACACGACCTCGGCCGCCTACTTCGCGACCCGCCTCGGTGGCGCCCCCACCTATGAGGGCGGCAATCCGGAGCCGGGCCTCGACGACACCGGCATGAAGGCGCTGCAGACCAAGCTGCAGACGCTCGGGCACGACGTCGGCAAGATCGACGGCATCCTCGGCTCCGGTACCCGCGCAGCGCTGCAGAAGGAGCAGCTTCGCCTCGGGCGCCCGGCCGACGGCTGGGCAACGCTGGATCTTTTGAACGCGCTCTAAGCCTGACCGGCAACCGCCGGCCCGACCTTGGGCTGAAACCAACACCCCCGCAGATCGAAAGGTCTGCGGGGGGTTTTCGTGTCCTGCCCCTTCGGACCCACGCCTCCGTCCGGCACGCCCCGCGATCGAAGTTACCACCCGCCCCGGCTGTCGCGCGTGCAAGAACCGGGTGGTGGCTTTTTTAGCGCCGGGTTATGAGAGACGCGGGAAACCCGAACGGACAGGCACAACCATGAACGCACGCACCGCGGTCGCCGGCCAGCAGATGAACATCACGACCTGGGCGCTGCTGGCGCTTCTCGGCCTCATCTGGGGCGGGTCATTCTTCTTCGCCCGCGTTGCGGTCACGCATGTGCCGCCGTTCACGCTCGTTTTCCTGCGACTCGGCCTCGCGGCAATTGCGCTGCATCTCTACATTCGCGGCCGCTTCGGCATGTACGAGGCCCTTGCCGGCCGCTGGCGCGAGTTCGCGCTGATGGGGTTGATCAACAACGCCATCCCGCATGCCTTCATCTTCCTCGGCCAGACGCAGATCGGCGCCGGGCTGGCGGCAATTCTCAACGCCACCACACCGGTCTGGACGGTCATCATCGCCAACAGGGCAACCGATGACGAGAAGCTCAGCTCCGCCAAGATCGGCGGCTGCCTGCTCGGGCTTGCCGGCACTATTGTGCTGATCGGGCCGAGCGCCGTCGCCGGCCTCTTCGGCACATCGACGAACGTGCCGCTCTGGGCACTCCTGCTGCCGGTGCTTGCGGCGGTCAGCTATGGCTTTGCCGCAACCTACGGCAAGCGGTTCCGGGATCTGGCGCCGCCGGTGACGGCTGCGGGTCAGCTGACGGCTTCGACGCTGATCGTGCTGCCCGTGGCCGCCTTCAGCGATACGCCCTGGCTTCTGCCGATGCCGCCGCTTGAGGTGATCCTGTCGATCCTTGGCCTGGCGCTGGTCTCGACGGCCTATGCCTACATTCTCTTTTTCCGGATCATGCGGGAAGCCGGTGCCACCAATGCCTCCCTGGTCACGCTTCTGGTGCCGCCAAGCGCGATCCTGCTCGGCTACCTGTTTCTCGGCGAAACGCTCCAGCCGGCGGATTTTGCCGGCATGGCGCTGATCGCGCTTGGCCTGGCGGTGCTCGATGGCCGGATCCTGCGTCGCAACCGCACGATCTGACGCCTGCACCTCGCCCCTGACCGCAGCCGGCCGGCGAACGCAACCTTCTAGCCATGAGGAAGCCGGCATGCTTTTTCCCGCCGTCAACTACGGGTGGCGGCGGGGGAATCAAGCGCCCCGATACGTTCCTCGCTGACGCACTCACGCTCGGTTACAAACGTTTACATTAACCGTGTTGAAGCGATTGTGAAAAAAATGTGGCAGCCACGAAATGGAAGTCATTTCATAAGGATAGCCCTGTGAATAAGGGTTTCGAGGCTCACGGATTTCGCACTGCAGCACAAGTTTCCCTTTAACCCTCCCTGATTTCGCCCTATGTTTTAACGCGTCAACGCAGGGAGGGTCTTCCATGGGCCTTACACATTCGCTGAACGTCCTCATGATCAGTGCAGCGTTCGTTTTCGTAGCCACGATGCTCTTCATCTAGGGAGCGGCCGCGGAGAGTCCAAACCGAATAGGGACTTAAATTCCGGGAAACCATTTTTGCAGCATCAAACACGTTAGACCTCAGGGACAACACAAGGTCTGGACGCTGCGACAAACGAGAGAGCGCCTGAAGATCCGATCTTCGGGCGCTTTCCTTTTGCGGCGAACTCCGATGCCGCGATGCAGCCGTTGATGCGCGTCAGCGCATGCTTGCCTCGATCGGCGCGCCCGATGGAAAGTACGGCAGGAATTGAGAGCGCCTCGCGACCCCGCCGGGCCTCGCCAAGTCGAAAAGAAACCACCCAAAGTTCCGGCGGCGGCAATGCCACACGCCCGGTTCGGCGCGCACGAAGCACCGCCGCACGCTGGATTGCCGCGTGTCTTCCCCTTGAAAGGGCTGCGGCCAGAGTACCCTGCCTCAGAGCGAAAACACTTCAGGCCGGAAACGATGTTCCGTCATCAACGCGCCAAGGCGTCCTTTGTGCGTTCATGCGAACGCACGGCGCCCTGAAGGGAAGATGCGGCGGGACCCAAGGAGCTGTTCCGAGGACACGCCCGCACGGCGCCGGGCTTGCTCAGGCGGCAGCGCCCGCCACCCGCTTGTGCTGAGTCTCGTCGACCGCCTCGCCTGCCTGCGGCGCGACCTGCTCGAAGCCGACGAGATCGAGCACGGCTGTCACCAGCGGCGTGCGGTTCATGGTGTAGAGGTGGAAATCACGCACCCCGCGGCGGGCGAGATCGACGATCTGCTCGGCGGCGATGTGGGTCGCCTCCTTGAAGCGCTCGGCCGGCTGGTCTTCGAGGTGGATCAGCCGCGTGACGATCGCCTCGGGCACGCTGGCGCCACAGAGGCCTGCGAACTTCTGGACCTGCGTGAGATTGTTGATCGGCAGGATGCCCGGAACGATTGGGATGGTGATGCCGGCGCGGCGCACGCGCTCCAGGTAGCGCTCAAAATCATTGTTGTCGAAGAAGAACTGCGTCAGTGCCCGGTTCGCACCCGCATCGACCTTGCGCTTCAGCATGTCGATGTCGGCGTCAACGTCAGGGCTCTCCGGATGCTTCTCCGGATAGGAGGAGACGGAGATCTCGATGTCATCGCCGCGCGCGCGGATCGCCCTCACCAGATCGGTGCTGCTCTCGTAGCCGCCCGGATGCGGCTGGTAGACGCTGCCGATGCCGCCCTGCGGATCGCCGCGCAGCGCGACGAAGTGCCGGACCCCGCATTGGATGTACTCGTCGATGACGGCATCGACTTCCGCTTTCGGCGCGCCGACGCAGGTCAGGTGTGCCGCGGTATTGGCAAAGCCCTTTTCCTCGATCATCCGCCGCACGGTGGTCAGCGACCGCGCCTTGGTCGAACCGCCGGCGCCGTAGGTGACGGTGACGAAGGCCGGGGCGAAGACGGAGAGGTCTTCCGCCGTCTGGAAGAGCTGTGCTTCCATTTCGTCGGTCTTCGGCGGGAAATACTCGAAGGAGAGCCTCAGATTGCCGCGCTCGGCCGGGTAAAGCGTCTGTGCCGTCATTATCAAACTCCCCCCGCCTGGGCGCGCGGCCGCGGCGTTTCATTCTCATTCACGGCGCGCCGGTCGCGCGCCAGCCAGATCGTCACGGTCAGCTTGCCCTCGTCCGCCCCCTCCGGCGACAGGTCGGTCGCCTTCTCCAGCGAAAGCCCTGATTTCGACAGCCAGTCGGCGATCGCCTGATGCGAGAAGCCGAGGCGCGCATGGGCATGTTCGTCGCGCAGGTGCTCCAGCCCGTGCGGCGCGAAATCGATGATGACCAGCCGCCCGCCCGGCGTCAGCATGCGTGCGGCTTCCGCGATCGCCGCTTCCGGTTCGTCGAGGAAATGCAAGACCTGATGAATGGTGACGAGATCGAAGGTCTGGCCGTCGAGCGGCAGGTTGAAGATGTCGCCATGACGGATCGACGCCTTGGTGATGCCGGCGCGGTCGAGATTGGAGCGCGCCACCGCGAGCATGTCGCGGCTGGCGTCGACGCCGACGCCGCGGCGATAGAGGCCCTCGAAGAGTTGCAGGATGCGGCCGGTGCCGGTGCCGAGATCGAGCAGGCTTTCGACCTGCTCGTCACCCACCATTTCGCGCAGCTTCGTCTCGACGTCGCGCTCGCTCACATGCAGGCGGCGAAGCTCGTCCCAGCCGGCGGCGTTGCGGCTGAAATAGGCCTGCGCTTTCTCCGACCGCGCCTTCTTCAGTGTGGTGAGCCGCGATGCGTCGCGCGCAAGCACGGCATCGTCGAGCGAGGCCGAGGCAAGCATCGCCCGCGCCAGGCCGACACGGGCGCCGTCCTGCCTCAGCCGGAAGTAGGCCCAGGCGCCTTCCTGGTAGCGATCGATGAGCTCGACCTCGGCAAGCAGCTTCAGGTGCCGCGAAATGCGCGGCTGCGATTGCCCGAGAATTTCGGTAAGATCGGTGACGGTGAGATCGCCCGCGGCAAGTAACGCGACAAGACGCATCCGGGTCGGCTCACCCGCCGCCTTCAGAACGTCCACCAGCGCATCCAGTCCCAGTTCGCCCTGCGCAGCCATCGCGATCCCCATCAACACATAAAGATATGTTTATGTGATTTGCGATGCTGGTGCAAGCGGATTTGCGCGCAAGGGCCAAACAACGGCGCTGCGAGAACAGGCCATACATAGGAAAACGGGCGGAGCCTGCGCTTCGCCCGTTTCAGGATGAGCTTCGATGCACGCGCGACACTCTTGCCGCAAGTGGCGCCGCAGATCGCGGCGCCGTGCCTCGACTAGCGTGTCAGACGCTTGTAGGTGACGCGCTTCGGGTTGACCGAATCCGGGCCCAGGCGGCGGATCTTGTCCTTCTCGTAGTCTTCGAAGTTGCCTTCGAACCACTCGACCTGGCTGTCGCCCTCAAAGGCGAGGATGTGCGTTGCCAGGCGGTCGAGGAACATGCGGTCGTGGCTGATGATGACGGCGCAACCGGCGAAGTTTTCGAGCGCGATTTCGAGCGCTGCCAGCGTCTCGGTGTCGAGGTCGTTGGTCGGTTCGTCGAGCAGAAGCACGTTGCCGCCGGCCTTCAGCATCTTGGCGAGGTGAACGCGGTTGCGCTGACCGCCCGAAAGGTTGCCGACCTTCTGCTGCTGGTCGCCGCCCTTGAAGTTGAAGGTCGAGCAATAGGCGCGCGAGTTCATCTCGTGCTTGCCGAGCTTGATGACTTCGGCACCACCGGAGATTTCTTCCCAGACGGTCTTGTTGCCGTCGAGAGCATCGCGGCTCTGGTCGACATAGCCCAGATGCACGGTTTCACCGATGCGGATCGAACCGCCGTCGGGCTGTTCCTGGCCGGTGATCATGCGGAAGAGCGTCGTCTTGCCGGCGCCGTTCGGGCCGATGATGCCGACGATGCCGCCCGGCGGCAGCTTCAAGGACAGACCGTCGATCAGCAGGCGATCGCCATAGCCCTTGGTGACGCCTTCCATCTCGATGACCACCTGGCCGAGACGCTCGCCGACCGGGATGATGATCTGGGCGTCGCCCGGACGCTGGTTTTCAGCCGCGTTGACCAGTTCGTCGTAGGAGCGGATACGCGCCTTGGACTTGGCCTGGCGGGCCTTGGGGCTCGATGCGATCCATTCCTGCTCGCGGGCGATCGCCTTCTGGCGGGAGGCCTCTTCGCGACCTTCCTGCTGCATGCGCTTGGCCTTGGCGACGAGGTAGGCCGAGTAGTTGCCTTCGTAGGGAATGCTGCGGCCGCGATCGAGCTCGAGGATCCAGCCGGTGACGTTGTCGAGGAAGTAGCGGTCGTGGGTGATCATCAGCACGGCGCCCGGATATTCGCGCAGGTGCTTTTCGAGCCAGGCGATCGTCTCGGCGTCGAGGTGGTTGGTCGGTTCGTCGAGGAGCAGCAGGTCCGGCTGCGACAGAAGCAGCTTGCAGAGCGCGACGCGGCGCTTTTCACCACCCGACAGATTGGTCACTTCCGCATCGCCCGGCGGGCAGCGCAGCGCTTCCATCGCCATTTCCACCTGGCTCTCGAGATCCCACAGGTTCTGGCTGTCGATGATGTCCTGAAGCTTGGCGCCCTCTTCCGCCGTCTCGTCGGAATAGTTCATCATCAGCTCGTTGTAGCGGTCGACGATCGCCTTCTTCTTGGCGACGCCTTCCATGGCGTTTTCAAGCACGGTCTTGGTCGGGTCGAGCTGCGGCTCCTGCGGCAGGTAGCCGACGGTCGCACCCTCGGCAACCCAGGCTTCGCCGGTGAATTCCTTGTCGAGGCCGGCCATGATGCGCAGCACGGTCGACTTACCGGCGCCGTTCGGGCCGAGAATACCGATCTTGGCATCCGGGTAGAACGACAGATGAACGTTCTCCAGGACCTTCTTTGCGCCATAGGACTTATTAAGTCCGGCCATATGATAGATGAACTGACGTGCCATGAGGGAATGCTCCGCAGGGATAAGGAAATTTGCCCGCTATGTAGGCGAATTAGTGGAAGGGGGCAATGATCAAAGGCATTCGCCCCCGCCTATCCCAAAACCAACCCCCCTGACGGAACCCCCGGCACGCCTTGACAAGCAGGCAGCCGGAACCCTGCGGGGCCCACTTGCGCTCAGACACGTGGCGCCCTCTCCAGCCCCACGCCGGCGAAACGCGCTATCCGCGGCCGGCGCCGTCGGCGATGCCCCTGGCGCATTTGAACGCGGTCGTTCCCGCCGCCTGGATCAACGGCCCAAGGCTCGATGCCTTCAGGACGTCGCCCGTCAAGCCGATCGTCAGCCCGGTGATGACGCTGCGTCCCTGGACCGTCTGGCAGCGCATGCGCACCCGATCCCCGGCGCCCGCGCCGAAACTCTGGTCGAAGGCTTGCTTGATCGCCGTCTCGTCGAGCTCCGTTCCGATGCCCTGGCGAAACAGCGCCCCGACAGCCGAGCGATTGAGCTCTTCCAGCAAACGCAGTTGCACGGCGAAATAGTCGTCGACCGAACTTGCCTGGCAGGTGCCGCTCATCAGCCACTGGTGCCGATCAAGGCCGGATTGCACGCCGGGCATGGCGACGAGCAACCGTGACGCGGTCTCGTCGGCCATCGCAAGCTTCGGCAGCTCCAGCCAGTTGCCCGAGCGGTCCTTCGCCCGCACCTCGGCCGCCACGCCGCAATAGCTCTTGCGCAGCGGCCAAAGGCCGTGCAGCGCAAAATTGGTCGCATCGAAGCGCTCCGCCGTCTGGGTCGTGCACTCCTTGCGCTCCGGCCGCGTTTCGCAGAAGCCGGGCTGCCAGCTCACCGCCAGCACATATTCGGTTCGGCTTGCGCCGCTCCCCGGCCCGGCCTGCCCCGCGTCGGCTTCGCCCGCAGCAAAGGCTGACGGCGCAAGCAAGAGCGCCAGCGCCGCAATTGCGCCGGACACCGGACGTGAGATCGCTTTACAGAAATGCATCATGCCATCCTCCGCGAAAACAGAACAGGAACAAATATCGCTCAAAACGGGAAAATTGCAACCCTTAATATGGGCGTCTTCAAATCGCTTGTGACCTCATGCGCAACGATCAACAAGCGGCGATTGCCTTTGCCGCACAAATCGATTTGAAATCGCGGTTGGTCTGTCGAGATTGTTGCCGGGAGAAAAGATGTTCGGGCAGGTGAAGACACTTCTAAGCCCGTCCGGTGCAGCGCTCGCCTGGCGTCATGCTCCGGCTGAAGTCGATGCCCGCGGCATCCTGCTCATCAGCCACGGCCTTGCCGAACATTCCGGCCGCTACGCCCGTTTTGCCGAGGCGATGGCGGGTGACGGATTTCACGTCTACGCCCACGACCATCGCGGACATGGTGAGACGCGCGCGCCGGACGCCCAGCTCGGCATGTTTGCGCGCCGTGACGGTCTCGACAAGGTCTTCGCCGATATCCGCGCGGTGCGAGAGATCGCGACCGCCGCGCACCCCGGCCTTCGGGTCGTGCTCTTCGGCCATTCGATGGGCGGTCTGATCGCGCTCAACGCTGCCGAAACCGATCCCTCCCTTTATGACGCGCTTGCCGTCTGGAATTCCAATTTCCGACCGGGGCTTGCCGGCCGTGGCGGCCAGCTGATCCTGAAGATCGAGCGGGCGCTCAAAGGCTCGGACGTGCCAAGCCCGCTTCTGACGAAACTCACCTTCGGCATGTGGGGCGGCGCCATCAAGGACCGCAAGACCGAGCTCGACTGGCTGTCGCGCGACAATGCCGAGGTCGCCAAATATGCCGCCGACCCGCTCTGCGGCTTCGATGCGACCGTCTCGCTCTGGCTCGACCTTTTCCGGCTGTCCTACGCTGGCGCCCGGCCAGACCGGCTGGCGCGGCTCAAGAAGGGGCTGCCCGTTCACCTCGTCGGCGGCAGCGCCGACCCGTCGACCGAAATGGGCAATGCCATCCGCTGGCTCGACACCCGGATGAAGGCGGCCGGCCTGACCAACGTTTCCGCCACCGTCCATGATGGCATGCGTCACGAGACCCTGAACGAGCTCGGCCGGGAGCAGGCGACCGCCGACTTCGCCGCCTGGTGCCTTCGGGCCGTGGCAGACAAGCGCTGACCGGAAATCCTGATGGCCGACATGCCCCTTCCCAGGATCAGCACCGATCACAATCGCATCTCCTTCGGCCTGACGCTGATGGTGATCTCGGTGTTGCTCTCGCCGCTGATCGACATTTTCGCCAAGCTCGCGATCGCCACCGTCCCCTCGGCGGAAATTACCGCCGTGCGCTTTCTGCTTCAGGTGGTCTTCATCCTGCCGGTCGTGCTGATGCGCGGAACCCTCTTCGACCTCACCTGGAGGAAGACCGGACTTCACGCGCTGCGAGGCGGGCTGCTGGTCGTCACCATGCTCTCCTTCATCACCACGCTAAAGGTGATGGAGGTCGCCGATGCGATCGCGATCTTCTTTGTCGAGCCGATCATCCTGACGATCCTCGGCAGCATCTTCCTGAAAGAGACCATCGGCTGGCGGCGTTACACCGCCTGCGGCGTCGGCTTCTTCGGTGCCCTGCTCGTCATCCAGCCGAGCATGCAGGAGGTCGGCTGGATCGCCCTTCTGCCTGTCGTCGCCGCCTTCGGCCTCGCCGTGTTCCTGCTCGTCACCCGCATGGTCGCCCAGAACGAGGATCCCTGGTCGATGCAGTTTCACGCGGGCATCTGGGGCGCTCTCTTCTGTCTCGTGCTGCTGTATCTGGGCGAAGGCACCGGCTCGAGCGTCTTCGATCCGGTCTGGCCTGAGGGCGTGACCTGGTATTACCTGCTCGGCGTCGGCGTCACCGCCACCATATCCGGCGTGCTCGGCGTCTACGCTTATCGCGCAGCACCTGCCTCTGTGCTGGCGCCGTTGCAATATCTCGAAATCGTCTCGGCGACGATCTTCGGCTGGCTGGTGTTCGGCGACCTGCCGGATGCGCTGAAATGGCTCGGCATCGCCATCATCATCGGGTCCGGTCTCTACATCATCTGGCGCGAGCGCCGCGTTAACAAGGACACGAGCGTAGCACCGGTGTCGCCCGCGATCTGACGGGGGCGGTCAAGCAACAAAAGAAAGACCAACGGGAGGAAAGACATGAAAACTGGAGGTCAGCTCATCGTCGATGCGCTCGTCGCAAACGGCGTCAAGCGCATCGCCTGCGTGCCGGGCGAAAGCTATCTGGCCGTGCTCGACGCGCTCTATGACACCGGCATCGACGTGCTCGTCTGCCGCCAGGAGGGTGGTGCGGCCATGATGGCGGACGCCTGGGGCAGGCTGACGGGCGAGCCCGGCATCTGCATGGTCACCCGCGGTCCGGGCGCAACCAACGCTTCGGCCGGCCTGCATGTCGCGCGGCAGGATTCGATCCCGATGATCCTCTTCATCGGCCAGGTGCAGAGCGAGGCGCGTGAGCGCGAGGCCTTCCAGGAGATAGAGTACCGCCGCGCTTTTACCGAGGTCGCCAAATGGGTCGGCGAGATCGACGACCCCGCCCGCATTCCCGAATTCGTCACCCGCGCCTTTGCCGTCGCCACCTCCGGCCGCCCCGGCCCGGTGGTGCTGACCCTGCCCGAGGACATGCTGACGCGCAGCGCAGAAGCGCCGGCCGCCCAACCCTACCAGCCGGTCGAGGGCCATCCAGGTCCTGCCCAGCTGAAACGGCTCGGCGAGATGCTCGAACATGCCAAACGGCCGATCGCCATCCTCGGCGGCACCCGCTGGACGGGGACAAGCGTCGCTCAGTTCCAGCGCTTTGCCGAGCGCTGGAAGCTGCCGGTCGGCTGCTCCTTCCGTCGCCAGATGCTGTTTGACCACCTGCACCCAAGCTACGCCGGCGATGTCGGCATCGGCATCAATCCTGCTTTGGCAAAGGAGATCAAGGAAGCCGATCTCGTGCTGCTTGTCGGCGGCCGTTTCTCGGAAATGCCCTCCTCCGGCTACACGCTGATGGACAGCCCCTATCCGCGCCAGACGCTGGTGCATGTGCACCCCGACACATCCGAACTCGGCCGCGTCTACCGCCCGGAACTGGCGATCGCCGCAAGCCCGAGCGATTTCGTCGCCGCACTCGAGCAGCTTGCGCCCTCCGGCGAACCGGCCTGGTCGGCCCGCACCGAGGCCATGCATGCGGCCTACCTCAAATGGTCGACACCGCCCGAGACCGGACCGGGTTCCGTGCAGATGGGCCCGATCATGAACTGGATCGAGGCGAACGTGCCTGAGGACACGATCTTCACCAACGGCGCCGGCAACTACGCCACCTGGGTGCACCGCTTCCACCGCTTCCGCCGGTTTGCCACGCAAGCCGCCCCCGCTTCGGGCTCCATGGGCTACGGCCTGCCGGCGGCGGTCGCGGCCAAGCAGCTTCATCCGGATCGCGAGGTCATCTGCTTTGCCGGCGACGGCTGTTTCCTGATGCATGGACAGGAGTTCGCAACCGCGGTGCGCTACCGCCTGCCCATCATCACCGTCGTCGTCAACAACGGCATCTACGGCACGATCCGCATGCATCAGGAGCGTGAGTATCCCGGCCGCGTCAGCGCCACCGACCTCACCAACCCCGATTTCGCAGCGCTCGCCCGCGCCTATGGCGGCCACGGCGAGACGGTCGAGCGAACGGAAGAGTTTGCCGACGCATTCCTGCGCGCCCGCGCCAGCGGCAAGCCGTCGATCATCGAGATCAAGCTCGACCCCGAGGCGATCACCCCGACGCGCACGCTGAGCGAGATCAGGGCCGGCTGAGGAGGCCTGTTAAGACGGGTTCAATCACGGCGCAGACGCGCCGTGGCTGGATTCCTGTGACAAGCACAGGAATGAGGGCGGTCTGAAAGCCAACGCTGTGGGTTGCTTTGATCGAGGATGCCCCTGCGGATCGCTCCACCATCCGCACGCCCGCATCAACATACCTGCCATCGCGCAAAACGGGTTTCAGCCCGTCACCAACGTTTTTGCGTCCCGAAGCGCTTCCTCCCCTCCCTCATTCCTGTGCTCGTCACAGGAATCCAGCAGCGCCGCGTCGGCGGCGCGGGAAACACGCCTGCGCCCTATCCACTTGCGCCGATAAACTGAACCTCCCCCTACTCCAGCCACTCCGTCGAAAACGCGCCGGCCTCGTGCAGGTCGATGGTCTCCAGCCGCCCCGGCCCGAGGTTTTCGAACTTGTGCGGCACATTGGCCGGCGCTACGACGATCTGGCCGGCCTCGGCGTCGATGGTGCGATCGCCGACGGTGAAGCGGGCGCGGCCGACGCGCACGATGAAGGTTTCGGGATAGGGATGGCGGTGCAGCTTCGGCCCGTAGCCGATCTCGTCGGTGGAAACGAAGATCACCGAGACGCCAGCGCCATAGGCGCCGCCCTCGAACTCCCCTTTCCAGACGCCGGGCTCGTCGGCCCATTGCTCACGCGATATGAGATGCGCGTCGGCCATGCCGATCCTCCGTTGTCAGATGGAACGAACGGGCCGAGCGCGATCTTCAGAAACGGGAAGCTGGCTCAGCCGCGGATATGCTGGGTCTGCTGGTAGACGGCAGTCGAGCGCGCGCCGGAGCGGCAGTAGCCGAGCATCGGGCGCTGAAACTCGTCGAGCGCGTCGACCATGTTCTTCACTGCGTCAGCCGTCACGCCCATCGGGCCGACCGGGATGTGCTTGATTTCAATCCCGAGCTCTTCGGCACGCGCCGCGATGGAATCGAAGGTCGGCTGATCCGGCGCTTCGAAGTCCGGGCGGTGGCAGACGATGGACTTGAAGCCGAGCGCCTTGATCTGGTCGAGATCCTCGACGCTGATCTGGCCGGTGACCGAGTATTCGTCGTTGATCGGGCGGATGTCCATGGTCGTCTTCCCTTGAGGAAATGAGGTGGCCCCTGATGTAGGCGCAGCCATATCTCCCGTCAATCGAAAGCCGCAGCTCAGACGACGGCAAAAGCAATCGCGTAGCTGCGCCCCTCGCCCGGTTGAAGCGGTGTCAACTCGCCTGCCGCGGCCAGGTCCGGTCGCTTTGCAATGCGATGCGACACCGGCTCGATGCTGATCACGTCGGCGTCGCCGCGCTGGCAGCGCCACATCTGCAGGAACGGCAGCGTGTCGGCGCGGAAGCGCACATGCAGGCTTCGTCCGCCGAGGCCTGCAAGTCCGGCGAGCGTCACCTGCGACCAGCCGTCGGCGCCGACCGCCGCCGGAAGGCAGAAATGCGCGCTCTCGCCCTCGCCGAAGCGCCAGCCGCGCTCACCGTTTTCGAGCGACGCGCTTACGATCCGGCTATCTGCACCGAGCAGGCGGCCGGCGACGTTGAGGTGATACATCATCATCGGGGCAAAGGCCGAGGTGCCGGCGTTAATGACCCGATCCTCCAGCTTCACCTCGTTTCGCTCCGCATCGTTGCGCCAGCGCCGCTCGACCCGCGCATGCCCGCCATCTGCAAGTGTCACCTCGATCGTCGCCGTGCATGCGTTGCCGCCCTCGCCCATCTCCGTGCGCGTGACCGCCGTTCCGGCAAGCGAACCGTGCAAGGGATAGCGCGCACAGTCCCGGCGACCCTCGATCGTCTCAGGATGGCGGATGTGCTCTGGCCCGCAGGTGAAGAGAAATCCGGCAAGCGCCCGGTCGATCCTGGGATCCCCGTCGGAAGGGATGGCGTCGCCCGGCGAAAGATCGACGCCGTCGACGACGAAAGCGGCGATGTCGAGCGCCGACAGACGGTCGAACAGCACGTGATTCTCTTGCCTGTCGGTGGGTTCTTCGAGCGTTTTCAGCATGTCCCCTTCCTCAGATCGGCCGCAGAATCAGTGCAATCACAAAGAGATGATACCCGAGGAAAGACACAATTCATCGGTTGAAGCCTCGCGCTGCGCCACATAGATAGAATTTAACGGCTTGTTCATGATGAATTCATTTTTTTCACATTAACGTCGAAATCCAAATGTACCGCGCCACATCCATGTCTATGAAAACAGGTTCTCTCGTGACGTCAGCGACCCGCACAGGCCTTTCGTTTCTCGCCGCAGCCGGCTTTCTCGCCGTGGATTTGACGGCCGCCTTCGCGCAGGATTATCGCGGGTCCAACCGTTATGGCGACGATGTCATGCTGGTGACGCCGAATGGCGAGATCCTCGACTACGTGCCGGGCGCCGACGAAGTGCAGACCATGCGCGACAGCCGCGGCCGCACGCTGCTCATCGACAGCTGGGGCAACGTGGTCGCGACCGTTGTGCCGAACAATCGCGCCCGTCAACGCGACTACGGCGGCCAACGCCAGGGCGACTATGGCCGCGAGCGCCAGCCCGACTATGGCGGTGGCTACCGTCGCCAGGGCGACGTCGACATCTATTCGAACCAGCGCCCGCGCAACCGCGACCGCGGCTATGGCTATTCCGAGCCCGAATACGGCTACTCCGAACCCGGCGAGGTCACCACCGGCTCGATCCCCGATTATCGCGACGTCGTGCCTCCCTCGACTGACGGCAACGAGCTGCCGAACAGCCTGCCGGGCCTGATCGACGGCACCGAGGAAGCCTCGATCGATCCAAACGTCAGCAGCCCGGCCGGCCCGTCGATGCCGCCGGCGATCTCGGTCAAGTCGAAGTCGCGCGCCGAAATCACCGCGTTGCAGGTCTTCCTCGACCGCGAGGGTTTTTCGCCCGGTGTCATCGACGGCAAGATGGGCTCGAACGTCACCAAGGCGATCGAGGCCTGGCAGCAATCAACAGGCGAAACGCTCGACCCCAACAACACCGACGACATCTTGGAGCGGCTGCGCATGAGCGGCGGCATGCCGATCACCAGCTACACGATCACGGCAGCTGACGCCGCCGGCCCCTATGTCGCCTCGATCCCCGAGGATTACGCCCACAAGGCGCAGCTTCCGCACATGTCCTTCACCTCGACGACGGAAATGCTCGGCGAGAAGTTCCACATGGACGAAGCCTATCTGCGCGAACTGAACCCCGGCGTCGATTTCACCATCCCCGGCACGATCATCAAGGTGATCAATCCGGGCGCCAACAAAACCGGCAAGGTTGCCCGCATCCTCGCCGACAAGGGCCGCAAGCAGGTGCTTGCCTATGACGAGGCCGGCAAGCTGATCGCCGCCTATCCGGCAACCATCGGTTCGTCCGACACGCCGTCGCCATCGGGCACCGTCAATGTCGAGCGCATCGCCCTCAATCCGGGCTACACCTACAATCCGAAGATCAACTTCAAGCAGGGCAACAACGACAAGGTGCTGACCCTGCAACCAGGCCCGAACGGGCCCGTCGGTACCGTCTGGATCGCGCTTTCGAAGCCGACCTACGGCATTCACGGTACGCCGGAACCGTCAAAGATCGGCAAAACCCAGAGTCACGGCTGCGTGCGGCTCACCAACTGGGACGCGACGGAACTTGCCAAGATGGTGAGCACCGGGGTCACGGTCGAGTTCGTCGACTGAGCGAACCCGGCCGGCTGTTAACCGAAGCGTTGTTTTTTTGGCATTTTTCTTGGGGCTTCCCCCAATTGGGTGAGTGACTTCGCGCCTGCAGCATAGATGATGGGGATGCTTGCTCGACCATCCACGACAGGCAACCCGTGTTAAATGTCTTTTCGCCGGCGCTTGGGCGTCCGGCAAAATTTTTTCAGATCTATCCATTTGAAAAGACCGCAGCTGCCGACGACCCAGCTGCGGTTCTTTTTCACGATCCGGCTTCAAGGCCCGGCAGGGCGCCCGCCCGCTCCTCCCCGCAGACCGTCCTGTGCATCATGACTTCATGAAACATTGTCATGAGAATTTTCCCGGCGATCCGCTATCACCTGATATATCGAAGACCATGGCCGGCATTGCGGCCGCACGTGAAGGATTTTGCCCGGATGGCGACGGAGCGCACCCTGCCCAACCTCTGGCATGCGACGGCACCGGCCGCGCCCGAGACACGGCCGCTTGACCGCGACCTTTCGACTGATGTCGCCATCATCGGTGGCGGCTTCACCGGCCTCTCGGCAGCCCTCCACCTCGCCGAAAAGGGCGTTAAGGCAACGGTCACCGAAGCGAAGATGATTGGCTTTGGCGGGTCCGGCCGCAATGTCGGCCTCGTCAATGCAGGCATGTGGGTAAAGCCAGACGACCTGATCTCGACGCTCGGCCCTGATGCCGGAAACCGGCTGCTCACCGAACTCGGCGACGGCCCGTCGATGGTCTATGCACTCGTGGAAAAGCACGGGGTTGCCTGCGAGGCCGTGAGGAACGGCACCCTGCACATGGCCGTCGGCAGCGAAGGCGTCACCGAGATCAAGGATCGCGAAGCGCAATGGCAAAAGCGCGGCGCCCCGGTCGAGGCGCTGTCGGCCGAGCGCGCACACGCGCTCACCGGCGCCGAAGGCTTTTCCGGCGCCCTGCTCGACCGCCGCGCCGGCACGATCCAGCCGCTTGCCTATGCCCGGGGCCTTGCCCGCGCCGCGCTTGCCGCCGGCGCTGAAATCTACACCGACACGCCACTGACCGGTGCCGAACGCCAGGGCGACAGCTGGGTGCTGAAAGCCGGCAACAGCGTCGTGCGGGCCAGGAAGGTCATCCTTGCCACCAATGCCTATGGCGGCCTTTTCGCCGAAAGCCCCTGGCAGGCGCATACGCAGGAACTGACGATCCTGCCCTATTTCCAGTTCGCGACCAATCCGCTGCCGGAACAGGTCGCAAGCCGCATCCTGCCGGAGCGCCAGGGCACCTGGGACACGGGCCTCGTCATGACCTCGTTCCGCATGGACCAGCAGAACCGGCTGATCTTCGGCTCGATCGGCAGGCTCGACGCGCTCGCTGAAGGCACGCACCGCGCCTTTGCCGCCCGCTCGCTGCGCAAGCTCTTCCCGTTCCTCAGTGATTTCCGCTTCGAATACTGGTGGGACGGCCGCATCGGCATGACCACCAACAACCTGCCGGCCATGCACACGCTCGCCCCCGACGTCGTCTCCGTCAGCGGCTACAACGGCCGCGGCATCGCGCCGGGCACCGTCTTCGGCCGGGCGCTTGCCAACCATGTCACCGGCGAAGCATCAGCCATCCCGCTTGCTGAAACGCCGGTTACCCCCGACAGCTGGCGCGGCGTGAAGTCGGCGTTTTATCATGCGGGCGCGCAAGCGAAGCATTTCATCGACCGGCGGTTTTGAGCGGGCGGTGCACTCGGCGCGTGCGTCGAGCTTGCGACAAACCTCGGCTTGAATGTTGGAATCTCGGCGTGTAGCTTCCACTACGGGTGCCTATCCAAACCTGCTGCCGGGTTGAAGGGCCGTTAGAATTCCACTCGACGACCGTGTTCATCAACGTCGAAGTGTAATCGGCAGACTTCGGCCAAGAGCATCGGATCGTCATATGTGGAATCCGCAGGTTAGGTTCTCGTCTGCTAACATCGCCGCCCTGAAGAAATCGCTTCGGGACAATTATCCCCACATCAAATCATCGCATTTCGACGAGGCAATCGCCGCCTCGATTGGCTTCAATTCTTACGCGGCGATGCGCCCGGTCTTGGTTCAGGTCGGCAACTACGCCCGGCTAATCGTCATTGCCGATCATATGCTGCTTCTGCTTCGGCTGGAGGAACTGGGCTATAGGGACATCGACGCGGGCGACCTGCGCCATCTGATGTGGGACATCAAATTCCCGGACCGTTGGTACGACAACCAGCTCGACGAGGCTGTCTCGAAACGCAGACGGCCGGTCGCGGCCAATTCGCATTAGCGGTGCCGATCGTCGACTTTGCGTGCATCCGGTGGCGTTTTTCTGCGGCCGCGTCGCAAGATCGGCGATCCGGTCGCGTTAGAGCATGCGTCACGCGCAAGACGCCTCAGTCAAGTCTCCGATTGGTCCGTCGCAGCCTGCCGCATTCGTCTGTGGTCGGACCGAAGCGGGGAACCGCGCCGTTTGCCGTCTTGCGGACATATTGGCGCCGCCTAGACTACTTCCTACAACAATTATTCAAACTTCGGATTGCACAACATGCCGCATTTATACCGGAACACCGATGAAGGTCTCTTTGCTTCTCTTTCGGGCGGCCAAACTGTTATCGATTGGTTGGGATACTGCCCGACGTTTCACGACGCGGAGCTGGAACGATTGGAGATTGCCGGAGGAAACGCTGCGCTGACCCTTCGAACATTCAGGATGACGAACCAACTTGGACCGCAAGGTTATTTTGCCCTCGATCGTCATTCGCTGGTCACGATGCGAATGAGTGGTGTCTCGGGCATCAAGCTGACGGGAAACGCATCGTCAATCATCTCGGCGCTTAGGATTCGCCGACTTGACGCCGACGAGGCAGCTTCGAACTGGGAAACGTGTGAGAGTCCGGTCAGCGGCGACATTGAGGTGACATTTGACACATCGATTGGGCTTTATGGTTCGATCTATGCAAGGGAAGTGGCGTTCGAACTTCAGCCGTTGGCCGTAGACCAAGCTACGTGAGACGAAAAACTGTTCCCGGCGCACCTCACGGCGCGCATCTCGACATCTGTTGTCGGCGCAAGGAAGTCGCCGCCCTGCCCGGACCTACCCACATGCTACCGCCCCACCTGCACGCAAAACCAAAAACGCCCCGAATCATTCCCTGACCCGGGGCGTCATCTCTCGAATCTCTATGCTCGCTTATGCCGCCGCGCGATAACCCGAGCCGGCGCTCACCTGCACATGCCCGGACGTGCGAAACGCCCGGAGCCGTGTCGCGATCGTCTCGGCTTCGCCCGTCAGCGCCTGGCTGGCGGCATTGGCCTGCTCGACCATCGCGGCATTCTGCTGGGTGATCTGGTCCATCTGGGTGATGGCGGTGTTGACCTCCTGCAGGCCGGTTGCCTGTTCGGCAGTGCTGGCGCGGATGGCGCCGAAGACGGAGCTGACTTCGACCACCTGGGCGACGATCTGCTGCAGCGACTGGGCCACCTGGTTGACCGAGTTCACTCCGTCGTCCACCTGGCCGCGCGATTTGGCGATCAGACCCTGGATGTCCTTGGCGGCATCGGCGCAGCGCTGGGCGAGAGCCCGCACTTCGGAGGCGACGACCGCAAAGCCCCTTCCCGCCTCGCCGGCGCGCGCCGCCTCGATGCCGGCGTTGAGCGCAAGCAGGTTGGTCTGGAAGGCGATCTCGTCGATGACGTCGACGATGCGGGCGATGCTCGCCGACGACGTCTGGATCTCCTGCATCACCTCGATCGCGTGGCTGACGATCTCGCCGCTTTGTTCGGCATTGGCGCGCGCGGCGATCACGGTCGAATTTGCCTGGTTGGCGCCCTCGGCCGTCTGCTTGACGGTGCGTGTCACCTGCTCGACGGCGGCCGCCGTCTCTTCAAGGTTGGCCGCCTGCCGCTCGGTGCGCCGCGCCAGATCGTCGGCCGCCGCGGCAATCTCCTTGGCGCTGGTGTGGATCTGGCTGGCGCCGGCCTCGATGCCACCGATGGCGCGCGAAAGCTCGCCCATCGCGTGGTTGAAGTTCTCGCCAAGCTCCTGGTAGGCAACCGGCAGATCGGCGCCGATGCGCGCCGTCAGGTCACCGTCGGCGATCTTCTTCAGCGCCGCTCCGAAGGTCTTGCTGATCAGCGCCCGCTCTGCGGCCAGCACCTCTTCCTGCACGGCGCGCTGCTTGGTGACGTCGGACGCGTCCATGTAGACGGAGATCGACAGGTCCATGTCGAGGAAGACGCCCTTGATCAGGCTCGACAGCATCGCGCCCATGTCCTCGGCGGACGTTCCCTTGCGCGAAAACAGCCCGGCCTTTTGCCAATGCGCCCTGACGATTTCGGTGATCAGGTGCTCGGCAATCAGCGCGTAGCCGCCGATGTACCAGCGTGGCTCAAGCCCGATGCGGGCGTGCACCTGGCCGATGGTGCGGACCTTGGCGCTGTACTCTTCATTGAAATTGGCGTCGGCGATATTGGCCCAGTGGCCGACCTGCGCGCCCTTGGCGCGGTCGATATGGGCGTCGGACGAGAAGAAGCGCTTCGTCTCCGGCGTCGTCTTGACGCGCTCGTAGAACTTGTCGAGCGCCGGCTTCAGTTCCTTCTCGAGGATCGGCTTCAGCGCCTTGAGGCTCGTCTTGGCGGCATCATCGAGCGCCATGAAATTCAGACGACCGGCGACGTCCTGCGTTCCGGTTGCGGCGTGTTCCGTTTTCATGCGCGACTTCCCTGCATGCTCTGCTGCATGTCGATCGAAAACGAGACCATGCGGCAGTTCAAAGTGATACGGCGACCTTTGCGCGACGTGAATGACGCGCGGCGCTGTCGTGAACCATGGAGACAGGATCGGCAGCGCCTGGCGCCGATCATGGCCGCAATCATGGCGGCCGGTATGCCCTTCCGCGCATTCGCGGGGCAAGCTGTGTCCAAGGGCACAGTTAGAAGCACAGGGTAAAGGAAGCCTTACGGGCGACAGCCAATTCGCGAAGGCTGACACGGGATTCAACCGTAACTGACGAACGTCAATTCCGGTTGAATAACGGCTACGGGTAGACTTTCCCGCAAGAAACCGAATGATGTCAGAAGGTTGAGCCAAGCCCGGTCAACGCGCGGGATCGCTTGTTTCCTGAGGCGGCGTTGCTGGATCGAACGCCCCTGCGTCGAAACATCACGCCGCGCGGCGCGAGGCCCAGGACGGCATACGGGCGGCCCAGGAGCGGCGCGCCTTCAGAGGCATCAGCGCCTGCACTTCCCGTGCAAGGGCAGCCGCGTTCTCGCAGGCCTTGTCGAGATTGCTGACACGAGCCGGATCCATCGCCTGCAGCGTGCCGCCGCATTCGAAGATCTCGCGGTAGGCGGCGCGTTCGACGATCGGGGTATCGAGCACCGAAACGCCGCGCTCGGCAAGCATGGCCTTGATCGTCTGCAGGGCGCGGGTGGTGACCAGCGAATTGACGCGGGTGAGCACGACCGAATGGTTGATCCTGAGACCCGAGCGGTCCTGGATCTGGCGGATCAGTTCAAGAATTTGCGCGGCACCCTTGGCATCCATGGCGCAGCCCTGCACCGGGATCAGCACCTGGTCGGAGACCGCGAGAGCAAGCGCGACGATCTGGTCCTTGGCGCCCGCGAGATCGATGACGATGTAATCGGCATCGTCCTTCGCCTCGCGGATATGACATTCGAGCGAGCCGGGCGTGATGTGCGAGATGACGGTGAGATTGGCGATGTGGCCGGAGGCTTCGGCCCAGCTGGTGATCCAGCGCTGCGGATCGGCGTCGAGAACCACCACCTTGTGTCCCTGTCGCGCCAGTTCGGTCGACAGGATCAGCGCCGCCGTCGTCTTGCCCGCGCCGCCCTTTGCATTGGCGAAAGTGATGACCGCCATGATATTCCCCATTCTCTGCATGTTTCGCGCGAACCGTTCGGCCATGGCCGGTGCTTCGCTTCTTAACGAAACCTTACAGAAGATGGTTAACGAAGTGGTAACGCGGGGACGTCAAACCTGACAGTGGGGTCGCTCGAGACCACCAGCAGCGACGCCGTGAGAGACGGAAAAGCTTCAGGAAACCGGCTTCAGTGCGGCAGGACGACAAGGTCGGCCGCGCGCTGCGAGCGATAGCACATCGACGAGAACGGACCGTGCCGCGCCGCTTCCCCGGGTGGCTCGAGCAGCCTCAGAACGTCGTCGGCATAGTCGCTGGCATTGACCTGCGCCTTGCCAAGGTTGCTGACCTTGGCCGGATCCAGCGAATAGAGCGTGTGGCCCTCTTCGAACAGTTCGCGAAAGGCGGTGCGCTCGACCAGCGGCGTATCGACCAGCCGGATGCGGCTTTCGGCAAGCAACAGCTTGACCCGGCGCATCGCCCTGGTCGTCACGATCGGGTTGACCCGTGTGAGGAGCACCGCATGGTTGATGTTGGCGCGGGCGTTGTTTTCGATGTAGCGGATCAGTTCGAGCACCTGGATCGCGCCGCGTGCGTCCATCACGCAGCCCTGCACCGGGATCAGTGTCAGGTCGGAAAGCCCGATCGCAAGCGCCACCAGCACATCGGCAGCACCCGACAGGTCGATCACCACATGCTCGACCTGACCGTGCAGTCGTCTCAGATGATCGCTGAGCGTGCCCGTTGAAACCCCGGCTATGACGGAAAGATTGCTGTCGCTGCGGCCGTGTCGGAACCAGTCGGTCATGCAGGCAAGCTGGTCGCAATCGAGCACCGCAACCCGTTCGCCCCTGCGGGCGAATTCGCAGGCCAGCAGCAAGGCTGCCGTCGTTTTGCCTGCTCCCCCCTTCGCATTCGCGAGGGAAATGATTGCCATCGGTCGACCCTACTCGTCACGGCCACGGAACCCGGCGGCCGAATACTTACGCACGTCCTAATGGAAGCGTTTCAGATCGCGGTAAACGAAGCATGAAGATCGCGTTCCGCGGACGCAATTCACGACAGTTTCGTGACGATTAGGTGACAATTCGCCTGCAATGGCAAGTGGTACTTTCGACCCCTCTAAACTAAGGAGGCCGACGCCTGTGACCCCGCACAGGCGCCGGGCATTGCGTGTCAGATGCACTCGCGGAAGAGCGTCCTGGCCGCGTCGAGCGTCAGTTCGACCGGGTTGCCACCGGCCGTCGGATCGACGATTGCCATTTCAGACATCTCGTCGATGCGGTCGGTGCCGACGCCAAGCGCCGAAAGCTTGTCAGGAACGCCGAGTTCCTCGCGCAGCTTCAGCACGTAATCGTAGAAGCCGTCGAAGCCGCCGGAAATGCCGAGATAGGCGGCAGCGCGCACTATTCTGTCCTCGATCGCCGGGCGGTTGAAACGCAGCACCGGCGGCATCACGACCGCATTGGTCATACCGTGGTGGGTGTTGTAGATCGCGCCGACCGGATGCGACAGCGAGTGAATGGCGCCAAGCCCCTTCTGGAACGCGACGGCCCCCATGGCGGCCGCACTCATCATGTTGGCGCGGGCCTCGATGTCGGTGCCGTCCTTGTAGGCGCGCGGCAGATATTCCTTCACCAGCCGCATGCCTTCAAGCGCGATACCGGCCGACATCGGATGGTAGAATGGCGAGGAATAGGCTTCCAGGCAGTGCGCGAAGGCGTCCATGCCGGTGCCGGCGGTGATCACCTTCGGCATGCCGACCGTCAGTTCCGGGTCGCAGATCGTGACTGCCGGCAGGAACTTCGGATGGAAGATCACCTTCTTCACATGGCTTGCGGAATTGGTGATGACGCTGGCGCGACCGACTTCCGAGCCGGTGCCGGCCGTGGTCGGCACGGCGACGATCGGCGCAATGCCTTCGACGCTCGCGCGGGTCCACCAGTCGCCGATGTCCTCGAAGTCCCAGACCGGGCGGCTCTGCCCGGCCATGAAGGCGACGCACTTGCCAAGATCCAGGCCCGAGCCGCCGCCGAAGGCGACGACGCCGTCATGGCCGCCATCCTTGAAGGCCTTGACGCCGGCAGCCAGATTGACGTCGTTTGGGTTCGGATCGACGTCCGCAAAGATCGCCCGGCCGAGGCCGGCAGCTTCGAGAATGTCGAGCGCGTTCTGGGTGATCGCCATCGGCGCGAGGCCCCGGTCGGTGATCAGCAGCGGCTTTTTCATGCCGACCGCCTTGCAATGGTCGGCAAGCTCCTTGATCCGGCCGGCACCGAACTTCAGCGACGTCGGATAGCTCCAGTTGGCGGTAATCGTCATGCGGTGACTTTCTTCAGATGGTAGGATTTCGGACGGGTAAGGTTCTGGAAGCCGATGACCGAGAGCGAGCCGCCGCGGCCGGTTTCCTTGACGCCGGTCCAGCAAAGCGCCGGGTCGAGATAGTCGGCGCGGTTCATGAAGACCGTACCGGTCTCGATGTCGGCGCCGATGCGCGCGGCGCGTTCGGCATCCCGGGTCCAGAGCGATGCGGTGAGCCCGTACTGGCTGTCGTTCATCAACTCGATCGCCTGGCTGTCGCTCTTCACCTTCATGATGCCAACGGCCGGACCAAAGGTCTCTTCGCGCATGAAGGCCATGGAGTGGTCGACATTCACGAGGATCTGCGGCGCGAGATAGGCGCCGCCGTCATCGGCAGGGAAGAGCTTCGGATCGATCAACGCCTTGGCGCCCTTGGCAACGGCGTCGGCGATCTGCTCGCGCACAGTGGCGGCAAAGCGCTTGTTGGCCATCGGCCCGAGCGTCGTTTCCGGGTCGAGCGGATTGCCTAGCTTGTAGTTGGAAACCCAGGCCACCGACTTTTCGACGAAGGCATCGTAGAGTGACTCGTGCACGTAGATGCGCTCTATGCCGCAGCAGCACTGGCCGGAATTGTAGGTGGCGCCGTCCATCAGCGTGTCGACGGCGGCGTCGAGATCCGCATCTTCCATGACGTAGCCCGGATCCTTGCCGCCGAGCTCGAGGCCAAGGCCGGTGAAGGTGCCGGCAGCGGCACGCTCGATCGAACGCCCGCCTTCGACCGAACCGGTGAAGTTGACGAAGTCGAAGCTTTTTGCCGCGATCAGCGCCGCGGTCGTCTCATGGTCAAGGAAGATGTTCTGGAAGACATCAGCCGGAACGCCGGCTTCGACGAAGGCGCGCACCATGCGTTCGCCGACGAGGATCGTCTGGCTTGCATGTTTGATGATCACGGTGTTGCCGGCCATCAGCGCCGGCGCGACCGTGTTGATCGCGGTCATGTAAGGATAGTTCCAAGGCGCGACAACGAAGACGACGCCGTGGGCCTCGCGGGCGATGCGACGCTCGAAACGGTCGCTTTCTTCAATCACCAGCGGCTTCAGCGCATCGGCAGCGATCGACGCGACATAGTTCGAGCGCTCGTTGAAGCCCTTGAACTCGCCGCCGTAGCGCACCGGCCGGCCCATCTGCCAGGCGATCTCGGGCACCACCTCGTCCACCATCTCGTTGAGGCGGGCGACACCGGCCAGCACCAGATTGACACGCTCGTCGAGCGGACGGCGCGCCCAGGCTTTCTGCGCCTGGCGGGCGCGGGAAATCACCTGCTTTGCCATGTCGAGCGGCATAGCCGGGCGTTCTGCGTAGACTTCGCCGTTCACCGGCGAAATGCACTTGATCATGCTCATGATCGTCTTCCTGCTTTCATTGCGAATGATGCGATGGCCGCTCCGGTCAGGAACGGCCATCCTTGTGAGTGATTGTGTCCCGGGTCAGGCCCGTTCGAAACCGCGTGCGACCTCCCAGTCGGTGACGCGGCGATCATATTCTTCCTGCTCCCAGCGCCCTGCCCGCGCATAGTGCTCGATGACCTCGTCACCGAAGGCGGCGCGCAGCATCTTCGATTCTGTCAACGCGGCCGTCGCGTCGCGCAGCGTGCGCGGGATCTCGCGGACGTCCTTGCCGCCATAGGCATCGCCGACGAAGGGCGCTTCCAGTTCCATCTTGTTTTCGATACCGGAAATGCCGGCTGCGATCAAAGCGGCAAAGGCGAGATAGGGATTGAGATCGGAGCCGCCGACACGGCATTCGATGCGGATCGCCTTGGTTTCCTCGCCGCACAGGCGATAGCCGGCGGTGCGGTTGTCCTTGCTCCAGACCGCCTTGGTCGGCGCGAAGGTTCCGGCCATGAAGCGCTTGTAGGAGTTGATGTAGGGCGCGAGGAAGTAGGTGATCTCGCTTGCATGGGTGAGCAGACCGGCCACATAGTGGCGCATCATCTCAGACATGCCGTAATTGCCGCTCTCGTCGTAGAACTTCGACGACTTGCCGTCGGCACTCCAGAGCGACTGGTGAATATGCGAGGAAGAACCGGCCGCGGCATAGTTCCACTTGGCAAGGAAGGTGATGGCCTTGCCGCGCGACCAGGCGATTTCCTTGCAGCCGTTCTTGATGATCGCATGGCGGTCGGCCATCGTCAGCGCGTCGGCGTAGCGCACGTTGATTTCTTCCTGGCCGGCGGACGCCTCGCCCTTGGAATTCTCGACCGGGATATCGGCCCCCTGCAGGCCGTTGCGGATCGCCCGCATCACGTCCTCTTCCTTGGTCGTCTGGAAGATGTGGTAGTCCTCGTTGTAGCCGCTGACGAGCTGCAGGTCGCGATAGCCGGACTGGCGGGCATCGTCGTAGGACTGGTCGAACAGGAAGAATTCGAGCTCGCTCGCCATATAGGCCTTGAGGCCCATCTTCTCGAGCCGCGCCACCTGCTTCTTCAGGATCGCGCGCGGCGAATGCGGCACTTCCTCATGGGTGTGATGGTCGAGCATGTCGCAGAGCACCAGCGCCGTGCCTTCGAGCCAGGGGATGCGGCGAAGCGTCGAAAGGTCCGGCTTCATCGTATAGTCGCCGTAGCCCTTCTCCCAGCTCGTCGCCTTGTAGCCGGGAACGGTCTCCATCTCCATGTCGGTCGCCAGCAGGTAGTTGCAGCTATGCGTTTCCTTCCAGGCGCCGTCGACGAAGAACTGCGCGTGGAAGCGCTTGCCCATCAGTCGGCCCTGCATGTCGACCTGGCAGGCCAGCACCGTATCGATGCGCCCGGCGGCGACGTCTTCCTTCAACTCGTCAAACGTATAGCTCATCAACTTCCATCCCATGTTTGGTCACGCGGCCGTTCCCTTGGGTCACGATATTTTTGGGCCGCGTGAACGTGTTCCGTTCAGCTCGCCGGACGGGTTCCGGCAAAAGAAAAGGCGGAAGTCGCGGTCGCGCTCCCGCCCTTTTTGTCGTTGGTCAGACCTGGCCGACGGCCTTTTCGGCGGCGGCGATTTCCGCCTGGCGGCGCGCCACTTCGTCGCCGATCGGCGGTCCGCGGAAGCGGCGGCTTTCAAGGCCGAACCAGATGAGCGCCGTCAGCACCAGGAAGCCGACGGTGATGTAGAGCGCCCAGTCGTTCGGCGGCTGAACGCCGAGGATGAAGATCAGCACCATCGCGAGGATCGAAAGCACGGCGAAGAGCTTGAACATGCTTTCGCCGAGGTTCCACGGGCCCATCTTGTCCCACTTCGAGGTTCCCCAGGCGAACAGACCGAGCGTGATCGGGATCGCGAAGGAGAAGAACAGGAAGATGACCGTGCACGAAACGACGATGGTGTAGACCGGCGTCTCGCCGATCGAGACCAGCGACGAGCCCCAGACGAAGAGCACCGACAGGATCGAGCCGACCCAGATCGCCGCAACCGGGGTGCGGTAGGTCGGGCTCACCTTGGCCAGCGCCTTGGAGGCCGGCAGGCCGCCGTCACGCGAGAAGGCGAAGATCATGCGCGACACCGAGGTCACGGTCGCCAGGCCGCACAGCCACTGGCTGACGAGGATGGCGAGATAGAGGATGTCCTTGATGATGGGGTGCACCTGCGCATCCATCGCCCAGAAGAACACGTTCCAGCCCTGCTTGGCGGCGTCGTCCATGTTCGGGATCATCAACACGAACGAGCACAGCATGATGTAGCCGAAGAGAGCCGACCAGAGCACCGACGAGACCATGCCGCGCGGCACGGAATGGGCGGCCTTGACCGTTTCTTCCGAGGTGTGCGCCGAAGCGTCGTAGCCGGTGATCGTGTAGATCGGCAGGAGCAGGCCGAGCAGGAACACCCAGGTGCCCGAGGTCTCCGGCCAGACATTGCCGCCGGCTTCGCCGGAATAGTTGGAGAAGGTGAAGAGACGGGCGATGTCGTAGCTGTCGGCAGCCGTCAGGCACACCAGCGCCAGAAGGATCGCCGTCGCGAAGATCAGGTAGCCGGAGAAGTCGGTGAGCTTGGCGGTGAGCCCGATGCCCATGTGGTTCACCATCGCCTGGCCGCCGGTGATGATGGCGAGGAAGACGATGCGCGTCAGCGTCGTGTCGGCAAGACCGAAGTATGGCGTGCCGAAGGAACCCATGAAGAAGTAGTAGGTGCCGACGTTGATCGCGCCGAGAACGGTGACGAGGCCGAGCAGGTTGAACCAGGCCGTCAGCCAGCCGGTGAAGCGGTTGCCGAGGATCGATCCCCAGTGATAGAGGCCGCCAGCCGTCGGATAGGCCGAGCTGATCTGCGCCATGGCAACGGCGAAGACGAAGGAAATGAAGCAGCCGAGCGGCCAGCCGATGCCGATCGCGGCGCCCCCCGCGCCTGCGGTCGCCTGGGCGAGCGAATTGATGCCGCCTGAAAGAATGCAGATGATCGAGAACGACACCGCGAAGTTCGAGAACTGGCTCATGCGCCGCTCGAGCTCCTGGGCGTAGCCCATCGAGTGCAGGACACTCATGTCCTGCTTTTGGTCTGAATCACTGTAGTCTTGCATTTTTCTTCCCCTGATTTCTTCAGACCACGCCGCCCCATTGCGGCAGGGTCCCATCAACCACCCCGCCCCGGCTGCCCGGAACAGGACCGCGGCCAGGCCGCTCCCCAGGGTCTTTTATTGTACTGAAAGTGCCGCCACGCCTTTGCCAAGCAGCCCTTCCAGGTAATCGGCCATGACCCTTTGGCCGATGTCATTGCGAATGAGATCGTTGCGAATCTCGATCATCACATTCGGCAGTCCGTTGTGGACGCCGTATTCGATCAGGCTATGGGTAACGCCGTCGGCCGGCCCATAGGGCTCGTTGCGGCGGATATCGTAGGCGACCTGCCCCTTGGTGGCGGCAGAGAGCATGTGATCGGCAAGCCGGCTGTCGGCGTCGTGCAGCACGCCGACCTCGACTGCGCGCGGATTGCCGAAATAGACGGGCGTGAAACTGTGCATCGTCACCAGCACCGGCGGCCGGCCGGCAGCCTTGCGTTCCGACACGAAGCGGGCGACCGTATCGTGGAACGGCCGGTAGATCTCGTCGACACGCGCCTGGCGCTCGTCGGCCGTCATCGTCCGGTTGCCGGGGATCTCATAGACCTCGCTGACGACAGGCATCGCCGCATCCGCTTCCGGCGGGCGGTTGCAATCATAGGCAAGGCGCGAGAAGCGCTGGTAGATCAGCGCCCCGTCGAGTTTGGCGGCGAGCAACCTCGCAACGGCAAGAGCGCCCGGATCCCAGGCGATGTGACTTTCGAGCGCCTGCGCGCTGAGGCCAAGCGTGCCCAGCTTCTCCGGCACCCGGCGCGAGGCGTGTTCGCAGACGAACACGACGTCGCCCTTGCCCGAGGCGTTTTCGATCGCAACGGGATCGCCATCTGTTTCTGTCAGAAGTCGCGTCAACACCGGCATCCCCTCTTGCCCCGTTAGACGTTCGTTAATGAAAAGAATTCTTCAGAGAATGGCGGGTGTCAATCAAAATCTGAAACGATCTCTTCAAAATTGCGATTGACTCCAATTGTGACAGCGATGTTTAATCTGTCACAAACCGGCTTTAGATCGGTTCAGGGGAGATAATTTGAGCAGCAAGGCGACATCGACGACGGTGTCGGATGTGATCACTGCCCACTTCACCGCGCTGACCCGTGCGGAGAAGCAACTGGCGGAGACACTTCTCGACAACTATCCCGTTTCGGGACTCGGCTCGATCACGACGGTCGCCGAGAACGCCGGCGTTTCGACCCCGACGGTCGCCCGCATGGTGCAGAAGCTCGGCTTCCGCGGCTTTCCCGACTTCCAGGCACGGCTGCACCAGGAGCTGGAAGCGACGATCTCCAACCCGATTTCCAAACACGACCGCTGGGCTGCAAACGCACCCGGCACCCACACGCTCAACCGCTTTGCCGACGCGATCACCAGCAATCTGCGCGAGACGCTGACCCAGATCGAGCCGCAGGAATTCGACGCGGCAGCGGCCCTCATCGCCGACCGCAAGCGCAACATCTATCTGCTCGGCGGCCGCATCACGCGCTCGCTCGCCGACTATCTTTTCACCCACCTCCAGGTCATTCGCCCGGGTGTCACCGAAATCGCCACCAATGCCAGCGCCTGGCCGCATTACGTGCTCGACATGCGCCAGGGCGACGTACTGATTCTCTTCGACATCCGCCGCTACGAGCAGGAGATGGTGACGCTCGCCAGGTCTGCCCGCGAGCGCGGTGTCGAGATCATCCTTTTCACCGATCGCTGGAGTTCCCCGGTCGCCAAGTCTGCCTCGCGCGTGTTCCGTTCCGAGATCGAGGTGCCGTCGGCCTGGGACAGTTCTGTGGTGATCCTGTTTTTGATCGAGGCGCTGATCGAGGCCGTGCAGAGTTCGAACTGGGACGAAACCCGCGACCGGATGAAGACGCTCGAAGGTCTTTTCGATTCCACCCGCATCTTTCGCAAACCCGTCTAGGAGAGACCACCGACCCGTTCACGGAATCTTATGCAGAAATGCGACAGCTAAGGCGCGCGTGCCGAAAAGAAATGTTCTTCCAACGACATACGCGACGTGAACAGAAAAACCGCTGTCACATTACTTTCATCGCATCTCTTTAACAGCCTAGCCGAAATCGACTGAACCCCACGAATTTGACTAAACCCATAAGGAGAACACCCGTGATTTCAAAAACACAACGCCTGCTTTCGCTCTCCACCGCTATCTTCCTGGCAACGACGGCAATTGCGGCCGCCGAGCCGAGCGCGGAGCTCATCGAAGCCGCCAAGAAGGAAGGCATGCTGACCACCATCGCCCTGCCCCACGACTGGTGCGGCTACGGCGACGTCATCGCCTCTTTCAAGGCCAAGTACCCGGAAATCCAGGTCAACGAACTGAACCCTGATGCAGGCTCGGCCGACGAAGTCGAAGCGGTCAAGGCCAACAAGGACAACAAGGGCCCGCAGGCGCCGGACGTTGTCGACGTCGGTCTCGCCTTCGGCCCGCAGATGAAGGCCGAGGGCCTGCTGCAGCCGTACAAGGTTTCGACCTGGGACGAAATCCCGGATAGCGTCAAGGACGCCGAAGGCTACTGGTACGGCGACTACTACGGCGTCATGTCGTTCCTCGTGAACAAGGACCTCGTGCAGAACGCCCCGAAGGACTGGGCTGATCTCCTGAAGCCGGAATATGCCGGTCAGGTCGCTCTTGCCGGCGACCCGCGCGCGTCCAACCAGGCGATCCTCGGCGTTCTCGCCGCCGGTCTCGCCAAGGGCGCAAAGGCCGGCAAGGAAGCCGGTGAAGCTGGTCTCGGCTATTTCGCCGAACTGAACAAGGCCGGCAACTTCGTTCCGGTTATCGGCAAGTCCGGCACGCTCGCCCAGGGTTCGACCCCGATCGTCGTTGCCTGGGACTACAACGCTCTCGGCTGGGCAAAGACGCTCAACGGCAACCCGCCGACCGAAGTCGTCGTTCCGGCCAGCGGCGTTCTCGCCGGCGTCTACGTTCAGGGCATCTCGGCCTACGCGCCGCACCCGAACGCTGCCAAGCTCTGGATGGAACACCTCTATTCGGACGAAGGTCAGCTCGGCTGGCTCAAGGGCTTCTGCCACCCGGCCCGCTTCAACGCCATGGTCAAGGCTGGCAAGGTTCCGCAGGAACTGATCGACGCCCTGCCGCCGGCAGCTGCCTATGAAAAGGCCTACTTCCCGACCCTCGAAGAAGTCGACGCCAACAAGGCTGCCGTCACTGGCGCGTGGGATTCCGTCGTCGGCGCGAACGTTCAGTAAGCCTTTCCACAGAGATGTCGCCCCGGCCGGTTTTCCGGTCGGGGCGCATACGTTATTTGTAAGAAATTCAAGTTCTTGGAGCGGGAAGAGGATACGTTTTGGCGGTTTTGCGCCAGCCTCCCGCCTCACTTGCAAGCATCTATAACGCCCGCGTCGATAACGCGGCTTCAGGGGCGCGAACGGAATGTCATCAGCTAAACCCGACGCCAGCCCGCCGGCGCGTCGCCTACCGCTTCACTGGCTCGGCATCCTGCCCTTCGCCGCCTTCGTGACGCTGTTTCTGATCCTGCCGACGGCAAAGATCGTGATCGGCGCTTTTCAAACGCCGGAAGGCAGCTTCACGCTTGAGAACATTCGCGGCCTGTTCACGCCGTCGATCCTCGGCGCGTACTGGATCTCGATCAAGATCAGCATCGCGTCTGCCCTTCTCGGCTGCCTGATCGGCTTTGCCATGGCCTCGGCCATCGTCTTCGGCGGCCTGCCGAAGGGGATCCGCGGGCCGCTTTTGACCTTCTCCGGCGTTGCCTCCAACTTCGCCGGCGTGCCGCTCGCCTTTGCCTTTCTGGCGACGCTTGGCCCGGTCGGCATCGTCACCGTGTTCCTGCGCTCGAACTTCGGTCTCGACTTGAGGATGCTCGGCTTCAACCTGCTCTCCTTCTGGGGGCTGACGGTTACCTATCTGTTCTTCCAGATCCCGCTGATGATCCTGATCATCACGCCGGCGCTCGACGGGCTGAAGCGCGAATGGCGCGAGGCCGCCGAAATCCTCGGTGCCACGGGCCTGCAATACTGGCGCATGGTCGCCTTCCCGATCCTGCTTCCGTCGCTGCTCGGCACGCTGGCGCTGCTCTTTGCCAACGCCTTCGGTGCGGTTGCCACCGCGATCGCGCTTACCGGCTCGTCGCTGTCGATCGTGCCGATCCTGCTGTTTGCCCAGATCCGCGGCGACGTGCTTGGCAATCCGCATCTCGGCTATGCGCTCGCCTTCGGCATGATCGTCGTCACCGGCATCGCCAACGCGATCTATATCTGGCTGCGCAGCCGCAGCGAAAGGTGGCTGAAATGAAGAAGATCTGGGCTTGGGGGGCCCTCGTTTTCGGCCTCCTCTATTTCACCCTGCCGCTAATCGGCATGACCAACTTCTCCTTGAAGATGCGCCGCGGCGAATATTCCTTCGACGCCTATGCCAAGGTCTTTGCTGACCCGCGCTTCCAGGAAACCTTCACCTATTCGGTGATGCAGGCGCTGTTCACCATCGTCTTCGGCGTGCTGCTCGTGGTGCCGACCGCCTATTGGGTCCGCCTCAAGCTGCCGCGCCTTCGCCCGGTGATCGAGTTCATCACGCTTTTGCCGCTGGTCATTCCGGCGATTGTCATCGTCTTCGGCTATATCCGGCTTTACAACACCTCGAGCTGGCTGCCGCTGACGGGATCGCTCACCGGCACCAACATCCTCCTGATGTTCGGCTACGCCACCCTGGCGCTGCCCTATATGTACCGCGCCGTCGACACTGGCCTCAGAACCATCGACGTCGGCACGCTGACCGAAGCGGCCCAGAGTCTCGGTGCCGGCTGGACGACGATCCTGGCCAAGATCATCCTGCCGAACGTGCTTGTCGCGGTGCTCTCGGGCGCCTTCCTGACCTTTGCCATCGTCATCGGCGAGTTCACCATGGCGGCACTGCTCAACCGCCCGGCCTTCGGCCCGTACATGCAGCTGCTCGGCGCCAACCGCGCCTATGAACCGGCAGCACTCGCCGTCATCGCATTCGGCATCACCTGGGGCTGCCTCGGCCTCATCCAGCTCGTCTCGCGCTTTCAAAAAAGCGCGCCTCCTAAGGCCTGAGGACCGCACCCATGAGTTTCCTGTCACTCACCAGCATCAAGAAGTCCTTCGGCCCGGTTCAGGTCGTGCACGATTTCAACATGAACATTGAAAAGGGCGAGTTCGTCTCGTTCCTTGGGCCGTCGGGCTGCGGCAAGACGACCGTGCTTCGCATGATCGCCGGCTTCGAGACACCGACCAGCGGCCAGATCGTCATCAACGGCAAGGACCAGAACGCGCTGAAGCCCAACCAGCGCAACATCGGCATGGTGTTCCAGGCCTATGCGCTGTTTCCCAACATGAACGTGCATGACAACGTCGCTTTCGGCCTCAAGGTCGCAGGCGTCGACAAGTCGGAGATCGACGCACGGGTGAAGCAGATGCTCGGGCTGATCAAGCTTGAGCACCTGGCGGACCGCTTCCCCTACCAGCTTTCCGGCGGCCAGCAGCAACGCGTGGCGCTAGCCCGCGCCATCGCGGTCAAGCCGCAGGTGCTTCTGCTCGACGAGCCGCTGTCGGCGCTCGACGCCAAGATCCGCGTGTCGCTGCGCGAGGAAATCCGGCAGATCCAGCAGCAGCTCGGCATCACCACCGTCTTCGTCACCCACGACCAGGAAGAGGCGCTGTCGATCTCCGACCGCATCGTCGTCATGAATGCCGGCCGCGCCGATCAGATCGGCACGCCCTTCGAGATCTACAACACACCGTCGACACGTTTCGTCGCCTCCTTCGTCGGGACGCTCAGCATCATCGAAGGCAAGGTTGCAGATCCGGCATCCGGCGCCGTCACCATCGGCAACCAGCAGATCGCGCTGAAGGACCCGATTGCCGGCATGAAGGGCGGCGACAGCATCTCGCTGGCGCTGCGGCCTGAAGCAGGCTCGATTGCCGAAGGCGCCAAGGGCGATACGGCCCTTGCCGGCGAGGTCGTCTCGACCAGCTTCCTGGGCTCGGTCATCCGCACGCGCCTTCGCGTCGGCGGCGACGTCATCTCCTTCGACATGTTCAACAATCCGGGCGTGGCCCCGCCGGTCTCCGGCGACAACGTCACGCTGCGCTTTGCCGCCAAGGACCTGCTGGTCATTCGCGAGTAACACCCCTCCAGTTGACGCTGGCGCGCTTCGCGCCAGCGTGCAGGGAGCAAGTGCGGGGACCGCGGGCTCTCCGTGCTGAAAACATCGTGAGGTCGCGATCATGGCCAAGGCTGATCCGAGCGCCTTCGTCCGGCATATCCAGGACGAACTCTCCGATCTCGGACCTGTCCAGATAGACCGCTTCTTCGGCGGCTGGGCTTATGCGGTCGGTGACAAGCGCTTTGCAGTCAGCATCAAGGACCGCCTCTATTTCCGGGTCGACCAGGCGCTGAAAGACGCGCTTGTGGCTGAGGGCTGCCAGCCCTTCACCTACCAGAAGGCCGGCAAGACGGTCGTCGTCCACCGCTTCTACGAGGCGCCGCTCGATTGCCTCGACGATCGCGATGCCCTTCTCCATTGGGCCGGACGGGCCGTTGCCGCCGACGACGGTGAGCTGCGCGCATAGCGCTTCGCCGCATGCGCCGCCGCAATGGCGGGAACGAATTTGTCGCGCTTCCACCGGACAAGCAAAAATCTGTCGTGATTTCCGCGCTTTTCGTCGCAGCGTGCGTTTGACCGGGCAGCCCCGGCCTATATAGTCACCACGTTCTCAGGGCGGGGCGAAATTCCCCACCGGCGGTAGCGAGGGAAACCTCGAAGCCCGCGAGCGCCTTGAAGCTCATGCTTCAGGGGTCAGCAGATCCGGTCGAATTCCGGAGCCGACGGTCACAGTCCGGATGGAAGAGAGCAAGCAGGAACGTGGGCCCCGCGACGGGTCCCCGCGCGCATGCATGTTCGCCCGACGGGATCATTGGAAAACGCCAAACCCTGAAAGGCTTGAGACCATGACCATTCTTTCCCACCCCACCGCCAAGATCGCGATCGTCCGTGCCCGCTGGCATGCCGATATCGTCGACCGTGCGGTCGATGCGTTCGTTAAGCAGTGGACGAAGCTCGGCGGCTCGGCTGCCGACGTCGAAATCTTCGACGTGCCCGGTGCGCTCGAAATCCCCCTGCATGCGCAGACGCTGGCCAGGACCGGCCGCTATGCCGCGATCCTCGGCACCGCGTTTGTCGTCGACGGCGGCATCTACCGCCACGACTTCGTCGCCGGCACCGTGCTCGACGCCATGATGCGCGTGCAGCTCGACACCGATGTTCCGGTGCTTTCGGCCGTGCTGACGCCGCACAATTTCCAGGAAAGCGAGCCGTTGATCGCCTTCTTCCGCGAGCACTTCGTCGCCAAGGGCACGGAGGCCGCCAACGCCTGCGCCCAGATCCTCGACGCCCGCGCCAAGCTGGCGCTGGTCAACGCCTGATCGGCTCTGGCGGCTTAGGTTCTGGCGATCGGCTCGCCCCTCATCCGCCCGGTGAGGGCTTGTCCCTCATCCGGCTGCCGCCACCTTCTCCCCGCTTGCGGGGAGAAGGACGCAAACGGCGCCCGTGCAGCCGCAATCTTTTCCTCGCTATCGAGAGCGATCGTCTCAAAGCGCCAATCAGAGACTCTACATTGGCAAGAGACCTCGTCCCCTCCCCCCGCCTGCGGGGACAGGGTTAGAGTGAGGGGCAGCCACGACCTGCCGCGCTTTCCTGAATCTATCTCTCAGCCACCTGAATCGCTTCGCCAGCAGCACCGGACAAGCTGCTGTATCGACTCGCAAAATCAATGGACCACCCCACCCTCCTGCAGGCTGCGCTCCAGCGCTGCCATGCGCTGGCGGTGGCCGCCGGCCTCATAGCCGACGATTGTCACCACAGGCGCAAACATCAGGATCACCAGGCACATCGCCATGTCGAGGCCTGCCATGGCCGCAACCACAGATGCCGCGAGCACCAGCACTGTGCCGAGGAGCAGCCAGAGCTGCAGCCGGCTGATTTGACGCAAGAGATAGGCGTACATCGCATACAGCAGCCCGATGTAGAACGCGACGGGCACCGCCACTGTCAGAACGGTTGCGACCGAGCCGATATGCGCCTTGTGTTCGATGTAGTAGGCCGCCACGTGCAACCCGGCGCCGGTGGCGACGATCGCGGCGAAGATCGGCATGTGGCCGTAGCCCCAGACGAAGGAACGCTTGAGGCGGTGGTGATGCAGGACCTCGGCGCTCGGCAAGAGGAAATAGATCCACCACATGCCGAAGGTAAGCCCCGTCCCCGCGAGACACACGAGCGCGACATCGAGGTTCCAGCCTTCGCCATCGACCACCGCCGAGATCGAGGCCACCGTGCCGACTACCCCCTCACCGAGCGCGATGATCGCCAAGAGCCCGTAGCGTTCTGCGATGTGGTGCGCATGCCAGGGCGTGCCGCCGTGGCGCGTCTCGGCAAGATAGGGCCCGAGCATCTCGATCGCCGTCAAGGCGACGACCATGGCGAAGGTGATGGTGAGCGAGAAGTCGAAAAAGATCAGCACGATCCAGCCGATCTGAGCGACGCTGATCGCCTTCACATAGACCATGCAGGCGTCGTGCCTCGCCGGGTCCTGGCGGCTGGCGCGCAGCCATTGGAAGACCATGGCCACGCGCATGACGACGTAACCGAGCACCATCACGCCGTTGTTCAAATGTTCGCCCTTGTCGATCGACTCGAACATCGGCGGCAGGCCGATGGCGAGGATCAGCACGCCCACCATCTGCACCATGGTGACGCTGCGAAAGATCCAGTCATCCGTGTCGTAGGCGGACGCAAACCAGCTGAAATTGATCCAGGCCCAGCAGATGGCGAAGGTGGCAAAACCGAAGCCGATCAGGCCGGCGCCGAAATGGCCCTCGGCGAAAAGATGCGCGAGCTGCGCTGCGGCAAGGCTGAAGGCGATGACGAAGGTGAGATCGAACAAAAGCTCGAGCGTGGTTGCCGTCCGGTGATGTTCGTCGGTGTCGCGGCCGCTCATGCGCGCCACGTGATGATGGGTGCTTAGATGCGGTTCGTTTGCGGCTGTTTCGGTCATGCGGCGGCACCCTTCTGTGACAATCCGCAAGCATATTCAAATGTTTGCAAAAGCGCCGTCAAGACTGACCGCATCCCGCTACGAAAAACGCCCGGCATTTCTGCCGGGCGTGTCGTCACGATGCCTGAGGGAGGATCAACGGGCGTCGCGAATTCTGACGTCAGGCTTTAGCTGCGTCCAGTCGATCGATCGCGTCGACGTTGCCGGCCGAAGAGCCGTTCGGGTCGAATTCGGACGCAATCCAGGTATCGACGATCGCCTTGGCCAGCTCCGGTCCGATGACGCGGGCGCCCATGGTGATGATCTGGGCGTTGTTGGATTTGGCCGCACGCTCGGCCGAATAGGTATCGTGCGTCAGCGCGGCGCGGATGCCCGGAACCTTGTTGGCCGAGATGCACACGCCGATGCCGGTGCCACAAAACAGGATGCCGCGCTCGTTTTCGCCGTCGACGATGGTCTGCGCCAGCTTCTGGGAGAGATCGGCGTAGAAGCCGGACTGGCTGAGATCAACGACCTCGACGTCCGACCGACCCGCCAGATGGGCGGCGATGACATCCAGCAGGGGCTTGCCGGCGCTGTCTGCCCCGATTGCAATCTTCATGATTGTTCCTTTCCAAATGAACTGCCGCGCGACTGGCTCAGATCGCCTTTGAAACGCGCTTCAGAATGTCGAGATAACCCGTGACGTCCCAGGCGGAGCGGCCGATGAAGAGGCCGTCGATATGCGGCTGGGAGATCAATTCTTCGCAATTGCCGGGGTTGACGCTGCCGCCATAAAGCACGGCCAAGCGCCTGCCGAGGACAGATTCCGCCACCTCGGCGATGCGCCTGTGGCGCTCGTCGGCATAGTCCGATGTGGCCGGAATGCCGTTGACGCCGATCGCCCAGACCGGCTCGTAGGCAAGCAGGATCGTCGCCGCCTTCGCCTCGCCATCGAGAAGCGCCAGCGCACCCTCGACCTGGCGCTTCAGCACCTGGTCCGCCTCGCCCGCCTCGCGTTCGGCAAGCGTCTCGCCGATGCAGATCAAGGGCACCAGGCCATGGCGAACGGCCGCTGCCGTCTTCAGGCCGACGGTGCGATCCGTCTCGCCGAAATGCTCGCGCCGCTCGCTGTGGCCAAGCTCGACCACGTCGAGATTGCAATCTTTCAGCATCAGCGGCGAGACCTCGCCGGTCCACGCACCGGCATCGTCCCAATGCATGTTCTGTGCGCCGACCTTGACGCTTGTGCCGGATAGACGCGCCTTGACCTCGCGCACTGCCGTGAAAGGCGGAATGACGAAACGCTGGATGCGGTCGTCGCGCGACGCGTCGGCCGCCGCAAGACCGTCGGCGAAGGCCATCGCCTCGGCGAGCGTCTTGTTCATTTTCCAGCTGGTACCGACCCAGAGGCCTGACGTCTTCATGCTTGCTCCTTGGAATTATCGATCCTGACCAGCCTGATGCCCGCCTCTTCAAGCGGTGCCGCGTGCTCGGCCGCAACTTCGGCGCCGGTTAAAACCGCATCGAAGGCGTCGAGCCCGGTCAGGAAATGCAGCGCCGAGCGCCCGAACTTGTCGTGGTCGACCAGCAGGTATTTGCGCTTGGCCGCCTTCACCATCAGGCGTTTGGCCTGCACCACCTCCTGATCCTGGTGGAAGGCGGTGGTGCCCTCGATCGCCGAACTCGAAAGAAAGGCGATGTCGACGCGCAGCGCCCTCAGCGCCTCGTCGGTGACGATGCCGAAGAAGCCGTTGAACTTCTTGCTGTACTGGCCGCCGAGCGCGATCACGTTGATACCCGGCGCACCCGAAAGGCTGGTGATCACGCCGAGATTGTTGGTGATGACGGTCAAGGGGCGGATGTCGCGGATGCAGTCGGCGATAGCACCTGTCGTCGAGCTGTCGTCGATCAGGATGCTCTGCCCCGGCTCGATCAGCGACGCCGCATGTTCGGCGATCCGGCGCTTTTCGGCCGTGGCGATCTTCTCACGATAGCGGAAGTCGCTTTCAAATTGCGGGCTCGACTGGATCGAGGCGCCGCCATGCACCTTGCGCAGGAGCCCCGCCTGCTCGAGGTCGTCGAGATCGCGATGCACGGTCATCTTGCTGACGCCAAAGCGCAAGGAAAGGTCCTCGACGGACGCCGTTCCGGCCTCCATCAGCACATCCATGATCGCCTGTCGCCTGTCTTCCGGCTTCATCGTCTCGGTCCCGATCACGCGCAGCCTCGGCTGCGCTCACCGTGAGAAGATAACACCTATTTGTGATATTTCAATTTCCATTGTGTGATTTTGTGACATTTTACTGTGATTTTTGTGGGCGATTGAAACCCGTATCAATGTGCGGCTCCCAGAATTCGACCGACTCCCGGATCATCTCGACGACGTTGTGGTCCGTCGGCTCGCGCTCGCGGAAGGAAAGTTCCAGGCAGATCTCGTTGTCGGTGCCGCCGCCCGCCCTGACCGCGCCGATCAGCTTTTCCGGCGTGATGCGGCCGTCGCGGTTGTAGGCGGCGGTAAAAGGCCAGTGGCCGCCCTTGTTCATCGACGACTGCTTGATGTGGATGATCGGCGAGCGCTGCGGAAACGCGCCTGCCCAGGCATAGGGATCGATATCGTCAGGATTGGCGGAGGTGACGTCGCCATGGTCGATATCGACCATCATCTTCATCGGGATCGGGAGTTGGGCCTCGGCCAGCCGCCGGTCGAGCGCCCGGCATTCTTCGATCGTGTGGCCGAATTCGCGTCCGACCGACATCGGCTCCCAGAAGACATAGGAGAGCCCTGCCGCCTTCCCGTGGTCAGCCACTTCACGCCAGCAGTCGATGGCGATCCGCATCATCTCTTCGCGCCGCGCCGGATCGTCGTAATCCTTGAGCGTGAAGATCGCGAACTGCGTGCCCATGCCGGCAGCACCCAGCTCGGCGGAGATATCGGCGAATGTCTTGAACCAGTCGACATAGTAGCGCCGGACATCCGGGTCAGGATGGCCGAAATGGTTGAGCCGGCCATAGGGGCCGGTCATGCCCGAAGTGACCTTCACGCCGGTACGATCCAAAGCCCTGCGAAAGTGCCTGAGGGTCTTGGCGATCGTCGCTGCGGGCCAGCCGGGATTGACGAACTCATGGGTCAGTTGCACGTAACCGATGCGGATCTTCTCGGCGATCGTGTCGATCAGGTCATCCGGCTCGGCGAAGCGGTTGACCAGCGGATTGGTGTTGAGCGACAGCGTGAAGGCCACGAGCTTACTCCCGGCTACCAGAGAAATTTCGGAAGGATGAAATCGGGGCTGGCGCCGTGCTCGGCAAAGAGCGCGCCGCGTTCCTCGTCGGAGGCACGCTCCAGGATGCCCGTCGTCACAAGCACGGAAGCAAGCCCCGCGCTCGCCGCACCGGCGATGTCGTGCTCGATGCTGTCACCGATCGCGCAGAAACGGGCCGGGTCGGGATTTCCGAGGAATTCGAGCGCAAAAGCATAGATGTCGGCGAAGGGCTTGCCGATCCAGCGAACGCTGCCCCCGAGCTCCTCGTAGAGCTCGGCGATGCGCCCGGCGCCGAACGCCGTCCCGGTCGTCGTCAGCATCACCTTGTCGGGATTGGTGCAAATGCAGGCAACGCCGCGCCTTGCCGCCGGCGCCAGCAACGTCTCGTAGTGGGAGAGCGGATGGACATCGCCTTCGCTTGCTGCCAGCAGAACCACATCAGCATCCGCGCCGCTGTCGGTCCGCTCAAGGTCGAGCCCCTTGATCGGCGAGAGGTCCTGATCGCGACTGACCAGCAGGCATTTGCGCGAACCGCCCGCCGGACGCTCGCCCTCCCGCTTGAGGATCTGCCAGGCGACCTCGCCCGACGTCAGAAACCAGTCCCAGCTTCCCGGGACGAAGCCGAGTTCGGCAAGGCGGCGGTCGTTTTCAGCCGAGCGCTTGCCCGAATTGGAGAGGATGATGATGCGTTTGCCCGCATCCTTCAGCCGGACCAGCGTCTCGGCTGCCCCCGGATAGGGCCCGTGGCCGTCCCTGAGCACGCCGAACTGGTCGATCAGGAAGGCGTCGTAGCGATCGGCAATCTCGCTGAGGCCCGCGATGGTCGTAACAGCGGTCACAGCGCACCTGCCTTTCTGGCGCCGGAAAGCGCCAGCCGAGCGGTGCCGGCGGCCGCCTCCTCCGAAAGGACCGGCAGGAACGGTACATCGAGCTTGCGCCTGCGGATCTCCGTCCAGGCCGCATTCTTCGCGCCGCCGCCAACGCTGCGCAGCGAGGAAAGCACCGGCCCGCCAAGTGCGGCAAGCCGCTGGTAGGCCAGGTGCTCAACCCCGGCAATGCCTTCGAAAATGGCCTTCAGGAAGGTGGCGTCGTCTGCCGGTCGCGGGCTCATGCGCGGCGCGAAATCCGGGTCGGCGATCGGAAAACGCTCGCCGGGCTTGGGGAGCGGATAGTAGTCGAGCCCGGTGTCGACCGCCGGGTCGATCGCCTCGGACAGCGCGGCGATCCGTTCCGGCGAAAAATGCGCGGCAAGCACCACGCCGCCGCTGTTGGACGCCCCGCCGGCGAGCCACATGTCGCCAATGCGGTGGCTGTAAAGCCCGTATTCCGGCGCAAACAGCGGTCGGTCGGAGATAAGCTTCACCGTCAGCGTGGTGCCAAGCGCGCTGACGCCGTCGCCCGGCTGATCGGCGCCGGTGGCGAGAAACGAAGCGCATCCGTCCGTCGTGCCGGCGACGATCACCACTTCGTGCGAAAGCCCGAAGGCCTCGGCCGCAGCGGAACCGATTGTCGCGACAGGCGCGCCGGCCGGCAGAACGGCGGGCAACAGATCGATACGCGCACCGGTCTTTTCCATCCAGTCCGGCCAGGACCGCGACACCGGATCGTAGCCGGTCTTCAGCGCATTGTTTTCGTCCGAGACGTCGTAGAGACCGGTGAAGTGCCCGGCGAGCCAATCGGCCTGATGGATCACCCGGAAGACACCCGGCAGCGACTGGAAGGCGAGCAGCTTGGCAAGACCGGATGTCGCGCCATGGGCGGCACTTTCGCGCGGCGCGTGAGCCGCGACCGCATCGAGAGCCGCACGATCGGCCACCGGATCGTTGTACATCATCGGCACGGCGCGCGGCGCGCCGGTCCTATCGACCGGGAGCATCGTGCCGGACGTGCCGTCGATCGCAAGTGCCACGACCGCCTGCCGGTCTATGGCTGCGAGCGTTTCGGCGAGCGCCGCCTGCATCGCCTTCCACCAGCCGACCGGGTCGCGGTGATCGTCGCTATGGGTCGAAAGTTTCGCCGCACCCGTTGCCGCTACAGTACCGTCTTCGGCCATGGCGACAGCACGCGCCCCGGAAGTGCCGATATCGATGCCGATCACGAGCCTTTCACCGTTCATTGCAGCACCTGTCCGGCCCGGTTGAGCTGCTGGCGGTACTTTTCCGCGTCCCACCCGAGCAGCTCGGCGTTTTCCGCTTCGGTGAGGTAGCGAAGGCGTGCATCGGCGGGGATACGCGACGTCACATCGGCAAGGCAACGGGCCATGGCCAGCGCCCCGGCGGAAATCTCCTTTTGCACCAGCACACCCTTGCCGGGGAAAAGCAGAAGCGGCGGCAGGCTCTCGCCCGCAGCACGCCGCTTCGCCTCGATCGCAAGCGCCGTCTCGCCGGGGGCAGCGACCACCACGCCCTTGCCGAGGAAGATCACATGGTCAGGGTAGAGGCTGCCGCCGGCAGCAATCCGGCAACTGTCGAGATCGGCGGCCACCGCATGCAGGCTCTGATCTTCCGGCAACCGGTAATCGCTATCGACGGCAAGGCGGCCGAGTGAGCTCAGATCAGCTGCCGGTGCCTGACGTCGGGTGCCGGTCAGGCGGCGGGTGACGTCGGTCAAAAGGATTGCCGCGTCGATCACGCTGTTGGCAGCGACGACCAGACCGTGGTTGCCGAGAACCAGCACGGACGTCCGGTCCTCGATGCGCTCGGCGATCGCTCTGGCGAGTGGCAATCCCGGCCGGGCATAGGGCACGAAGACGTGGCGGAAACCGGCGAGCCGCTCGGCGACGATCGCCGCACCATTGGTCTGCACCGCGGTTGCGATCGTCTCGACGCAGTGCACATGCACGACAACCTTCTGCGGCATCAGCGCATGCACCGTCGTTTCGATCGAGGGGCGCAGGCCCGAAGGGTTGCGCTCGGCGATCACGAAATCCTGCGCCTTTTCCGCCGTCGGATCGCCCCGTTCCAGTGCGTCGAGCAGCGGATCGAGCGCCACCGGCACCATCACGTCGCGCTGGCGGGCCTGCGCCAGCCACAGGCCCGACGCCTTGATCCAGAGCGTGCCGCCCTCCTTGATCGAGGTGTTGCCTCCTGCCCCCTGGACCAGCAGTGCGTCCGCCCCGACGCGGGCCGACAGGTCGAGAAGCGCTTCGAATTCCAGACTTCGCATCCGTTCTCCTTCAGGCCGCTTGCTGCTGGCGCTCCAGCCAATGGGTGAAAGCCTGCCGTTCGGCTGGGGTCATGTGCAGGCCATGCTTGGTCCGCCGGTCGAGAATGTCGTCGGCCGTCAGCGCCCATTCGGTGTCGATCAGAAAACGCGCCTCGCGCTCGCGCAAAAGCGATCCGAAAGCCGGGCCGAGATCGTCAATCGATGTGGCCCCGGCAAGCAATGCATGCGTCCGGGTGCCGTAGAGCCGGGCATAGTGCTTGGCGAGATCCGATGGTAACCAGCGATAACGGGACTTGATCTCACCCAGGAACAGATCGAAATCGGCATCCGCCATGTCGCCGCCCGGCAGGTGCGCACGCGCCGTCCAGGCCGAACCCATCTTGGGGAAAAACGGTTTCAGTCGTTCAAGCGCATGTTCGGAAAGCTTGCGGAAGGTGGTGATCTTGCCGCCGAAGACCGAGAGCAGTGGTGCCTGGTTGTCCGCCGCATCGACTTCGAAAATATAGTCACGGGTGACGGCCGAGGGGTTTTCGGCATTGTCGTCGTAGAGCGGGCGCACGCCCGAGAAGCTGTAGACAATATCGTCAGACGTCAGCTGCTGCTTGAAGTAACGGTTCACCGACTTCAAGAGATAGGCGATCTCGTCGCCGTCGGCGGCCACGTCCTCCGGACGGCCTTCGTAAGGAATATCCGTCGTGCCGATCAGCGCCAGGTCGTTCTGGTAGGGGTTGATGAAGATCACCCGCTTGTCGGGGTTCTGCACCAGATAGGCCTGCCGCCCCTCCCAGAATTTCGGCACGACGATGTGGCTGCCCTTGACCAGGCGGACGCTGCGGGTGGAGTTCAAGCCCCCGATCCGGCCGACGACATCGTTGACCCAGGGACCGGCGGTGTTGACGACACAGCGCGCCCTCGCCTCGGTCTTGGCGCCTGTGCGCGTGTCGGTCATCTCGATTATCCACAGACCGTCGCGGCGGCGGATCGCGCTGCAGGCGGTGCGCGTCAGCACCCGAGCGCCACGGGCCTTGGCGTCGAGCGCGTTCAAGACCACCAGCCGAGCATCGTCCACCCAACAGTCGGAATATTCGAACGCCTTGCGATACGCGCGCTTGATCGGCGCGCCCTCGGGCGCGGTCGAAAGGTCGAGGCTGCGGGTGCCCGGCAGCCGCTTGCGACCGCCGAGATGGTCGTAGAGGAAAAGCCCCAGCCGCACGAGCCAGGCGGGACGGTCCTCGGGGTTGTGCGGCAGCACGAAACGCATCGGCCAGATGATGTGCGGCGCGGATTGCAGCAGCACCTCGCGCTCGATCAGCGCCTCGCGCACCAGCCGAAACTCGTAATATTCGAGATAGCGCAGGCCGCCATGCACAAGCTTGCCGGAACGCGAGCTCGTCCCTTGCGCCAGATCGTCCTTTTCGCACAGAAGCACCGAAAGCCCGCGCCCGGCGGCGTCGCGCGCAATGCCCGCGCCATTGACGCCGCCACCGACGACGAACAGGTCGTATATCCCGGTCTCGGAATTCACCGTCGCCTCCTCCGCCGTTAGCACGGATTGACCGGCGGCAGACCGGCGATGTAGCGGCGCACCTCCTCGGCCGCCATCTCGGCGGCGAAGGTGACTGTGCGCACCGAGGCGCCGGCGATATGCGGCGTCAGCGTCACGTTGGGCAGTTGCAAGAGCGGCCAGTCCTCCGGCACCGGTTCGACGGCGAAGGTTTCGAGCATCGCCGCCGAGAGATGGCCGCTGACAAGGTTCTCGTAGAGCGCATCATAGTCGCAGAGCGGTCCGCGCGCCGTGTTCACGAAGATCGCGCCCGGCCTCATCTTCGCAAAGGTGTCGGCATTCATCATGTTCACCGTCTCCTCGGTGACGCGCGGATGCAGCGTCACGAGGTCGGACCGGGAAAGCAGGGCATCGAGCGAGACCTGCTCGACGCCGGCGTTGAGATCGTCGGCAGAGAGCTGCACGTAAGGGTCGTGCACCAGCACCTTGGTGCCGAAGGCGCGCAGGAACCGCACCACCTTGGTGCCGATATTGCCGTAGCCGATGACGCCCACGGTCATTTCGCAGAGTTCGCGGCCGGTGCGGTCGGCGCGGTAGAGATCGCCCCGCCATTCACCCTTGCGCAAGGCCTCGTGGCCGGTGCGGATCAGCCGTGTTTCGGCAAGGATCGCGCCGAGCGTGAATTCGGCAACTGCGTTTGCGTTGCGCCCGGGCGTGTTGACGACGCGCACGCCCGCGTCGCGCGCAGCCCCCATGTCGATGTTGACAGGGCCGCCGCGCGAAACTGCCACGAGTTTCAAACCGGGCAGCGCTTGCAGCATGCCCCGCGACAGCGGCGCCAGCTGCGTCACCAGGATCTCGGCGTCACCGACGAATTCGACGATCTCCTCGGGTTTGCCGAGATATTCCTTCAGCCCGTCCATGCCCTCGACGGCATAGCCATGCTCCATCGGCACATCGGGCCAGGGCAGTTCGAGCGTGCGGATGTCATGGCCGTTGCCGGTCGCTTCCACGATCTTGTCGCGAAACACGTCCGGCAGCATGAACCGGTCGCCGATAATGGCTATCTTCTTCATTTCGGTCTTTCCTGTTTTATTCCCGCTGCCGCACCTTGGGAGAGTGCGTGCCAGACGGGCCTGAGCGCTGTGCGCGACTGCTGGTAGGCGGGGAAAAGTTCATTGAAGCGGCGGGCAAGCGCCGGATCGGGCGCCTCCGCCGGACGCTGGTAGGGGGTCACCCATTCGCCAAGGCAATCGGCCATCGAGGGGTAGATGCCGAGCGAAACGGCGGCGATCATCGCCGCACCTGCAGCCCCCGCCTCCTCCCGTTCGCTCGTCTGCACGCTGGCACCCAGTACGGCGCCAAGAATACGGCGAAGGGAGGCGCTGCGGGCGGCACCGCCCGTCAGCCGAATGCGGGCCGGCAGCGGCCCCATCTCGGCGTAGCAATCGCGCGCGGCCATGGCGAGGCCGTCAAGGACCGCCTTCACCATGTCGGGAAAACCGTGGTTGACCGAGAGCCCGACGAAGGAGGCGCGCGCCGTGGCATCGACGAAGGGCCCGCGCTCGCCGGCCTCCGAGATATAGGGCTGGAAGATCAGCGATGTGTCCTTGGCCTCAGTCAGCCATTGATCGAGATGGGTGAGCAGATCATTCTTCGACTTCTCCACGCCCATGCCCTTCAGCAGGCTTGAAGCCACCGACAGGATCCAGTCTATGTTGAGGGTCGCCGCCATGTTCGACTGCATCTGTGCATAGGTGCCCGGGATCGGCATGCACATGGTGTAGCCGGTGAGGTCGCGGTTGAGCCGCACGTCGTCTGCGCCGTTGGCAAGCCGCATGTGCATGCCGGTCGAACCGATGATCGAGCAGCCGGTATCGGTGCCCGGATCATAGAGCCCGGCGCCGAGCGCCGTGCAGACGACATCGACATAGCCAAGCACGATGGGCGTGCCCTCGGTGAGCCCGGTCGCTCTGGCGGCCTCGCCGGAAAGCTGGTGATGCGTGGTGGCGCCATCGACGATCTCGGGCAGCACGTGCTTCAGTTTTTCGAGGCCGAGAAAGGCGATGACGTCGTCGCTGTAGCTGCGGGTGCGAAAATTGCCGAAGCTGAAATTCGCCTCGGAGGGATCGGTGGCTCGCTTTCCGGTCAGCCTGAAATAGAGCCAGTCCTTGCAGTGGAAGGTGGTGGCGACGCCTGCGAGCATCTCGGGCGCATGGTCGCTCATCCAGCGCAGCTGTGGCCCCTGCTGGCAGGCGGCAAGACCGGAGCCGGTGCTTTCGAAGCGGGCAACGTCGCCACTCTCGCCGCGCAGCCGCTCCACCGTTTCGCCAGCGCGCGCATCGAGCCAGAGCCAGCCCTTGCCGACGGGTTGGCCGTCCCTGTCGATCATCCAGCTACCATCGCCCTGCCCGGTCACCGCGACCGCGGCGACACGTCCGGCGAGGTTGTCGATCTTCTCGGAGAGCTGCGCAAGCGTCGTTGCCGCATCCGCCCAGGTGCGATCGAGATCCTGCACGCTGCCGGTCCGGCCGACCGCCTCATAGGCGTTCGGCAGGGCCGCCATCGCCAGCTGCCGGCCGGAAAGATCGAAGGCCACCGACTTGATGACCGACGTACCCGCATCGATGCCGATGAGGATGTCCCGCATCAGGCGAGCTCCTGTCCATGGCTGATCGCCCGGCCGCTCTCGCCGTCGAAGACATGCAGGCTCGACGGATCGAGGTGGATGCCGATCGGCTGGCCGACATCAAGCTCGGTGCGGTCGTGCTCGACCAGCACCATGGTGCCACCGGCAAAATCCGCAGCGATATGGGTCTGGTCGCCGAGCCACTGATTGACGGCGACACGGCCGGTCACGCCATCGGCGCTGCGACGCACCGAATAGGGCCGGATGCCGAGCACCACCTTCTGCCGCTTGATGAGTTCGTCGCGCACCGCATGCGAAAAGTCCGAGGCCGCATATTCGAGCCGCACGCCGTCCTTGAGGCCAAAGGCCATCCTGCTTTCGGAGCCGCTGACACTGGCTTCAAAGACGTTCATTGGCGGCTCGCCGACGAAGGTGCCGGTGAAGAGATTGGCCGGCCGCTCCTTGATCTTCTGCGGCGTATCGAACTGCTGCAGCACGCCGCCTTCCATGACGGCGATGCGGTCGGCAAGCGCGTTGGCTTCCGTCTGGTCGTGGGTGACGAGGATGGCGGTCAGCCCGCGCTCCTTGATGAAGTGTTTGATGCGGCCGCGCAGAAGCGCGCGAAGCTGCGGCTCCAATTGCCCCATCGGCTCGTCGAGAAGATGCAGATTGGCGTCGCGGATCAGCGCTCGCCCGAGCGAGGCGCGCTGCTGCTGGCCACCCGAGATCGAGCTCGGGTAGCGCCCGAGGATGTCCTCGATCTCGAGCAGCTTGGCGATGCCCGCCACCTTTTCGTCGACGACGCCCTGGGAGAGCTTGGAGGCTTTCAGCGCAAAGGCGATGTTTTCGCGCACCGTCAGCGGCGGATAGAGCGAATAGCCCTCGAACGCCATGGCGACGTTGCGGCGCACCGGCGGCAGGGTCTGTACCGGCCGGCCGGCGAGCGAGATCGTGCCGCGCGAGACCGCCTCGAAACCGGCGATCATGCGCAGCGTCGAGGTCTTGCCGCAACCGGACGAGCCGAGCAGCGCGATGATCTCGCCCTTCTGCACATCCATGTTCAGCTTCTTGACGGCATGTACGCCGAAATCGACGGGGCCGTAGAACTTGTCGACGTCCTTGATCAGAAGGGCCGTTTCGCTCATGCCGCTTCTCCATTGCGCTTGGCTGTGATGTCGGCGCGCGGCAGCAGAGTGCCGCTTGCCCGGTCGAAGAGGAAGGCCTGAGCGCCATTGACGGCAATATGCGCAGGTCCGGCCGTCGGCCCCGGCGTTCCGGCCGGTCGCGACACCAGGATTTCGCGCCCGCGGGCGGTCAACGCCAAAGTCACCGTCTTCTCGTTGAGCGGCGTTTCCGCCTCGACCGTCACCGGGATCGCGCCTGGTGCTGCGGCATCGACGAAGCTGATCGCCTCCGGCCTGAGCCCGAGCACGCAGGGACTGCCGACGACGTCGGCGCCGTAATCGGCAAGCCGCACCCGAACATTGGAAAGTTCCACGAACACACCCTCGCCGCCGCGCTGCGGTGTGACATCGAGCAGGTTGATCGTCGGGTCGCCGAAGAGCCTGGCGATCTCGATATCGGCGGGGGCGTTGTAGATCTGCTGCGGCGTGCCGATCTGGCGGATGCGGCCTGAGGCCATGACCGCGATCCGGTCGCCGAGCGCCATCGCTTCCTTGTAGTCCTGGGTGACATAGACGACTGTTGCGCCCTGCGCTGCCAGCAGCCGCGGCAATTCCAGCCGCATCTCGAAGCGGAGCTTGGCATCGACATTGCGCAAGGGGTCGTCGAGCAGGAGCAGCGGCGGCGAGCCGACGAGCGCGCGGGCAAGGGCCGTCCTCTGCTTCTGGCCGTTCGAAAGCGCCTTCGGGTGGTGGGTCAGCACGTGGTCGATCTTCAGGAGCTTCGCGACCTTCTGCACGCCGGCTGTGATCATCTCCTTCGACGACCGCGTCGCCGTGAGCGGGCTGGCGATGTTGTCGAAGGCGCTCATGTGCGGGAAGAGCGCAAAATTCTGGAAGGCCATGCCGACGCCACGGTGTTCGGCATCGACATCGGTCATGTCCTCGCCGCCGATCAGCACCCTTCCTTCGTCCGGTTCGATGACACCGGCGACCAGCCGCAGAAGCACGGTTTTGCCGGCGCCGGACGGGCCGAACAGCACCAGCCGCTCGCCATCGGCGACATCAAGCGTCAGATCGTCGAGAACCGTCTGGCTCTTGTAGCGCTTGACGATATTCTTCAGTTGCAGCGTGGTCATGAGTTACCCTTTCACCGCGCCGAGCGACAGGCCTTCGACGAGGTAGCGCTGGGCGTAGAGTGCAAGTGCGAGCGTCGGCGTGACCGAGAGCACGATGGCGGCGGCGATCTGCCCGTATTGGATGCCCGATGAGGTGACGAAGGCAAGGGCGCCGACCGTCACCGGCTGCTTGTCGGCGGACGCCAGCACCAGCGCGAAGACGAAGTTGTTCCAGGCGAAGATGAAGGCAAGCAGGCCGGCAGCGGCAATGCCGGGACCGGCAAGCGGCAGCGCGATCTTGCGGAAGGTCGCAAACCAGGAATGGCCGGCGATGCGATAGGCATATTCGACGTCGGCCGAGATGTCCTCGAAGTAACCGCGCACGATCCAGAGGATCAGCGGCAGGCAGATCAGCTGGTAGACCCAGATCAGTCCGAAATAGGTGTTGGAGAGGCCGAGCCACTGGAAATACTGCGTCAGCGGCAGGAGCACCAGCAGCGGCGGGGCGAAGCGGAAGGACAGAAGCGTGAAGGCGATATCTTCCGATCCCTTGAACTTGTGGCGAGCGAAGGCGTAGGCAGCCGGTACGCCGAGCACGAGCGCCACGGCGACGGAGGCGACCGACAGGAAGATCGAATTGCCGAGATTGCGCATGAAGGCGATGTCGAGCGTGCCGGCCGCCGTCTGCAGCTTGCCGGTGATCAGCGCCGCATAGTTCGACAAGGTCGGCGAGAACACGACGGACGGCGGGATCGCCAGGATCGTCTCGTTCGTCTGGAACGACATAAGGAAGATCCAGAAGATCGGGAACATGAAGAAGACGACGACGAGCGTCAGGGCGAGACCGCGCAAGATCCGTTCGAGCGGAGACATGGTTTCCATGGGTCCCTCCCTTAAGCTTCGCCGCGTGCGCGTTCGCGCAGCCGCAGCCAGTTCTTGATGAAGACGTTGGAGAGCGTGTAGGTGATCGCCCAGAGAATGATCAGCAGTGCTGCCGAACGGCCGACATTGGTCGACTGGAAGAAGTTGAGATAGGCCTCGACCTGGAACACCGTCAGCGTGTTGCCAGGCCCGCCTTGTGTCATCGCGTAAATGATGTCGAACTGCTGGATTGAGTCGAGCAGCCGAAAGAGCGTTGCCGTCAGAATATAGGGCGTCAGCATCGGCAGCGTGATGCGGAAGAAGACGAAGCTGCGCGGCACGCCATCAAGCGCTGCGGCCTCGAAAGGCTGCGTCGGCAGCGAGCGCAGGCCGGCAAGCAGCAGGATCATGATGAAGGGCGTGTAGACCCAGATATCGACGAGTACGACGGTGAGCAGCGCGGTGTCCGGCGAGGACGCCCAGCGGAAGTCATGCAGCCCGATCAGACTTGCGAGATAGCTCAGGATCCCGAAGCTCGGATTGGTCATCAGCTTCCACATCAAGGCGGCAAGCGCCGGCGCGATCATCAGCGGCAGGAGCAGCATGATCGAGATGAAGTTGTTGACCGTCGAGCGCCGCTGCAACAGAAGCGCGATGCCGAGCCCGAGCAGCAGTTCCAGCGTCACGGTGAGGCCGGCGTAAAGCAGCGACACCTTCAGCGTGTTCCAGAAGGCCGGATCGGTGAAGAAATTGAGGTAGTTTTCGCCCCAGTTGAACTGGCGCGCCCAGGGCTGGCTCAGCCGGTAGCGCTGGAAGGAATAGATGACCGCCGTGAAGAACGGGATGAGGATGCCGATGCAGACGAGCAGCGCCGGCAGGCTCAGGACGTAGGGAAGCATCTTCCTGCTGATCCTGAAACCGGAGGCCGGTCGCTTGAGGGTTTCTGTTGAAGCCATGTCGAGCTCCGTTCCTGAAGTCTTGAAAGAGCACGCGGCACGCGGAAGCTCGAGCCCGCGCCAGTCCTCGGCATCTCAGGTTGATTTCGGTGCGACCTCAAACGGGTCGCAACAGGCCGGTCCAGCCGGCATCGCGGGATGCCCGGCGACTAGAGCGCTCTCGCACTTCGTTTCTAGCGCCGGGCATCGCTTGGGAGGCCTATCAGCCGAGACCCGCCTCTTGGAGCTGGCGGTTGATGCTTTCGACGAGCTGGTCGAGGCCTTCATCGACAGGCACTTGCTTGGCCACCATCTTCTGCAGCGTCGATGCCCATTCGGTGGTGACGTCGAAGAACAAGGGCTGCGGCGTGAACTTGATGGAAGCGCCGGCGGCCGAGGCGTCGAACATTTCGACGTAACCCGGATACTTGCCGTTGAGCTTTTCGCGGAACATCTCGTCCTTCCAGATCGACTGGCGAACCGGATCGACGAAGTCCATCTTGGTGGCGCCGAACAGCGCATGCTCCGGACCGGAAGCCCACTGCAGGAAGTACCAGGTGGCGTCCTTGTCCTTGGAGAAGTTGGACATGGCGAGCGACCAGATCCAGATGTTCGGCGTCGAGGCCGTCGCCTCCGGGTTGGCGGCAAAGGCGGCATAGCCGAGCTTGCCGGCCATCTTGTTGTCGCCGCCGTTCATGAAGTAGCCGAGGCAATCGGCGTCGAAGATCATCGCCGAGGCGCCGGCGCCAAGGTCGGTGCCGACCTGGTACCAGGTGTAGGTCGACCAGTCCTTCGGGCCGCTTTCCTGGATCATCTGCACGAACTTGGCGTGGTAGGCCTTGGATTCCGCCGTGCCCATGGCCGCCGACAGCTTGCCGTCTGCCGATACGTTCAGGTCCTTCTGGTTGAAGTTGGCGTAGCCCGACAGGAAGCCCGGATGGATCGTCGCCCAGGAGCGCGAACCGCGAACGCCGATGCCGTAGATGCCGCCGATGTCCTTCTGCAGCTTGGCCGCGACCGTGATCATGTCGTCGAGGTTCTTCGGCAGCTCCACACCGGCCTTGTCGAACATCTCGCGGTTATAGGTGATGTTGTTCTGCTCGAACGCCCACGGAATGCACCATTGCTTGGCGTCTTCCGAGCCCAGCGCCCCGCCCGGCTGGCCATTCCAGGCGCAGGAATTCTTCACGCCGGCCAGGAAATCGTCCCAGTTGTAGTTGGGATTGGTCTTGGCCGGATCCTTGATCCACTCGTTGAGATCGGCGATCCAGCCGGCCGGACCATAGGTCCAGGTCATGTAGGCGCCGGTCATGAAGGCGTCGTATTCGGCCGAGCCGGACGACAGCGCCGCCGTCACCTTGTCGAAATAGACGTCTTCCGGGAAGACGTCATAGGTGACGTCGATGCCGGTCAGGTCCTTGAAGGCCTGCAGGTTGGCGATCATCGCATCGGCATAGGGGTGCTTGTTCAAAAGCAGCTTCAGCTTCTTGCCGGAATGCGCCTTCCAGTCGAAATCGGCGGCGAGCGCCTGGGTCGACATCATGTTGAACAACGTGCCGGCCGTGCCGGCGGCCAGGCCTGCGGCGCCCAATCCCTTGAGCATGCCGCGGCGATCCACCTCCCCACGCAGGAATGCGCTGATGAGGTCCTTCTCCTTCTCGTACATCCGTCTTCTCCTCCGTTGCGGGTATGATTGCTGCTGCCGGCTACCCCACCGGTATTCCTCCCGTTAAAGGCTGAATGGCAGATCCTCCCTGCCCTCATGCCTCGAATGTGTCAGCGCCTCATGCGCCGTCTCCTGCAAGCGCCCGTGCCGTCCGCTCGTCGGTGATCAGCCCGCTCAAATGCCCGCTTGCCAGCACCGCCCGGATGGCCGGAACCTTGATCTTGCCGCCGGCAACCGCGACCGTGCGGCGGTTCTTCAGGTCCTCGCGGCTGAGCGTGAAGGTGCGGTCGGACAGCGTCGTGTCGACCGGTCGGCCCTTGCCGTCGAAGAAGTGGCCGAGCAGTTCGCCCATCGCTCCGCCCCTCTGGATGTCCTCGATCTCGCTCGTCTCGATCATGCCGGTCGAAACCAGCGACGCCTCGCGCTCGACGGTGCCGATGCCGACCATCAGCAGATCGGCGGTCTTGGCGAGATCGAAGACCTCGCGCACGCCGCGCTGGCTGAAGAGTACGTCGCGGTCCTCGACGGTGTTGGCGAAGAACGGCACCGGCATGACATAGGCTTCCGCGCCCGTGCGCTCGGCCAGACGATGGATCACGTCATGCGGGTTGGCCGAGAACTTGCGGGTAAGCCCGCCGAGCAGCGAGACAAAGCGGGTGTTGCCGCTCGCGATGCGCGGCAGGTACTCGACGCAGGCCGCAAGCGTGCGGCCATGGCCGACGCCGACCAGCGCCGTCTCGCCACGCTCGATCTCGCGCTTTAAAAACTGCGCGCCGGAAATGCCGAGCGCCTTCAAGGGCAGGTCGTCGGCGTCGAAGTCCGGCACCACTTCGCAATAGTCGAGGCCATAGCGTGCCGAAAGCGCCTGCTCGAGCTCGACGCATTCGGAGACTTCGCCATCGATATAGACCTTCACCAGCCCTTCCTGGTTGGCCTTCATGATCAGCCGGTGGGCTTTCAACGAGGTCAGCCCGAGGCGCTTGGCGACCTCGGCCTGGGTCAGGCCGCCGGCGTAATGCAGCCAGGCCGCCCGCGTCGCCATGCTGGTTTCGTCGTCACGAATTCCTGTCCCGCCGATCGCCATTGTCTCCACCCGGTTTATGTTGCGCTGCATGATATTTTTTGCACCGCGTGATATTTTTATCCGTTAATGAAAGAAATTTCATGGCGTGAAAATTTTGTCAATAGCGTTTGCCAGGACGAACGATCACGTTTGTGGAGAAGCGGTTGAGCGACTGCGGTGGCTGCACGCAAGGGAAGCAACGGTCGGCAGGAAGCCATGACCGCAAGCTCAATGGGGTGAGAGAAGGCGCCGCGCGGAGGCCGCTCAGCGAACCGTCGGCGATGCGCGGGGTCGAGCGATTATTGCCCGAGGTTCCGCAGGTACAGCGACAACAACTGCGTCTGCGAGGAGATACCGAGCTTGCGATAGACGTTGCGGCGGTGGACCTTGACGGTGCCGGTGGAGATGCCGAGCCGGAGACCGATCGATTCCGACGAATGGCCCTGCAGCACCAGTTCGACGATCGCCGCTTCCCGGTCCGTCAGGTTCAGGTGCTGCCAGACGCCGTCTGCCGGCGGATGGGTCGCCTTGCGCTTGCTGCGCCCGGTTTTGGCGAGTGCCGCGTCGAAGCGGCGGCCGAGACCTGACCAATGGTGACGCACCAGCGCCGCGACCAGCGGCTCGACTTTCTTCAAAAGTGCGAACTCGGCGGCGCTGAACGTGCCCGTCGCCTCGCGCCGCATCAGCGACAGCACGACGGTGATCTTTCCGTCGACCGGCACGAAGAAGCCGACCTCCTCGGCAAGCCCCGTCTGCACATAATAGGTGCGATAGTATTCCGAGGAGAAGAACCGGTCGGGCGCCAGTTCCCGCATCCGCCAGACCCCGGGCTCACCCTTCGACGCAGCGTGGTAGAAAGGGTCGAGCAGGTACGGCCCCGCCTGGTAGAGGCTGACGAAAAGCACATGATCCCGGGCATTGAAGGTGCTGTAGAGATCGATCGGCCGTTCCTTGCCGCGATAGGCAAACACCACGACATAATCGAACGTCATCAGCGTCGACATCAGCCGGCGATAGGCGCTGCCGACCGCCTCGTCCTCGAGCGGAAACCCCGCCACAAGCGGTGCCATGACCTGAAACAATCCTTCGAGATCGACGCTCAAACCGTTCCCCCGGCCGATGCCAACTGCATCGAGGGTATACTCCTCACACAAGCTGATCTGCGTTGAAATACCTCTCTCGGGGTATATACCGGCAGTGCGCGCGGTGACTAGGCTGCGCATCAATGACGGTGGAGTGCCAGGATGGGAGATCATGGCGACATCCGAAACAAACCGCAGGGAACAGACGTGACATCCGCTTCGACGAACGACATCGAGTTCCGTTCGGTCGCCAAACGTTATGGCGCCGTGACGGCCGTTT
>NZ_DASYGZ010000100.1:0-111458 GCF_035999135.1 Ensifer sp.
CCGCCGGCGACACCAGGGCCGATCTTGGCCATCTCCATAAGTGAATCCCACAGGCGGTCTGAATTGACGCGCATGTTCTCGCCAGGTGCTGCCACGGCGGTCTCCTCATCTTTTCAGGGCTTTACCGGTTGCGGCGAGCCCTTATGTTCCCGTGGTCAAATCCAGGCTTGGTTTTTTCTGGTGCCCTTCGATCAGCCGTTGCCTTTGGCGGTGAACTGGCTGATAATTTGACCGGTTGGTAAACATTACAACTTCCGTTGCGGCACTCAAGCCGGAAAAACAAAAAAACGAAGTTGTTGCCCAAGAAGATGGCTAGGCCAGATTTTGGGCAGATCGGTCTTTGTGCGACGGGACGCGCAGAACCGGCAGGGGGACAGATGGTACTACCGAGAGCGGCCAGGACCCAGAGGCGGACACGCATCCAGGAAGAGAAGGAAGAGCGCATCCTCGAGGCGGCGCTCGAAGTCTTCTCGGCCAGTGGTTTTCGCGGCGCGACCGTCGATCAGATTGCCGACGTCGCCGGCATGTCGAAGCCGAACCTGCTCTATTATTTCCGCACCAAGGAGGCGATGCACCGGGCGCTGATCGATCGGGTTCTCGACACCTGGCTCGACCCGTTGCGTGCCTTCGACGCCGAGGGCAACCCGGTCACCGAGATCCGCAGCTACATCCGGCGCAAGCTGGAAATGGCGCGTGATTTCCCGCGGGAGAGCCGGCTCTTCGCCAACGAGGTGCTGCAGGGCGCGCCCCATATCGAAGATGAACTGAAAGGGCCTTTGAAGACGCTGGTCGACGAGAAGGCCGAGGTGATCCGCGCCTGGGCCAAGGCCGGCAAGATCGCCAAATGCGATCCCTACCATCTGATCTTCGCGATCTGGTCGACGACCCAGCACTATGCCGACTTCGACGTGCAGGTGCGCGCCGTGCTTGGCCAGAGCAACGCCGGAGAGGGGCGGTTCGAGGACGCGGCGCGGTTCCTCGAACGGCTGTTCGTCGACGGGCTGCAGGTCAGCGAGCAGCCCGTCGCCTGAACCTCTGCGTTCGTCAATCCGGCAACAGCGCCATCAGCAGCAGCCCGCAGGCGGTCGTCAGCGCGCCCGCGAGCACGGGCAGGCTGGTCCAGCCGTGGCCGAGCAGGCCTTCCAAAAGAATGATGAAGCTCGGCGTCAGGTAGCCGTAACCAAGCACCTTCGAGGCCGGCAGCCGCATTGATGCGTATTGCAAAAGCAGGAAGGTGATCGCGGTCGTTACGACGGCAAGATAGAGGATCGCCATCCAGACGACCGGCGGCAGGCTGGCGAAATCGGCGGTGACGAGGCCGACGCCGCCCGGTACCAGCAGCCAGGGCACGGTGAAGACCGCAACCCAGAAACCGAAGGCAAGCGGGCTTTCCTCGCGGCCGAACTTGCGGATCAGCGGCACATAGACCGCATGGCAGACGACGCCGACAAAAAAGATCAGTTCGCCCTGGCCGACATCGAAGGCGAGGATTGCGCCGACATCGGCGCGAAAGATCACCCAGACGGCGCCAAGGGCGGCGATGGTGAGGCCGGCGAGCACGCCCGGGCGTGTGTGCTGCCCGAGCAGCAGATAGGCAAAGCCTGCGCTCAAAAGCGGCATCAGCGTAAAGACGGCACCGGTGGACACCGGATTGGTGAATTCCAGCGCCTTGAACATCGTCAGCATGTAAACCGCGATCAGGCCGCCGAGGATGACGAAGCGCCACGATTGCTTGGGAAAATGGAAGGGAACGCGGGCGTAACCGAAGGTGAGCAGACCGAGCACGACGACGGTCAAGAGGTAGCGCCACAGCGTCAGCGGTCCGGCGCCCATATGCTGGGTGGCGAGCCCGCCGAAGGAAAAGGACCCGGCGATCAGGACGGCGAAGGTCATCATCGCAACATGCGCCTTCAGCTTCTCTATGCCCTTTGCATGAACCTGATGAGCCGTCTTCGGGGATACGTCCTGTTTCATGCGGGCTTCCGGATTGGGGCGACGGCGAGAGCGGGAAGGATCCCCACTATTAGATCATTTCAACGCTTCATTGAAACCGTGAAATGACGCATTGCCTTGATGCCATGCAACGTCTGATGTGAAAACTGTTTCACGCTTTCAAGGGGTTGGACTACGCGTTCGACGGTGCCGGCTGCAGGGCCGTGGAGATTTGGGCTGCCTCCGCGACGATCCAGGTCTCAAGCGTCGCCTGTCGCCCCCTCAGGCTGATGTCGAGGCGCTCGTGCCCGTCGAGCGAAAGGCCGGCCCGGTTGATGAGCTCGGCCGAGACGGCAAGCTGAACGTCGTGTTCCTTGGCAAGGCCCTCGAGCCGGCTTGCGGTGTTGATCGTATCGCCGACCGCGGTCAGGGACGTTGCCTGGCCATAGCCGATTTCGCCGATGATGGCGGGGCCGGCGTGCAGGCCCATGGCGATGCGCAGCGGTTCGTCGAGTTCGCCGCGGAAGGTCTGGTTGAGCGTTTCGATGCCGGTGGAAATCCGTGCGGCTGCGGCGAGCGACTGCCGGCACGCTTCGGTGTAGGTGCTCTTCAGGCCGAAGATCGCCAGCGCGCCGTCGCCGATGAACTTGTCGATGACGCCGCCGGAATCCTCGACGGCCTCGCCCACCATCTCGAAGTAGCGGTTGAGCAGGAACACGGTGTCGAACGGCAGCTTGTGCTCGGCGATGCTGGTAAAACCGCGCAGGTCGCAGAAGAGCACGGCGATCCGCCGCTCGCGGCCTTCGCCGCCCTCGCGCCCGATCTGCTTCTTGATACCGAGGCTGTCGCTGTCGAGGATGGGTACGACGGTGACGTTGTGAACCGGGCGGAACTGGCAGGCAAGGCGGACATTGTCGGGCGCGCCGATGCGCGTCAGCGTCGCGAGCTCCGCATCTTCAGGGCCAGGCTGACCCTCCAGTCCCTGAATGACGCGCACGCGACAGGTCGAGCATCGGCCACGGCCGCCGCACACCGACACATGGGCGATGCCCGCGGCCCGGCTCGCCTCGAGCACGCTGAAGCCAAGATTGACGCTTGCGACCTTGCCGTCGGGATAGCGCACGCGGATCCGGCCGCCCCTCGGCAGCGCCCTCAGCACCAGCGTGCCGGCGATGAGCCCGGCGAATCCGAGGTAGAGGCCGAGACGGATGTCGTCGAGAAGGGTCAGATCGATTTCGGATTTCGCGCGCGCTCGGTCGCCGTAGCCGCCATGTTCGGCATACTCGGTTTCAAGGGAACGGGCGCCGCTGACAAAGCCAAGCAGCGCGAAGATCGGCACGAGGATCGCGACTGTGTAGAGCAGGATTTCGTAGCGCGGAAACCAGGTGCGGCCGCGCATCCAGAACCAGGCACCCAGGCACCCGTGGCCCCAGGCGAGCAGGAGTGCGGCCGACTGCCTCATCGCATTGGTCGAGCTCGACCAGAGGGCTCGCAGCATCGTCGGGTAGTCCGTATCGACGCCGGTAAACAGCGGCTCGACGCGGGCGGCGGTGACATGGCCGATCAGCAGGAAGGGCAGGCTGAGGCCGAAGACGATCTTCAACGCCTCGCGGGCGGGCATCCGCAGCGTCTGGCGGCGGTAGAGGCTGTCGAGTGCCATGGCGAAATGCAACAACAGCGCGCCGTATAGCAGAACCGTGCCTGGAACGCTGTGCCAGATGAGGTTGAAGGCCTTGCGGGCCGTTTCCATCGCCTCAATGGAAATCAGGCCGAGCGCGTGATTGAAAAAGTGCGCCAGGATGAACGAGCCGAGGATCGCCCCTGAAACGAGGTGATATCGCTTGCGTCGGTTGGCCGAGATAATCGTCAAGCAGTTCGTCCGGCTCTGCCGGCACTTTGTCCGGCTGCAGTTGGGAACATGTGGGTCTGCGCAACGGTGCCCGATTGGGCGCGCCCGCAGAGTGATTTCTCCTTATTATCCAGATCGACCGGGCCGACAACTTACCATTCCTACACAATCTGTTTCGTTTTTGTGTCCAGTCCGTTATCGGCGCGCGCCGCTTGCCCGCCGTGTCGAAAGCGGTCGGCAAAAACGAGGGCAGGCCTTACGCCATCATCGGCGCCAGCCGCTCGGCAAGCGTGTCGATCATCAGACGCAGTTTCGGCGGCATGTACTGCGTGCGCGGCCAGACGAGGTGGGCGCCGAAGGCAAGGGCTGGCACGTCGGTCAGGATCCGTACGAGGCGCCCGGAGGCGACGTGCTCACGCACCAGCCAGCAGGGCAGCCAGGCCAGGCCGAACCCGTTTGCCGCCGCATCGGCGATCGAGGTGAGATCGTCGAGCTTCAGGCGAGCGGGCGGGGTCACCTGCCGCGGGGCCATCCCCCTGATCGGAAAGGACCAGGACAGCGCGTCGCTGCTGCGCCGGTAGAGGATCGCCTGATGGCCGATCAGGTCGTCGATGCTCCCGGGCGTGCCGTGCTTGCCGAGATAGGCGGGAGAGGCGCAGACCGTCATTTTCTGGTCGGCGATCTTGCGCGTCATCAGGCCGGGATCATCGGGCAAGGGGCCTGTCCGAATGGCGAGATCGAAGCCGTCCTCGACGAGATCGACCCTTCGGTCGCTGAAATTGACGTCGAGTTCGAGTTGCGGGTGCTGCTCAAGCAGGTCCGACAACAGGGGCATGATGCATTGCCGCCCGAACACCACGGGCATGGAGATCCTGAGCCGGCCGCGGATTTCCTGCTTGCCCGATTCGAGCAGCGCTTCGCCGGTGCGGATCTCGCTCAGCGCCCTGAGGCAGCTTTCGTAAAACAGCTGCCCCTCGGCCGTCAGGCTCTGGGTACGGGTCGTTCGGTGAAAGAGGCGGACGCCAAGCCTTTGTTCGAGCTTGGCAATCGCCTTTCCCACCGCCGAGCGCGAGAGGTTCAGCCGCTCGGCCGCCGCTGAAAATCCGCCAGCCTCGGCCGCTTCGACGAAGGCGGAAATTCCTCCCAGGCGCTCCATGATTGTATCTCCTTGAGAACCAATATGGCGAAATCTTATCGCAACTGGAGAGAATAATTCAACGCTATGGTTGCTTCATCAGATCAATCCCAGTGAAAGGAAAGAGCCGTGGCGAGACTGATGAAGGAATGGGCGATCGACACTTTCGGCGCAAAGAACCTCAAGATCGCCGAACGCGCCGTGCCGGAGGCGGGGCCGGGTGAAGTGCTGGTGCGCACGACCGCCGTGTCGCTCAATTTCCGCGACAAGCTGGTCCTGGAAAACGGCATGGGCATGCCGCTTGCCTTCCCCTTCGTGCCGGGGTCCGACATGGCGGGCGTGGTCGAAGCGGTGGGGCGGGGCGTGACCCGCTTTGAGCCGGGCGACCGCGTCATCTCCGTCTTCGATCCGACCTGGATCGACGGCCGGAAACCGGGAACCGCCCGTCACCCGACGTCGTATGCCCTTGGCGGCCTGAACCCGGGTGTCGCCTCGCAATATGTCGCTTTCCCCGAGGACTGGTTCGTTGCCGCGCCCGAGAGCCTCGACGACGGCGAAGCGAGCACGTTGCCCTGCGCCGGGGTGACGGCCTGGTTCGCGCTGGTCGAGAAGGGCCGCCCAAAGGCCGGCGACCGTGTCGTCGTGCAGGGCACCGGCGGCGTGTCGCTGTTCGGGTTGCAGATCGCCAAGGCCCATGGCGCCGAGGTCATCGTCACGTCGGCGAGCCAGGACAAGCTCGAGCGTGCGCTGGCGCTCGGTGCCGATCACGGCATCAACCGACTGAAAGAAGACTGGGCGGAGCGTGTCCTTGAGATCACCGGCGATCACGGCGCCGATCATATCCTGGAGATGGCCGGCGGCGCCAATCTCGGCAAGTCGCTGCAGGCGGTGGCGGTGCAGGGCCGGATTTCGGTGATCGGGGTGTTCGAAGGTGCGGAGATCTCGGCTCCGGTGACGCCAGTTCTTTTGAAATCGCCCGTCATCCAGGGCATCGGCGTTGCCCATCGCCGGGCGCTGGAGGACCTGGTCGGAGCGATCGACCGGACAGGGATCAAGCCGGTCATCGATGCGCGCTACCCGTTCGAGCGCTTGAAGGACGCGCTGGCGCATCTCGATCGCGGCCCGTTCGGCAAGGTCGTCGTCGAGTTCTGACGGTACAAAAGAGAACGCCGCCGGATATCTGTTCCGGCGGCGTCTCCTGCAGTGGCGTGAGCCACTTATTCGGCGGCCTGGCGGGCCATCGGGTTGTTCGGGTGGGTCGTCCAGTTGGCATAGTTCGGATCGACCGGCTTGCCGGTGCGCTGGTCGAGCGTGCCGGCCGGCAGCTCTTCCATGGTGATGCAGTTTTCGACCGGACAGACGTTGACGCAAAGATTGCAGCCGACGCACTCGTCTTCCATCACCTCGAAGTGACGCACGCCGTTGACGAACTGCGTGATCGCCTGGTGCGAGGTGTCCTCACAGGCGATGTGGCAGCGCCCGCACTTGATGCAGGCATCCTGGTCGATCTTGGCCTTGGCGATGTAGTTGAGGTTCAAGTACTGCCAGTCGGTGACATTCGGCACGGCGCGGCCGGTGATGTCGTCGAGATTGCGGTGACCCTTGGCATCCATCCAGTCGGAAAGGCCCGAGATCATTTCCTGGACGATCTTGAAGCCGTAGGTCATCGCCGCGGTGCAGACCTGCACGTTGCCGGCGCCAAGCGCCAGGAATTCGGCCGCGTCGCGCCAGGTGGTGATGCCGCCGATGCCGGAGATCGGCAGGCCGTAGGTTTCCGGATCGCGGGCGATCTCGGCGACCATGTTGAGGGCGATCGGCTTCACCGCCGGGCCGCAATAGCCGCCATGGGTGCCCTTGCCGCCGACCGTCGGGTTGGGGGCGAAGTTGTCGAGATCGACCGACACGATCGAGTTGATCGTGTTGATCAGCGACACGGCGTCGGTGCCGCCGGCCTTGGCGGCGCGCGCCGGCTTGCGGATGTCGGTGATGTTCGGCGTCAGCTTGGTAATAACAGGCATGCGTGTGTACTGCTTGCACCAGCGCACGACCATTTCGATATATTCGGGCACCTGGCCGACGGCGGCACCCATGCCGCGTTCGGACATGCCGTGCGGACAGCCGAAGTTGAGCTCGATGCCGTCGGCACCGGTCTCTTCCACCAGCGGCAGGATCGCCTTCCACGCCTCTTCCTCGCAGGGCACCATGATCGAGGCGATCAGCGCCCGGTCCGGCCAGTTCATCTTCACCTGCTTCATTTCGCGCAGGTTCACATAGAGGTCGCGGTCGGTGATGAGTTCGATGTTGTTGAGCCCGAGAAGCCGACGGTCGGCTCCCCAGATCGCGCCGTAGCGCGGGCCGTTGACGTTGACGACGGGCGGGCCTTCCTCGCCGAGCGTCTTCCAGACGACGCCGCCCCATCCTGCCTTGAAGGCGCGCTCGACGTTGTAGGCCTTGTCCGTCGGCGGGGCGGACGCCAGCCAGAACGGGTTCGGGGATTTGATGCCGACGAAGTTGTTGCGAAGATCAGCCATTGGTTTCTCCTCCCGATCTCAAGCGACGGCACTGGCGCGCGGCGCGGCCGCGGCGAACGCCCGGTTGATCGATTCAGCGGCATCGCGGCCCATGGCGACGGCCGAAACCGTCAGGTCCTCGCCGCCGAGAACGCAGTCGCCGCCGGCCCAGACGTTGTCGATCGACGTGCGTCCTTCGGCATCGGCAACAATACGGCCGCCTTCGAGCTGCAGCGCACCGAGGCCGGCGCCGAGGAAGCTCTGGCCGATCGCCTTGAAGATCTGGTCTGCGGCAATGATACCGGTTTCCCCGGTTGCCGTCAGCTTGCCGTCTTCAAGCGTCGTGTACTCCAGCTCGATGCCGGCGACCTTACCGTCCTTCTCGGCAATGCGCTTGGGCTGCAGCCAGTGGCGGATGGTGACGCCCTTGGACGCCGCCAGATCCTGTTCGAACTCGGAGGCGTTCATGTGCTCCTTGCCGCGGCGATAACAGATCGTCACCTCCTCGGCGCCGAGCAGCTTGGCCTGGACGGCGGCGTCAACCGCGGTCATGCCGCCGCCAAGAACGACGACGCGGCGGCCGACCAGGATGTCGGCCTTGGTCTTCGACTGGCGAAGCGCGGCGATGAAGTCGACGGCATCCTCGACGCCTTCGGAATTCTCGCCCTCGAGGCGCAGTGCATTGACGCCGGCGAGGCCGAGGCCGAGGAAGACGGCATCATATTGCTCGGAGAGATCGGCAAGGGTGAAATCGCGGCCGAGAGCCTGGCCGTGTCTCACCTCGATGCCGCCGATCGACAGCACGTAGTCGACTTCCTTCTGGGCGAAGTCGTCGACCGATTTGTAGGCGGCGATGCCATATTCGTTGAGGCCGCCCGACTTGGGGCGGGCATCGTAGATGACGACGTCATGGCCCTTGACGGTCAGCCGATGGGCGGCTGCAAGGCCGGCGGGACCGGCGCCGACGACGGCAACCTTGCGGCCGGAGGCCTCCGCGCGGGTGTAGAACTGCTTGTTCTCGCGCATCGCCGTGTCGGTGGCGTAGCGCTGCAGGCGGCCGATCTCGACCGGGCGCTCCTCGGCGGTGTTGCGAACGCAAGCCTGCTCGCAGAGCGTTTCGGTGGGACAGACGCGGGCGCACATGCCGCCGAGAATGTTCTGGTCGAAGATCGTCTTGGCCGATCCGATCGGATTGCCCGTCGATATCTGCCGGATGAACAGCGGGATATCGATGGAGGTGGGACAGGCCGTCATGCACGGCGCGTCATGACAGAAGTAACAGCGGTCGGAAGCAACAAGGGCTTCGTGCTTGTCGAGCGCCGGATGCAGGTCGGAGAAATTGCTCTCGTACTCCCCGAGCGGCAGGCGGCCGCCGAGGATCCCAGATTGTGTCGTTCCCATTTTTGGCTCCCAATGTTTTCTCAGGATGATGGAACGGTAACACGCTTTATTTTTTTATCAAACGGTAAAAGATTGGAGCCGAAATGACCCGAAAGCCTTGTGATCCGGGACTTTGGGCCGGACCCGTCGTGCGTTGTTCTTCGTCGCTGTTTGACATGGCAGTGCAAATAGTGGCAGCAAATTAGAGCGGGGTGAGGAAAAGTGTGCGCGGTTTTCCGCCCGCACCCCGCTCTACTTACGAGGGGCGATCAGGATGCTTTTGGATCGACAGGATCCAAAAGCATCCTGATCGAGGGGGAACGGAGAATAGATATGGCGCGCAGGGGCGAGGCGAACAACAGGCTTGACGATGCTGCCCGGGCGGGCTGGTTATACTATGTCGCCGGCCGCACCCAGGACGAGATCGCGACCGTCATGGGAATTTCGCGCCAGTCGGCGCAGCGGCTGGTATCGCTCGCCATGTCCGAGCGGCTGATCAAGGTTCGGCTCGACCATCCGATCGCCGCCTGCCTCGAAGCCGCGGCAGGCCTGCGCGACAAATATGGCCTGAGATACGTGGAGGTGGTGCCGAGCGACCCGGGTTCCACCTCGACGACGGTCGGCATCGCCGAAGCCGGCGCTGCTGAAATCGAGCGTTGGCTGAAGTCGCCGGAGCCGCAGGTATTGGCGATCGGCACGGGACGCACTCTAAAGGCGGCGGTCGACCAGTTGCCGCCGATGGAATGTCCCCAGCACCGAATCGTCTCCTTGACCGGCAACATCGGTCTCGATGGTTCCGCCGCCTATTACAACGTCATCTTCAGCATGGCCGATGCGGTGAAGGCCCGCCATTTTCCGATGCCGCTGCCGGTGCTTGCCGCCTCTGCCGAGGAGCGCGAGGTGCTGCACAGCCAGAGCCTGGTGCAGGTGGCACTGAAGCTCGGCGCCGAGGCCAATGTCGCTTTCGTCGGCGTCGGCGAGCTCGGCCCCGATGCGCCGCTCTGTCAGGACGGGTTCCTGGCACAGGACGAAATGGCTGGCCTCACGAAAGCCGGGGCGGCTGGCGAGATCTGTGGCTGGATGTTCGACCACGATGGCGCGCTGCTTTCGGGCAGTTTCAACGAGCGGGTCGCCTCGGTCCCCCTGCCTTCGCGCGACAAGGCCTCGGTCATCGGCCTTGCCAAGGGCCGGCGCAAATACGATGCGCTCCGGGCGGCAGTGAAAGGCGGCATCATCAACGGTCTCATCACCGATGAGGCGACGGCGAGCTATCTCCTCAACGCCTGATCGCAGCGCGTGCTTTTGAAAAGGCCGGCCTCGTGCCGGCCTTTCGCATGTGCGAAAAGAAAAAATCGGCAATCAAAACAATCTTCTAATGTTTCTGTGTGCGGCGCAGCAACGAATGCGCATTGACAATTCGTCACGAGAAATGAGTAATTGCCCATGAGCAAGGCAAATGCTCATTTTCTTCTGGGAGGAAGTCGATGAATTTGAGAACTTTCCTGCTGGGCACGTGCTCGGCAGTCGCGATGTCGGGTCTGGCCCAAGCAGAAACCCTGACGATTGCGACCGTGAACAACGCCGACATGATCCGCATGCAGAAGCTGACGGATGATTTCACGGCCAAGAATCCGGACATCCAGGTCGAGTGGGTGACGCTCGAGGAAAACGTCCTGCGCCAGCGCGTGACGACGGATATCGCCACCAAGGGTGGGCAGTACGACATCATGACGATCGGCACCTACGAAGCGCCGATCTGGGCGAAGCAGGGCTGGCTGGTGCCGCTCGACAACCTTGGCGCCGACTATGACGTCGACGACCTGCTGCCGGCGATCCGCTCGGGCGTGAGCATCGACGGCAAGCTTTATGCGGCACCGTTCTACGGCGAAAGCTCGATGGTGATGTACCGCAAGGACCTGTTCGAAAAGGCCGGGCTCACCATGCCCGACGCGCCGACCTGGGACTTCATTGCCGACGCGGCTCGTAAAATCACCGACAAGAACGCCGAAGTCTATGGCATCTGCCTGCGCGGCAAGGCCGGCTGGGGCGAGAACATGGCCTTCCTGACGGCGACCGCCAACGCCTTCGGCGCCCGCTGGTTCGACGAGAACTGGAAGCCGCAGTTCGACCAGCCGGAATGGAAGAACGCGCTCGACTTCTACGTCAAGCTGATGAACGACGCCGGACCGCCCGGCGCCTCCTCCAACGGCTTCAACGAGAACCTGTCGCTGTTCCAGACCGGTAAGTGCGGCATGTGGATCGATGCGACGGTGGCCGCATCCTTCGTCACCAACCCGAAGGAATCGACCGTTGCCGACAAGGTCGGCTTCGCGCTCGCTCCCGACACCGGGCTTGGCAAGCGTGGCAACTGGCTCTGGGCCTGGAACCTCGCGGTCCCCGCGGGCTCGCAGAAGGTGGCAGCGGCAGAGAAGTTCATCGCCTGGGCAACCGGCAAGGACTACCTGAAGCTCGTCGCCGACAAGGAAGGCTGGGCCAACGTTCCTCCGGGCACGCGCACCTCGCTCTACGCCAACCCTGATTACCAGAAGGCGGCGCCGTTTGCGAAGATGACGCTCGACTCGATCAACGCGGCTGACCCGAAGAACCCGGCTGTAAAGCCCGTTCCCTATGTCGGCGTGCAGTTCGTTGCGATCCCGGAATTCCAGGGTATCGGCACGGCGGTCGGGCAGCAGTTCTCCGCAGCACTTGCCGGCCAGACGAGCGTCGACCAGGCGCTTGCCAGCGCCCAGCAGCTCACCGAGCGTGAGATGACCAAGGCCGGCTACATCAAGTGAGGCTCCCAAGGGCCCGGGGTGCTGGCCGAGAATGGCTGGCGCCCCGGTATTTCTCCTCCGGGGCGCTCTCCCGGGGGATGTTACGCGGCGCGTGCGGTGACCCCACGCGCGCCCGGTCCGAGCTCTCGATAACGCGTTGAATTCCATCATTTGGGGGACGCCATGGCGACCTTGCACACACGCTCCGCCGCGCGGCTGATGATCGCGCCTTCGGTGCTTCTGCTTCTGGCCTGGATGATCGTTCCCCTGGCCATGACGATCTACTTCTCGTTCCTGCGCTACAATCTCCTGATGCCGGGCATGGAAGAGTTCGCCGGGTTTTCGAACTACAGTTACTTCCTCACCGATCCGGCCTTCTTCCAGGCGATCTTCAACACGCTCGCGATCGTGCTCGGGGTGCTGTTCATCACCGTCGTCGGCGGCATCGCGCTGGCGCTGCTTCTCGACCAGCCGATGTTCGGGCAGGGGATCGTGCGCATTCTGGTGATCGCGCCCTTCCTGATCATGCCGACGGTGGCAGCGCTCATCTGGAAGAACATGTTCATGAACCCGGTCAACGGGCTGTTCGCGTGGATCGCGAAGCTCTTCGGGCTCCAACCCTTCGACTTTCTCGCCAATGCGCCGTTGATGTCGGTGATCCTGATCGTCGCCTGGCAGTGGCTGCCCTTTGCGACGCTGATCCTTTTGACGGCGTTGCAGTCGCTCGACGAGGAACAGAAGGAAGCGGCACAAATGGATGGCGCCGGCGCCTTTAGCCGCTTCATCTATCTGGTGTTGCCGCATCTGTCCCGCGCCATCACCGTCGTCATCCTCATCCAGACGATCTTCCTGCTCTCGGTCTTTGCCGAGATCCTGGTGACCACCAATGGCGGCCCGGGCACGCAGAGCACCAACCTGACCTTCCTCGTCTATGCGCAGGCCCTGCTGCAATTCGACGTGGGCGGCGCGTCCGCCGGCGGCATCATCGCCGTCATCCTCGCCAACATCGTCGCGTTCTTCCTGATGCGCATGATTGGCAAGACGCTGGAGGCTTGAGAACCATGGCACGCAACGTCTCCACCCAAAGAAAGATCGTCGTCACCGTCGTCGCCTGGACGATTGGCATCCTGATCTTCTTCCCGATCCTCTGGACGTTCCTGACGAGCTTCAAGACCGAGGCGGAAGCGATCGCCTCGCCGCCGTCGCTGTTCTTCTTCGACTGGACAACGGAGAACTATCACGAGGTTCAAAGCCGCTCGAACTACTTCCTGCACTTCATGAACTCGGTCGTCATCTCCTTCGGCTCGACGCTGATCGGGCTCATCATCGCCATTCCATCCGCCTGGGCGATGGCGTTCTCGCCGACGAAGCGCACCAAGGACGTGCTGATGTGGATGCTCTCCACCAAGATGATGCCGTCGGTCGGCGTGCTGGTGCCGATGTATCTGATGTTCCGCAACACCGGGCTGCTTGATACGCGCACCGGCCTCGTCATCGTGCTGACGCTGATCAACCTGCCGATCATCATCTGGATGCTCTACACATACTTCAAGGAGATCCCCGGCGAGATCCTGGAAGCCGCCCGCATGGATGGCGCCTCGCTCTCCAAGGAGATCATCTACGTGCTGACGCCGATGGCGATCCCCGGCATCGCCTCGACGCTTCTGCTCAACATCATCCTTGCCTGGAACGAAGCGTTCTGGACGCTGAACCTCAGCGCCGCCAAGGCAGCGCCACTAACGACCTTCATCGCCTCCTATTCAAGTCCGGAAGGCCTGTTCTACGCCAAGCTCTCGGCCGCCTCGACCATGGCGATCGCCCCCATCCTCATACTCGGCTGGTTCTCGCAAAAGCAGCTCGTGCGCGGCCTCACCTTCGGCGCGGTCAAATAAGGGATACGACAATGGGAAGCATTACACTCAGCAAGGTATCGAAGGTCTTCGGCGCCCATGCCGTCATCCCGTCGATCGATCTCGACATCAACAACGGCGAGTTCGTCGTCTTCGTCGGACCGTCCGGTTGCGGAAAGTCGACGCTGCTCCGGCTGATCGCCGGTCTCGAAGACGTCAGTGACGGCGATATCGTCATCGACGGCAAGAACGCCACCGAGCTGCCGCCGGCGCAACGGGGCCTCTCGATGGTTTTCCAGTCCTATGCGCTCTATCCACATATGAGCGTGCGCTCGAACATCGCCTTTCCCCTGAAGATGGCGGGCGAAGACAAGGCGGTGATCGACAAGAAGGTAACGGACGCCGCCCGCGTCCTGAACCTCACCGACTATCTCGACCGCAAGCCTCGCCAGCTTTCGGGCGGCCAGCGCCAGCGCGTCGCCATCGGGCGTGCGATCGTGCGCCAGCCGAAAGCGTTCCTGTTCGACGAGCCGCTGTCGAACCTCGACGCAGCGCTGCGTGTCAACATGCGGCTGGAAATCAGCCAGCTGCACCAGGACCTGAAGACGACGATGATCTACGTCACCCACGACCAGGTGGAGGCCATGACCATGGCCGACAAGATCGTGGTGCTCAACCGCGGTCGCATCGAGCAGGTGGGCTCGCCGCTCGACCTCTACCACAAGCCGGACAATCTGTTTGTCGCCGGCTTCATCGGCTCGCCGCGCATGAACATCGTCACCGGTCCTGCAGCCGCCGCCTACCAGGCGCACACCATGGGCATTCGCCCTGAACATCTGGTGCTTTCGAAGGACAGCGGCACCTGGCAGGGCACGGTCGGTGTCGCCGAACACCTCGGCTCCGACACGTTCCTGCACGTCAATGTCGACGGTGGTGTCGGCACGGTGACGGCGCGGGTCAGCGGCGATTTTGCCGTCACCCACGGTGACCGCGTGTTCCTGACGCCGGATCCGCAGCGCGTGCACCGGTTCGATGACAAGGGGCTCGCAGTTCGATGAAACGGCTCGAGGGAAAGAGCGCGCTGATCACCGGGTCGGCGCGAGGGATCGGTCGCGCCTTCGCGGAGGCCTATATCGGCGAGGGCGCCACGGTCGCGATCGCCGATATCAACATCGAGCGGGCGCGCGAGACGGCGGCCGAGATCGGCGCCGGCGCCTATGCGGTCGAGATGGACGTCACGCAACAGGCCTCGATCGACGAGGCGATCGCCGCCGTCGTCCGGCAGGCGGGTGGGCTCGACATCCTCGTCAACAACGCCGCACTCTTCGACCTTGCGCCGATCGTCGAGATCAGCCGTCAGAGCTACGACCGGCTGTTTGCGATCAATGTTTCGGGAACGCTGTTCACGATGCAGGCCGCAGCCCGGCAGATGATCGACCAGGGCCGGGGCGGCAAGATCATCAACATGGCAAGCCAGGCGGGCAGGCGAGGCGAGGCGCTGGTTGCGGTCTACTGCGCCACCAAGGCGGCCGTCATCAGCCTCACCCAATCTGCCGGCCTCGGCCTCATCAAGCACGGCATCAATGTCAATGCGATCGCACCCGGTGTGGTCGACGGCGAGCACTGGGACGGCGTCGATGCGCTGTTTGCCAAGTATGAAAACCGCCCGCTCGGCGAAAAGAAGCGGCTCGTCGGTGCCGAAGTGCCGTTCGGGCGCATGGGAACGGCAGAGGACCTGACGGGCATGGCGATCTTCCTCGCTTCGGCCGAGAGCGATTACGTCGTGTCGCAGACCTACAACGTCGACGGCGGCAACTGGATGAGCTGAGCCTGCGCCAGCCGGTGAAGCTTCGAAAAGGATACGGGATCATGACGACCAAACTCTCCCTTGCCGCCCTCGATCAGATCAGGGCCAGGGCCGGCGTGCCCAGCTACGACCGGTCGCAACTGACGGCGGGCATCGTGCATTTCGGCGTCGGCAACTTCCACCGGGCGCATCAGGCGGTTTATCTCGACGATCTCTTCAACGCCGGTCACGACCGCGACTGGGCGATCGTCGGCGCCGGAGTTCTGCCCTCGGATGCGGCGATGCGCGGCAAACTCGCGGCGCAGGATTTCCTGACGACGGTGGTCGAGCAGGACAACAACCGCACCGGCGCCCATGTCACCGGCGCGATGATCGACTACCTGGAGCCCGGCGACATCAAGGCGATCGTCAGCCGTCTTTCCGATCCGGCGATCCGGATCGTGTCGCTGACGATCACCGAGGGCGGCTACTTCATCGACCCGGCGTCGGGCGTCTTCAACCCGACCCACCCTGCGATCGTCGCGGACGCTCAGGACCCGGCTGCGCCGAAGACGGTGTTCGGGCTCATCGTCGCCGGCCTGAAGGCGCGCCGGGCTGCGAACGTGCCGCCTTTCACGGTGATGTCCTGCGACAACATTCCGGGCAATGGAGAGGTCACCCACGCGGCGGTCTCCGGACTTGCCCGCCTCGTCGAACCCGCCTTTGCCGACTGGATCGACGCCAATGTCGCCTTTCCGAACAGCATGGTCGACCGCATCACGCCGGCAACGGGCGCGCGCGAGATCGGCATCGTCGCCGACGACTATGGCATCGAGGATGCCTGGCCGGTGTTTTGCGAGGAGTTCAAGCAGTGGGTGCTTGAGGACCATTTCCCGCTCGGCCGCCCGGCGCTGGAAAAGGTCGGCGTCCAGTTCGTGCCCGATGTCGCGCCCTACGAACACATGAAGATCCGCATCCTCAACGGCGGCCACGCGGCGATTGCCTATCCCGCAGCACTTCTCGACATCCATTTCGTGCACGAGGCGATGGAGGAGCCGCTGATCCGGGCCTTTCTCGCCAAGCTCGAGCACGACGAGATCATTCCGGTCATCCCGCCGGTGCCGAACACCGATCTCGGCGACTATTACAAGCTGATAGAGACGCGCTTTTCCAACCCGAAGATCGGCGATACCATTCCGCGGCTCGCCCAGGACGGCTCCAACCGCCAGCCGAAATTCATCCTGCCGTCGACGGCCGACCGGCTGGCGCGCGGCGAGGATGTCGTCGGGCTGTCGCTCGTGTCGGCGCTGTGGTGCCGCTATTTCGAAGGAACCTCCGACAGCGGCAAGGCGATCGCCTTCAACGACCAGAGTGCGGACCGCCTGCACCAGGCGGCCGTTGCCGCCAGGGACGACCCGATGGCGTTCCTGGCCCTTGGCGATATTTTCGGCGACGTCGCGCGCTCCGAGCTTTTCCGAAGCCGTTTCGCCCATGCATTGAAAACGCTGCGGGAAAAGGGTACGCGGGCTACGCTCCAGCTTTATCTGGACGGACAGCTCGGGGGATGAAGGGCAATGGCGGACGCGGCGTCGAGGCTGGTGATCTTCGATTGCGACGGGGTGCTCGTCGATAGCGAACCGATCTCGCTCGAAGTGCTTGTCGACGTGCTGTCGGCCGCCGGCGTTACCATGACCACCGAGGAGGCGACCGAACGCTTTCTCGGGCGCAGCCTGAAAAGCATGTCGGCCATCCTGCACGACGAGTACGGGCTTGCGACCGACGACGCCTTTCTGGAAGGCATGCGTCTTCGCCTCTACCAGCGCTTCCGCACCGAGCTGCAGCCGATCGCCGGTATCCGGCGGGCGGTCGAAGGGCTCGAAGGCGCCTGTTGCGTCGCCTCCTCCAGCCAGCCCGAACGCATCCGGCTGTCGCTCTCGGTCACCGGGCTGATCGACCTCTTCGAGCCCAACATCTTTTCCGCCACCATGGTCAGGCATGGCAAGCCGGCGCCGGATCTCTTCCTGCATGCGAGCCGTCAGATGGGCTATCGGCCGGACGATTGCATCGTCGTCGAGGACAGCCCGGCGGGCATCGAGGCGGCGAAGGCCGCCGGCATGCGGGTGTTCGGCTTTGCCGGCGGCAGCCATGCACGCACCGACAAGCATCGGCAAAGTCTTGCCGCTCTCAATCCCGACGTGCTGTTTGACGACATGGGCGAATTGTTACAGTTTGTCGGTCGGTAACAGGGATGAGATGAGAGCGGGACGAGGAGACATGTGCGCGGCTTTCCGCCCGCATCCCGTTCTCAGTCATGACAATCGATCACGGTTGCGAACATGGGCCGCACCGGTCCGAAACCACCGTGATCCAGGGGGCGGGGACTTCCATTGATGCGTGAATTCGTCGTTGCGGTCGATGTCGGGACCGGCAGTGCGCGTGCCGGTATCTTTGACGGCAAGGGCAGGCTGCTGGCGCGCGCCGACCTGCCGATCGCCATGAACCGGCCGGAAGAAAACCATGCCGAACATGATTCCGAGGATATCTGGCGGGCCGTCTGCGGCGCGGTCAAGGCGGCGCTGACAAAGGCCGGCGTGGCGGCGGACCATGTCGCGGCCATCGGCTTCGACGCAACCTGCTCACTGGTGGTGCGCGACCTTGAGGGCAAGCCGCTTTCGGTCAACCGCAAGGGCGACGGACGCTGGGATACGATCGTCTGGCTCGACCACCGGGCGCTTGCCGAAGCTGATTTCGTCACCTCGACCGGCCACCCGGTGCTCGACTTTTCCGGCCGGGTGATGTCGCCGGAAATGGAAATGCCGAAGCTCATGTGGCTGAAGCGCCATTTGCCGGATCAGTGGCGGAAGGCCGGCTTCTTTTTTGATCTCGCCGACTATCTCTCCTGGCGGGCGACGGGCAGTGCCGCCCGGTCGCGCTGCACCCTGACGGCCAAATGGAATTACCTGGCGCACGAGAAGCGCGGTTGGCAGCCCGACTATCTGGCAAGGATCGGTCTTGAGGATCTGATCGAGCGGGGTGGGCTGCCCGAAGAGACCTTGCCGATCGGTGGATCGGTCGGCAGCTTGAGCGCTGCGGCTGCAGCCGAACTCGGCCTCGACGAAGGATGCCAGGTGGCGCCGGGGCTGATCGATGCCTATGCCGGAGCGCTCGGTGTCGTCGGCGGATTCATCGGCAAGCCGGAAAAGCTCGAACGGCAGCTCGCCCTGATCGCCGGCACGTCGAGCTGTATCGTCGCCTTTTCCAAGGAGATGAAGCCGGGCTTCGGCATGTGGGGGCCCTATTTCGAGGCGGTGCTTCCCGGGGCGTGGCTGATCGAGGGCGGACAATCGGCGACCGGCGCGCTGCTCGACCACATCGTGCGACTGCATGGCGGTGGTCTGGAGCCGACGGCCGAGACCCATGGCCGGATCATTGCCCGCGTGCAGGAGCTCAGAGCCGAGCAGGGCGTGGCCTTTGCCGACCGGCTGCATGTCCTGCCCGATTTTCACGGCAACCGTTCGCCGCTCGCCGATCCGCACGGGCTCGGCGTCATCAGCGGCCTGCCGCTCGATTCCTCCTTCGATGCGCTTTGCCGGCTCTATTGGCGCACCTGCGTCGCGATCGCGCTCGGCATCCGCCACATCCTGGAGATGATGCGGGAGGTCGGCTACCAGCTCGACACGCTCCACGTCACCGGTGGCCATGTGCGCAATGCGCTGCTGATGGAACTCTATTGCGACGTCACCGGCTGCCGCGTCGTGGCTCCGGATGCGCCGGACGCCGTGCTGCTCGGAACGGCGATGGCGGCCGCCGTCGCTGGCGGCATGCACCCGGATCTCGCATCCGCGGGCGCGCAGATGGCATCGGGCGGGAACGAGCGATTGCCCAATGCGGCGGTCCGCGACGCCTATGACCGCGACTATCGCCGCTTCCTAGCGCTCTATCGCCACCGCCAAGAGCTCGACGGTATGGAATGAGGCAAAGTGACAGGGAGCGCGGCCGGCGATGGAACCTTTTTCGCAGCCGTGCATTCTCTCTTTGACCGGACGGTGGCGCGCATCGCCCCCAATGCGGCGCCGGAGGCAGACCGCCGGCCTACAACTCACACTCCCCGAGTGAGTTGCACATACCAGCCAGTGCCTTCCCTCGGCACTGGCTGTTGTGTTTCCGGGGCTCCCCATCGCAGCAATATTTGAAAGCGGGCGCAACGCCTTGGCGAAGACGGCACCGACAAAAAAAACGCCGGTGGGCGTGCCACCGGCGCGAGTTGAAGCGGCGATCCGACCTGTCAGGCCGGGCTGTCAGGTCATTTCGCCGTTCTTCTGGAGCAGCGAAATGACCTGTCCGCTCAGGCCGCCGCCTTTGTCGATTCGTTGAAGAACAGTGCCTGGCTGATCAGGGCCTTGACCATGTCCGGGTTGAACGGCTTGGTGACGAGGAAGGTCGGTTCCGGGCGTTCACCGGTCAGCAGTCGTTCCGGGAAGGCGGTGATGAAAATCACCGGGATGGCGCTGGTCTTGAGGATGTCGTTCACGGCGTCGATGCCGGAACTGCCGTCAGCGAGCTGGATGTCGGCAAGCACCATGCTCGGACGGGTCTTCTTGTAGAGTGCGATCGCCTCGTCGCGCGTGCGGGCAATACCGGTGACGCGGTGGCCGAGGCTTTCGACCATCTGCTCGATGTCGATCGCGATCAGCGGCTCGTCCTCGATGATCATGATATCGGTTGCGACCTGGCGCGAGATTTCCTGCGAGGCGCGGTCGAGCAGGCTGCCGACCTTGTCAGTGGAAACATCGAGAACTTCGGCTGCTTCCTCCGGCCGGAATCCCTCGACGGACACCAGAAGGAAGGCCTGGCGGGCAAGCGGGGATACCGTGGCCAGATTGATCGAGGCGCGCTGTTCCCAGGCAAATGGCGAGACAGGCTCCGGTACAAGCACGGACGACGAGCCGAAGAGCGAGGTGAAAAGGCGGAACAGCCCGACACGGTCGTTGCTCGCCTCGGGGAAAATCGACGTGTCGGCGATCAGCGCTTCGAGCACGGCGGCGACATAGGCGTCGCCCGACGTCTGCGAGCCGGTCAGAGCGCGCGAGTAGCGGCGCAAATACGGCAGAAGCGGTGCGATCCGCGTGGACAATGTCATAGGGTGAACTCCCTCAGGTATCTTATTGCGGTGACGTTGCGACAACGTTCATCGTAAAAAAAGGTTCCGCGAGGGAACATTTCATTTTTCAGCTGCGTTAAGGCGACAATGGACACACGAAGGCGATAGTTGAAAATGATACATAAAAAAGGGGCAGGGCGGGCAGCCGGCACGACCTTATGGACAGAGGACCCAAATGCGCAGATCGCAGCCAAGCTGAAAGCGCTCTATCAGTCCGTACAGGAAGAGGCGATTCCCGCCCGATTTCTCGATCTTCTGGAAAAACTCGACGCAGCCGAGCAGCAATCGGCGCTGCAGGGCAGGGAGTGAATACCGGAATGTCGTCTGAAAATAATGATTTCAAGAGAGAGATGCTGGCCGCTCTGCCGAGCCTGCGCGCCTTTGCCATGTCGCTGATCGGTCGCCATGACCGCGCCGATGACCTGGTTCAGGACACGATCATGAAGGCCTGGGCGAAGCAGGATCACTTCGAGATGGGCACCAACATGAAGGCGTGGCTGTTCACGATCCTGCGCAACGAACTCTACAGCCAGATGCGCAAGCGCGGTCGGGAGGTGCAGGACAGCGACGGCCATTTCACCGAGTCGCTCGCGCACCACCCCGAGCAATACGGCTCCCTCGACCTGCAGGACTTCCGCAAGGCGCTCGAGACCCTGCCGCCGGACCAGCGCGAGGCGATCATTCTCGTTGGCGCATCGGGCTTTTCGTACGAAGAAGCCGCGACGATCTGCGGCTGCGCGCTCGGGACAATCAAGAGCCGGGTCAATCGGGCGCGTCAGCGCCTGCAGGACATCCTGCAGGTCAAGGGTGAAAACGACTACGGGCCAGACGAGACGTCTGCCCCGATCACCTCGCGCGCTTTCGTTTCCTGAACGAACATTTCGCTGGGACACCGTTGCAAAAGCAGCGGTGTCCTGCTTTCACTGGCGGGTGAGCCCGAAGCGAACGACCGTGATGGTAACGGCTGACGGATGCGCAGCCGATGATTTTGGGTCTGGACGTCCCAAGCCAAGCGGGATGTGGCGAGTGTCCGCAGACTTGCTCATCCCGGTCAGATTGGGGACTGAGACCAAATGCGCGTTAGGACAGAAACGACCGACCCGCTGGCGACGAGGCCGCTCGACGCACCTGAACGGCTGGGCGTTCTGCATGCGACAGTGCCCGACATGTCCGTGCCGGATCAGGATTTCGACGGCATCGTGGAAATCGCTGCGGGGCTTTTCGATGCCCCGATCGCACTGGTCACCCTGATCGATCGTGAATGGCAGTGGTTCAAGGCCGCGATCGGCACCGTCGAGACACGCGCGTCTTCACAGGACTCGTTCTGCGTTCACCTCGCCGCTGCCGGTGAGGAAGCCGACGCTGGCCTCGTGGTTCTCAACGCGGCGCTGGACCCACGCTTTATGAACCGGCCGATGGTCGCCGGGCCACCGTACCTGCGCTTTTACGCGGGCTCGCCGATCGTGATCGATGGACAGACGGTCGGCACCGTGTGTGTTCTCGACGTCGAGCCGCGCGATGGCGTCGCCGGGCCGCTCGTGCAGCAATTGCGCCGCCTGGCGGATCTGGCGGCGTCCCTGTTCAAGCTCAAGGATGAGGCGCGGCGACGGGCGCTCAAGGAGGCGGCCCTGTCGCGCGAGGAGCAGCGTCATGCCATGGCGCTCGAGGCGGCCAACATCGGCAGCTGGTTGTGGGACATCCGCTCCGGTACGATTGCCGGCAACAGCGCCATGAAGCGCATGTTCGGCTTGCCTGCCGCTGCTTCTGTCGGTGCCAGGGAGATTTTCGGCGCCATCAGTGTGGAAGACCGCGGGGCAACGTTCTCCAAGCTTCGCCAGGCGATGAAGGCCGACGAGGAATATGACGGCATGTTCCGCATCGGTGATACCGGCCGCTGGCTGCTCGGGCGGGGCCGGGTGCACGAGCGTGACGCCAAGGGCAATCCCCTGACCTTCATCGGCGTGACCATCGACGTTACCGACCAGCAAACCTCGGTGCAGCGGACTCGGCTCCTGCTGAAGGAACTCAACCACCGGGTCAAGAACACGCTGGCGATGCTGCAGTCGCTTGCCCGCCAGACGCTCCGCCAGACCAGCGATCCGGCCGAATTCATGACCGCGTTTGCCGGCCGGCTGCAGGCGATCTCGGAGGCGCACGGGTTGCTGTCGGATCACGAGTGGGGCACCATCCGGCTCGCCGACCTGATCGCCAAGCAATTGCTGCCGCATGTCAATTGCTATGCCGAGCAGATCGAGATCCACAAGGACGAGATATCCCTCGGACCAGACCAGGCGGTGGGCCTCGGGCTGGTTCTGCACGAGCTTGCGACCAACGCCGTCAAGTACGGGTCGCTGTCGGTGCCGAAGGGAAAAGTGGTGCTGACGGCGCGCAAGATGCTCGAGGACGGAGACCAGGTTCTTCACCTCACCTGGACGGAAGTCGGCGGGCCGCCTGTGCGCGAGCCCAAGCGCCGCGGCTTCGGCTCGATCCTCATCGAGCGCAGCCTCGACAAGGTTTTGGGAAGTTCGGTCAAGGTCGAATACCTTGCGGCCGGCGTTACCGCGCTCATCCGGTTGCCGCTTTAGCGCCGAAACCGCTTCCAACTCTGTACAGGCGGTTATGCCGAGGCGCTTGCACCCCGGGCGCGAAATTCGGTGCCCTGGTCAAGGGCACCAAGGTCAATGTCAATCGTCGTCGCGCCTTGCGCGCCGCTTGCCGGTGCCGACGAGCGCGCCGATCGCAATGGCTGTGGCGACGGCAAGGAGCGGTTGCTTGCGCAAAATGCCGGCTGCGGCAAGCATCGTGAGGTTGGTTTGCACTTGCCTGCGTCGCCTGCGTTCCTCGGCGAGACGTCGGTCGCGCTCCTGCAGCATCACCGAAATGCCGAACAGCACCAACGCGGTCACCGCCAGCGCAATGGCGATCGCGGCAGCGGCGGCGATCGGTGAGTATCGGTCGCTCAGATACAGAAACGTGGCCGCAAGGCCAAACACATAGGCCGTGGCCAGCAGCAGGCCGATGATCGCCCACAGAAAAGCGTTGCGTTTCAGGCGAGCGGTCGTTGCGCCGATATCGGCGGCCAGGAGCGCTGAAAGTGCTGCCGTCAATGGTCCCATGCAATACCCCCGATCATCGGCATGAATGGGCGGTTTGGCCGCCGCCCATCTGCCCAAGTGCCCACGGTGTTCAGCGGCGAAGAAGCGCTGCGACCGCGAGCCCGATCAGGGCGGCGGCGCCCAGCGTTGCGATCGGGTGTTCACGAACGGCCTGGCGGACCTGCTTTTCGGTCCCGGCGTAGCGTCCACGAATTTCCGCCAGCAGTTCCTCGCCATTGGCCAGAAGCTCGCTCACGCTCGCTTCCGCCTGTTCGCGCGCATCCTGCGCCTTGCTGCGGGCCTGTTTCGTGGCCGCCGAGCCGCGATCGGCAAGCAGGGCGACCAGCGTTGCCACATCATCGCGAAGCTCGCTCAGCTGTTCCTCGACGGAAATATCGGCAAGTTTGCCGTTCTTCGACGAACGCGAACTCGAACCGGAGAAAAGACCTGGTGCCATGATGGGTACTCCCTTTCACACAGGCGCCGGCCGCAAGCGGTCGGCGCTACCTTGAGGAACCGGCGGGCACAACCACAGGGCCCGTGCCGGCGTTCGGGAGAACAACGCGCGACTGCGGAAATTGTTTCGATAATTCTTGATGTTGGGGTTTGAGCGACGAACCGGAGAACGCCCGCATGGGCGCCGGCCCCCGCGGAGGGCTCAGAGCGATGCCGTTTGTGGCAGAACGAACGGCACGTGCGCTGCAGGTACGGCGCCGACCTGCATGCGGCAACCGAAAACCGCTTCCATCGTCTCGTCGGTCAAGACCTCGCGCGGCGTGCCGCAGGCGCGGACCTTGCCGGCCTTCATCATCACCATGCGATCGGCGAACATGGCCGTCAGGTTGAGGTCGTGCATGACTGCGATGACGCCGCCGCCGCGCTCGCAGAAACGGCGCGCCAGCTGCATGATGCCGAGCTGATGGCGGATATCGAGGCTCGATACGGGCTCGTCGAGCAGAAGGTAGCGCGGCTCGCCGTCGCTCACCGGCTCGGTGATCTGGCAAAGCACCCGGGCAAGCTGCACGCGCTGCTGCTCGCCGCCGGAAAGCTCCTGGTAGAACCGCCCGGCAAAGCCGGCGAGATCGACGGCGTCCAGCGCCTCGGCTGCGATCCGGTCATGAACGGCGGCGTCGGCGTTCGCGCCGGCGGAGAGCCCCAGCCGGACGACCTCCCGCACCGTGAAGGGAAAGGAAATGACGGTCGACTGTGGCAGCACGCCACGCATGGACGCCAGTTCCCACGGCTTCAGGCCGCGCAGGTCGCGGCCATTGATGCGGATCGTGCCGCCGGCCGGCGCCAGTTCCCCGGAAATCGCCTTCAATGTCGTGGTCTTGCCGCAGCCATTGGGCCCGACGATCGCCGTCAGCGCTCCGGGCAGGGCTTCCAGCGAGACGCCGTTGATGACCTGGCGTCCGCCGAGGCGAACGGTGAGATTGGAAACGTGGATCATGACGTCGTTCACAGTCCCATATTCGAGCGGCCGCGCAGCAGGATCCAGAGGAAGAACGGCGCGCCGATGAAGGCTGTGACGATCCCGATCGGCAGTTCCGCCGGGGAGACGATGGTGCGCGCGATCATGTCGGCCAGGATCAGAAGCGTGCCGCCCAGGAGTGCCGAGGCCGGCAGAAGATAGCGATGATCGGGGCCGATGACGAGACGCAACAGATGCGGCACGACAATACCCACGAAGCCGATGCCGCCGCTGACGGCAACCGACGCGCCCGTGGCTGCCGCAACGCTGACGATTGCGACGTTCTTCAGCCGCTGGACCGGGATGCCCATATGGAAGGCAGCCGCCTCGCCAAGCGTAATCGCATTCAGCCCACGCGCGAGAAACGGCGTCACCGCGAGGGAGATGAGGATGATCGGGGCCGAGGCAAGAATCTTCGTCCAGTTTGCGCCGGCCAGGGAGCCGAGGCCCCAGAAGGTGAGGTCGCGTAACTGCTTGTCGTCGGCCATGAAGACGAGCACGCCGGTCACGGCCCCCGTCAGCGCAGCCAGCGCGATGCCGGCGAGCAGCAAGGTGGCGATCGACGTCTGGCCACCTCGGGTGGCAATGCGGTAGAGCAGCAACGTCGTGACAAGCCCGCCGGCGAACGCCGCGACAGGCAACGCGTAGAAGCCGAACAGGGCAAACAGCGGTCCGAAGGTCGCCGTGCCAAGCACGATCAGCAGGACGGCGCCGAGGCTCGCGCCCGAGGAGACGCCGACAAGTCCCGGATCGGCAAGCGGATTGCGAAACAGTCCCTGCATGACGACGCCGGAGACGGCGAGCGATGCGCCGACGAGCATGCCGAGCACGGCGCGCGGCAAGCGGATGTCGAGAATGATGATGCGGTCGCGCACGCTCAAGGCCTGATCGGCTTCGCCGATCAGCCAGTACCAGACGTTCGACAGCGACGCGTCGGCGGCCCCGGTCATGATCGAGCCGACGAAGGTGGCGGCAGCAAACACCACGAGCACAACGATCAGCAGGCGCGCCAGTCGCGAACGATTGCCGGCCTGCCACTCGCTGCGAATACCGGCGGCGAAAGTCGTCAGGCGCATGCCGTTACCCAATGCCTCACTGCGAGGCATTGGCCTTCTTTCCGTAGATTTCTGCGTTCAATTCGCGCACCGCGCTGGCCGTGCGCGGGCCGAAGCCGAGCAGATGCAGGCCGTCCATGCGCACGAGCGCCTTGTCCTTGGCGGCAGGCGTGAGGCTCAACGCCGGCAGCGCGAAGAGTTCGGCGGCCTTGGCAGAGTGTTCGCCGCCGCGATCCATCATCAGCACCACATCGGGCTTCGCCTCGATGATGGCCTCGTCGGTCAGCGCCTTGTAGCCGGGAAAGGTGCCGACGGCGTTGACCGCGCCCGCGAGCTCGATGATGCCGTTGGCTGCCGTGCCCGTGCCAGACGCCATGACCTTGCCGCCCTGGGTGCTGAGGACGAAGAGGACGCGCTTGCGCTCGTTTTGCGGCCGGGCTGCAGCCTCGGTAACAGCGGCGTCGAGGTCGGCTTCGACGCTCTTTGCCAGCGCTTCGGCCTTGTCCTGCGCACCGAGGAACGCGCCGACGGCGCGGATTTTCGCGGGGATGGCGGCCTTGTCATAGGTGTCTGGCACGCTTTCAAAGGCGATGTTCGCCTCCTTGAGCACTGCGAGGGCTTCCGGTGGGCCGCTGCCCTCGACGGCGATGATCGCGCTCGGATTGACAGCGATGATGCCCTCGGGCGCCAGCTGGCGCATGTAGCCGACATCCGGAAGCTTTTTCGCCGCTTCCGGATAGGTGCTCGTGGAGTCGCGACCGACCAGGCGGCCTTCTTCTCCAAGGGCGTAGACGATCTCGGTAATCGCTCCACCGACCGACACGACGCGCGATACGTCGGCCTTCTGCATGGTCTCGGCCACGGCCGGCCGGATGAAGGACGGCGAACCGGGCACGAACGCCGGCAGGAGGAAAGGCGCCGACAAAGCGAAAACCGTGAGCGCCAGATCCCGGCGACGAAGCCGGCGGAAGTCGAGACCGTTAATCATGTTCGGTATCCTCAGGCGGCAACCGTGGTGTCGAGGCGCGACATGCCCTCGGCGATCGAACGCCATTCCGGGCGTTCAGCGAAACCTTCCTTCCGCTTGCCGAAGAACTGTATGATCATTTCACCCTTGGCGTCGAGCGCCTCGATCGAGGTGACATGACCATCGGCGGTCGGCTTGCGGACGGCCCAGAGCTCGGCGATATGGTCGGTGCGCAGATGCAGGTGGAAGGTCGGATCCATCACGTTCAGCCAGGGGCCCATCATCGCGATCTTTTCGATCGGGCCGGAATGGATCTGGATCATGCCGCGATTGCCGACGAAGCACATGATCGGCAGTTCGACCTTGGCGCTCTCCTGCATCATGGTTTGGAGGCTGGATGGGTCGAGCTTCCAGGCGAAGTCCTCGCCGATGTTGGTGAGCGCCTGGCGGCGGCCGATCTTCAGCTTGCGCAACATGCCGTGGAACTGATGCGTGTCCGTCATCTTCGTCCAGCGATCGCGCAGTTCCTCGATGTCGACGACCGTTTCCGGCTTATCGTCGCCGGCCGGGATGCTCGCGTCGGCGGTGAAGTCCTGGGTCTGATCCTCAAGGCGGAAGTCCTCGACGATCTTGTCATAGGCCGCGACATCAGATGCGGCGCGCAGATGCACCTTGTGAACGGCATTGCCCCACTTGTCGAAGAACTGCAGGCTCTTGCGGGCTTCGCCGCTGTCGTCGGTCTTGGTGACGGCGAAGGCGTGGGCCCAGGCGCTCGGGAAGACGCGAAGGTCGATCTGTTCGCCAAGCACGATGCTGGCCATTTCGCCGGTGGTGATCTTCTCGTAGACGCCGATCTTCTCGTGCACGGCGCTTTCATTGCGGGTCAGCGCCATAACCTCGCCGAGTTCCTCGACGCGCGACAGGAACCGGTTGGCGTCGGCATCGATGCGCACGGCGGTCAACCCACACTCGGCGGCAACGAGAGCGGCTTCAGAAACGCCGAGCTGGGCTGCGATATCACGCTCGCGCATCTTCGGGTTTTCGGCGCGGTAGGCGCGGATTTCGGAAGGGGTAGGGCGAAGGCTCTCGGTCATGTTCGTCTGCCTATTTGTTCAGGATCAGTTTGCCCTGGCGGGTGATCTTCATGCGATAGATCGCGCCGTCGTGGGAAATGAGAATCTCGTTTTCAGAGCCGAAGAGCTCGCGACTTTCGATCATCCGTTGCGCGCGTGTCGCCTGGGTCGGCGGGTCGATCGGGCGGGCGGGATTGTTGTCGTTGGTCACTGCGGTTCGGCCGTTTCGAGTGTGCAGGCTGCGTTGATTTCCCCGCATTTCCTGCCGTGCAATTCGATTACTATCTTGACTTCATTACTCATATTTATTTATGGACGCAATACCGGACTTATATTCTCAAGTTAGTTGTTGCCGGCTTGTGGACAAGGGCGTGCGGACGGCGTTCGGTGGTGCGCTCAATCCTTTGGAGTGGTGTCGTTATGAAGTTTTCCAGCCTCCCGATTGTTTCCGCTGTTTTGCTGGCGCTCGTTGCCGCAAGCCCTGCCAAGGCGCAGGAGGCCGCAGCGACCGGAGGTCTGACGATCGAACTCAACGAGGTCGCCCCGTCGCAAAAAGGCTGCAAGCTTACCTTCGTCGCGGGCAATGCGTTCGCCCAGTCGCTGAGCAAGGTTTCCTTCGAGTTCGTGATCTTTGATCAGAAGGGGCTCGTCGAGCGCATGGCCGTGCTCGACTTCCGCGACCTTCCGGCCGGCAAGACCAAGGTTCGCCAGTTCGATCTTCCCGGAACCAATTGCGATGCGGTGAAGAGCCTTTTGATCAACGACGCGCCGGCCTGCGTCGGTGACGGGGTCGAGCCGGCCGCCTGCATGACCGGGATCAAGACCGGTTCGAAGTCGGCAGTCGAACTCAAGGGTTGAGGCGCGGCCGCGCACTCTGAGCAGGATTTGCGCCATGTGGGGCGCGAAGGTTAGGCAGTCATGAAGCGTATCGTCATCTGGACCGGGGCCGCGGTTTTCTCGCTTGCAACGCATGGCGTCGTGCTTGCGACGTTGTTCGGGTCCTCGCCGCCGGAGGACGAGCCCGCCCTGATGATTGGCGGCGTGACGACCGAGGTCGCCATTCTCGGTGACGCGTTCGCGGACACGCTGCAGGCCGGCGACCCCTCCGAGATTGTCGAGCCGACCGAAGACCTGCCCGACGAGGTGAAGCCGGAAGAGATCACGCCGATCGAGGACGTTACATCGACCACCCCGGAAATCGTCGCCGAACAACCGCACGATTTGGTTGCCACGGAAGCAGACGTCATTCTGCCGGCCGAGGAGATGCCGACCTTGCAGGTGGCCGAAGCGGTCGTGACCGCGAGCGTCGCGCCGGTCGAAACCGTCGTGCCGGAAGAAAAGCCGGAGATCGAGGAGCCGAAGAAGGAAAAGGTTGAAAAGCCTGAACCGAAGAAAGAGCCGGTCAAGAAGAAAAAAGTGACCCGCAAGAAGACCGGCGAAAAGGGGGAGCAGGCGCAAACCCAGGTCAAGGGACAGGCGGACGGCCAGATCAGCGGCAACACGACGGCGGCCACCGGCCAAGGGCAGGCGGCAGCGGTTATCGGGAATGCCGGCGTGGAAAACTACAAGGGCAAGGTCCGATCGAAGGTTCAGCGCGTATTTCTGAGGAAGTCGCGCGGGATCCGCAGTGGCGAGGGCAGTGCTGCGACCGTCGCGTTCGTCGTCGCGGCCAATGGCGGCCTGGCAAGCGTCAACCTTGTCCGCAGCTCCGGGTCCGATCGCCTCGACAAGGCTGCCATCGATTCGGTCCGCAGCGCCGCCCCTTTCGCGGCGATCCCGGCCGGTTCGGGCAGGAGCAGCTGGAGTTTCACCGTTCCCATGTCCGTCAACTGAGGGTAGCGCGCGGTCCCCGCTGCGCGCTGACGGAGAGGTGATTTCGGCCTCTAAAAAATATGATGAAAAAACTCATGTTTATACTTTACTCTGTTTCTCAAGTTTAATAGGTTGCCCTCGTCACGCAGCCGATGGGGCGTGTGTCGAGAGATGTCCCGATGCGACCAAAGGCCCGTGAAGGCTTGTCGCACGATCAGACGGAGAGGATTGCATGCGCGGCAAGCGTCACCAGAATGCGGCAAAGAATGGCAAGGGTCGCTCGGGCTCGGAACCGGCAGACACCCGCCAGCAGGCCGGAAAGGCGACGCTCGAAGGGCGCAGCTTCCTTTATGTCGGCGGCCGCGATTGTCAGGTGGCGCACTTGCGCGAAATCGCCAGCTCCTTCGGCGCCGAACTGCTTCATCACGACGGCGGCCTGCGCGAGGCGGTCTCGCGCATCGACCGGGTGCTTCCCTCCGTCGACTGCGTCTTCTGCCCGATCGACTGCATCAGCCATGACGCATGTCTTCGTGTGAAGACCGGCTGCAAGAAGTGGGGCAAGGCCTTCGTGCCGCTGCGCAACGGCTCGAAGTCGAGCCTCGAGCGGGCGCTGCAGGACCTGACCACCAGCCGCGACGAGCGATAATCTCCCTTCAAGCAATTCCAAGCAGACAAGAGCTTTCCAATGAACGAAGAACGTCCTGACCTGTGCATGATGATCGGTCTGCACAAGCTGGCCGCGCAGCAGGGCGATGGCCTGGTGCCCGAACTCTACGAGATCCTGACGCGCCGTGCGCGCATGCTGGACGAACATGCGAACGTCGCCGAGTTTCCGGCGTGGCAGGCCCGCCCGCCGGTGCGCGATCCGCTCGGACTTGCGGAGCCGAAGGAAGGCACTATTCTCGCCTTTCCCGGTGCCGCCAACGACGCCAACCGGAAAAAAGAAAGCGCCTAAAGCGCATCGCGAACTTTCAGATTTGCGCTCGCTTTAAGTTGTTGATTTGTCGCATGTCGTTATCGCAAGAGAGCTGCACACTTTTGCGCGACGTGCTCTAGGAGCTCCCGATGTTTGTCGCCATGAACCGTTTCCGCATCGCCATCGGCCATGAAGAGGCTTTCGAAGCCGTGTGGAAGGGGCGTGACTCCAGTCTTTCGGACATGCCGGGCTTTGTCTCCTTCCATCTGTTGCGCGGCGACAGCGTGGCGGAGGAGGGCTATACGCTGTTCGTGTCGAACTCGGTCTGGAAGGACAGGGACGCATTCTCGGCCTGGACGAAGTCTGAGAATTTTCGCGCCGCCCACAGAAATGCCGGCGACAACAGGGCAATGTACCTCGGCCCGCCGAAGTTCGAAGGCTTCTCCGCCGTCGAAGGCGCGTGATCCGGGGCAACCCGCTTTGATTTAATCCTGTTCGTCTCCCGCATGGACCATGCGGGAGGCGAATGCGTCTAGGGTTACGCCGTCTTTTTTGGCATGAACGCGCCGAGCGAGATGGCGAGCCAGCCGGCCATGATCGTCGTGCCGCCGAGCGGGGCCGACATCGGGAACAGGCCGTGGCCTGCGACATGGCGCATGGCGAGATCGGCCGAAAACAGTGCCGTCCCCAGGGCGATCAAGAGAGCCGCGACGGCGGCCGTGCGGAAATTCGGCCAGGCGGCGTAAAGTGCTACGAGCGTCGGTGCATGCGCCAGGCACATGGCGGAAATTCCGGCGAGCAGGCGCGGGTCGGTGCCGTGCGAGGCGCCGGCGGCGCTGACGACGCCGGTCAATCCCATCAGTCCGGCGACAAAGAGCGTCGTTGCGCGAAATCCGCTGTGCGACATCTGACATTATTCCTTGTTCTGCATATGAAAAGCGAGGCGGGTGATCGGCTCGAGGATGATGTCTCTCAGCTTCGGGTGGGCGACGGCTTCCTCGAGCGCGCGGGTGAAGCACAGCAGCCATTCGTCGCGTTCCGCAGGGCCGATCTCGGCGACGAAGTGACGGCGACGCAGCATCGGGTGGCCGCGCTTCTCGACGTAGATCGGCGGCCCGCCGAGCCAGCCGGTGAGGTACTCGTAGAACTTCTCTTCACTGCCCGAAAGATCCGGCGGATGCACGGCGCGGCAGCGTGCCGCTTCTGGCAACGTATCCATCAGCTCATAGAAGCGGCGCGTGAGCGCGCGCACCGTCGGATCGCCGCCGATGGCTTCGTAGAGGGTGGTGGTTTCGGTTTCCGCCATGATCGCGTCCTTCGTTGCTGCGGTCGTAGCGCGCGACGACCTGTCCGACAACGGTTTTCGGGGTTGCCGGTTTGCGGCGTTTCATCGCGGATTGCCTCTGGTCACTTGACAAACCGTCCAGACGGTATCTTTATGCGTCTATGACCGAAGCCCATCGCCGCAAGAAACAGCCGGAGCAGGTGCGCCAGCAATTGCTGGAGGTTGCTGCACGCCTGTCGCACGAGCAGGGGGTTGCCGGCATCACGCTGGATGCCGTCTCGCAGGCGGCCGGCGTCAGCAAGGGCGGGCTTTTGCACCATTTCCCGAACAAGCTCGCGCTTCTCGACGGGCTGTTCGACGATCTGGTGACCCGTTTCGACCGCGAGATCGAGGCGGCGATCGCGAGCGATCCGGTGGCGAAAGGGCGCTTTACACGCGCCTATATCGACGTCTGCTTCGCGCTCGATCCGGCAACCGACGTACCGGGTTGGCGCATGCTGACGATCGCACTCATTGCCGAGCCGCATCTGAAGGCGCGCTGGCGCGACTGGGTGAGGCGTCGGTCCGTGGAGTTCGCCGACACCGATGGCTCGACGGGTTGCGTGCTGGCGCGTTTTGCCTGTGACGGCGTGTGGCTGGCCGACCTGATGCAGAGCCACGAGCTCGACGCCGCGGCGCGGGCCGGCCTGGTCGAAAGCCTGAAGGGGCTATCGGTTCAATAACGCATTCCGTTTCTCAGCGACACGGTAACGCAATCGACGTCTTTGAAAATCACGCAACTGCGGACGGAGGGCCTCCGAGCTCTCTCCCGGAACTGCCCTCGTTCGGAATGGAGACCATCATGAACCCCGCCATGCTCTACAGCGTCCTGGTCGCGGCAATCATCTTCGAGGTGCTCGGCACTTCGGCAATGCAGGCGGCGCAGCATTTTTCCCGGCTGGGGCCGACGGTCATGATGGTGGTCTGCTACGCGATCGCCTTCTTCTTCCTGTCCTACACCCTGCGTTTCATCCCGGTCGGAATTGCCTATGCGGTGTGGAGCGGGCTCGGCATCGTCCTGATATCGCTGGTCGGCTATGTCGCCTTCGGGCAGAAGCTGGATCTCGCAGCGATGCTGGGGCTCGGCCTGATCATCGCCGGGGTGGTGGTTCTCAACCTCTTCTCAAAATCCACCTTCCACTGACGTCCGCCGCTCAAGGGGCCTGCGGCGGCGGCGCCGTGGATTCGCGCAGGATCAGTTCCACCGGCCAGAGTTCGTGCACCTCTTCGGCCGGTTTGCCTGACAGCAGCTGGAGCACCAGGTCGGCCGAGCGCACCCCGGCGGCACGCATCGAGGAACGGGTCGCCGAGAGCGACGGCACCATGTTGTCCGCCGTCAGGTAGGGGAAAACGTCGTCATGGGCGATGACCGAGACCTCGCGACCGATCTCGAGGCCGATCGAGCGGGCCGCCCTGTAGATGCCGAGCGCCGTCATCATCGAGCCCGCGACGAAGGCGGTCGGGCGAGGGGTCTGCTCGAGGAAGGAGCGTGCGAAGCGGAAGCCGAGTTCGTCGGTGAAGTTGCCGTGGACGACCAGCCGCGGATCGAAGGGGATGCCGCGCGCCTCCAGCGCGTCGCGATAGCCCTTGTCGCGGTGAAGCGAAAACGTGCGACCCTGCCGGCCGTTGATCATGGCGATGCGGCGATGGCCGAGATCGATCAAATGCGAGGTCGCGCGGCGGATCGCACCTTCGTTGTCGATGTCGAGCCAGGCATGCGGCACGTCGATGTCGGAGCGGCCGTGGACCAGGAAGGGCATGCCGAGCTTGTGCAGAAGCGCGATGCGCTCATCGTTCGGCTCGGGCGAATGCACGATTACGGCATCGACGCGGCCGCTGACGGCCAGCCGGCTGTAGAGCTGGATTTCGCCCGTCGGGTTCTTGTCGTCGATCGGGCTGACGAGGATGTCGATGTCTTCGCTGCCGAGCCGTTCCGCCAGCCCCCCCATGAATTCGGAGAAATGAAACTCGCCCGACCGGCCCATGACGACGCCGATCGCGCCGGCGCGGCCGGTGACGAGGCGCACGGCGTTGATGTTGGGGCGATAACCGAGGCGTGCCGCCTCCTCGGTGACCCGCTTGCGCGTCTTTTCGCTGACCTCGGGATAGCCGCTCAGCGCGCGGCTGACGGTGGTCGGCGAAAGGCCCAGTTGCTGCGCGAACTCCCTAAGCTTCATTCGATCTGCATATCCTCAACCTGGCCCGCTCCCAGAAATATACACCTTCCGGTGCCGTAACAATCGCTTTGTCGTGCGCGCCAACGGCGTCGGCTGCCTTGTTCGATTTAACCAAACCGTTTTAAATTATGACATCGCCCCTTCGATTTTATGAGTTCTCACGTTTCGCAGCCGAATGGCCTCAGCGCAAACACACTCGTTGAAATATATAGATATTTTCCAATTTTACACAGTCATAACCGGGTTTCCAGCAAGTGGATTGACAGATTTTATGTCTTCTGCCAACTTTTGGTCAGCCAAACCGTTTTCGAATTTGCGGAGGAGCAATCGAGCGGTTGAGGGATGAGGAGGAGCCGAACCATGAAAACCACGCTGAGTGTCTTAAGCTTTTGCGCCGCGATCGTTGCCGCCGATGCGGCAACCGCCGCCGAGATATCGCTGGCAGCCAACACGACGGGCAAGAACGTCAATTTCATCCGCGAGCAGCTCGACATCTTCGAGAAGCAGACGGGACATAAGGTCAGCCTGGTCACCATGCCGCCGTCGAGCAGCGAACAGTTCAGCCAGTACCGGCTGTGGCTCGCCGCTGGAAACAAGGATGTCGACGTCTACCAGACCGATGTCGTCTGGGCGCCGCAGCTGGCCGACCAGTTCGTCGATCTGAGCGAAGCGGCGAAGGACGTCGTCGGTCAGCACTTCCCCTCGATCATCGCCTCACAGACGGTCAATGGCCGCCTCGTGGCGCTGCCGGCCTTTACCGATGCACCGGCGCTCTATTACCGCAAGGACCTCCTCGAAAAATATGGCAAGACACCGCCGAAGACCTGGGACGAACTTGCCGCTGTCGCCAAGGAGATCCAGGAGAAGGAGCGGGCAGCCGGAAAGCCCGATCTCTGGGGCTATGTCTTCCAGGGCAACGCTTATGAAGGGCTGACCTGCAACGCGCTCGAGTGGATCAAGTCTTCCGGCGGCGGCCAGATCGTCGAGCCCGACGGCACGATCTCGATCAACAACGAGAAGGCGGCCGCGGCCATCGATCGCATCAAGGGCTGGATCGGTACGATCTCGCCACAGGGCGTGCTTGCCTATCAGGAAGAGGAATCGCGCGGCGTCTGGCAGACAGGCAATGCCGTGTTCATGCGCAACTGGCCCTATGCCTATGCGCTCGGCAATGGCGACGACAGTGCGGTCAAGGGCCAGTTTGCGGTCGCGCCGCTGCCGACTGCGACCGATGGCGACCTGCCATCTTCCACGCTCGGCGGCTGGAACCTTGCCGTATCCAAATACTCCGACGACCAGGACGCTGCGATCGCGCTTGCGAAGTTCCTTTCCTCGGCCGAGGTACAGAAGCGCCGGGCGATCGAGCTCTCGAACCTGCCGACGGTTGCCGCCCTTTACGACGATCCGGAGGTCGCCAAGGCCCAGCCGTTCATGCCAGCCTGGAAGCCGATCTTTGAAAGCGCCGTGCCGCGCCCGTCGGCCGTCACCAAGGTCAAGTACAACGAGGTCTCGGCCAAGTTCTGGGGTGCGGTCCACAATTCGCTTTCCGGCAACGGCACGGCGGCGGAAAACCTCGAGCTGCTGGAAATCGAACTCACCGAGATGAAGGGCGACAGCTGGTGATCCTCCCGGGGGGCGAGGGGAGTGCCTGTCAGGCCTCCCTTCGCTCCACCTGATCAACCCGCATTCCTCTCCGATCAGCCACCGGCAGCGCGCCGAATGGAAGGGTGAGCACAGACATGACCGATCTTTCTCTCGCAGATCCGCCTTCCGCGCTCGGGCAGCAGACCCGGATCCGCTCCGACCTCAACGCCGAGCGGGTCCGCTCCGCCTGGATGTTTCTCGCGCCGACCCTTTTGGTGCTGGCGCTCGTCGCCGGCTGGCCGCTTGTTCGTACCGTCTATTTCAGCTTCACCAACGCGTCGCTGACCAATCTCGAGGGTGCCGAGTTCGTCGGCTTCAAGAACTATTTTACCTGGATCACGCTGAAGAGCGGACGCACGGTCTATAACGGTCTGCTCGCCGATCCCGCCTGGTGGAACGCGGTCTGGAACACGCTGACGTTTTCAGCCCTTTCCGTCACCATCGAGACGGTGCTCGGGCTGATCGTCGCACTGGTACTCAACGCCCATTTTCCGGGGCGCGGGCTGGTGCGTGCGGCGATCCTCATCCCCTGGGCGATCCCGACCATCGTCTCGGCCAAGATGTGGGCCTGGATGCTCAACGACCAGTTCGGCATCCTGAACGACCTGTTGCTCGGCCTTGGCCTCATCAGCCACAAGATCGCCTGGACGGCCAATCCGGAGACGGCGATGGTCGCGGTTTTGATCGTCGACGTCTGGAAGACGACGCCCTTCATGGCATTGCTCATACTTGCGGGCCTGCAGATGGTGCCGACGGATATCTACGAGGCGGCCAAGATCGATGGCGTCCATCCGCTAAAAGTCTTCTGGCGCTTGACGTTGCCCTTGATCCGACCGGCGCTGATGGTCGCCGTGATCTTCCGCATGCTCGATGCGCTGCGTATCTTCGACCTGATCTACGTGCTGACGCCCAACAATTCCCAGACCAAGACCATGTCGGTGCTGGCGCGCGAGAACCTCTTCGACTTCGACAAGTTCGCCTATGGCGCCACCGCCTCGACGATGCTGTTCCTGATCATCGCGGCGATCACCGTCGCCTACATGTGGTTCGGCCGCGTCAATCTCGAGGGGGGAGAGCGCTGATGGTTACCACCCTTGCCAGGCGTACGGCGTTTTATGCCCTCGTCGCCGCTATCGTCGTCATGGCCGTGTTCCCGTTCTACTATGCGGTGCTGACGAGTTTCAAATCCGGTACCGCGCTGTTCCGGGTCGATTACTGGCCGACCGAAATCTCGTTCGACAACTATGCCGGCATCGTTACGAGCAGCGGCTTCCTGCGCAATCTTGCCAATTCGCTGATGGTCGCGACCATTGTCGTCGCCGTGTCGTTGCTGCTCGCGGTCACGGCTGCCTATGCACTGGCGCGGGTCAGGTTTCGCGGGCGCGGGCTGCTGCTCTTGACGATCCTGTCGGTGTCGATGTTCCCGCAGATCGCCGTGCTTGCGGGCCTGTTCGAGCTGATCCGCGCGGTCGGGATCTTCAACACGCCCTTGGCGCTGATCTTTTCCTACATGATCTTCACGCTACCGTTCACGGTGTGGGTGCTGACCACCTTCATGCGCGACCTGCCGGTTGAAATCGAGGAAGCGGCGATCGTCGATGGCGCGACGCCGTGGGTCATCATCACCCGCGTATTCATGCCGCTGATGTGGCCGGCGCTGGTGACGACCGGGCTGCTCGCCTTCATCGCCGCCTGGAACGAGTTCCTGTTCGCGCTGACCTTCACCTCATCAGACAGTCAGCGCACGGTGCCGGTCGCGATCGCGCTTCTGTCGGGCAACAGCGAGTACGAAATCCCGTGGGGCAACATCATGGCCGCATCGATCATCGTCACTGTGCCGCTGGTGATCCTGGTGCTCATCTTTCAGCGGCGGATCATCTCCGGGCTCACGGCCGGCGGCGTTAAAGGATAGAGCGGGATGAGGAAAAGTGTGCACGGTTTTCCGCCCGCATCCCGCTCCAATCTCGTGGAATCGAGGAGAGAAACATGACTGAGCTTCAATTGCGCAACGTGCGTAAATCGTTCGGCGCCTTCGAGGTGATCAAGGGTGTCAGCATGGACATCCGGGCCGGCGAGTTCATGGTCTTTGTCGGACCGTCGGGCTGCGGCAAGTCCACGCTGCTGCGGCTGATCGCCGGGCTCGAAGAGATCACGACGGGCACGCTTTCCTTCGACGGGCAGGTGGTCAACCAACTGACGCCGTCGAAGCGCGGCATCGCGATGGTGTTCCAGTCCTATGCGCTTTACCCGCACATGACGGTGTTCGAGAACATGTCCTTCGGCATGCAGCTTGCCGGCAAGGACAAGGAGCAGTGCAGGAAAAGGGTCGAGGCGGCGGCCGAGATGCTGCAATTGACCCCCTATCTCCAGCGCCTGCCGCGCCAGCTTTCCGGTGGCCAGCGGCAGCGCGTGGCGATCGGCAGGGCGATCGTGCGCGATCCCAAGGTCTTTCTCTTCGACGAGCCGCTTTCCAACCTCGACGCAGCGCTTCGCGTCGCGACCCGCATCGAGATCGCCAAGCTGCATCGCAGCATGCACAAGACGACGATGATCTATGTCACTCACGACCAGGTCGAGGCGATGACACTGGCCGATCGCATTTGCGTGCTACGGGATGGCGTGGTCGAACAGATCGGCACGCCGCTCGAACTCTACGAGAGCCCAAATTCGGTGTTTGTTGCCGGTTTTATCGGCTCGCCGAAGATGAATTTTCTGACCGGCGCACTTGCCTCATCTTATGATGCCCACACGATCGGCATTCGCGCCGAGCATCTGGAGATCCGGGCGGTAGACGGCAGGTGGTCGGGAACGGTGGTGCATTCCGAGATGCTCGGGTCCGACAGCTACATCTATCTCGATATCGGCGCCGGCGAACCGGTCATTGTCCGGGAAGGCGGCACGTCGCGTCACCGGCCGGGCGAGACGGTTCAGATCTCGCCGGTCGGCGACAACATCCACCGCTTCGGTGCTTCGGGACAGGCGCTTGGCCGCGCCCCCATGAGAGGAGCGGCCTGACCGGCCATCCCCTTAACGAGCGGTTTAACTTCGGGGTCGCCAGTTCGTGGCGGCCCCATCCATCGTAAGAGCACATGCCCGAAAGGGCGGAACACCCAAGGAGTATGACCGTGCCTATCAGAACAGTTGTTTGGGGCGAGAACATCCACGAGCAGACCAACGAGATCGTCCGCAGCATCTACCCGAATGGGATGCACAACACGATCGCGGCGGCGCTGAACACCGAAGGCGGCATCGAGGCGACGACGGCGACACTGCAGGAGCCGGAGCATGGCTTGAGCGTCGAGCGTCTCGCCAATACCGACGTGCTTTTGTGGTGGGGCCACAAGGACCATGGCGCCGTCAGTGACGAGATCGTCGAGCGGGTTGCCAAGCGTGTCTGGGAGGGCATGGGCCTGATCGTGCTGCATTCCGGCCATTTCTCCAAGATCTTCAAGCGCCTGATGGGCACCCCTTGCGCGCTGAAGTGGCGCGAGGCCGGCGAGCGTGAGCGCGTCTGGGCGATAAACCCGCGCCACCCGATCGCCGAAGGCATCGACGAGAATTTCGTGCTCGAAAACGAAGAGATGTACGGCGAGCAGTTCTCGGTGCCGGAGCCGCTCGAAACCGTGTTCATCTCGTGGTTTGCCGGTGGCGAAGTGTTCCGTTCGGGTCTCACCTGGCGCCGCGGCGCGGGCAACATCTTCTACTTCCGTCCGGGCCATGAAACCTACCCGACCTATCATGACGCAAACGTCCAGAAGGTGCTGCGCAACTCGGTGAAGTGGGCTTACAACGCCGACAACCGCTATACGGCGATCCACGATGCGCCGAACGTGCCAGTCGAAAAGGCGCTGGAGCCGATCGTCGAGCGTGGCCCGCGGCTGCACCAGGCCGGCGAAGCAGGATACAGGTGAGCATCATGCGTCTTCTTGTTGTTGGAACCGGCGGCATGGCGAACAGCCATGCTCAGGCCTTTGCCAAGATCGACGGCGTCGACATGGTCGGCGCCGTCGATGTGGATCCCAAGCGTGCAGAGGCCTTCGCCGAAAAGCACGGCATCGCCAACGCCTTCACCTCGCTCGACGAGGCGATCGCCTGGGGCAAGTTCGATGCGGCGACGAACGTGACGCCTGACAAGGCGCACCACCCGACGACGCTCGCTCTCATCGCCGCCGGCAAGCACGTGCTTTGCGAGAAGCCGCTTGCCGAGAACTACGCCAAGGCGGCGGAGATGGCTGATGCCGCCGAGCGTTCCGGCCTGGTGACGATGGTGAACCTCACCTACCGCAACGTCGCGCCTTTGCAGAAGGCACGGGCGATGGTGCTTGCCGGCGATGTCGGCAAGCTGCGTCATCTCGAGGCGTCCTACCTGCAGAGCTGGCTCGTCTCGAAGGCCTGGGGCGACTGGGCGACGGAATCGCAATGGCTCTGGCGCCTCTCGACCAAACACGGCTCAAACGGCGTGCTCGGCGATGTCGGCATCCATATCCTCGACTTTGCCGGCTACGGCGCCGGGACCGATGCGTCGCGCGTTTTCGCGCGGCTGAAAACCTTCGACAAGGCGCCCGGCAACCGCATCGGCGAATACGACCTCGACGCCAATGACAGCTTCGTCATGACGGCGGAGTTCGGCAACGGCGCGATGGGCGTCGTCCACGCCAGCCGCTGGGCGACCGGGCATCTGAACGAATTGCGTCTGCGGCTCCATGGCGACAAGGGCGCGCTCGAAGTTGTGCACACGCCCGATGGCTCGACGCTGCGCGCCTGCCTCGGCGCCGATGTCGAAAAGGCGACCTGGCGCGACGTCGATGCAGGCACCGTTCCGACAAACTACCAGCGTTTCGTCGCCGCCGTGCGCAAGGGCAAGACCGAGGAGCCCGGGTTCCGTCACGCGGCGAACCTGCAGAAGGTGCTCGACCTCGCGATGGTGACGGAAGCCGAGCGGCGCGAGCTGCCCGTGTAGGGCGTCCTGCCTTCGCGTCGGATCACTTCAGGGCAACAGGGACGCTCTAGATGCTAGAGCGTCCCTGTTGCGTTTCAACGAACTCACGCCGCCCTAGCGGTAATGACGGTCGGGGATGTTGCTTTTGGCAGCTCCCCCGCTTTCCGGCGGAACCCAGGGGGTGACCGAGCCGACGGTGTTTTCCATCGATTGACCCAGACGCTGCAACTGCCCATCGTAATTCCTGCGGGTGTTGGGATCGAAGATCATGATCGGCGTTGAAACCGCAAGGCTCGCAGCATTGCCCACCGTCTGCGTGGCGCCGAGCGTGACGGCGCCGATGCGTTCGCCGAGCCCGACATCGGAATCGGTCACCGTCTGTCCGGCGATCAGCCGGTTGCCGAGCAGGCGCACGACCTCGGGGCTTTCTGCGAATTTGCCATGGTTCAGCTTGTCGCCGCCCTTCAGCGCCGTCAGGTCGATGACGCTGATGCCGGCCTGTTCCAGCTGCGTGCGATAGGGTTCGGCGGTCGGATCGATCTGGCCAAGCCGGTCGACATTGCCGGAAATGCGCCTCGACAAGGTCAGCGCCCGGTCGTCGCGCGATACGAACAGCGTGAATTTCGGCCGCTTCGTACCCATGGCGCGGATCTGCTGGCCGAAGACGTCGACGTCGAGATCGGGCGACGCGAGGATGACGTCGGTGATCTTCGGCGCAATGCGGCCGTCGCGGATCGCCATCTGGCGCAGCGCCTCGACCGTGACCCACGAGCCCATGGAATGGGCCATGACCGTGATCTCGCCGACCTCAGGATTGCTTGACGCGCGCCGAAGCAGCTCCTCCAGCGCATCGCGCGAATAGTTGGTGCTTTCCTTGTCGTAATTGTAGTCGAAGATGCTGGCGCGCGAGGGCCAGGTGAAGATGACTGGTGCGACGTCGGTGCCGCTGTCGTGCACGATCTGGGCAAAACGATAGACGGCGTCCTCGTAGCGGTTGTTGAAGCCATGAACGAAGATCAGCACGCGCCGGGTCTTCGGCAGATGACCTTTCACCCAATTCTGGACGTCGTTGCCCTCATGGAGCGGCGTGACGCTGACGGTGGAAAAATCGCGCTCCGGATTGGCCGGGAGCTTCGTTGGCCATTGCACCTGGCCGACCTTGCGGTTTTTCTCCGGGGGAATCGAGACGGCGATTTCCGTCAGCGAAAGCTCGGCCGAGCGTTCGCCGCTGAAAAGCACGCCAGGCTCTGGGGAGGGAGCACGGGTGGTGGCCACCAGCAGGTCGACCTTGGAGGCTCCACCTGTCGTGCCCGAGGGCACGAGAACGCCAACGGGGCGGCCGGCACAGGCCGCAAGGGTAGCCGCCAGGAGCAGCGTCGCGGCGACGCGGACCCAGCGCCCCTTCGAGCCCGCGATAGAAAACGAACGCACCACCGACCTCCCTATGCCGCATCATGCAGCGCGATGTCCGACCACGGACCTCGTCATCTCCTTGCATCAGAAACGTCGGATTTTCATCCCTCGGCATGCGTTCGAAGCGTGGTGCCGCCCCGTTTGCCGGCGGCTATGCGGCAATCATGCAACATTTCGCTACAGGCAGGCCTGGGTAAAACCCCCGGATATTCATTGAAAAGGCTTTGGGCTTTCACTAGCATCGCGACGACTTCTCTCAGGTGTCGTCCAAGATGACGCATCCGATCTCCCTGAAATGAAAAAGGAAATTCAGGAATGCAGGCGGTTTTCGATGGCCACAACGACGTGCTTCTGCGCCTGTGGCAGAACGCCCGAAAGGGCGGCGATCCGGTGCGCGAATTCGTCGACGGCATCGACCAGGGCCACATCGATGCGCCGCGCGCCAAGGCGGGCGGTCTCGTCGGCGGCCTCTCGGCGATCTACGTTCCCTCAGGCGATCTGATCCTGCAGCCGCCGGACGAAAACGGCTATTACCAGACGCCGCTTTCAGCGCCGCTCGAGCACCTGCCGTCGCTCGCGATCGCAATCGAACTTGCGGACATCGCCGTGCGGCTGGATCAGGCCGGCGCCTGGAAACTCTGCCGCTCGACCGCCGAGATCCGCAAGGCGGTCGAGAAGGGCGTCTTTGCTTCCGTGCTGCACATGGAAGGCTGCGAAGCGATCGGCGCCGATTTGTCGTCGCTCGAGACCTTTTATGCCGCCGGCCTCAGGTCACTCGGACCCGTCTGGAGCCGGCACAACGTCTTCGGTCACGGCGTGCCTTTCTCCTACCCGATGTCGCCGGACACGGCGCCGGGGCTGACCGATGCCGGTTTCGAGCTCGTGAAGGCCTGCAATCGCCTCGGCATCCTGATCGATCTCGCGCACATCACCGAGAAAGGCTTCTGGGACGTGGCAAAGACCACCGACCAGCCGCTGGTCGCCAGCCATTCGAACGCGCATGCGCTGACGCCGGTCGCGCGCAACCTGACCGACAAGCAGCTCGACGCCGTCAGGGAAAGCAAGGGTCTCGTCGGCCTCAACTACGCGACGACGATGCTGCGTGCCGATGGCCAGGAAAGCGCGGCAACGCCGCTTTCCGACATGGTTCGCCACGTCGACTACCTGGTCGAGCGCATGGGCATCGATTGCGTCGGGCTCGGTTCGGATTTCGACGGTGCGACGATCCCCGAGGAGATCGGCGACGCTGGCGGCAATCAGGCGCTCGTTGCAGCGCTTCGGAGCGCCGGATATGGTGACGCCGAACTGGCGAAGATATGCCGGGAGAACTGGTGGAGAGTTCTGGGACAGGCTTGGCACGAAGCCGCCTGAATCATGAAGAAGAGCCCGTAAGGGGCATAACGAGGGAACTGCAAAAATGATGCACAAGCTCAACGGACGTCTTCGTCTTCTGACCGCTTCGGCGGCGCTTGCCATGGTGATGGCAGCGACAGCGCCGGCTTTTGCCGAGACGCCGAAGGACACGCTGGTCGAAGCTTTCGCGATCGATGACGTCATCACCATGGATCCGGGCGAAGCTTTCGAACTGACCGCTGCCGAAATCACCGGCAACACCTACAGCCTGCTGGTGCGCCTCGACATCAACGACACCTCCAAGGTCGTCGGCGATCTCGCCGACAGCTGGACCGTGTCCGACGATGGCCTGACCTATACCTTCAAGCTGAAGTCCGGTCTGAAGTTTGCGTCCGGCAATCCGGTGACCGCTGAAGACGTTGCCTGGTCGTTCGAGCGCGCCGTGAAGCTCGACAAGAGCCCGGCCTTCATCCTTACCCAGTTCGGCCTCACGGGCGACAACGTGACGGAGAAGGCCAAGGCTGCGGACGAGCAGACCTTCGTCTTCACCGTCGACCAGCCCTATGCGCCGAGCTTCGTCCTGAACTGCCTGACGGCAACCGTTGCCGCCGTGCTCGACAAGAAGCTCGTGCTCGAAAACGTCAAGCCGGTCACGCCGACCGACGACTACAAGTACGACAACGACTTCGGCAACGAATGGCTGAAGACCGGCTATGCCGGTTCCGGTCCGTTCAAGCTGCGCGAATGGCGCGCCAACGAAGTCATCGTGCTTGAGCGCAACGACAACTATTATGGCGAACAGGCCAAGCTTGCTCGCGTCATCTATCGCCACATGAAGGAAAGCTCGGGCCAGCGCCTGGCGCTTGAAGCCGGCGATATCGACGTTGCCCGCAACCTCGAGCCGGGCGATCTCGATGCCGTCTCGAAGAACGCGGATCTTGGCGCCACCAGCGCGCCCAAGGGCACGGTCTATTACATCAGCCTCAACCAGAAGAACGCGAACCTCGCAAAGCCGGAAGTGCGCGAAGCCTTCAAGTACCTGGTCGACTACGATGCGCTCGGCTCGACGATCATCAAGGGCATCGGCGAGATCCACCAGAGCTTCCTGCCGAAGGGCGTGCTCGGCGCACTCGACGAGAACCCCTACAAGCTCGACGTCGCCAAGGCGAAGGAACTCTTGGCCAAGGCCGGCCTTGCCGACGGTTTCACCGTCACCATGGACGTGCGCAACGGCCAGCCGGTTACCGGCATTGCCGAATCCTTCCAGCAGACGCTCGGCCAGGCCGGCGTGAAGCTCGAAATCATCCCGGGCGACGGCAAGCAGACGCTGACGAAGTACCGTGCGCGTAACCACGACATGTATATCGGCCAGTGGGGCATGGATTACTTCGATCCGAACTCCAACGCCGAGACCTTCACCAGCAACCCTGACAATTCCGACGAAGGCAAGAACAAGACGCTTGCCTGGCGCAATGCCTGGGACGTTCCGGAGCTGACGAAGAAGACCAAGGAAGCCCTGCTCGAGCGCGACAGCGCCAAGCGTGCCGAAACCTACAAGGAACTGCAGAAGACGGTGCTTGGCGAAAGCCCGTTCGTCATCATCTTCCAGCAGACCGAAGTCGCCGGCTACCGCGGCAACGTCAAGGGCCTGAAGCTCGGTCCGAGCTTCGACACCAACTTCGTCGCCGGCATCACCAAAGAATAAGCCGTCTCGAAGGAATAAACCGAAAGGAACGTTCCCTTGAGCATGAGCGGAACAGGGACCGTGGACGGGCGCAAACGCGCCCGTCCCGGCAAGATCGTGGCGGCAGTGCTGCGTTTTCTCGTGGTCGTGCTGACGACCTATCTCGGCCTTCTGGCCGTCACCTTCTTTATCGGCCGGGTGATCCCGATCGATCCGGTTCTCGCCGTCCTCGGCGACCGGGCGCCGTCGCATGTCGTCGAAAGGACGCGCGAGGCGATGGGGCTGAACCTGCCCCTCTACCAGCAGTTTTTCATCTATGTCCGCCAGGCGCTCACGGGTGATTTCGGCGTATCGGTGCTAACGACCAATCCGGTCATGACCGACATCCGCCGCGTCTTCCCGGCGACGATGGAGCTTGCAACGCTCGGAACCCTGATCGGCGCCATCTTCGGCGTGCCGCTCGGCGTGCTCGCCGCCGTCAAGCGTGGCAGTCTTGCCGACCAGATCGTGCGCGTCATCGGGCTTGTGGGCTATTCCGTGCCGATCTTCTGGCTGGCGCTGCTGTCGCTGCTCGTCTTTTACGCGCGGCTGAAGTGGGTCGCCTATCCCGGCCGCATCGACATCGTCTTCGAATATACGTTCACGCCGATCACCGGCTTCTATCTGTTCGACGCGCTCTGGCAGCGGCAATGGGACGTGCTGTGGGACGTGTTCCGCCACATCATCCTGCCGGCCTCGCTGCTCGGCTATTTCTCGCTTGCCTATATCAGCCGCATGACCCGCAGCTTCATGCTCAACGAGCTGCAGCAGGAATACATCGTCGCAGCCCGCGCCAAGGGTCTGTCGGAGACGCGGATCATCTGGGGGCATGCGCTCCGAAACGCCGCCGTGCCGCTCGTAACGGTGATTGCGCTTTCCTATGCCGGCCTGCTCGAAGGCTCGGTGCTGACGGAGACGGTTTTTGCCTGGCCAGGCCTTGGCCTCTACATCACCAATTCGCTGCAGAATGCCGACATGAACGCCGTTCTCGGTGGCACCATCGTCATCGGTTCGGTCTTCATCGGTATCAACCTTCTGTCCGACCTTCTCTACCGGACGCTCGACCCGAGGACGCGCCAGCGATGAGTACCGTTACCCAGACACGTCCGATGACGCGGCGCGAATGGCTTCTGTCCGATCGTCCGCAGTCGCGAACCCAGGCTCGCCTTGGCCGCGCCTACATGACCTGGCAGCGCTTTGCCGCCAACAAGCTCGCCGTTCTCGGTCTGTTGATCCTGTTGGCGCTGGTCTTCGTCGCAGCCTTTGCCGATGTCCTGGCGCCGCATTCGCCCTATATCGGCGATCTCGCCAATGCGCGGCTGATGCCGCCAGGAAGCCCCGGATACCTGCTCGGCACCGACGATCTCGGCCGCGACATTCTCTCGCGGCTGATCCATGGTTCGCGACTGACGCTCGCCGTCGTCCTTTTGGTCGCCATCATTGCCGCACCGGTCGGTCTGATCGTCGGGGCTGTCGCCGGTTATGCCGGCGGCTGGGTCGATGCCGTGCTGATGCGGATCACCGACATCTTCCTTGCCTTCCCGAAGCTGGTTTTGGCGCTTGCCTTCGTCGCTGCCCTCGGCCCGGGCATCGAGAACGCCGTTATCGCCATCGCGATCACCTCCTGGCCGCCCTATGCGCGCATCGCCCGCGCAGAAACGCTGACGGTGCGCAATTCCGACTACATTGCCGCTGTGCAGCTCATGGGCGCGTCGCCGACCCGCATCGTCTTCCGCCACGTCATGCCGATGTGCATGTCGTCGCTGATCGTGCGCGTCACGCTCGACATGGCCGGCATTATCCTGACCGCCGCGGGCTTGGGCTTCCTCGGCCTTGGCGCGCAGCCGCCGCTGCCGGAATGGGGCGCGATGATCGCATCGGGTCGCCGCTTCATCCTCGACCAGTGGTGGGTGGCGACCATGCCCGGTATCGCGATCCTGATCGTGAGCCTCGGCTTCAACCTGCTTGGCGACGGCCTGCGCGATGCGCTGGATCCGCGGGAGAGCGGCCAATGAGTGCGCTTCTGACGGTTGAAGACCTCAAGGTCTCGTTCCCGACCCGCACCGGCCTCGTCGAGGCCGTGCGCGGTGTCTCCTTCACGCTCGGCCGCGAACGCCTCGGCATCGTCGGCGAGAGCGGTTCCGGCAAGTCGCAGACCGGCCGGGCGATCATGGGGCTGACGCCTTCGCACGCCGAGGTCACGGCAAAGCAACTGTCCTTCGACGGCATCGACCTGCTTTCCGCCACGCCAAAGGTGCGCCGAGACCTCCGGGGCAAGCGCATCGCGATGATCCTGCAGGATCCGAAGTATTCGCTGAACCCAGTCATGAGCATCGGCAAGCAGATCGTCGAGACGCTCAGGCAGCATGAGAGCGTCAGCCGCAGCGAAGCCCGGGAGAGGGCGCTCGACATGCTCGCGGCTGTCCAAATCCGTGACCCGAAGCGCGTCTACGATCTCTATCCGCACGAGGTATCGGGCGGCATGGGCCAACGAGCGATGATCGCGATGATGCTGGTTGCCGGCCCGGAGCTCTTGATTGCCGACGAGCCGACCTCGGCGCTCGACGTCACGGTGCAGCTCGAGGTGCTTGGCATTCTCGACAAGCTGGTTGCCGAGCGCGGCATGGGCCTGATCTTCGTGTCGCACGATCTTCGCCTGGTGTCGTCCTTCTGCGATCGGGTCATCGTCATGTACGCAGGCCGGATCGTCGAGGAACTGGCGGCTTCGGAACTTGCCAATGCCAAGCATCCCTATACGCAGGGGCTTCTGAACTGCATGCCGGCGATCGGCTCCGATCGCCATCCCCTGCCGGTCCTCGACCGCAAGCCGGAGTGGGCCCAATGACATCAGCCGTTTCCGTTTCAAACGTCGTCGTTACCTATGACGAGTTCAAGGCGCTGGACGACGTCAGCGTCGAGATTGCGCCGGGCGAATCCTTCGGCCTCGTCGGCGAATCCGGGTCGGGCAAGTCGACCCTGCTGCGCGCGGTCGCCGGTCTTGCGCCGGTGACATCAGGTGCCATCCGCGTGCACGATCGGGTGCTCAAGGGCGCCAAGCGCGACAAGGCCTTCTACCGCGCGGTGCAGATGGTCTTTCAGGACCCCTACGGTTCGCTGCACCCGCGCCAGACGATCGACCGGCAGCTGCTGGAACCGCTCGCGATCCATGGCGTGGCGGATGGCGAACGCCGTATCCTGAGGGCGCTCGACGAGGTCGGTCTTGGCTCCGGGTTCCGCTTCCGCTACCCGCACCAGCTTTCAGGCGGCCAGCGGCAGCGCATCGCCATTGCCCGGGCGCTCATTCTCGAACCCTCGATCCTGCTGCTTGACGAGCCGACGTCGGCCCTCGATGCCTCGGTCCAGGCCGAGGTCTTGAACCTGCTTGAGCAGGTGCGGCGCGACCGCAAGCTGACCTTCCTCATGGTCAGCCACGATCTCGGCGTCGTTACCCATATGTGCGACCGGCTGGCGGTGATGCAGGGCGGGCGCGTCGTCGAACGGCTGTCTTCGGCAGATCTCGTCGCAGGGCGGATCGGTGAGGATTATACCCGCAGCCTGATGGTGGCGAGCAAGGGCTTCCAGCGCAAGGAGGCAGCGCCAGCCGCCTGACGGAAGCATGAGCGGGGCGCTCCCGCTCATTCGTCACCTGCCAGTCGCGCCTTGCCGCGTGTCTCCCGGTCAGGCGCTTGCGCGCCAGACCGAGGTGGAATTGGTGATGACCTTCTCGATGCGGCGCTGCTCGCGCCACTCCCGCCCCATATCCTTGATCACGGGACTTGCCTCGGGTGAGAAGATGTAGTTTCGGCGGTTGGCGACATAGGCTTCCATTGCCGGGTTGACGCCCGAGTAGAACTGCTTCTCCGGATCGCGTGAAAGGTCCATCAGCCCGGCGCAATGCCGCGCAAAGTCTCCCCTGAGGAGGGACGGTGAGGTGGTGAACTTCGGGAAGGTGCGAAACAGCGGGATCTTGATCCCGAACAGATGGGTGTATTCGTTGCGCCGGTGGAAGTGGCCCTTGCGACGGATGTTCCAGTTCTGGTCCGCCGTGTGGAACGACACCTGCGCGATCCTGTCGTCGGAAAATGGCGCAAGCAGCTCGCGGCCCATGTTCTTCAGCGACGTCCAGTCATCCTCGAGATGGAATATGTAGTCGGCGCTCGATGCGGACCACAGTCTTGCGACTGCTGCGCAGAAGCCGGGGCTTTCCGGCTGGAAAATCGTGCCATCGGGGAAATGTTTGCGGAAGATTTCCACGCAGGCGCGATGGTCGTCCTCCGTCCCGAACACGGGGTCGAGATTGAGATAGGCGCCGCGCAGGTCGAGTTTATGGAAAATCTTCTCCGCGAAGCTCTCGAGCGTCTGGGCAAACAGATCCGGGCGCCGCGTCGCGACAATGCATAGGTCAATAGTGGACATAGCACCTCCTTAAGGTGTGCTTTTTTCAACCGTCAAGACCCACGCGTGCTTCAATCTCCCTTCAATCGTGCCGAATTTACGGCAAAGTGGCCGAAGATGACAAAAATGGTCGATTTTTGATGCCCAACCGAGAAAACCGGGCTGGGCGTCCACAGTTTATGACATTGAAAATCAGAAGACTTTGAGCTCGGGAATGGCGACGACGAAGCGGCCGCCCCAGTCGCGGATCGCGGAATTATCGGCGACGATCTCGGCCTTGAGGTTCCACGGCAGGATGACCAGATAGTCCGGCCTTGCATCTTCGATGAGGGTCGGCGCGTGCACCGGAATATGGGTGCCGGGAAGAAGCTTGCCTTGCTTGAGGTCGTTCCGGTCGACTGCAAAGGCGATCTCGCTCGGCGACAGGCCACAGACGTTGAGGAAGGTGTTGCCCTTTGCGGCGGCGCCATAGGCTGCGACCGTCTTTCCTTCGGCCTTTGCGTTGGCCAGGAAGTCCTGGAAGCTTTTGCAGACCGCGGCGATGCGGTCGTCGAAGGCCTGGTAGGTCTCCATCCGCATCAGCCCCGCGAGCGCTTCGGTTGCTCGGATCCTGTCGAGTTCAAGCGTGGTCGCGCGGGTGCCGGATCTGAGCTGGGCGAAGACGCGCAGCGAACCGCCATGCGTGGGCAGTTCCTCGACGTCGAAGACCTTGAGCCCGGAGCTTTCGAAGATGCGTTCGACGGCGGCCAGCGACAGATAGGAATAGTGCTCGTGGTAGATCGTGTCGAACTGCACTTCTTCCATCAGGCGCAGGAGATGCGGGAACTCGAACGTCGCCACGCCATCGGGCTTCAGGAGAATGGCAAAACCTTCCACGAAATCGGCGATGTCGGGCACGTGGGCAAGCACGTTGTTGGCGGCCGTCAGATCGGCGCGGATGCCGCGCTCGACGAGGTCCGTGGCGGTCTTGCGGCCGAAGAAGGCAACTTCCGTCGGGACCTTGCGCTCTTCGGCAAGGCGCGCCGCATTGGCGGCGGGCTCGACACCCAGCACCGGAATGCCTTTCTCGACGAAGTACTGCAGCAGGTAACCGTCATTCGAGGCGACCTCCACGACTTGCGCGTTTTCATCGAGCCCAAAGCGTTCCGACATCGTCTCGGCGTAGCGGCGGGCGTGCGCAAGCCAGCTCGACGAGAAAGAGGACAGGTAGGCGTATCCGTCGGTGAAGATCTCGTCGGCCGGCACGGTCTCTGTCGTCTGCACCAGCAGGCACTCCGAGCAGACCATCGCCTTCAATGGAAACGAACGTTCGCGGGCGATGGCTTCCTGCGTCGGCTCAAGGAACGAGTTTGACCACGGGGTCGAGCCCAGGTCGGCAACGACGGTCGAAAGCGGGGTCGAGCAGAAACGGCAATTGTGGGACATCGAAGTCGTTAGCCTCTCATGAATGCATCGATTTGGCTGAGTGTCAGGTCACGGGCGTCGCCACCCCGGCGCCAGCCGTCGTACCAGCGGGCGGTCCAGTCGATCGCCTCGTGCTGCGAGAGGCGTGCGGCCCAGGAGAGGGTGCGTCCCGCGAGCGCCGGGTCGAGGCCCAGCGTCTTCATCTCGCGCGGTTGATCCTCGGACGAGGTGTCGCGCCATTCGGCGGGCAGTCCCATCGCCGTCTGGATCGCGGCGGCCACGTCGCGCACCGGGATCTGGGGCTCACTCGGGGAGGGGCCGAAGTTCAAGGCGCCGACATCGGTTTCGCCGGCGTGAAGCGCTTCGGCAAAAACGAGATAGCCGTTGAGGCAGTCAAGCACGTGCTGCCACGGCCGGGTCGCCATCGGGCTGCGGATATCGAGGGTCGAGCCCGATTGCGCGGCACGGACGATATCGGGCACCAGTCGGTCGACCGAGAAATCGCCGCCGCCGAGCACGTTGCCGCCGCGAGCGGTCGCCAGCCGGACGCCGCGTTCGCGCAGGAAGGAATCCCGCCAGGTCGACACCACCAGTTCGCAAGCGGCCTTCGAGCCGGAATAGGGGTCGTGGCCGCCGAGCACCGCGTCCTCAGGAAAATGCCGACCGCTTTCGTCATTGCGATAGACCTTGTCGGTGGTCACGACGACGACGGTCTTCAGCGCCGCGCACGCACGGGCAGCGTCCAGCAGGCGCACGGTTCCCATGACGTTGACGTCGAAGGTGTCGGCCGGCCTGCGATAGCTTTCGCGCACCAGCGGCTGGGCCGCCATGTGGAGAAAGATCTCCGGCTCACAGTCACGGATCGCCGCGGCCAGAGCGTCCCCGTCCCTGATGTCGCCAAGGTGGTCGCCGGCGTTGTGCCCGGGTCCGAGCAGGCCATGGAGGGACGGCTCGGCCGCGGGCGGCAGCGCATATCCCGTCACGCTCGCGCCCATCTGGCGCAGCCAGAGCTGTGCCCAGCTGCCCTTGAAACCGGTGTGGCCGGTCAAGAAAACCCGCTTGCCGGCCCAGAAGGACGGGGTCGCACGTCGGGTCATGCCCAGACTTTCCAGGGGGCGGTACCACTTTGCCAGAGGTCTTCAAGCTGGTTCTTGTCGCGCAGCGTGTCCATCGGCCGCCAGAAACCGCCATGCTCGAAGGCCATCAACTGGCCTTCCGCCGCCAATCCCTCCAAGGGCTCCGCCTCGAACGGTGTGTGGTCACCCTCGATCCGATCGAGCACCGATCGGTTGAGAACGAAGAAGCCGCCGTTGATGTGGCCGTTGTCGCCGGCCGGCTTCTCGATGAAGCTGCGCACCCGCCCGTCGCTGACGGCAAGCGCACCGTAGCGGCCCGGCGGGATGACGCTGGTAACGGTCGCCTGGCGGCCATGGTGGCGGTGGAAGTCGGTCAGCGCCTTGATATCGATGTCGGCGACGCCGTCGCCGTAGGTCAGGCAGAACGTATCGCCGAGATGGTCGGCGACACGCTTCAGGCGCCCACCGGTCATGCTGTCGGTTCCGGTGTCGACCAGCGTCACGCGCCACGGCTCGGCCTTGTTCGAGTGAAACAGGGTTTCGCCCGTCGCCATGCAATAGGTGACGTCGGAAGAGTGCAGCACGTAGTTGGCAAAGTATTCCTTGATCATGTAGCCCCGGTAGCCGAGGCAGATCACGAAATCCGAAAAGCCATAGTGGCTGTAGATCTTCATGATGTGCCACAGGATCGGCCGCCCGCCGATTTCGATCATCGGCTTTGGCCGGAGATGGCTCTCCTCCGAGATGCGCGTGCCGTAACCACCCGCGAGAATGACGATTTTCATGCGACCGCCCCGTATTTGCGCCGACCCATACCCGGCGCATTTCAAAGTCCTAATATCCTGGTGACCTTGCGCGGAGGTGGTCTCCGTGCTGGGGCCTTCAGGCGGCGAGGCAGCCACGCAGGACGTCGACAACGCGGCCGATCTCCTCGGCCGTCATGTCGTGATAGCTCGGCAGATTGATCGCCCGGCCGGGAAGGTCGTAGGCCGTGGTGTTGGCCGGCACGCCTTCAAATGGCGGCAGCGAACTCAACGGCCAGAAGAACACGCGCGCGTCAATGTTTTCGGCAGCAAATGCGTCCTGGAGTTTTTCCCGGGTTACGCCGGTTTCCGGCGCGAAGACGACGGTGGGCATCCAGAAGCCGTTCTGCGTTCCTTCCGGCTCCGGGTTCATCGCAACCGCGTTCACGCCGGCAAGGAGGTCCCGGTAGGCGTAGAAGATGGCGCGCTTGCGTTCGACCAGTTCGCCGACCCGCTCGATCTGGGCGAGACCAACGGCCGCCTGCAGGTTCGACATCTTGTACTTGAAGCCGATTTCGTCCGGCCAGAACTGCTTTTTCTGCCCGCGGGCGCGGCCGTGATTGGAGAGCGTCAGCACCTTTTCGTGGAGCTTGGCGTCACTGGTCACGAACATGCCGCCTTCGCCTGTCGTCACCGTCTTGGTGCCATGGAAGGAGAAGGCGCCGAAAGCGCCGAGCGAGCCTGCCTTGCGTCCACGCCATTCCGATCCGAGCGCTTCGGCCGCATCCTCGACAACCGGAATGCCGTGTCGCGCGCCGATGTCCAGCAGCCGGTCCATGTCGCAAAGGTTGCCGTAGATATGGACGGCGATGATCGCCTTGGTTCGTGGCGTGATTGCCGCTTCGGCCCTTTCCGGATCGATGCACCAGCTGTCTGAAAGCACGTCGACGAAGACAGGCTTTGCCCCGAGATGAACGATCGGGGCGGCAGACGCCGTCCAGTTGGTGTCGGCAAGGATCACTTCGTCGCCGGGGCCGACGCCGAGTGCGGCAAGGCCCATATGCAGTGCGCCAGTGCAGCTCGACGTCGAGATCGCGTGCGCGGCGCCGAGATGGGTCGCAAACGCGGCTTCGAACCGATTGATGTAGTCGTAGCAGCGCTCGCCCCAGCCGTTGGCCGCCGCGTCCGTTGCATAGGCCACCTCGCGGTCGGTGATCGAGGGCTTGGTGTAGAGAATGCGCGGTTTCATGCGGTAGCCAATCGATTGAGGCGAGGATGGTGCTTCGTCAAAGCCAGACGTGGTCGAGCCCAGTTCGCTGCAGCCAGGGCTGGGCGGCGATCGCGTCGCGGGCCTTCAGCGGATTGAGGCCGATGAACAGCGCTTCGGCTCCCTCGGGCAGGTCCTCCGGGGGGAGGACCGGAATGCCGAAATGGGTGGTGCCGCGCAGGTTTTCGTTGCGATCGAGGAAGGCCACGACATCGACGTCCTGACCGATCCGGCAGTAGATCCAGCTTCCGTAGAATCCGGCGCCATAGATCGCGACTTTGCGCCGGGCGTAGCGTTCAACTCCGCCCTCAAGCGCTTCGGATGCGCGCTCCCAGAAGGCGCAGATCTCGCGTGCCTCGGTCGCGGCTTCGTCGGCCGATTTTGAGGTGCGGGCGGTTTCAACGGCCGTATCGGCGCGCCTTGCCACAACGAAGAAGGCGCCGGGGAACGAGGTCTTGTCGATCGTCGTCAATTCGAACCCGGCGCTTGCAAGGGCATGCGCAAGCGAGGCTTCGCTGAAGTGATTGAGGTGATCGGCGACCGCCATGTCACCCGGATTTCCAGCGACGTCCGGCATCGAAAACAGGACGCTGCCGCCAGCGCGAAGCAGTGCGTGCACGTCGCGCAGAAAGCCGACCGGATCGGCCACGTGCTCGATGACGAAATGGCTCATCACCGCATCGAACGTTCCCTTCCAGGCCTCCGGCACCGCGTAGGTCGCTTGCGCCGCTTCCGGCACCCAGCCCTGCCAGGCGGGGGCATAGTCCGAACTCACCTCGAAGACGGAAGGGCGCAGGTCGCCCCGGGCAAGAACCATCTTGCGCAAGGTGTCCGCCTTGGCCGCGCCGAAGTCGAGGATCGAGGCACCTTCCGGCAGATCCAGCAGTCGCAGCGACAGGGCGGCCTGATGGTCGGTCCGGTAGATGATCGTGCCGTCAGCTGCGACCGCGAAGATCTGGTCGTGGTTGTCGCTGCTCAGCGATATCCGGTACTCCGTGTCATAGAAGGCCTGAATATCCGGAATTTCGTCGCTTTGCGAATGTCCGCAGTCGCCGCACACGAACACGCGGGTCGGCACGTCGAGCAGTGTCGTGCCCGAGGTCAGGGCCGGCGCCGGCGCTTCGTAGGACGGGGCGCCGATGTGGCTGCCACAAACTCGGCATGCGGTCATGCAAGTTCTCCCTCAGGAGCGACCAGTTCCGGCAGCACTTCGGCGAAGTTGACGCCGGCGGCGAACGAACCCTTCCAGCCGATGCGGATACCGACCGGATCGGCGTAGTTGAAGTAGCGGAACTGGATGCTCCAGCGCGGCGTCTGCGACACGTTGTGGCCGGACTGGTGCAGCGTCAGGAAGTCCATCAGGATCAGGTCGCCGGGATTGCTGAGCGGGGCGACATGCTTGTAGCGCGCCAGGCGTTCCTCGCCCTTGTGCAGATACAGCGAATAGGCGCCGGTCTTGCCAAGGTCCGCTCCGTCCTCATAGACCGGAACGAAGCCCTCGGCGTGGGAGCCCTCGGCAATCTGGACAGGACCCATGTCGGCCAAGACAGGCAGCAGCGGCGTCCAGAAGACGACGCCATCGGCGCTGCGCAGCTGCGCCGGAAACTCCTGGTGCCATTGCGAACGGAACTTTTCTTCACCCGGATTGTCGATGCGGATGCCGTAGCCGCCGGCGGCGATGCCGGGCGCACTGCCCGGGCGAAGCGCCTTGAAGACCTCGTCGTTGGCGGCGGCACTGACAAGCCGCATGAAGGCCGGGATCTGCTTGACCGCATCATAGACCTCGCCACCCCAGGAGCGGTTGACGGCGATCAGCTTGCGATAGGCAATGGTCATGGCTTCATGCGCGGTTCCGGTCGGCGCTTCGACGCCGTACTTCTTGCAGAGCAATTCGAGGATCTGGCGGATGCCTTCCTGGATTGGTGCGATCTGTGCCTGAACGTCGTAGAAGCCGGGGACCACATGGTAGCCCTTGGTTTCGAATTCCTGGCGCGCGCTCTCGGAAATGATGGTGCCGTTGTTCATGATACGCCTGTTTCCTCCTTCAGGAATTCCTGCCGTGAGACGGTCGTCGGTAACAAAATGCCGGCGCGCATCAGGCTCGGTGCGCGCGGTCAGGTCCAGGATGAAAATCTAATGGGCGAAGCTTTCCCCAGGCTGTGGCTATCCCTTGGGAATGGCGGCGTCGGCGACAACGATCCTGTCGATCCGGCCGCCGATCTGCGCGCCGGCATAGAGGTTCTCATAGTAGCGGGCAGGGAAACCCGCCTCACGCATGTGGAACGCCGTCCGATCGATGTCGTATTCGACGCGATGCAGTTCGATGTCGCCCGCCGGCGACATGAGCGCGAAGGCTGCGCGCGGATCACCGTCGCGTGGCTGCCCGACCGAGCCGGGATTGCAGAACGTCTTGCCACCGATGTCGAGACGCACCTGCACATGGGTATGGCCGGCAAAAAGCCGCGCGGCGCCTTCAGGGAAATGCACTTCCGAGACCTGGTAGAGATACTCGTCGACTGGATCCTGCCAGCTCCCATGGACAAAAAAGGTCGATCCGTCGACCAGGCGGGATCGCGACCCGGCAAGCCAGGCGTGCTGTTCCGCCGAGATGATGCCCCGCTGATATTCGATGATGTCGTTGACCATCTTCGAGCGCGGGCAGCCTTCGCCGCTCACAATATAATGGTCGTGATTGCCCATGATGTTGACGATGCCGCGGGCCTTCAGGCGGTCGATGCAGTCGCCCGGTTGGGCGTAGTAACCGACGACGTCGCCGAGCGACAGGATCGTGCTGCAGCCGAGTGCATCGATGCGGGCAAGCACGGCCTCAAGCGCGGGGAGATTGCCGTGGATGTCGGAAATGACCGCGATCATTGGACGACCAGATCCTCGGCGTAGCGCCAGGCCCGTCCGGGTCTGATGTCGGGTTCTTCCGGCCTTTTGCCGTAGAGGTAGTAGTCGAGCGCCATTTCCGCCTCGTTGTAGCCGAAGGCTGCGCGCAGCGACGTGCTGCTCGAGAAACGCGGGTTGATCTCCAGCAGATAGGCTGTCGTACCGTCCAACCGGAACTGATAGTTCGTCGGTCCGAGCGGCTTGAAGTGTCGCGCGAGGCGTTGCACGGCCTCGACCACGACAGGTGCGTCGACCACCTCTGCGTACTGGGTATTGCCGGCAACCGACAGCTTGCGCTTGAAGACGATGGGCGAAAGCGTGGTGCCATCGCCGAAGCCGAAGGCTCCAACGGTGTATTCCTGGTCGTTGCTGCCGACATATTTCTGGATGACGAAGTCATCGTCGCTCTTCTTCGTCCAGTAGTCGAAGTCGGCGACATCGCGCAAAAGCGCAATACCGCGCGAACCGTTGCCGCGGCGCGGTTTGAGCAACAGGGGCAGGGGACCGAGTTCGCGCGTGCAGGCGTCAAGCGAGCGGCTGAGCGTGCTCGGGATGGCGGGAAAGCCTGCGTCGAGAAGTGCCTCGCCCATGTCCCATTTGTCCTGCCCGACGTCGATCAGCGACGGCGTGTTCAGGGCAATGCGCGCCTCGGTCTGTGCAAATTTCGCTCGGTTCTCGTGGAAGAAGGTCACGTCCAGCTCGAGGCCGGGCAGCACCAGCGCGACATTCTCTCGCTCTATCAGCGCGAGCCAGAAGTCGAGGTAGTCTCGCGAACTCTCGTCGCAGGCAGGCTTTGTGACAAAGTGGTCGCAGAAGTAGCGGCCGATGCCATTGGCGTCACGGTCGACGCCGATGATCCTGACCGGCGTTTTTGACTTGCGCAGCGACGCCACGATGCCCTGGCCAATGATTGCGCCAACCGCCGTCACCACGACCGTCACCTGCTGCGTCGATTGCTTCGTGTCGTCTTCAGTCATTTGACGTCCATCGGGCCGAATGCATCGGCCGTCCCCATTGTCTTGATCATGGCAATCCCGTCCCTCATCGTGATGAGAGGCTGCATGCCCAGATGCGCGAGCGTGGTTGCTCCGTCCGGGAAATTGACCTTTCGAAACGGCGCCTTTTCCGTCGCGATCACCACCTGGCCGCCGCGCCCGAATGTCTCGTAGGCGAGGGCAGCGATAGCATCCGAGGTCATGGCCTCGGTATGCACGGCGTCCAGCACGCCCAAGGCACCGGTTTCGGCGGCCCGTATCATCAAGTCTGCCGCGTCCTGGACGTGCAGGAAGTTGCGCACGCCGTGTGAGGTCGGCATGCGCAGGTCCATGCCGCGCGAGGCATAGGCGATGATGCGGCCGAACCAGGGTTGATGGGCGCAGCAGCGCCCTTCAACGTCATAGAGCTGCGAGAAGCGGAGGCTGCAAAAGCCAAAGCCGTGTTTCTGCGCGCTCCACTCGAGGATTTTTTCTGCCAGCTGCTTGGACATTCCATAGGAGGTCAGCGGTGCTTCATCGAGTGTCGCGTCCGAGGATAGCGATCCGGCATGGATGAGGGTCCTCGCCCGCAGCCGCTGAGCGAGCTCGGCCACGTGAAGTGCGCCCATGGTGTTGGCCGCGAAATTCTGCCGGATGCCCGAAGGGCCATCGTCACCGAAGCTGGCGGCAACATGGAAGAGTGCGTCCACGGTCAGGCCATCGGGCACGATCGGCGCGCCCTCCACGAGGTCGAAGACGATGTCATCGGTCTGCGCCCTGCCGACGCTGACCGTCTCGACGCCGAGGCGCCGAAGACGCTCGACGAGCGCGTGTCCCAGCATCGAGCGCGGGCCGATGACGGCGGCTTTCTTCATGCGGACCAGGCTTTCACGCGGTGAACTCCCTCCAGTCGACCGTTCCGGAATGCACGAGCTTTGCGCCTTCGGCGCCGCAATTGGCGACGAGGTCCAAAGCGGTCACGTAAGGGGTGAACGCGCCGTGCAGCTGCGGATAGGGCGTGCGCTCATAGTTCATGTAGCGGACCGCTATTCCGTTCTGCCCGAAGAGATCGTGATCGAGATAGTTCCGCGCGCCATGGCCGGTGATGTAAACCGTGCCTTCGAGATGCGCAGTGATGTCGTAGACCCGCTCGCTGCTCGCGCCGCCGATCACCAGGCGGTCCGACGAGACGAAGATCGGCCGGTTCAGGCCGAAATAGGCGGCGAGCGCCAGCATGGAATTGCGGGCGACATCGGCGACCGTCGCGGTGTCCCTGGCGAACACGTCGTCGACCAGGGCGAGCATGTCCTTGACGTACGGCGCCTTGCCGTAGGCCTGGCGCAGGATATCGCGATGACGGCTTTTCCAGTCGGCCCGATCGTCGATCAGCACTTCGTCGATCCGTTGCCCCAGGTGGAAGTCCTTCAGCGGAAGGGTCAGCCAGCGGATGCCGTTGTCAGTCTTGATCTGCACGCGGTTTGTAAAGCTGCCGCGGGAAAACTGAACATCGTCGTAGTGGACGAACACATCCGCGAGCTTGATCTGCTCCAGCATGCCAACCCATGGAAAGTACATGGATTGCGAGATGACAATGTTGCGAGCCATCGGGTCGTCGCCTGGGGTCGGTGTTGTCACGTGTCGCGTGCTGGAAATGGGTGCCAAAGGTCCTTGCGCCCGGGCCTACTTCCGCACGCAGCGCAGGTAGCCGCGCGGCGAGCTGGAGAGGACGAGCTTGCCGTTCAGCGCCTCGTCAATCTCGAAGCGCGTCTCCTCTTCCATGTAAGCCTTGAGCGCTGCATAGGGCTCGTCGCCGGCATGCCAGATCTTGGAGCGCTTAGTCGGCGTCTGCGTGTCGTCGCCGAAGCCGAGCAGCGTATCGGCGACAACCATGTATTGCCCCTCGGTCACCAGCGGGCCGTAGGTGCGCAATTCGTCGAGCACGTGGTCGCGGCTGTGGTCGCTGTCGAGCACCACCATGACCGAGGCGCCCTCGGGGATCTCGGCCTTGACCTTGGCGAGCGTTTCCGCCGTCGTCGAAGGACCTTCGATCAGCGTGATGCGCGACGACATCGGGTGTTTTTCGATCGAATCGCGGTTGTGGGCGCGGATGTCGATGTCGACGCCGATGACCTTGCCCTTGCCGATGAGCTGCAGCATCGCCGCCATGAAGATCACCGAGCCGCCGCGGGCAACGCCCGTCTCGATGATGATGTCAGGCTTGGTGTTCCAGATGACTTCCTGGGTCGCCATGACGTCAGCGGGCATCTGGATGATCGGCACGCCCATGAAGGACCAGAGGTAGGAGTAGTCGTACTTGTCGAGCGTGACCAGGGTGTCGAGCGACTGCTGGAAGGCGTCCCTGTCCTTGCCAAGCGCAAGGGCCATCTCCGTCTTGTGGGCTTCGAATGCGAGACGATCGTCAACTACTGTCATTGCTGCCTGACACCCTTTAGTGAATGCAATCTACGGATGCGCCTCTGGTCGCGAATCGCGATCAATGGCGTTTCAGCGATTCGTAACGTTTTCCTGTGAACGCTTTCATGTCGGCAATTGCAAATACGGTCAAGGCCGGTTTCTTAAGGGCGAAAAGACGGGTAGATCTGGGCCCTGGCGGAAGGTTGCATGTCGCGATTCGAACTGATTTCTACACCTATAGCGGGTCTCACGGTTGTCGAACGTCAACGCAGGGGCGACGACCGCGGATTTTTCTCGCGCTTCTTCTGCCGCGATGCGCTGGCCGACTTTGGGACAGGTGGCACGATCGCCCAGATCAACCATACGCTGACGCAAGCCGCAGGCACGATCCGCGGCCTGCATTTCCAGCGCCCGCCGCACGACGAGGCGAAGTTCGTCTCGTGCCTTTCGGGCGCCGTCTTCGACGTGGCTGTCGACTTGAGGCCCGGGTCCCCGACCTATCTGCACTGGCACGGCGAGGTCTTGAGCGCTCACAACGGCCGCTCGATGATGATCCCCGGCGGTTTCGCGCACGGGTTCCAGACGCTTGAAGACGATTGCGAACTGATCTACCTGCACGACAAGCCCTATGCGCCCGATGCCGAAGGCGGGCTCAACCCGCTCGATCCGGGGCTCGCCATTGCCTGGCCGCTGCCGATCGCGCAGATGTCCGAGCGCGACCAGGCCCTGCCGGTTCTGACCGCCGCGGGCTGACGGTCTTCCCCTGCGTCGTTGACTTCACGGAGGATGGGAGGAGAATGAGATCTCCGCGCCACCACGACAGAAGGGGTGTCGACGATGACGATCGCTAGAAAACTTCAGGACTACATCGACGGTGCGGGGGTCGCCTACGACACCGTTGACCATCACCGCACGGCCACCACCAGCCAGACGGCGCGGGCGGCGCATGTGCCCGGCAGCCGGCTTGCCAAGTCCGTCGTCGTCCACCACGAGATGGGCTACGTGCTCGCGGTGGTGCCCAGCACCCATCGGGTCGAGCTTTCCACCCTGCAGGACGTGATGGACCGCCGCCTGGGTCTCGCCTCCGAGGAAGAAGTCTCAACGCTCTTTGCCGACTGCGATATCGGCGCGGTGCCGCCCGTCGGAACCGCCTATGACGTGCCGGTGCTGCTCGACGAAAGCCTCGGCGAGGTGAACGACGTCTATTTCGAAGGCGGCGACCACCGGACGCTGGTGCATATGAGCGGCGCGAATTTCCGCAACCTGATGAAGGATGCGCGGGTCGCTCGCTTCAGCCACCCGGCGTGATCAGAGCCGATACCGCTTCAGCCGGGAAATGATTGCCAACCGAAGCGAGCACTGTTTTCGCGATCTCGCCGGGCGGACTTGTCAAAACGCGGGCTTGGCAGCACCATCGCAACCTTGGGTCAATCAGGTTTGGGGATCGACGATGCGCATGAGCTCGACGAACATATCCACATGCTTGGCAGCGGTGCTGGTCGTGGCCGGCGCGCAGGCTTTCGGGTCTGCCGCGCACGCCGAAGGCACCATCTTCGATCAGTTTCCGTTTGCTGTCGCCTGCGAATACAAGGGCACCCAGCATGCATTCTATCTGGCGAAAGTCGCGTCGGACGGGACCGCGACCTACATCGCCTCGGACAATTTCGCCGGAACGATCACGTTGCATGGCGAAGCCAAGGCAGTCGGATCCGACGCCGGCGGAAGCTGCCTTGGAAAGACGCTCGCTGAGCTGAGAGCATCAGGCCAGGCGCGCGATATCAAGTAGCTGGCCGGCCCGTCATGCGGGTGCGATCCCCGATCCGGTGCCTGAGGGTCGCGCGAAGAGAATAGCCAAACTATTGTCGGGACACCGCAAAATGCCGCCGGATGGCCGGGCGGCGTGACGGTTGTAACCTGTGCTTGCCGGTGTCGCGACTAAGGCAAAGTCGTTCTGAAAACCGAAGTCTACGAAAGAAGCCTACTTTTCCTGCGGTCGACGAAAGAACTGCTGCTTTAGACTTTTCTGTTGTGGCAATCCAAAAATCTGATTTACTGCACCCCGCTGCTTGGCTTTCGGGGGATATTGCCGATGGAGTTCACCCGCAGGGAAATTATGCTTGGTGGTCTGGCGCTTGTTGGCGCCGCCGCGGTTCAGAGCCCGGTCTTCGCCAAGGCGACATCCTATTTTGGCGGTCCGGCCACCGATAACGGCGTGACCTATCGCAGCACCAATTTCGCCAATATCGACCCGAAATGGCGGCGCCAGGTCGTCAAGTATTTCAGCAGCGAGCCGATCGGCACCGTCGTCGTCGATACCAGGCACCACTTTCTCTACCTGATCATGGAAAACAAGACCGCCATCCGCTACGGCGTCGGTGTCGGCAAGGAAGGCTTCAAGTGGTACGGCCGCGCCACGATCGACCGCAAGTCGCTCTGGCCGCGCTGGACGCCGCCGCCGGAAATGCGCGAGCGTCACCCGGAGCTGCCTGAGTTCGTCGAGGGCGGCTCGCCGAAAAACCCGCTTGGCCCCCGCGCCATGTATCTGCTGCGCGACGGCGTCGATACCGGCTACCGCTTCCACGGCACGCTGGAGCCCGGCAGCATCGGCAAGGATGCCTCCAGCGGCTGCATCCGCATGTTCAACGAGGATGCGATCGATCTCTACCAGCGCTGCCCGATCGGCACCGCCGTGCAGGTTCTGCCGCACATTGCCGACAAGGCCCCCGAGGTCAGCCAGGCAACGCCGGTCGCAACTTCGGCCGCCACCCCTGTCGCCACTCCGGTCGAATGAGGAATATCACCTGATGCCTATCGTGACCGGATTGACGAAGTCGCTTCTTGCGGCCGCCATGCTGATGACGCTTGCTGCCTGCAACACCACCGAGATGGCCGCCGTGGAAGAGCCGGCCGCCGCACCGATGACCGGAAAGACCGACGATCCGGCGCCGGGCTTTGAAACCGTTTCTGTCGGCACCGAAGAGGATTTCATCCTCAATGTCGGCCGCCGCACCTACTTCACCCAGGATTCCTCGGCTCTCGACAGCGTCGCCAAGGCGACGCTCGACAAGCAGGCGACCTGGCTCAACAGCAATCCGCGCTGGCTGGTGAAACTGCAGGGCTTCTCCGATGACAGCGGCTCGGCGTCCAAGATGGAGGCACTGTCACAGAAGCGCGCCGACGCGGTGATGGCCTATTTGGTCTCCAAGGGCGTGGACCCCAACCGCCTCTGGGCCAAGGGCTACGGCAACGACCGCGAAGTGCGCGACTGCACCGAGCGCTCCTGCAAGGTCCAGAACCGCCGCGTGGTGACGAACCTCAGGACGGAACGCGATGACGAGAGTTGAGGGGCGTTGCGGTATTCCGAAGCGTCTATGCCTTGCTGAAAAAGGTCGAGAGGAATCTCTGCACGGTCCGCAGAACACTGTTGTCGAAGATCGTATGCAGTTGATCTTTCCACCCGGCTGAAGGTCGCAGGGTCGCCGCAATATTGGTGACTCTGACCTGACCCAAATAAATTGCGATTTCTGCGTTTTGGCCGTCTGCGTTCGAGCTGGAAATGTGTAGGCAGAGCCTAAACTGTGTATAGGCGTTTTCGATCGTTATGTCTGGGACGGCAACCGGCTCGAAGGAAAATATGGCAGGTTCGATTGCGTTCCCACCAACGCTAAAGGGGGCGGCCGAAAACGCCTCTGCTTCCTTCAATCGGCTGAGCCAGGGACCGCCGAGCCACTTGTTTCCCGCAGGGATTTCACAGTTTTCAGCGGAAGAACTCGCGTCGTAGTAGGCGACGATCCTGTGCACTAGGGCGGGGCTATTTCCGGAATTGATAAAATTAACGCCTGCGATCAGCTTGGGACCTTCATCTTGATGCATCTCTAGATGAGTGACGAGCACGCCCAGCTTATGTCGGTCGCGTGTCTGGTCCCAATAGGTGTACACGGCCAATGCGATTGAGAAGACCGACACAAGCAGTGCCCGGTAGGCGATCTTGTCGGAGTTGGACGTGAGCCGCATGAATACCATCCCGTAACACCCTGGTGACGGGATTGATGTGTTCCATCAATACCATAACAAAGCGTTCATGGCTAAGCTGAGTGAAGGCAATTTCAAAGATCGTCTTCTTTACGCGCCGCGCGAATGGCGCACGGAGTTACGGATCGCAGTTTATGCAGTCCCGTCTGGGTGGAGATTGATCTGGAAAATGGCGCACCCGACAGGATTCGAACCTGTGACCTTTGGAATCGGAATCCAACACTCTATCCAGCTGAGCTACGGGTGCATCCGTTTGCAGCGAGGCCGCCGAAGCGGGCTGTGAAGCGGTCATAGCTTAGCTTGCGCGTCGCTTCAATGGTGAAATGACGGAGTTCGCAGGGGAATTTGTGGGCGGCTCACAAATTCATGGCCGGCCAGGGCACCCGGACAGTTGCAAGGCGCGGCGACCGGGGTCGCTGAAAGCAAATGGCCCGGCGGGGGCCGGGCCATTCGTTCAGTTGGTTCAGGCCATCTGCATGGCGCCGGGGCCGGGGATGGCCTTGGGCGGCACCTTGCCCATGATGATCATGCCGAGCACTTCGTCCTTGGTGACGTCCTCGGTGCGGGCCTGGCCGACGACCTGGCCGTTCTTCATCACCGACACGCGGTCGGCGAGATCGAAAACGTCGTGGATGTCGTGGCTGATCAGGAAGATGCCGATGCCTTCGCGCTTCAGCTGCTTGATGAGATCGCCGACCTGGGCGGTCTCCTGCGGTCCGAGGGCTGCCGTCGGCTCGTCCATGATCAGGATGCGGGCGTCGAACAGGATCGCGCGGGCAATCGCCACCGATTGTCGCTGGCCGCCCGAGAGCGCTTTCACCGGCTCCTTGAAGCGCTGGAAGTTGGGGTTGAGGCGCCCCATGACTTCGCGGGCTTTGGCCTCCATCGCCACGTCGTCGAGCGTGCCCCAGGGGGTCCTGAGCTCGCGGCCGAGATAGAGGTTGGCGGCGGCGTCGACGTTGTCGGCGACGGCGAGCGTCTGGTAGATCGTCTCGATGCCGTATTTCTTGGCGTCGCGCGGGTTGTTGATGTCGGCGGCCTCGCCGTTGATCAGGATCTCGCCGGCATCGCGCTTGTAGGCGCCCGAAAGGATCTTGATCAGCGTCGACTTGCCGGCGCCGTTGTGGCCGAGCAGCGCCACGACCTCACCGGGGTAGAGGTCGACGGAGGCGTTGTCGACGGCGTGGATGCCGCCGAAGGAGATGGAAATGTTCTTCATTTCCACAAGTGGAGTGCGTTGGTCTTTCATGGATCGTACTCCTTACTTGGCGCGGGCGCGGTAGATGGTGTCGAGCCAGACGGCGACGACGAGGACCACGCCGACGACAATGCGCTGGAACGGGCTGTCGATACCCAAGAGCACCATGCCCGACTGAAGGGATTGCATGACAAGTGCGCCGATCATGGCGCCGGCGATCGTGCCGACGCCGCCGGCAAGCGAGGTGCCGCCGATGACGGCTGCCGCGATCGTGTAGAGTTCGTCAAGCTCGCCCTGGGCGTTGGTCGCGGCATTGAGGCGGGCGGTCGAGATCGCCGCGGCGATGGCGCAGAGGATGCCCATCAGCGTGAAGATCTTGACGGTGACCCAACGGGTCTTGATGCCGGCGAGCTCGGCCGCCTCGGGGTTGCCGCCGAGCGCAAAGACGTAGCGGCCGAACCGAAGCCGCGTGGCGATGAAGGTCATGACGATGCCGACGGCGATCGCAATCAGCACCGGAATGGCGATGCCGTGCGAAATCTGCAGGCCTCCGTCCGGCCAGGCAATGCCGTTGGCGTCGGCGTATTTGCGGGCGATGTTGGTCGGCCAGTAATAGTGGTTGGCAACGGCGATCGCGCCCAGGACAAGCACGCAGCCGAGGATCGACAGGAAGTACTCCGCCCAGACCGGCCGCAGCGGGAAGCCGAAGCGCTTGCGCTGCTTGCGCGAGTTCAGGATGGCGCCGACGATGGCGACGCAGGCGAGGATGCCGACGATCCAGCTGGCTGTCGCGCCGATCGAACCTTCGGTGCCGCCGCCCATCAGGCGGAAGGTGGCATTCATTGGCGCAACCGTCTGGCCGCTCGTGACGAACCAGGTGGCGCCGCGCCAGACGAGCAGGCCGCCGAGCGTGACGATGAAGGCAGGCACGTTGAGAAAGGCGATGATCGAGCCCTGGAGCGCGCCGATGGCGGCGCCGACGGCGATGCCGCAGGCGAGCGTGATGATCCAGATGGCCGGATGTTCGAGGCCGAGGAACTGCGGCAGGAATTTCACCTGCATGACGCCCATGACCATGCCGCAGAAGCCGAGCACGGAGCCGACCGACAGGTCGATGTTGCGGGTAACGATGATCAGCACCATGCCGGTCGCCATCACGGCAACGGAGGATGTCTGGACCGTCAGGTTCCAAAGGTTGCGCGGCGTCAGGAACAGGCCGCCGGTCATGATCTGAAAGCCGACCCAGATGATGACGAGCGCGCCGACCATGCCGAGCAGCCGGGTGTCGATTTCGGTTGCGCGGAAGAACCGCTTCACCGGGTTTTCGTCGGCGACACGGGCACGGTTTGCCTGTGTGCCCTGGGTCTTGCCCTGGGTCTTGCCTTGTGTGATGTCGGCCATGGACGTGCCTTCCCCCCACTTATGTTGTTGATGTCGTCGCGTCAGGTGGCACCAAGAGCCGGGATCGACGCGACAAGTCCGGTGCGACGGCAGAAACCGAGCGTTTCCCTCGAGCTGCGGCGGTCACGCATGCGGCATTGTCCGCCGCGTCACCACCTTGTGCAAGCGCCGCAACGGGGTGCGTTGCGGCGCTTGTTTCAGCTCAGCGCTTGGTCTTGGCCGTGCGGCTTACTTGCAAGCCGCAACGTCGCCCTTGACGCCCTGGCACGCTTCAGCCTTGGAGATCCAGCCGGCGTCGATGACGACGTTCAGGTTGTCCTTGGTGATCGGCAGCGGTGCAAGGAAGACCGACTGCATGGAGACACCCTTCGGGCCGCCGTTGAAGGCGGTGACGCCGGCGATTTCTTCCATCTTCTTGCCGCTTGCGAGCTCGGCTGCGATTTCAGCCGCACGCTTGCCGAGTTCCCGGCTGTCCTTCCAGACCGAAACGGTCTGCGTGCCGAGTGCCACGCGGTTCAGGGCCGCCTTGTCGGCATCCTGGCCGGAAACCGGAACGGAGCCGGCGAGACCCTGTGCATCGAGGGCAGCGATTGCGCCGCCGGCGGTGCCGTCGTTGGAGGCGACGACCGCATCGACCTTGTTGTCGTTGGCGGTCAGGAACTGCTCCATGTTCTTCTGGGCGTTTTCAGGCTTCCAGCCATCGGTGTAGGCTTCGCCGACATTCTTGATCTTGCCGGCGTCGACGGCTTCCTTCAGCACTTCCATCTGTCCGGAGAAGAGGAAGTCGGCGTTCGGGTCGGAAGACGAGCCCTTGATGAAGACGTAGTTGCCTTCCGGCTTCACCTTGAACACTTCGCGAGCCTGCATGCGGCCCACTTCCTTGTTGTCGAAGGTGATGTAGAAGGCGGCCGGGTTTTCGATCAGGCGGTCGTAGCCGACGACCGGGATGCCTTCGGCGGCGGCCTTTTCGATGGCCGGGCCGATGGCGTCGCTGTCCTGGGCAAGCACGATCAGTGCGTTTGCGCCCTGGGCGATCAGCGATTCGATGTCGGTCAGCTGCTTGGCGGCGGACGACTGGGCGTCAGCGGAGATGTACTTGTCGCCGGAAGCTTCGAGCGCTGCCTTGATGGCGGCTTCGTCGGTTTTCCAGCGCTCTTCCTGGAAGTTCGACCAGGAAACGCCAACGACCAGGTCTTTCGCCTGGGCAACGGAATGCAGGGAAACGATGACGGCAACGCCTGCCATCAGCTTCAAAACGGATTTCATTTCATCCTCCCGAGTGACAGCCGGCCGAGCGTGCGAACCTCCCGCACCATCCTTGGCCAGCCTTGCGATGCTGTCGTAGATCGTGCCGCTACATCGTGCGGAATTATTTTCTCGACAGTCGAGAAAATGAATGTCATGGATTTTTGAGGCTGTCAACACGGCGTGAACGCGGTGGTTGCGGCATCAACAAAGGGCTTTGCGGGCGGTCGCGTCCGTGGTTTCTCGACCGTCGAGAAAATCGGTGCCACAAGGCTGTCGACAAGGCCGTGCGTGCCTTGTCTTGCCGCTCAACAGATGCTTTGGGAGGGGCATGTGTTCGAAGGATCCGCCACTGACAGGGACGTCTCATGCTGACCAAGTCCAGCACTGAGCTCGTGCGTCAGCAAAACAGCGCGCTGGTCCTGGCCGCGCTCAGGCGTGCCGGCAATCTCTCCCATACGGAAATCTCGGCCGAGACCGGCCTTGCCTCGGCCACGGTTTCGGCGATCACGGCCGATCTGGAAAAATCGGGCGTGCTTGCCAAGGCGGAACAGCATGTCCAGGGCGGGCGAGGGCGCCCGCGGGTGCTCTTCACGCCGCGCCGGGACTATGGCTTCGTCGTCGTCGTCAGGATCTCGTCCGACGTGGTGCAATATTCGCTGACCGATTATGGCGGCACGCTGCTCGACCGCTTCGACGAGGCGCGAAACCACGACGAGCGCGGTACGGCCGCTTTTGCCAGCACCTTCGTCGGGGCGCTCGACCGCCTGCTGCAGCGTTCGCGGCTTGAGCGCGATCGGGTGCTTGCCGTCTCCATCAGCAGCAAGGGCCTTGTCGACGGCGAAACGGCGCGCCTTTTGTGGTCGCCTGTGTTCGGCGGCGAGGAGTTGGACTTTGCCGCCCTGCTTGAGCCGCAGTGGCGGGCCAGGGTCATGCTCAGCAACGAGACGCTGCTGGTGGCGCAGGCGCTTGCCGCTCAGGCGGTGCGCGAGCCCGAGAGCGGCTTCAGGGCGCTTGCGGCCATCTCGCTCGGACACAGCATCGGTCTCGGCGTGGCGCGCAGGGGCCAGAGCGGCGAACTGGATGTCAGCGCTCCGAATTTCGGCCACATGCTGCATGCGCCTTCGGCGGGCCTTTGCCGGTGCGGCGCCTATGGCTGCATCGAGGCGGCGGCAGGCTTCTACGGCATCCTCAGGGCGGCGTTCGAGGTGCCGCCGGACACGATCCCCGCCAAGTTCGTTCCCGTCGCCGAACTCGACAAGATTGCCGCGAGCGCCCGCCAGGGCCATCGCATGGCGGGCTATGCGTTTCGCCAGGCGGGCATCGCGCTTGGCAACGGCATTTCGCGCATGCTCAGCCTCTACGAGCGCATGCCGGTTCATGTCACCGGCCCGGGCATCCGCTATTTCGATCTGATGCGGTCGGGGCTCGACGAGGGACTGGCGCAGTCCATGCAGGTTCGACTTCAGGGCGCGCCGGAGATTTCGGTCGTCACCGACGAGCAGCGGCTCGTCTTCGAGGGGCATCTGGAGCGCGCCCTCGGCGCAATAGACGGCGACATCGCCACGTCGGGTGCTGCGTGATGCACGGTTGAGGCCGCTTTCAGGTGCAACCATTTTTGGGGTTGTGCCGAAGGCGAACAACATCAACGATGCAATTTACAGTTATTTAGCGACTCCTTGTCAATGTGGCGGTGACGCGGGAGACACTTAATGTTTTCAGTGATTGCATGCATACGCGACGATCATGACTGGCGCCTCATTTTGGCCGCCGCGGTCGTCTGCCTCGCAGGCAGCGTCGCAACGATGCTCCTGCTCTTGCGCGCCCAGCGCAGCGAAGGCGGCCAACGCGGCCTTTGGATCGCTGCCAGCGGCTTTGCCTGCGGCGTCGGCGTCTGGTCGACGCATTTCATCGCGATGCTGGCCTATGACGGTGGTGTCCCGGTTGCCTATGGCGCTTGGGGCACGGCGCTTTCGGTGGTCGTCGCGATCGCCGCCTCGTGGCTGGCCTTTGCCATCGGGCTTTCCGGTCGCTCGCGACTGTCGATGACCTCAGGTGGATTTCTGCTCGGCGCCGGTGTCGCGGCGATGCATTTCACCGGCATGCAGGCGATCGAGATCCGCGGGCACATTTCCTACGATCCCCCGATGACCGTTTCGGCAGTGCTCGCGGGGACGCTGCTTGCCGGCGCTGCACTTCACGCCTTCCAGGTCCTGCGCCATGTCCGGCGTCTCGTGGTTTCGACGCTGCTCCTGGTGCTGGCGATCTGCGCGCTGCACTTCACCTCGATGAGCGGCATCACGCTGGTGCCGGAGGCCGAGGTCGCGGTCGAGGGAACCATACATACCTCCTGGCTTGCCGGCGGAGTGATCGTCGCCTCCACGGTGCTGATCGTGCTGGCCTTCGCCGCCGTGTTCCTGGACCGGCACCTGACGGACCTGCGCGGGCTTGCGAATGCTTCGCTCGAAGGCATGGCGATCGTGTTCGACGGCCTGATCGTCGAGGCCAACGAGCGGTTCTGCGATCTGACCGGACGCAAGCTGTGGGAGCTTTCCGGACGAGGTCCGGGAGAGATCTTCGTCTTCGGGGACGAAGGACTTGAAGGGCACAGGCGCGGCGACGGCCCCGGCGAGATCGAACTCCTGAATGCCGAGGGCAAGACGATCCCGGTCGAATTCATGTGCCGGACGATCGAATATCGTGGCCGGGAGTGCGAGGTGATCTTCGTGCGGGACCTGCGCGCCCGCAAGGAAGCCGAACGGACGATCGAGCATCTGGCCCATCACGATGCGCTGACCGATCTGCCGAACCGCGCCTTCTTTGACCGTCGGCTCGGCCAGACGCTGTCGGCGGCCGTTGCCCGGGACGAAGAGCTGGCGATCCTCTGCCTCGACCTCGATCGCTTCAAGGCGGTCAACGACATCTTCGGGCATGGCGAGGGGGACCGGATTCTGCGCAAGGTCGCCGACATCCTGCGCGAGGCGGCCGGCGAGCAGGACACGATCGCCAGGCTTGGCGGCGACGAGTTCGCGATCGTTCAGGTGGGCGGCAAGCAGCCGGAGGCGGCGCGCCAGCTGACCGATCGCATTCTGGCTCTGTTTGCAGCGGAGATGGATACCAACCGCGATCCGACGGCTGTCGGCGTCAGCATCGGTGCTGCGGTCTTTCCTGCCGACGGGCAATTGGCAGATCAGTTGCGCAACAATGCCGACACCGCGCTCTATCGGGCCAAACAGAGCGGCAAGGGCATTGCCTGCTTTTTCGATCGCGAGATGGACGAGGCGGTGCGAACGCGACGGCAGATCGAAAACGACCTGCGCCATGCGGTGGTGCGCCGCCAGTTCTTCCTCGAATATCAGCCGTTGGTCGAGGTGCAAAGCGACAGGGTGATCGGCTACGAGGCGCTGCTGCGCTGGAGCCATCCGCAGCGCGGGCTCATCGGTCCCGATGTCTTCATTCCGATTGCCGAGGAAAGCGGTTCGATCATCCAGATCGGGGAGTGGGTGCTGGAACAGGCGTGCACGGAGGCGGCGAAATGGAATGAGCCGTTGCCGATCTCGGTCAACATCTCGCCGGTGCAGTTCCTGTTGCCGAACCTCTTCGACCAGGTCGCGGGCATCTTGCGCCGGACCGGTCTCGATCCATGGCGGCTTGAGCTCGAGATCACCGAAAAGGCGTTGATGCACAATCGCGAGGATGTGCTGGCGACACTGGTTCGGCTGCGCATCCTCGGCGTCCGGATCGTCATGGATGATTTCGGCACAGGGCATTCGTCGCTGAGCAACCTGCAGACCTTCCCCTTCGACAAGTTGAAGATCGATTGCAGCTTCACCGCAGCGCTCGAAAAGGACCCCTCGGCCCAGGCGATCGTGCGGGCGATCATCGCGCTCGGCCACAGCCTCAGGCTCGCGGTTGTGACCGAAGGCGTCGAAACCGAGCGGCAACGGCAGATCCTGGCCGAGGAAGGTTGCCAGCAGATCCAGGGTTTCCTGCCGGGGCGTCCGGGGGCTGCACCGAGCATGGGGCAGGACGGTTCTTCGGACTATACCATGCCGATGCGGGCCGACGCCTGACGCCCGCTCACCGCGACTGTACTGCGACCAGACAAAAAGGCCGGGCGCGTCACGCCCGGCCTTTTTTGTTTTACGCCTGCTTTGCGCAGTGTCACGCCAGGCTGATCTGGCGCTTTTCAACGACCGACTTCACGGCGGCGTCGGCAAGCGCGAGCGCCGCCAGGCCGTCCTTGCCCGACGGCGTGATCTCCGCGCCCTTTTCAATCGCGGCGATGAAGCTCTCGATCTCGTTGGCATAGGCTTCGGTGTAGCGGGTCATGAAGAAGTCATGCAGCGGCGGGCGGGTGTAGCCGTCGCCATTGGCGATCTCGATCGAGACCGGGCGCTGGTTTTCGGCGGAGACGACGCCCTTCGAACCATGCACCTCGATGCGCTGGTCGTAACCGTAGGTGGCGCGACGCGAGTTGGAGATGATCGCCTGGCGGCCGGAAGCCGTCTGCAGGATGACCGAGACGCTGTCATAGTCGCCGGCTTCGCCGATCGCCTTGTCGACGAGGACGGCGGCGGTCGCCGTCACCGAAACCGGCTCTTCGCCCAGCAGGAAGCGGGCCATGTCGAAATCGTGGATGGTCATGTCGCGGAAGATGCCGCCCGAGCGCTTGATGTAGTCGACCGGCGGGGCGCCGGGGTCGCGCGAGGTGATCGTCACCATTTCGACGTCGCCGATCTTGCCGGCGTCGATCGCCTTCTTGACGGCCATGAAATGCGGATCGAAGCGGCGGTTGAAGCCTACCATCAGCTTGGCCTTGGTTTCCGTGACCACCTTCAGGCAAGCCTTGACGCGTTCGGCGTCGAGATCGACCGGCTTTTCGCAGAAGATCGCCTTTCCGGAGCGGGCGAAGCGCTCGATCAGGTCGGCATGGGTGTCGGTCGGGGTGCAGATGACGACGGCGTCGATGTCCTTGGCGGCTTCGATGGCCTCGATGGTGCGGACCTCGCAACCATATTGCTTGGCAATGGCATCGGCCGCCGCCGGGAAGGCGTCGGCGACGGCCACGAGCACGGCGTCCGGATTGCCGCTGACGGCTTTGGCATGAACCTTGCCGATGCGGCCGGCGCCCAGAAGACCAAATCTTACTGTCATCTCTGTTTCTCTCGAATTCCGGTTCGCAACCGGGAAGGGGCGTGATGATCGGCGCTCATCGCGCAAAGGCGCCGCGGAATGCCTTATCCGCGAATGGGTGGAAAAAATGCGGCGATGCGGCTTGCGCGTTGGAATGCCGCGCCGGCGTCTCTCCCTTGATACCTCCCACTCCACAGGGCCCAAAACAATCGCGTTCGGAACGAATTGGCCGACGTGGAGAATTTCGGAATTTTTATTCCATTTTTGTTGTGCCCGTCAAGAGGCGTGGCACGGCCTGCCCTTGCTGTTGTCGATGAAGTTCCCGTAAATGGGTCACTCAAGAACAAGGCCTTCAGAGGACAGGATGCTGAAATTTATCGACCCGGACCACCCCTTTTATCGCCCGCTGTGGATCCGTCTGCTGATCGTGCTGTTCTGCGCGGTGTGGACGGCGGTTGAATTTTACGGCGAGCAGACGCTCTGGGGCATGATCTTCCTGGCGGTGACGGCCTATGCCTCGGCGGCGCTTCTGGTTTTCTACAAGCCGAGCGAGAAGGGTGGCGAAGAGACTGGAACCGCCGAGAAAGGCGAAGCCGGCGGCGACCAGGACGGGACGGCCGGCTGAGACCTACGGCTGCGCGCCGGGCGTGCGGATCTGCCGCGCGGCTTCGTCGATCAGCATGTTGGCCAGCTTCATCCGGACCGTTGCATTGACGCGGAAGTCCTGGGGCAGGCGGTCGGGATGGTTGTCGGCGGCGAAGGTCCGCCGTTTTGCGGCAAGGGTCGCCGGCGATTCGTTGTCCGTAAGCGCCAGTTCCTCGGCGACTTCTGCAAGGCTCGTCCGCTTGAGATGGTCCGGCATGACAGGCGGTGGTGGCGGTTCGACGAAGGCGGCATCGAAGTAGGCACGTTCGACGGTGCCGAAAGCGGCAGCGGCGACGCCGTCAACCGCAAACGCCGGCGCAAACGGCGCCAGGCGCGGCGCTGCCACGTCGGCATCTTCCGATGCTATCTGCTCGTCATCCTCTTCCGTCTTCAGCCGTTCGAGCACCGACTGAAACACCGACATTCCAAACATGCGGCCTCCAACTCGGGCGGCACTATGGCGCCCGGAGATTATCCCGGGCTGATCAAACTGATCATGCCCGGGCTGATCATTTGACTACGCCGGGCGTCACGCGCGGCCCTGTTTCAGGATCAGGTCGTAGAGCAGCTTGGCGCTTGGCGGTAGCGCGCGGCCTTCGGCGGTGATGAGGCCATAGGGCTTGATGCGGATGGGGATGTCGGTCTTGAGGATGCGGATCTCGCCGGCCGGCGTGCCGTTGCCGGCGATCAGGTTGGCGACGTCGAGCGCCACGGGCGCGATCGCGTTGGTGTTGCGCACGATCGACAGGGTCAGGATGATCGAGGACGTGTTGATGACGGTTGCCGGCAGCCGGACGCCGGCCGACATGAAGCTGTCTTCGACGGCGCGGCGCAACAGCGTGCCCGGCGGCTGGAACACCCAGTCGTAGGACGGCAGGTCTTCGGCGCTGACGATGGGCTTGTCGAGCAGCGGATGACCGTCGCGTACGATCAGGCATACTTCCTCATAGCCGATTTCCACCATGTTGAAGAGCCGTGGCGGCTGGTCGTCCGGGATCCGGCCGATGATGAAATCGTGCCTTGCCGCGAGCATTTCCCGCGCGAGCACATTGCTGTTTTCAATCTGGACGTTGATCTCGATGCCGGGATAGGCGGTGATCACTTGGCGGATGGCGGGGACCGCGAGGTTGAGGGCAGGGCCGGTGACCGAGCCGAGTGAGACCGAACCGCCGCTGCCGGTTTTCAGCTCGCTGATCTCGCGCGAAGCCTCCCGAAGCTCGAGGAAAATTGTGCGGGCCCGGCGCGCCAGCGCTTCGCCATAGGGTGTCAGCTCGACGCCGCGGGCGACGCGTTCGCAGACCGGCGCCTTCAGCATCGCCTCGATTTCCGACAGCATGCGCGAGGCGGCCGGCTGCGAAATGCCGAGCGTCTCCGCAGCCGCGCTGATGCGCCTGTGGTCGTCGATTGCGAGAATCAACCGGAGATGGCTGATCTTCAGACCGGAGCGGAAAAGCGCGGAATCGAAGATCTGTCCGGTGCCGCCGGTTGCAACCGGTTTGGTATCGCGCATTTTCAACCTCCGCGATTTTTCCCTTGGTTTTCAATGATTTTCAAAAATCACACTGTTTGGGACTGCTATATCATTTTTGGTATATATTCAAAGCGATATTGTATTTGACAGTTATACGTTTTGATTCCAGTTTTTGCTTATGTGCCAGCGCATGTGGGAGCATGCGAGGCGGGGAGGGCTCTCCTTCACCTTGATCCGCGGCCGGAGACAACGATCTCGGGCGGCGGATTGCTGCGCATAGACGGGAAGGCTCGAGCCTGCCGGCTTCAACTTTTTTGGGAGAGAACTGATGAAATTGATGACTTCGCTTCTCGCAGCCGCCGCGATCTCGATCGCGTCCTTCGCTGCGCCGGTGTTCGCACAGGACAAGGGCACCGTCGGCATTTCCATGCCGACGAAGACGTCGACCCGCTGGATCTCCGACGGCGAGACGATGGAGAAGCTGTTCAAGGAAGCCGGCTACACGCCGGACCTGCAGTTTGCTGACGACGACATTCCGAACCAGCTCGCCCAGATCGAGAACATGGTGACCAAGGGCGCCAAGGTTCTGGTCATCGGCGCGATCGACGGAACGACGCTGTCGGACATCCTGCAGAAGGCCCACGATGCGGGCGTCAAGGTCATTGCCTACGACCGTCTGATCCGCGATTCGGGCAATGTCGACTACTACGCCACCTTCGACAACTTCCAGGTCGGCGTGCAGCAGGCAACCTCGCTGGTGCAGGGCCTCAAGCTCGATGGCGCCACCGAGCCGAAGAACATCGAACTGTTCGGCGGTTCGCCTGACGACAACAACGCCTTCTTCTTCTACGACGGCGCGATGTCGGTTCTGCAGCCGCTGATCGACAGCAAGAAGATCGTCGTCAAGTCCGGCCAGAAGGGCATGGACCAGGTCGGCACGCTGCGTTGGGACGGTGCCGTTGCCCAGGCCCGCATGGAAAACCTGCTGTCGTCGAACTACACCGACGCCAAGGTCGATGGCGTTCTGTCGCCCTATGACGGCCTGTCGATCGGCATCATCTCGGCGCTGAAGGGCGTCGGCTACGGCTCGGGCGACATGGCAATGCCTGCCGTCACCGGTCAGGACGCAGAACTGCCGTCGGTCAAGTCGATCCTTGCCGGCGAACAGTATTCGTCGATCTTCAAGGACACGCGCGAACTGGCCAAGGTCACCGTCGGCATGGTCAACGCGATCATGGAAGGCAAGGAGCCGGAAGTGAACGACACCAAGACCTATGACAACGGCGTCAAGGTCGTTCCGTCCTACCTGCTGAAGCCGGTTGCCGTCGACAAGTCCAACATCAAGGACGTGCTGGTTTCGTCCGGCTACTACACCGAAGACCAGATCAACAACTGATCTTTTTTGAACGGGAAGGGGCCTGTGCTGACGCACGGGCCCTTTTATCCAGATGACGGAGCCGGTACTCTCTCAAAGACTGCCGCTGGAATGACTGAACATGGACAATATCATTCTTGAAATGCGGGGCATCACCAAGACGTTTCCGGGCGTCAAGGCGCTGGACAATGTCAGCTTCAAGGTGCGCGAGGGCGAGATCCACGCGCTCGTCGGTGAAAACGGCGCCGGCAAGTCGACGCTGATGAAGGTGTTGAGCGGCGTCTATCCCGCCGGCAGCTACGACGGCGAGATCCACTACGACGGCGAAGCCCGACGCTTCTCGACGATCTCCGACAGCGAAGACCTCGGCATCATCATCATACACCAGGAGCTGGCTCTGGTGCCGCTCCTGTCGATTGCCGAAAACATCTTTCTCGGCAACGAGATCGCCAGCAACGGCGTGATCCATTGGCCGCAGACCTTTGCCCGTACCCAGGAGCTCCTGAAGAAGGTGGGCCTTGGCGAAAGCCCGGCGACGCTGATCACCGATATCGGCGTCGGCAAGCAGCAGCTGGTCGAGATCGCCAAGGCGCTGTCGAAGAAGGTGCGGCTCCTGATCCTCGACGAGCCGACCGCCTCGCTCAACGAAACCGATTCCGATGCGCTTTTGAAGCTCCTGATGGAGTTTCGCACCCAGGGCATGACCTCGATCATCATCTCGCACAAGCTGAACGAGATCCGCAAGGTCGCCGACCAGATCACCATCCTGCGCGACGGCGGCACGGTCGAAACGCTCGACTGTCACAGCGAGGACATCGGCGAGGACCGGATCATCAAGGGCATGGTCGGCCGCGCCATGGAAGACCGCTATCCGCCGCGCGAGCCCAAGATCGGCGAGACGCTGCTTGAGGTGAAGAACTGGAACGTCTTCCACCAGCAGCATCGCGACCGGCAGTTCCTGCACGACGTCAATTTCACCGTGCGCGCCGGCGAGGTCGTCGGCATCGCCGGGCTGATGGGGGCTGGGCGCACGGAAACGGCGATGAGCCTGTTTGGGAAGTCCTGGGGCCACAAGATCACCGGCGAGGTGACGATGCGCGGCAAGCCCGTCGACGTCAGCACCATCCCGAAGGCAATCGACGCCGGCCTTGCATACGTCACCGAGGACCGCAAGCAGCTCGGCCTGGTGCTGATCAACAACATCAAGGAGAACACGACGCTCTCCAACCTGAAGGCGGTTGCGGCCAACGGCGTCATCGACGATCGCAAGGAAGCGAAGGTCGCCTCCGACTATCGTTCGAAACTGCGCATCCGCTCGCACTCGATCTATCAGGAAACGGTCAACCTCTCGGGCGGCAACCAGCAGAAGGTCGTCCTGTCCAAGTGGCTGTTCACCAATCCGGAGGTTCTCATTCTCGACGAGCCGACACGCGGCATCGATATCGGCGCGAAGTATGAGATCTACACCATCATCAACCAACTTGCCGCCGAGGGTAAAGGCATTCTGATGATATCATCGGAAATGCCGGAGCTGCTTGGAACCTGCGATCGCATCTACGTCATGAACGAGGGCCGCATCGTCGCGGAGCTCTCGAAGGCGGAAGCGAGCCAGGAATCCATCATGCGTGCCATCATGCGTTCAGGGGAGAAACACTAATGGTCGCCGATACGAGCACCCAAGCCAACAAACCCTCGATCGGGGATTATCTCAAGAACAACATCCGCGAATACGGCCTCCTGGTCGCGCTCGTTGTGATCATGCTGTTCTTCCAGTTCGTCACCAACGGCGTCCTGTTCAAGCCGGTCAACATCACCAACCTGGTGCTGCAGAATTCGTTCATCGTGATCATGGCGCTCGGCATGCTCCTGATTATCGTTGCCGGCCATATCGACCTGTCGGTCGGCTCCATCGTCGCCTTCATCGGGGCGATCTCGGCGATCATGCTGGTGAAATGGGGCCTGCCAGCCATCATCGTCATTCCCGCCTGTCTTGTTGTCGGCGGCATCATGGGGGCGGCGCAGGGCTACTGGGTCGCCTACCAGAAGATCCCGTCCTTCATCGTCACGCTTGCCGGCATGCTGGTTTTCCGCGGGCTTACCTATGTGGTGCTCGGCGGCCGTCCGATCGGTCCGTTCCCGAAGGAGTTCCAGCTGCTGTCGACCGGCTTCGTCCCGGACTTCCTCTATTTCCTCAACCCGGCGCCCGAGACGATCCAGAACATGGTGGCGCTCGTCGCTGTCATCGCGCTCGTCGGCTACGCGATCTATGCGGGGATCCGCGACCGCAAGATCAACGAGCAGCACGGCACCGAAAACGAGCCCTTCATCTTCTTCGCGGTGCAGATGGCGGTCATCGCCGCCGTCGCGTTGTTCATCGGCTTCCAGCTTGCGACTTATCGCGGCCTGCCGAACGTGCTGATCGCCATGGCCGTTCTCATCGCGCTCTATACCTTCATCACCACGCGCTCGACCATCGGCCGGCGCATCTATGCCATGGGCGGCAACGTCAAAGCGACGAAGCTTTCGGGCATCAACACCGAGCGGCTGACCTTCTACACCTTCGTCAACATGGGCGTACTGGCCGCCTTGGCCGGCATGATCATCACCGCTCGCCTCAATTCGGCAACCCCGAAAGCGGGCGTCGGCTTCGAGCTCGACGTGATCGCGGCCTGCTTCATCGGCGGCGCCTCGGCGTCCGGTGGTGTCGGCAAGATCATCGGTGCGGTGATCGGCGCCTTCATCATGGGCGTGATGAACAACGGCATGTCGATCATGGGCATCGGCATCGATTACCAGCAGCTGATCAAGGGCCTCGTGCTCCTCGCTGCCGTGTTCTTCGATGTCTACAACAAGAACAAGGGTTGAGCGGAAAGCCATAAGACCCGGCGTAAACCAGTAACATTCACCGGCAGCCGCGGCTGCCAGGATCGGCGGATTTTCTGCCGGAATTGGGTGGCGAGAGCCACCCACGGGGACGCTTTTGCCTTCAACAGGCGATCGCTGCGACCCGAGACCATAGGAAGGATAGCATCGTGCTGATTTCGCAGATCAGGAACGAAGACGGGACGATCGTGGTTGCAGTGCGCGCGTCCGGTGAAACCGCGCATGTGGTGAAGGGTGCCGCGAGCGTCTATGCACTGGCGCTGGAAGCGGCCAATGTCGGACGCAGCCTGAAGGAAACGATCGAGGCCAAGGGGCTTGGTGCGGCCATCGACCTCGACAAGGCCTATGCGGAAGGGCGCCTGCTGCCGCCGATCACCCATCCGGATCCGGCGCACCTGCACCTGACCGGCACGGGGCTGACCCATCTCGGCTCCGCTGCGACCCGCGACGCCATGCACAAGAAGACGAGCGAGGCGGCGGAGGAGACGCTCACGGACTCGATGAAGATGTTCCGCATGGGGCTCGAAGGCGGCAAACCGAACAGCGGCGAGACCGGCGTTCAGCCGGAGTGGTTCTACAAGGGCAACGGCACCAGCGCGGTTGCGCCGGGCTCCGCGCTCGTTTCGCCCGCCTTTGCCGAGGATGGCGGCGAGGAACCGGAAATGGCCGGCATCTATGTGATCTCGGACAAGGGCGTGCCGTTCCGCATCGGCTTTGCCGTCGCCAACGAGTTCTCCGACCACAAGACCGAGCGGGTCAACTATCTCTGGCTCGCCCATTCGAAGCTGCGCCAGGCGAGCTTCGGCCCGGAAATCCGCATCGGTGTCGCCCCTGAAGATATCCGCGGCATGTCGCGCATCCTGCGTGGCGGCAAGGTGCTGTGGGAGAAGCCGTTCCTGTCGGGCGAAGCCAACATGTCGCACAGCTTTGCCAATCTCGAGCATCACCATTTCAAGTACGGCCTGTTCCGCCAGCCGGGCGACGTGCACGTGCACATGTTCGGCACGGCGACGCTGTCGTTCGGCGACGGCATCCGCACCGAGGAAGGCGACGTGTTCGAGATCGAGGCTTCGGACTTCGGCTTGCCGCTTCGAAACGCCCTCGCCATCGCCGCCGACGAGCCGGTCGCCATCCAGCAACTCTGATCGCAGCGCCGGCGCGTGACGCCGGATTGCGCGGGACGGAAGGAGCCTTACGCCATGACATTGCACCAGAACCTGATTGCCGGCGAATGGGTCGGCGGCGACGGGGTCGCCAACATCAACCCGTCCAACACCAACGACGTGGTCGGAGAGTACGCCCGTGCGTCGGCCGACGATGCGCGTCTGGCCATCGCCGCTGCCAAAGCGGCCTTTCCCGCCTGGTCGCGCTCGGGCATTCTCGAGCGCCACGCGATCCTCAGAAAGACCGCCGACGAGATCCTTGCCCGCAAGGACGAGCTCGGAAAACTGTTGTCACGCGAGGAAGGCAAGACATTGGCCGAAGGCATCGGCGAGACGGTGCGCGCCAGCCAGATCTTCGACTTCTTCGCCGGCGAGTGCCTGCGGCTGGCGGGCGAAGTGCTGCCATCGGCAAGGCCCAACATTGGTGTCGAGATCACCCGCGAGCCAGTCGGCGTCGTCGGCATCATCACGCCCTGGAACTTCCCGATCGCCATTCCCGCCTGGAAGATCGCGCCGGCGCTTTGTTACGGCAACACCGTCGTCTTCAAGCCGGCCGAACTGGTGCCGGGCTCCTCCTGGGCGATCGTCGATATCCTCCATCGCGCCGGCCTGCCGAAGGGCGTGTTGAACCTCGTCATGGGCAAGGGCTCGGTCGTCGGCCAGGCGATGCTCGACAGTCCGGATGTGCACGCGATCACCTTCACCGGCTCGACCGGGACGGGCAAGCGCGTCGCGATGGCCTCGGTCGAGCACAATCGCAAGTACCAGCTGGAGATGGGCGGCAAGAACCCCTTCGTCGTGCTCGACGATGCCGATCTCAATGTTGCGGTCGAGGCTGCGGTCAATTCCGCTTTCTTCTCCACCGGCCAGCGCTGCACGGCGTCGTCGCGCATCATCGTCACCGAGGGCATCCACGACCGTTTCGTTGCCGCCATGGGCGAGCGGATCCAGGGGCTCGTCATCGACGACGCCTTGAAGGCCGGCACCCAGATCGGCCCTGTTGTCGATGAGAGCCAGCTCAACCAGGACACCGACTACATCGCCATCGGCCGCCAGGAGGGCGCCAAGCTCGCCTTTGGCGGCGACCTCCTGAAGCGCGACACGCCCGGCTTCTACCTGCAGCCGGCGCTCTTCACCGAGGCGACCAACCAGATGCGGATCTCCCGCGAGGAAATCTTCGGGCCGGTCGCAGCCGTCATCCGCGTTCGGGATTACGACGAGGCGCTTGTTGTCGCCAACGATACGCCCTTCGGCCTGTCGTCGGGCATCGCTACCACCAGCCTCAAGCACGCCACCCATTTCAAGCGCAATGCCGAGGCCGGCATGGTGATGGTCAACCTGCCGACGGCGGGCGTCGACTTCCACGTACCGTTCGGCGGTCGCAAGGGCTCGTCCCACGGCTCGCGCGAGCAGGGGCGTTATGCCGCCGAATTCTACACCACCGTCAAGACGGCCTACACGCTCGCCTGAAGCGCGCCGTCACAGGCCCGCGTGATGGCGCGGGTCGCATAAGGAAGGACAACATGAAGAAGAAAGCTGAATGGCCGCGCAAGCTGCGGTCGCAGGACTGGTTCGGCGGCACCGGCAAGAATGCCATCATGCATCGCTCCTGGATGAAGAATCAGGGGCTGCCGGCCGACACCTTCGACGGCCGGCCGATCATCGGCATCTGTAACACCTGGTCGGAGCTGACGCCCTGCAACGCGCACCTGCGCGATCTCGCCGAGCGGGTGAAGCGCGGTGTCTACGAGGCCGGCGGCTTCCCGGTCGAGTTCCCGGTGTTCTCCGTCGGTGAAAGCACCCTGCGCCCGACGGCAATGATGTTCCGCAACCTTGCGGCCATGGATGTCGAAGAGGCGATCCGCGGCAATCCGGTCGATGGCGTCGTGCTGCTCGGCGGCTGCGACAAGACCACGCCGAGCCTTTTGATGGGGGCCGCCAGTGTCGACATTCCGGTCATCCTCGTCTCCGGCGGGCCGATGCTGAACGGCAAGTGGCGCGGCAAGGACGTCGGCTCGGGCACGGCGATCTGGCAGTTCTCCGAGATGGTGAAATCCGGCGAGATGTCGCTTGAGGAGTTCATGGATGCGGAGCAGGGCATGGCGCGCTCGGCCGGCAGCTGCATGACCATGGGCACGGCCTCGACCATGGCATCCATGGCGGAAGCGCTTGGCATGACGCTGCCCGGCAACGCGGCAATTCCTGCGGTCGACGCCCGCCGCCGGGTGATCTCGCAACTGTCAGGCCGTCGCATCGTCGACATGGTGAAGGAGGACCTGAAGCCTTCTGATATCCTGACCAAGGAAGCCTTCGAGAACGCCATCCGCGTCAATGGTGCAGTCGGCGGTTCGACCAACGCAGTGCTACATCTGCTTGCGCTTGCGGGCCGTATCGGCGTCGAGTTGAGCCTCGACGACTGGGATCGCCTTGGGCGTGACGTGCCGACGATCGTCAACCTGCAGCCGTCGGGCAAGCACCTGATGGAAGAGTTCTATTATGCCGGCGGTCTGCCGGTCGTGATCAAGGCGGTCGGCGAGATGGGCCTGCTGTACAAGGACGCGCTCACCGTTACCGGCGAGACCATCTGGAACGGCGTCAAGGATGTGGTCAACTACAACGACGACGTCATCGTGCCGCGTGAGAAAGCGCTGACGAAGTCGGGCGGCATTGCGGTGTTGCGCGGCAATCTCGCGCCGAAGGGCTGCGTGCTGAAGCCGTCGGCCGCTTCGCCGCATCTGATGCAACACAAGGGCCGCGCGGTGGTGTTTGAAAGCATCGAGGACTACCACGCCCGCATCAACCGTGATGATCTCGACATCGACGAGACCTGCGTGATGGTGCTGAAATATTGCGGTCCGAAGGGGTATCCCGGGATGGCCGAGGTCGGCAACATGGGTTTGCCGCCGAAGGTGCTGAAGAAGGGTGTCACCGACATGATCCGCATCTCGGATGCGCGCATGTCCGGTACAGCCTATGGCACGGTGATCCTGCATACGGCACCGGAGGCCGCCGACGGTGGCCCGCTGGCGCTGGTGCAGAACGGCGACATGATCGCCGTCGACGTGCCGGCCCGTACCATCCATCTCGACGTTTCGGACGAAGAGCTTGCTAGACGCCGCGCGGCCTGGGTGTCGCCGGTCAAGCCGCTCAAGGGTGGTTATGCCGGCCTCTACGTCAAGAGCGTGATGCAGGCCGACACGGGTGCGGATCTCGACTTCCTCGTCGGCCCGCGCGGCGCGGAAATCCCGATGAACCGCGACAGTCACTAGCACTGTCGCCGCGCGAGCGGAGTGTCCGCTCGCGCTTTCGGCCCTCACGCCCAGCATGGGTCATCACAGACGCGCAAAGGTCGCCGTCGCACCCGGATTGCGGTGAGACGTCCCGGGCGCCGGCGTCGACGGCGCCACTGCGAGCTGACAAGGTTCGGCGCCCCCGCAAGCGTTGTCGCGGTACAGGGATGTAACCGCTGCGTTGGCACTGGCCCGCGACCGTCTCCATGGTCAGCCCTCGTCCGCTGGCGTGTTCATCGTCCCTTACCTCCGAGTAACCACTTACCGCTCGGTGCCTATTGGCGTCGCAGCCACGCCGTCATAGTTTCCCCCGCGGCGTTGCGCGCCTGCAGGCTGCGCGGTTGCGGCCGTCAGCCATTTTGCGGCAAGATGGAACAGGCACCTTGGCTTGATCGTCTGAGCAAGGGCCGTGTCGGAACCCATGAACGACAGGAGTGAAACAGCGTGCCGTTAACAGATCTCATCGATACCTATTGTGCCGCCTGGTCGTCGGAGGACGCTGAGCAGAGACGGGCGTTGCTGGTGCCAATCTGGGCCGATGGCGCAACGTATACGGATCCAACGGTTCATGCCGCCGGTGTAGAAGAGCTGCTCGCACACATCGCCGGCATTCAGTCCAAGCATCCGGGCGCGCGCATTACACGGACAAGCGACGTGGACGTTCACCACGGGATCGCACGTTTCGCCTGGCGATTTGTGATGCCCGACGGAACATCCTTTCCCGAGGGTCTGGACATCGCATTCCTCGATCCCGCCCAGACGCGCATTACGCGCATCATCGGCTTTTTCGGGCCATTGGCGAGCCTTGCACCGTCGCGCGTCGCGTCAGACGCGTAGGTCGGTCCAGAACTTTGAACGGCTGCATGTCCTTGAATCGGCCAGGACCAGGAAAGCCTGCTGGTAAGTCGGCCGAGCCTGAGAGCGATCATGCGTACCGCATTCGGTGCGGTGATCCGGTCGGCCGTGTCGTCGTTTCGAAAAGGCACGCATCCGGTCGCATCTTCGCCTTGCGTTATCCACACCGGGCAAAACCCTCCCTTTCCGGCTGATCTGCTGCAACCGACGGCAATTCCTGAACGTATCCCCTTTTGCCGGGGCCATTCCGGCCCTGAGCCTGAAAAGGAGGACGATCATGCGGAGAAATGTTCTTGCGTTGTCGCTCGGTCTTCTTGCGACGGTGGCGCTTGCTGCGCCCGCACTTTCGCAAAGTGCAAACGGTCTCGGTGTCGGCGTGTCCGTCGGCGGCCCGAGCGGGTTGAATGCCAATGTGGGTCTCGGCGGCTCGAACGGCCTTAAGGCCGACGTCGATGCGTCGCTTGGCGGCGCAAACGGGGTCAATGCCAACGCTAACGCGTCTGTCGGCGGTTCACAGGGCGTCAATGCCGATGTGCGGGCGAGCGCCGGCGGAAGCGGCGGCATCAACGCCGATGCCGATGTCGGTCTTGGTGGCGGTAAGGGGCTGAATACCTCGGTCAATGCCAGCGTTGGCGGGCGAAGCGGCCTGAATGCCGGTGTCACGGCGAATGCTGGTGCCGGTAGCGGTGTCGGGCTTGGGCTCGGCCTCGGCCTTGGAACCGGCTCGGGCGGCGGGAGTTCCGGTGGCGGCGGCAGCGTCGGTGGCGGCACGGGCGGCGGCAACGGCGGCGGTTCGGGCGGCGTGACTTCACCGCGCGCGTCGATCGCCGCGTTCAATGCGCTGCCCGCCGGCGAAAGGGTGAAGCTGATCAAGCGGTGCCGCGATGTCGTCGGCGGCGGCTATGACAGCGGGCTGGTTTCGCTCTGCCGCATCCTGCAGGCAAGCGCCTCCCGGTAACTCCCAAGCTTCGGTCTGGGTGGACGGGACGCGCGCTCGCGCCCCGTCGATGGCGGCTACTGACTTTGCGACTGGCTCTGGCTTTGCTGCTCTTCGACCGTCACCGATACCTTCAGCGTCTCCTTCGCCTCGCCATGGATGAGACCGGAAATGGGGGCGGCATCGCGATAGCACAGCCCCGAGGCGATGCGGACATAACGATCGTCCGGGCAGATCTTGTTGGCGGCATCAAAACCGACCCAGCCGAGCCCGTTGAGGTGCACCTCGGCCCAGGCATGGCTTGCGGTCTGCTCCGGGTGGCCCTCCATCATCAGGTAGCCTGAAATGTAGCGGGCCGGCAGGTCGAGCGAGCGCGCCGCCGCAATCAGGATATGGGCATGGTCCTGACAGACGCCCTGGCCGCTTTCGAGCGCGTCTTCGGCGGTGGTCTCCGCGTGGGTCTCGCCGGGCTTGTATTCGACCGCCCCGTGGATCGTCGCCATCAGTGCGTGCATGCGGGCAAGGTCGGTTTCGCCCTCCGCCGACTTGGCGAGTTCGCGGATCAGTTTGCCCGCCTTGGTGAGCGGCGTTTCGCGCGCAAAGAGCCAGAGCGGCACGTAGGACTGGTGCGGCCCGAACACGCCGGCGCGATCCTCTGTGTGCAACTCGCCCGAAGCGGTGATGCGGATCGCCTCGCGGTCGCCGTCGATGCTGACGAGGTGAACCCGATTGCCGAAGTGGTCGTCGTAGCTGACTTCGATCGCAGCACCGTCGACGAGCGTCTGCCAGCCGAGCACGGTCTGGCCGGCGAGCGTCAGCGGCGTCAGCCGCAGCCGCTGCAGCGCGTACTGCACGGGTTCATCATAATGATACTCGGTCGTGTGGCTGATCTTCAGGTGCATGCCATCCTCCCGAGCCTAATAGAATCGATAACCGTCGGAGATTTCCTGCCCCAGACGGTTGTTGTGGCTGATGAAGTCCTCGAGATACTCGTGCAGCCCCTGATCCATGATGTCCTTGATCGACTGGCTGCGCAGCGACGCGAGCGTGCGGTCGGCGGTTTCGTGGGCCGCGTGGCGTTCGCCATATTCCCGTTCGAGATAGCCGAGGTTGCTGGCGATCTTCTCGTAGCAATAGGCGAGCGAGCGCGGCATGCGGCCGTTGGAAATCAGGAAGTCGGCAATATTGGCGGGGCGAAGCTCGGCGTCATAGACCCAGCCATAGGCGCGATGGGCCGAGACCGAGCGCAGGATCGATTCCCACTGCACGTTGTCCATCGACGAGCCGACGGCGGCGACCGCAGGCAGGAGCACGTAATACTTCACGTCGAGGATGCGGGCAGTGTTGTCGGCCCGCTCGATGAAGGTGCCGATGCGCGAGAAGTTGAAAATCTCGTTCCGGAGCATCGTGCCGTGGAAGGCGCCGCGGATCAGTCCGGCGCAGCGCTTGATCGTGTCGATGATCTCCGGCATGTCGGTCGGACGCGCCTTCTTCGAGAGCATCGCCTTCATTTCCAGATAGCACTCGTTGGTCGCTTCCCAGGTCTCGCGCGTCAGCGCCGTGCGCACCATGCGGGCGTTGTGGCGTCCCGCCTCGATGCAGGACATCACGCTCGACGGGTTGGCCCGGTCGCGCAGAAGGAAATCGATCGCGTCGATGCTCGTCAGCGTTTCGTGCACCTCGTCATAGAGTTCGCGCACGCCCGCACTTTGCAGCACGCCGTCCCAGTCGCCTTCCGTCGCCTCGCTGCGGGTCAGCGCCATGCGCAGGCCGGCGTCGATCAGCCGGGCACTGTTTTCGGCGCGTTCGATATAGCGGAACATCCAGTAGAGGCCGTTTGCAGTTCTTCCCAGCATCTCTCAGTCCTCCAGCACCCAGGTGTCCTTGGTCCCGCCACCCTGGCTGGAATTCACGACGAGCGAACCGGCTTTCAGCGCCACGCGCGTCAGGCCGCCGGGGATGATCTGGACCTTGTCGGAGACGAGGACATAGGGGCGAAGGTCGACATGCCGGGGCGCAATGCCCTTGTTGACAAGGATCGGCACGGTGGAAAGCGAGAGCGTCGGCTGGGCGATGTAGTTGGCCGGACGGCTTTTCAGTTTTTCGGCGAAGACGGCGCGTTCCTTGCGCGTCGCCGTCGGGCCGACCAGCATGCCGTAGCCGCCGGAGCCGTGGACTTCCTTGACCACCAGCTCTTCCAGGTGCTCGAGCACATATTTCAGGCTCTGCGGCTCCGAACAGCGCCAGGTGGGCACGTTTTCGAGCAGCGGCTTGCGGCCGGTATAGAACTCGACGATCTCGGGCATGTAGGAATAGATCGCCTTGTCGTCGGAAATGCCGGTGCCGGGTGCATTGGCAATCGTGATGTTGCCGGCCCGGTAGACGTCCATGATGCCGGGAATGCCAAGCGCTGAATCCGGCCGGAACGTCAGGGGATCAAGGAAGTCGTCGTCGACGCGGCGGTAGAGCACGTCGATCGCCTCGTAGCCGCGGGTGGTGCGCATCTTCACCTTGCCGTCGATGACCCGCAGGTCCGACCCCTCGACCAGCTCGACACCCATCTGGTCGGCGAGGAAGGCGTGTTCGTAGAAGGCGGAGTTGTAGATGCCAGGGGTCAAGACCGCGACGCGCGGCTTGCCGCTGCAGCCGGGAGGGGCAAGCGACGCGAGGCTCTGACGCAGGAGATAGGGGTAGTTTTCGACCGGGCGCACGCGGTTCTGATGGAAGAGTTCCGGGAACATCTGCATCATCGTTTCGCGGTTTTCCAGCATGTAGCTGACGCCGGACGGGGTGCGGGCATTGTCTTCCAGCACATAGAACTGGTCTTCGCCGGTGCGAACGATGTCGGTGCCGACGATGTGGGTGTAGACGCCGCCCGGCGGACGGAAGCCGATCATCTGCGGCAGGAAGGCCACGTTCTTTTCGATCAGTTCGCGCGGGATGCGGCCGGCGCGGATGATTTCCTGCTTGTGGTAGATGTCGTCGAGGAAGGCGTTGAGGGCGATGACCCGCTGTTCGATGCCTTGGGCGAGCTTGCGCCATTCGCGGCCGGAAATGATGCGGGGGATGAGGTCGAAGGGGATGAGCTTTTCGGAACTGTCTGCGTGTCCGTAGACCGCGAAGGTGATGCCGGTTTTCCGGAAGATGTTCTCGGCGTCCTTGGATTTCGCTATGAGCCGATTTCTGTCCTGGCTGGCATACCAATCATGATAGGTCGAATATGGCTGGCGCGGGCTGCTGTCCGCATTCATCATTTCGTCAAATGCCAAAGGCGTGGTCCCCTTATTTTTGACCATTTGAGTACAACGCTGGTTGCAATGCAAGAAGCGTGCTCAGTCGCGGGACAAGAAAGTTGAAGCCGGCCCCGGCCAGCCATTCCGGGCAAAAACTGCCCAAGGACAGGGCAGCGAGGTCAGGCCTCCAAAAGGGCTGGGCGCGCTGCCGGCCATAAAACATGCACATGCTCTAAAATTGGGCGGCGGACGTTTGAGGATGTGGCTCAGCCGAGACCCAGGCAAGCGATCGCCAGAGCCGAGAGGATGCACAGCACCAGCAGCGACAGCATGGCGGCGGCGCTCGCGCGCGGACCGGCATTTGCGAGAGACCGGATATCCACCTCAAGGCCGAGCGCCGCCATGGCGATGACGGTCAGCCAGGTCGAGACCTTGACCGCACCCGTCGCAACCGTGTCGGGGATCGCGCCGCTGTTGCGGGCAATCGCGACGGCGATGAAGCCGAGGATGAACCAGGGGACGAAGCGGGTGATCGTTGTAAACAGCGATCCCTCCCGCCCGCCTTCCGGATTGAGAGCCCCGGCATCGCGGCTGCCCACCAGCGAGAAGCAGAAGACGACGGGGCCGAGCATCAGCACGCGCACCAGCTTGACCAGCGTTCCGACCTGGACCGAGAGCGAACTGAAGGGGCTGGCGGCGGCCAGCACCTGGGGCACGGCATAGACCGTCAGGCCGGCAAAGACACCGTAGCCCTGTGGCGACATGCCGAGCCAGCCGCCGACGAAGGGCAGGGAAAGAACGACCGCGATGCCGAGGATCGCCGTAAACGAGATGGCGGCGGCCACCTCTTCGCCACGGGCGCCGATCGCCGGGGCGACGGCGGCGATCGCCGAGTTGCCGCAGATGGCATTGCCGCAGGCAATCAGCGTCGCTAGGCGCTTCGGCAGGCCGAGCAGGCGCGCAATCAGGTAGCCGGTCGTAATCGACAAGAGAACCATGGCGACGATGGTCAGGAGCAGGGTCGGTCCGCTTTCGGCGATGGCGTCGAAGCTCAGCATCGCGCCGATCAGCACGATCGCCGCCTCGAGAAGATACTTGGCCGAGAAATGGATGCCGGCCAGGAAGCGGGCGCCCGGCGTCCAGAGCGTGCGGACGATCGCACCGAGCAGGATGGCGAGCACCAGCGCCTCGAGCCACGCTCGACCGGTTAAAAGCCGCTCGATCCATTCGAGGCCGATGGCCGCGAGGGCGACGAGACAGCAGAGGACGAGGCCCGGAAGGATGGGGGCCGTCTGTGCGGCGGCGGATGAACAGGCGGGGCGGGATGTGCGATGCGATCTGGACATGACCGCAACCTACGCCGATCCATGAATCAGTCTAACGGATTGTTCTTGTCATTCTGATCGATTTTTGCGATTGATTGGCCATGACCCTTGATCAGCTCAAGATTTTCGTCGCGGTTGCCGAGCGCCTGCATATGACGAAAGCCGCCGAGGCGATGAACGTGACCCAGTCTGCGGCGAGTGCCGCGATCGCCGCCCTTGAGACCCAGCACGACGTGCGCCTGTTCGATCGTGTCGGTCGCGGCTTGGCGCTGACGGAGGCGGGAAAGACGTTTCTGCCCGAAGCCCAGGCCGTCCTTGCCCGGGCGAGGGTGGCCGCCGCCTGTCTTGCCGACCTGTCGCAGCTTCGCCGTGGCGAACTGTCGATTGCCGCCAGCCAGACGGTTGCAAGCTACTGGCTGCCCGCACGGCTTGCCCGCTTCACTCACGATTATCCTCAAGTCGACGTCAAGCTGACGGTGCGCAACACGGCCGTGGTCGCGGAAGCCGTGGAGGAAGGGACAGCGCAGCTCGGCTTTATCGAGGGCCGCGTCGAAGGGGTGAAGCTCGATCACCGTCGCGTCGCCGTCGATCGCATCGCCGTCTATTCGGCCCCGGGCCATGCGCTCGTCGGTGCCGCGGTCGATCTGGAAAAGCTGCTTGCCGCCCGCTGGGTGCTGCGAGAAGAGGGCTCCGGGACCCGGGCCATGTTCCTGCAATCGATGGGCGATCACGGCGCGGACCTCGATCGGTTGAAGATCGAGCTCGAACTTCCCTCGAACGAGGCGGTGCTGACGGCGGTCGGCAGCGGCCCCTTCGTGACGGCCGTCTCGCGGCTCGCCGCCCAGCCCTTCGTCGACAGCGGGCGGCTGGTTGAGCTGCCGTTCGAACTCGCCGAGCGGAGTTTCGAACTGCTGACCCATCGTGAAAGGCAGTTCAGCCATGCTGCGCGTGCCTTCGTGGAACTGCTTTGAGGCAAGCGCATTGTTGGTTGCAGTGACAACAGGGGCGTTTCGCCGAGTGAGGGAGCGATGACCTTCGAAATCGTGGAACGGCCGGCCGAGCGCATCGCCGGCGCCTTCTGGGAGGGAACCTTCGGCGAGGCGGCCGATGGCGCCGTGCGGCGGCTGATCTCCGACATGCAGGCGCATCACCAGCATCTCCATCCCGGCGATCATGCGACGCTCGTCGGCATCTCCTGGAACGACCGGCCGGATGGCTTCCGTTATCTGGTCGGCTATGTCGCGAACAAGGCCGAGGCGACCGTACACCCAGGATATGTCGACCTGCCGGCGATGCGGTTCGTCACCGCCCGGCATCGCCCTGAAAGCGGCGACGTCTTTGTGCATTACCAGAAAATGTTCGACTGGATGGCTGCCGAAGGGCATGCGGTCGATACCGCCCAGATGCACTATCGCGAGGAGTATGAACCGGGCTTCGTCTCGCTGTCGCTGTCGTCGCTCAGACTGATGGTTCCGATTGGCTGATCCATTCCATCAGAAAAATTGCTTTGACCATCAGCGCTTGCGCAACTACTTGCGTGATGGCTCACTTCACCAGGGTCTGAGCTGAAATCATTCGGCAGATCAAAGCATTACAGCGACATTGCGCCGCCTTTGGGCGGTTGGCTGTAGGCCACCGATCCGCCCGCTGCCCGGATATCCCCATGCTCGCGCGTCTCGCCCCCGCCATCTTCGTTCTACTTTGGTCGACCGGCTGGGTCGTGGCGAAATACGCCGCCGCCTATGCCGATCCCCTGACCTTCCTGGTGTTGCGCTACACGCTGGCGATCGTGCTCTTCATCCTGTTTTGCGTCGTCACCGGCGCCAAGTGGCCAAAGTCCTGGACAATGGCTGGCCACGCTGTGATCTCGGGCATGTTCCTGCACGGCCTCTATCTCGGCGCCGTCTGGTGGGCGATCGGTGAGGGTGTGCCCGCCGGCATTTCCGGCATCATCGCCGGCCTGCAGCCGCTGATGACGGCGGTGGCCGCGGCTTTCGTCATCGACGAGAAGCTGAGCGTGCAGCAGAAGCTCGGTCTGGTGCTCGGCTTCTTCGGCATCGCACTTGCCGTTCTGCCGAAGGTATTGGCGATCGACACCGGTGCGACGCCGATCCATATGCTGCCTGTTGTCGTCAACGTGCTCGGCATGGCGGCCGTCACCTATGGAACGCTCTATCAGAAGCGCCACCTGCAAGGCGCAGACATTCGCACTACCGCGGCCCTTCAGTATCTCGGCGCGCTGATCGTGACCATTCCGCTGGCGTTGATGCTGGAAGACCTGCACGTGACCTGGAACCTGCAGGTCGTGCTGGCGCTCGGTTGGTCGGTGCTCGGGCTTTCGATGGGGGCGATCGCGCTTTTGCTCTACCTCATCGGGCGCGGCCAGGTGTCGCGCGCCGCCTCGCTCATCTATCTCGTGCCGCCGCTTGCCGCGGTACAGGCCTGGATCTTCTTCGGCGAGGCGCTGACGCTGCCGATGGTCATCGGCACGGTGATTGCCGTGGCCGGCGTCTATCTCACCAACCGCAAACCACAGGCATGACGCCTGTCGCGGCCGTTCTGCGATAACGACAGACGAACGACCAAAACAAAAACGGCGGGTCGAAACGACCCGCCGCTCATAATGGACCTATGGCTGAAGATCAGCCCTGGTGGCCGCGGTTGCCGCCGTTACCACGGCGCTGGCCCTGGCCGCCGTCGCGACGCTCGCCGCCGCCACGGTTCTCGTTGCGGCCGCCATGGTTGCGGTCACGACGCTCGCCTTGCTTCTGGCCCGGACGTCCGTGGTGCTTCTTGCCCTCGTGGTTGCGGTTGCCTTCGCCACGGCCGTCGGTCTGCGGATGACCGTGGTCGCGGCGCTGCGGGCGGCGCTCGTCGCGCAAAAGGTCGTCACCGGTGAAGCCGCTGGTCGCGGCAACCGGCTCGCCGGCCGGGCGCTCGCGGCGCGGGGGACGGCCGCCATTGTGGTTCTGGCCGCCGCCATTGCCCTTGCGATGGCCGGCGCCATTGCTGCCACGGCCGCTGCGGCCCTTGGACGGGCGCGCCTGGTCGGCCGGCGCTTCGCCGCTGGCCACGGCAATGTTGATGCCCATCAGCTTCTCGATGTCGCGCAGCAGGCGGATTTCGTCGGGCGCGCAGAAGGCAATCGCGATGCCGTCGCGGCCGGCGCGGGCGGTGCGGCCAATGCGATGAACATAGGCGTCCGGCACTTCCGGCAGGTCGTAGTTGTAGACGTGGGTGACGCCGGGGATGTCGATGCCGCGGGCAGCGACGTCGGTGGCGACAAGAACGCGGATCTCGCCGTCACGGAAGGCCTTGAGCGCGCGCTCGCGCTGGCCCTGGCTCTTGTTGCCATGGATCGAGGCGGCCTTGAAGCCGACGTGGTCGAGATGCTTCATCAGCTTCTCGGCGCCGTGCTTGGTGCGGCTGAAGATCAGCGACAGGCCGTCCGGGTTCTCGGTCAGCGTCTTCTTGAGGATGGTCGTCTTCAGGTCCTTGCCGGGAACGAAGTGAACATACTGTTCGACCTTGTCGGCGGCCTTGCCCGGAGGCGTAACCTGCACCTTGACCGGGTCGGTCAGGTACTCGCCGGCGAGTTCGGCGATCTGCTTCGGCATGGTGGCCGAAAACAGCAGCGTCTGGCGGTTCTTCGGCACCAGCTTGGAGATCTTGCGCAGGTCGTGGATGAAGCCGAGGTCGAGCATCTGGTCGGCTTCGTCAAGCACGAGGTAGCGGCCCTGGGTCAGGGTCACAGCCTTGCGGGCGACGAGGTCGAGCAGGCGGCCGGGGGTGGCAACCAGGATGTCGACGCCGCGGGCCAGCTGCTCGGTCTGCTTGTTGATCGAGACACCGCCGACGACGACGCCGATTTTGAGCGGCGACTTCTTGACGAACAGCTTGAGGTTGGCGGCGATCTGGTTGACCAGTTCGCGGGTCGGGGCGAGCACGAGTGCGCGGATGTTGCGCGGATCGGGGCGCTTGCCTTCGGCGACGAGCTTTTCGATCATCGGCAGGCCAAATGCGGCCGTCTTGCCGGTGCCGGTCTGGGCGAGACCGATGAGATCGTTGCCCTTCAGTACTTCAGGGATCGCCTGGGCCTGGATCGGGGTCGGCTTTTCGAAGCCGTTGGCAGACAGGGTCTCGAGAATGTGCTGGGAGAGGCCGAGATCTTTAAAGGTGGACAAATGCATATACCTTTTGGGGGCGCCAAACGCATTCGCCGGAACCGCGTTGTTGCTGTTCCGGTGTCGTTCGGCGTCAAGAACCCCGCGTGAATTGGGAACTTGTGGGTTGAATTAAGTCGTCAAGCGCCTGTGCTGTGCCGCCTGTTGCGGCGATATGTGCGCTATACCTTCTTCACGGCTTTCAGTGCTTGCCGAGGGCGCGCTCACGCGGCGGCCGGAAGGTGACGCTGGGCACCATGTCGTCGTTTTCGCCCGAAAAGTCAAGGTGCATCTTTTCGCAGGTGCGAAATGAGGGCTACTCCAACGCGAGATCGAAGTCGGCAACGGCCGCTTCCTGACCGTTGACGAGCACGACGATCCGGTGGCTGCCTGGGTAGTAGCGGCGGGTGGTGATGGGCCGGATCGCGTGGCGTTTCTCGATTTCGATCCACGCGCCGGGGGCGAGCATCGTCGACGTCCATTTGAAGACTTTCGGTGACGTGGTGCCATTCGCCTTGCGATGATGCACGGCGTAATCGATGATCACCTTCTGGCTTGTGTCTGCATCGTGGCTGACGGCGAGGCGCAGGTTCAGGCTCTCGCCAAGGATGATCTGCGACCGATCCAAGACGAGCCTCGCATCGATGCCGGCAGGGGCGGCAAAACCGAAATTCGAGAGGGCCGCGGGGTGGCCTTGCTTCAACAGAGTGCGCGAGGCATGGCGCAGGAGTTGGCGACGCTCCGGCGAAGCGGTGCCGATATGTCTTGCGACGAAATCGACCACGATGTCCGGGTGATCCTTGGCGATGTCGTTGAGGCTGTTGGCGACCGAGCGGCGCACATAGTCCTCGGGGTCGTCGATGAGTGCTGTCAGGATCGGCAGGATCGGGCCGGGGTCACGGATGAGCTTGGGCAGACGCATAGCCCAGGGCAGGCGGGGACGCGTGCCTTCGCTGGCGAGCCGCCGGACATGGTGGTTGGCGTCGGCAACCCATCTGCTGATCGTTTGAAGGGCACGCTCCTGGTCACGGTCGATGAAGACGCGAATGCCGAACTCGGCGGTGAAGTGCGGCGTCAGAACCTTGAGCATCGACAAGGACAGGTCGAAGTCGTCAAGGCCGCGCAAGGCGATGTACTGGCTGACGGGCAGAAGCGACCAGCCACTGAGCCCGGGCGTGTGATCGTTGGGCAGGCAGCTCGCCAGGACGGGTGCAGCCAAGGCAAAGCGCTGCGGCAAGGTCTCGACCAGCGCGTCGCGGATCTGAAGCGAGCGTTGCATCAGTTCGAGTGCTTCCAGGCCGTCGCCCGCAAGCGCCTTGAACCTCACGCCGTCGAAGTTCGCGGTGTTGCTGCCGATCGCGTCGGCGATGGCTGTGACGACGCCGGGGTGCAGCAGGTTCTTCAGTGGTTCGGCCATCGACGCCCTGTCCTTCAGTTCGGTTTTCCGGAGATCTTCTGACCATCGGTGAAATGCTGCACCAGCATAACCGCGCTGATCGTCGCCGCATAAGGGGCGAACTCCGGGTCGACACGCACCCGTTCGCCAGCCGACTGGGCCGCCTCCAGCGTCTCCCATTCGACGAGATCGGCAAACATTCCCGATGTTTCGCAACTGTCGACGGCGCGCCAGGAAATAAATCCGGGATAACGGGAGACTGCCTGCATCGCCCGCTGCCGGGTCGCCGTTGCCGCCGGCTTGTCGAGAACGATGCAGACGGCAAGTTCGAGGATGTGGTCGTTGGTCATCTCAGGCTCCAAGTCAGGCTCCATCTCATTTGCCCTTGATCTAGCACAGGGCTACTGACAGCCTTATGGCCATAGCCGGCGACGGCCCGCTTGTGCGGCTTGATCGGCGGCTATAGCCCTTGGATACCCCTGGAAAGGATGGAAGGCTGCCATGAGACCTGCCGACCGGCTGTTTCGCATCATCCAGCTCATGCGCGCCACCGGGCGGGCAATGACGGCGCGCGAGATCGCCGAGAAGATGGAGGTGGCCCAGAGGACCATCTATCGCGACATGGAGCATCTGATCGCTTCCGGTGCGCCGATCGACGGTGAGCGTGGGGTCGGGTATCTCCTGCGCGGGGCTTTCGACGCGCCGCCGCTTGCCTTCACCTTCGAGCAGCTTGAAGCGCTCGCGTTTGGAGCCCGCGCGGTGCAGATGCTCGGCGACGGTAGGCTTGCCCAGGCCGCCCGCGAGGCGATGGAGAAGATCGCCCACGGACTGCCGCCCGACCATCGCCAGCGATTGACGGCTGCACCGCTTCGCGCCTTTCGCTCGGCGCTGCAGCCGGAGCCGCCGGCACTGCTTGGCGACCTGCGCCAGGCAATCGCCGAGCGGCGCAAGCTTCGTCTTCAGTATGACAGCCTCAAGGACGAACACACCGAGCGGACGATCTGGCCGCTGGGATTGAGCGTCTTCGGTCACTTCTGGCTGCTGACGGGCTGGTGCGAGCTGCGGTCGGATTTTCGCGATTTTCGCGTCGACAGAATCAGTGCCGTTCACGTCGAGCGCGAGCGTTATGAGGCCATGGCCGAGCGCAGCTTCGAGGCCTATCTCGCCCGGATGTGATTGGTTTCAGCTGCAAATAACTCGTGTTGAATGTTGATCGTCGCGGAACCGAACCGGCCCTTGTGCGTTTCTTTTACAGGGCCACTTCGGCCCGCCACGATCCACAGCCTACACTGGGAGATAATCGTGCAGAACCGGACATGGATACTGGCCGCGGACGGCAACACCGCGCGCATCGTCAAGGGCGTGAACCTTCTGAAGGAAGATCGCCAGCGGCCGGACGAGGAGACGTTTCACACCGAACCGAAGCGGGTTCAGGAGATCATGGCCGACAAGCCCGGCCGCTCGCATTCATCCGTCGGCCACGGCCGCTCGGCGATGGAATACAAGAGCGATCCCGTTCGCGAAGAGCAGCAGCGTTTCGTCGCTGACGTCGCCGAACGCCTGGAAAGCTACGCCGCCGACCGTGCCTTCGACAGCCTGGTGATCTGCGCGGCGCCGCGCACGCTCGGCGACCTCAGAAAGCAGCTTTCTGCGCATGTGAGAGATCGAACCGTCGCTGAAATCGATCGCAACTGCGTCGCTGCGACGACCGAACAATTGATCGCCACGGCCCGGGCGGCCGTCTTTCCCGCTTAGATCATGTCGTCGTTTCATCGAAACAGTGAAATGATCTAACTCTCTTATCACGCAATTCCGGACGGAGAACCACTTCGAAAATCTCCCGGAATTGCTCCGAGCGCGGCCGTGCTGAAACGCCCGTTTGCGCGGGCGAGGCGTCCCGTCAGAAATCCGTCGGGACGCCGCCCTCGGCCTTGCGCCGGGCGACAAAGGCGTCGAGTTCCTCTTCGATTGCCGGATCGAGCGGCGGGCGCTCGTATTCGTTGAGCTTCTGCTTGAAGATCCGGTTGGCGTGATCGTAGGTGGTCGGACGCCCGGCTTCCGTCCAGGTCTCGAAGTTGCGCCAGTCCGACAGGATCGGCGAATAGAAGGCGGTCTCGTAACGCTGCAGCGTGTGCAGCGTGCCGAAATAGTGGCCGCCGGGACCGACATCACGCACGGCGTCAAGGCCGAGCGCATCCTCGCTGACGTCGAGCGGGGTCAGGTACTCCGCCACCATCTGCAGCATGTCGACATCGAGAACGAACTTTTCGAACGAGGCGGTAAGCCCGCCCTCGGTCCATCCGGCGGCATGCATGACGAAGTTGCCGCCCCCTTGCGTCAGGGCCCAGAGCGACATGGCGGACTCGTAGGCCGCCTGCGCGTCGAGCGTATTGGCGGCGTTGGTGTTGGAGGTGCGGTAGGGGATATTGTACTTGCGCGCAAGCTGCCCGCCGGCGATCACCGCCTTCATGTATTCCGGCGTGCCGAAGGCAGGCGCACCGGTCTTCATGTCGACGTTCGAGGTAAAGCCGCCATACATGACCGGCGCACCGCGCCTCACCATCTGGGTAAAGGCGATGCCGCAGAGCGCCTCGGCATTCTGCTGGACAAGGGCGCCTGCGATCGTCACCGGGGCCATGGCGCCGGCGAGCGTAAACGGCGTGACCACGACCACCTGGTTGCGAGAGGACATCTCGATGATGCCCTGCAGCATCGGCCCGTCGAGGCGCAGCGGCGAGGAGGTGTTGATGATGGTGAAGAGCGAAGGCTCGCGCTCCATCTGCTCCATCGAGATGCCGCGGCCGATGCGGGCGATCTCGATGCCGTCGGTGTTGCGCTGTTTGCCGAGCGAATAGACGTGGAAGACCTTGTCGGTCAGCTTCACCATGTCCGACAGGCAGTCGAGATGGCGCACGGACGCATGGATGTCGACGGGCTCTACCGGATAGCCGCCTGTGGTGTGCACGATGTCGTAGGATTGCGCGAGCTTGACCAGCTTGCGGTAGTCTTCCTGGTTGCCGGTGCGGCGGCCGCCTTCACGGTCGGCGACGAAGGGGGCACTGGCGATCTGGGCAAAGACGAGGTTGTTGCCGCCGATCTGGACGTTTCGGGCCGGGTTGCGGGCATGCATGGTGAAGGCGGGCGGAGCGTGCGCGATCATGTCGAGGATCAGGCCGCGGTCGAAACGAACCCGGTCGGTGCCTGGCGTCACGTCGGCGCCGGCGGCCTTCATGCGGTCGCGGGCTTCCGGCAGGATGACGTCCATCCCGATTTCTTCGAGGATCGTCAGCGACGCCTCGTGCACCGCTTCAAGCGCATCGTCCGAAAGGACCGTGGACTTCGCCAGCGAATTGACAAGATTGAGATATTTTCCGCTCGGCGATTTGCGGGTCCGTTCTGCGCTGCGCCCGCCAGGCCTGCGCCGCCGTTCCAATGGTGTCGAGGCCGCATCACCCGTTGTTGAATCCGGAAACTGATCGTCGTTCATGAAGGACCCACCGCGTTGCCGATGGGAGTGTGTCGCAGATTCTCGATGGCGATGGCCCGCCATTTGCGACAGTTGAGGCCTCTTGTGAAGAAAATTGCCTTTCGTTCGAGGGGGTCCCGGTCGAACGAGGCTGGCGGTTTCGCCGTCGATTGTGGCCGTCAGGCGGGCCGGTCGCCGCGCAGCATCTCGCGCTTGCCGGCAAACCCCTTGCGCTTTTCGACAAGAAAGCCGGCGGCCTGGAGATTGCGGCGAACGAAGCCCGCGGCCGCATAGGTCGCAAAGCTGCCACCGCGTGTGGTCTTCTCAAAGACCTGCCGCATCAAATCCTGCGACCACATGTCGGGGTTGCGCGAAGGGGCGAACCCGTCGAGGTACCACGCGTCGAAACTGTGCGCGGTGCCCGCAACGCTTTCGAGCGCCGGGCCGCAGATGACCCAGAGCGTGACGGCGTCGTCGAAGTCGATCTGGATGATGCCGTTGCGCTCGCCCGGCCAGCGCTCGACCAGTGCCTGCCGCTCCGCGTCGATTTCCGGCCATTGGCCAAGAGCGCGGGAAATCTCGTCGGCCGCCATCGGAAACCGTTCGAACGACACGAAGTGCAGGCGGTCTCCTGCGGTGACGGTCATCTTCCACTGGCGCCAGGTCTCGCAGAAATTGAGCCCGGTGCCGAAGCCGAGTTCGCCAATCGTGAACGTCCCCGCGCCTGTCCAGCGTTCCGGCAGACCGCTGCCGGACAGGAACACGTGGCCGCACTCCAGCCGCCCGTCGGTGCGGCAATAAAAGTGATCGCCAAACTCCCGGGAATAGGGCATATCGCCCTCGTGCCAATCAAGGCTCTGGTGGTCAGGGGGATCGATCGGGTCTGCTGGTGCTGTCATGGCCAAGGCGATAGTCCGCCGGCCGGAGAAGGTCAATCGATGAGCGAGCTATTGGTCGTCGGCGGCGGCATCATGGGGTTGTGGGCGGCCCTTTGCGCTGCGCGCGACGGCATGTCGGTGCGGCTTGTCGAACAACGGGCGATCGGCGCCGGCGCGAGCGGCGGCCTGCTCGGTGCGTTGATGCCGCACATGCCGGACCGCTGGAACGCCAAGAAACAATTTCAGTTCGATGCGCTGGTCTCGCTGGAAGCGGAGATCGGCGCGCTTGAAGCTTCGACCGGGCTTTCCTGCGGCTACCGGCGCTCAGGCCGGGTCATGCCGCTTGCCAAGCCGCATCTGCGCGATATCGCGCTCGGTCACGAGCAGGATGCGCTTGCACACTGGCAGGCGGACGGCCGGCAATTCCACTGGCATGTACAGGATCAGACGGTGGAGGATTGGCTCAGCGCGGACGCGACCGGGAACGGCGTGGTCTTCGATACGCTCGCAGCAAGGGTGTCGCCGCGCCGCATGCTGGCTGCCTTGCGGGCGGCCCTGGCGCAGTCTGGAAACGTCAGGCTCGACGAGGGTACCGGTGTTCGCGCGATCGACCCGGCGCATGGTCGGGCAGAACGCGAAGACGGTAGCAGCATCACCTTCGATCGTTGCATCATCGCCGCCGGCGTCGGCAGTTTTCCGCTCATCGACGTGTTGTCCGGTCCGCTGAAGGCCAGGAGCGGAACGGCGGTCAAGGGACAGGCGGCGCTGCTGAAAGCGGACATCGATCCTGGGCTGCCGGTGATCTTCACGGATGGCGTCTACATCGTCGCCCATGAGGACGGCCAGGTGGCGGTGGGCAGCACCAGCGAAAACAGCTTTGCCGATCCGCTGTCGACCGACGAGCAGCTCGACGAACTTCTTCGCCGGGCGGCGTCGCTCGCGCCATGTCTTCAGACGGCCCCTGTCATCGAGCGCTGGGCCGGTCTGCGGCCGAAGTCGGCCGGACGGGAGCCGACCGTCGGGCGACACCCCGATCACGAAAATCTCTTCGTCCTGACCGGCGGCTTCAAGGTGAGCTTCGGCATTGCTCATCGCCTTGCGCGCTTCGTCGTCGACGAGATCGCCGGGCGTGCGACGATCGAGATCCCGGAATCCTTCATATGCCGGAATCACATAGCGGCTCTTCGCGAGAAACACCTTTAGGCGATTGAACCACCGTGCCAAATGAAAGGCCCCGCCAGAGCGGGGCCTCGAAGGGTTGGATGATCAGTCGCGCCAGCCGTTACATCCAATAGGGCGGCACGCCGTAATAGTCATAGACTCGACGGCCGTTCTCGGCGTTCCAGTCGTATTCCTCGGTGCCGTGATATTTCGGCGCCCGTTCGACCTGATCACGAGTCACATCAGTGCGATAGCCGCCGAGCCTCTCGTCATAGGTCAGCTTGGCCCATGGCAATGGGTAGTGGTCCTCGCCGATCCCGAGGAAGCCGCCGAAGCCGAGCACTGCATAGGCGACGCGACCGCTGCGCTTTTCGATGATCACGCGCTCGATCGAGCCGATGTGCTTGTCGTCAGCGCCGTAAACCTTCGTGCCTTCGACCTTGTCGCTTGCGATCAGGTCATGGGTTTCCTTGATGCGGGCGTCCTGAAGGTTTGCATTGTGATAGGTCACGCTTCTTCTCCATGCTTGTTGCTACCTCTGGGAAACGGCTGGCTGCCGGGATGGTTCCGAAATTCGCGCCGTTGCGGCCCGGCCGAGGCGCATCCTCCACGGGCGACTTCGTCAATCTGTCATGCAAATCACCTAATAGGCGGCCAACGGATCACGGTGATTGCGGGTCGGATCGCCCTACAACAGATACGTGATCGATCGCCAATGGTTGGAGCGGGATATCGTCCTTGTCCCGCTCTGACGGATACCGGAGCCTGTTCATGCGCTACGCCATTTGTTTCACCCCGCCGATGGCCGACCCGCTTTCCGCGACGGCCGCGAGCTGGCTCGGGCGCAACGTCTATTCCGGCGAACCTGCGGAGCTTCCTTCGGTGGCGGGCCTCAGCACCGCCGACATCGCCTATCACACCGCCGTCCCGCGCCGTTTCGGCTTTCACGCGGTCATGATGTCGCCCTTTCGGCTGCATTCCGAGAGGACCGAGGCGCAACTCCTGAAGGCGCTGATGCACTTTGCCGGCGCCCAGACGCCCTTCGAGGTCGATCGCCTCGAGGTCGCGCGCATCGGTCGCTCATGGGGGCTCGTGCCGCAGGTCCCCAGTGCTGCCATGCATTTGCTGGCGGCCAATGTCGTGCAGGAATTCGATGCTTTCCGGGCGCCACTATCGGAAGACGAGATCGAGCGGTCCGATCCGGACCGGCTGACTGCGCCGCAGTTCTCCAACCTCTATCGCTGGGGCGATCCGCACGTGATGGACGAGTACCGCTTTCACATGATGCTGACCGGGCCGCTTGCCAACGACGCCTTGCGCCAGGTGGAGGCGCCGCTGCGCGAACTGTTCGATCCGTGCCTGGCAAGGCCGATTTCGATCGGCAGCCTGGCCCTCTTCGTCGAACAGGAAACCGGCGCCCCGATGCGGGTGCATTCGCAGCATCCGCTCGGCAAGATCTCGACGAACTCGCGGCTCGAGCGGGCCAAGCGCGCGGTCGTTGACCCGTCGATCGGGTCGGGCGCGATGCGGCCCCTGCCGCTCATCGTTGCAGCGCTGATGGCGCAGCGGTAACTCGAAGTATGCTATCGCCCAAACAGCAGTGAAGCCGGATAGGGCAGCGCCAGCGGCGGCATGTCGGCGGCCGAGACATAGCGAAGCGATTTCGTCTCGCCGTCGAGGATGGGTTTCTGGGCTCCCGTGATGCGGCAGCGGAAGAGGGTCACGACGTATTCGACCCGGTCGCCGTTTGGATAGGTGTAGCGGAAGTCCTTGCCGCCAAAGACGCCGAGGATATTGTCGATCGAAACCGGAAAGCCGGTTTCCTCCATGACTTCACGGATGATCGCTTCGGCAGGCGTCTCGCCCAGCTCGATCGCGCCGGCCGGCAAGCTCCAGCCTTCGCCGCTCGCCTTCTCCTGCAACAATAACTGCGCCTCGGCGTTATGTATGACGGCGGCGACGGATGGGCAGAGCAGGAGATCGGATCCGATCTTTTCGCGAAGATTTTGGATGTAGGATTTCATCGTCTTGTGCCGGTCGGTTGACGTCACCGGGCAGCTAAGTTCGTTTCGCGCGCGGCCGCAACTCTGGATCTCGAGAGATCGCCGTGGCGTGGCGAGAAAGGGCACGCTTCCCGGACAGATTTCGGTATCGACAATCCGCCCGGCGGTGATACCGTCGCCCAAAAATACCGAAGGATGATTTGATGTCTGAGACCAGCTATCCGCGCGACCTCGTAGGCTATGGCCGCAATCCGCCAAAGGCGAACTGGCCGGGTGACGCGCGTATCGCCGTGCAGTTCGTGCTGAATTACGAAGAAGGTGGCGAAAGCTGCATTCTCGATGGCGACCCGGCTTCCGAGTGCCTGCTGTCGGAAATCGTCGGCGCGCAGCCCTGGGCCGGCCAGCGCAATCTCAACATGGAATCGATCTACGAATACGGGTCGCGCGTCGGTTTCTGGCGGCTCTGGCGCATGTTCACCAGCCGCAACGTGCCGCTGACCGTCTACGGCGTCACCCAGGCCATGGCCCGCAACCCCGAGGCTGTCGCCGCGATGAAGGAAGCCGGCTGGGAAATCGCCAGCCACGGGCTGCGCTGGCTCGAATACAAGGATTTTCCCGAAGAGGTCGAGCGCGAGCATATTCGCGAGGTCGTGCGGCTGCACACGGAACTCACCGGCGAGCGGCCACTTGGCATCTACCAGGGCAAGCCTTCGGCCAACACGCTGAAGTTGGTGCTGGAGGAGGGCGGCTTCCTCTATTCCTGCGACAGCTATGCCGACGAGCTGCCCTACTGGGTGCCGGGTCTTTCCGCCGACAAGCCGCACCTGATCATCCCCTATACGCTCGACGCCAACGACATGCGCTTTGCGACCAACCAGGGCTTCAACTCCGGCGACCAGTTCTTCACCTACCTCAAGGACACGTTTGATGTGCTCTACGAGGAAGGGCGCGCCGGCGACGCCAAGATGATGAACATCGGCCTGCACTGCCGTCTCGTCGGCCGCCCGGGCCGGGCCGCGGCCCTTGCCCGCTTCATCGATTACGTCATGTCGCACGACAAGGTCTGGGTACCCCGGCGCATCGACATCGCCAACCATTGGTACCAGCATCACAAGCCGGAAGGGGCGCTCTGATGTCCGATCGCGATGACTTCGTCGCCCGTTTCGGTGGCGTGTTCGAGCATTCTCCCTGGGTTGCCGAACGCGCCTTCGACCGCGCCGCTGCGACCGGGCTGACGGCAGGCACCGTGCATTCGGCGCTTTGCCAGGCCTTCCGCACGGCGCTGCCGCGCGAGAAGATGCAGGTGCTGCGCGCGCATCCGGATCTGGCGGGCAAGCTCGCGGTCGCCGGCAAGCTGACGGCGGATTCGACGGCGGAGCAGGCGTCTGCCGGCCTCGACCGGCTGACGCCGGAGGAACACCAGCGCTTCACGGCGCTCAACGACGCCTACACCCAGAAATTCGGTTTCCCCTTCATCATCGCGGTGAAGGGACTGACCAAGGGCCAGATTCTCTCGGCCTTCGAAAGACGCATTGACAATTCGCCGGAAGAGGAATTTGAAACCGCTTGCGTGCAGGTGGAGAAAATCGCCCGCCTGCGGCTGCAGTCGATGCTTCCTGGAGACGAAAATGCCTGACAATACCGTTCGATCCGTGTTCTTGCTCTTTCGAAGGGCAGTCGAGCCGGATCGTACGCCCGCAATTGGCGCGACCGCCTGCGAGGTCCGTGCCTGATGCCCCGCCTGCTCAAGATCGAACCACTGACGCGTGAAGCCTTTGCACCCTTCGGAACCGTGATCGAAGCGGACCCGGCAACGATGCGCTACATCAACGGTGGCAACACGGAACGCTTCCACGGGCTGGCGCGGGCCGATGTCGTCGGCGAGGGCGCGGGTGTCATCATCAATATCTTTCGCGGGCAGCCGCGCGCCTTTCCTTATGCGGTCTCGATGATGGAGCGCCACCCGCTCGGCAGCCAGAGCTTTTCGCCGCTCGACGATCGCCCCTGGCTGGTCGTCGTCTCCGAGGACGAGGACGGCCGGCCGGGCACGCCACGGGTGTTCCGGGCGAGCGGCAAGCAGGGTGTCAACTACGGCCGCAATGTCTGGCATCACCCGCTGATGTCGGTCGGCGCCGTCAGCGATTTCCTCATTGTCGATCGCGAAGGTCCGGGCAACAATCTCGAGGAGTTCTCCTATGATGAGCCGTTCGTCATCGAGAGCGCCACTTGAAGGGAGAAGCGATGAGCAGCACCGGCCGCCTGACGACCCACGTTCTCGATACGGCCCTCGGCAAGCCGGCCGAAGGCCTGCGCATCGATCTCTATTGGCTGGAAGGGGAAGAGCGGCAGCTGATCCGCACCGTTCACACCAACAGCGACGGTCGCGTCGACGGGCCGATGGTCGAAGGCATCGGCTTCATGGCCGGCAATTACGAGCTGGTCTTTCACGCCGGCGACTACCTGCGCCGCTCGGGCGCGACGCTGCCGGAGCCGGCCTTCCTCGACCGCATCCCCTTGCGCTTCGGCATCGCCGATCCGGCGAGCCACTACCACGTGCCGCTGTTGCTTTCGCCCTACGGGTATTCGACCTATCGCGGGAGCTGATTAGGGGTCTTGCGGTCGCTTCGCGTTGTGCGAGAAGCTCCCTCATCCTCGCCCCTGGGGCGGGGATCCAGCGACCCGACGTCTGTCGGGTCAAAAGACCTTCCAGCCCAAGGACTTGGGCTGCTGGATTCCTGTGACGAGCACAGGAATGAGGGATGTCCTGTTTAGAACCAAGCTGCCTGCTCTCACTCCGCCAATATGCTGCGATCCACATAGTTGATGTCGCGCTTGCCGCAGAGCGCCATGGTGATGTCCATCTCCTTGCGGATGATTTCGAGCGCCTTGGTGACGCCGTCCTTGCCCATGGCGCCGAGGCCATAGAGGAAGGGGCGGCCGATATAGGTGCCCTTGGCGCCCATGGCGACGGCCTTCAGGACGTCCTGGCCCGAACGAATGCCGCCGTCGACATGCACCTCGATCTGGTGGCCGACCGCATCGACGATGCGTGGCAGCATGCTGATCGAGGAATGGGCGCCGTCGAGCTGACGGCCGCCGTGGTTGGAAACGATGATCGCGTCGGCGCCGGTCGCTGCTGCCATCTTGGCGTCCTCGGGGTCGAGGATGCCCTTGAGGATCAGCGGCCCGCCCCAGCGTTCCTTGATCCAGGCGACATCCTTCCACGAGAGCTGCGGGTCGAACTGTTCGGTCGTCCAGGCGCCGAGCGAGGAGAGGTCGGTGACGCTCTTGGCGTGGCCGACGATGTTGCGGAAGGTGCGGCGCTTGGTGCCGAGCATCTTCATGCACCAGCCGGGGCGCGTCGCCATCTGCCAGAGATGCTTCGGCGTCATCTTCGGCGGTGCGGACAGGCCGTTGCGCAGGTCCTTGTGGCGCTGGCCGAGGATCTGCAGGTCGAGCGTCAGCACCAGCGCCGAGCATTTTGCCGCCTTGGCGCGATCGATGAGGTTGAGCACGAATTCGCGCTCGCGCATGACGTAGAGCTGGAACCAGAAGGGTTTCGTCGTCACCGAGGCGACGTCCTCGATCGAGCAGATGCTCATGGTCGAGAGCGTGAAGGGCACACCGAAAGCTTCGGCGGCCTGCGCCGCCAGCATCTCGCCGTCGGCGTGCTGCATGCCGGTGAGGCCGGTCGGGGCGAGGGCCACGGGCATCGACACCTTCTGGCCGATCATCGTCGTTTCGAGCGACCGGTTGGTCATGTCGACCAGCACCCGCTGTCGCAGCTTCACCTTGGCGAAATCCTCCTCGTTGGCGCGATAGGTGCCCTCCGTCCACGCGCCGCTGTCGGCGTAGTCGAAGAAGAGTTTGGGCACCCGGCGCTTGGCGAGCGCCTTGAGATCGCTGATTTCGAGGATTTGCGTCATGGAAATAGCCTTCGTCCAACAGGGATTGAACGAGCCATTACCATGTTTGCCGGAGGCTTGTTAATAGCGAGAACGCAAAGAGGTCAATTTTCTTGACCTCTTTGCGTTTAAGTGGATCAGGCAGTGGCCAATGCCGATTTCGCCGGCTTGCCGGCGACATAGGTTTCGACGATGGCGCGATCATCGCCCATGGTCTGCAGCAGGAAGAGCTCGTCGGCGAGAGAATTGACGACTTCGGCCCGAAGCGCCATTGCCGGCGTTGCCGCCATGTCGAGCACGATGAAGTCGGCGTCGGTGCCGGTTTCGAGTGTGCCGATCCTGTCGACCAGCGATAGTGCCTCGGCATTGCCGCGGGTCATCATGAAGAAGCTGTCGAACGGGTTCAGCCGTTCGCCCTGCAACTGCAGGATCTTGTAGGCCTCGTCGAGCGTCTTCAGCATGGAATAGCTGGTGCCGCCGCCGATGTCGGAGGCGACCGAGGTGCGCACCGGCTTGTCGCGGCGGGTCAGCGCCCGCAGCGGGAAGAGGCCCGAGCCGAGGAAGAGATTGGAGGTCGGGCAGAAGACGGCGACCGAGCCGGTTTCGCTCATGACGTCCGCCTCGCGCTCGGAGAGATGGATGCAGTGCCCGAACAGGCTCTTCGGCCCGAGCAGGCCATAGCGGGCGTAGACGTCGGTATAATCCTTGGCTTCCGGGTAAAGCTCGCAGGTGAAGGCGATCTCGTCGCTGTTTTCCGAAAGATGCGTCTGCACGTGCAGATCCGGGAATTCGCGCACCAGCGATTTGGCGACGTCCATCTGCTCGGGCGTCGAGGTGATGGCGAAACGCGGGGTGATCGCCACGTGGTTGCGGCCCTTGCCATGCCAGTCGCGGATGACCGCCCGGGTTTCGTCATAGCCCATTTGAGGCGTATCGAGCAGGCCCTGCGGGGCATTGCGGTCCATCATCACCTTGCCGGCGACCATGCGCATGTCACGGCGGAACGCCTCGGCGAAGAAGGCGTCGGCGGACGCCTTGTGGACCGAGCAATAGGCGGCCGCCGTCGTCGTGCCGTGACGCACCATTTCGTCGAAGAAGCGCGTCGCGATGCGCTCCGCATGGGCTGTCTCGACGAAGCGGCATTCTTCCGGGAAGGTGTAGGTGTTCAGCCATTCGAGCAGGTTGGCGGCATAAGAGGCCATGACCTGCATCTGCGGGAAATGCAGGTGCGTGTCGATGAAGCCCGGCACGATCAGGTGCGGGCGGTGATCGATTTCTTCGACGCCTTCGGGCGCGGTTTGCTTGACCTCGGCATAAGCGCCGCTGGCAACGATCAGGCCACCCTCCACCAGAAGTGCGCCGTCGCTCTCGTAGCCATAGGCGGCGCTGTCGTCGATCGACGTTGGCGCGCGGTGAAAGCTCAAGAGCCGGCCGCGAATGAGGGTGATGGTCATTGTGTCTTGCCTTCCTCGACGGCGCTTTCGAACCAGGCCGTCAGAAGCTGGCGCTCGTCCGTCGTCATGTCCGTTACATTTCCAGGCGGCATCGCATGGCTGCGCCCGGCCTGGATATAGATTTCGCGGGCATGGGCGGCAATCTCCGCGTCGCTTTCGAGTACGACACCTTTCGGCGCCTGGGTGATGCCCTCATAGACCGGTTCTGTCGCATGGCACATGGAACAGCGCGTCGAGACCGTGTCCTTGACGGCGGGGAAATGGGCATTGGCGGCGAAGCGCTTGAAGACCGGGGCCACGTCCGCCTTCTCGCCGCCGGTCAGCACCTTCGGCACGGTCGACAGCCACATGATCATGATGAAGAGAAGAGCAGTGACCAGCCAGGTCCAGGTCGGCCTGCCTTTGCGCGCGTGGGTGGTATTGAACCAGTGGCGGATGGTGACGCCCATCAGGAAGACGAGTGCGGCGATGATCCAGTTGAATGCCGTGGCAAAGGCAAGCGGATAGTGGTTCGACAGCATGAAGAAGATGACGGGCAGCGTCAGGTAGTTGTTGTGCAGCGAGCGTTGCTTGGCCTGGGCGCCGAGCTTCGGATCGGGCGTGCGGCCGGCGATCAGGTCGGCAACGACGATCTTCTGGTTGGGAATGATGATGAAGAAGACGTTGGCCGACATGATCGTTGCGGTAAAGGCGCCGAGGTGCAGGAACGCGGCGCGGCCGGTGAAGACCTGGGTGTAGCCCCAGGCCATGACCACCAGCGCCACATAGAGCAGCGCCATCAGCCCCCAGGTGTTCTTGCCGATCGGCGACTTGCAGAGCAGGTCGTAAAACAGCCAGCCGATGCCGAGCGAGGCGAGCGAAATCAGGATCGCCGTGGTGGCCGAGATGTCGAGCACGTGGCGGTCGATCAGGAAGAGATCGGCGCCGCCGTAATAGACGACACAGAGCATGGCGAAGCCCGAAAGCCACGTCACGTAGGATTCCCATTTGAACCAGGTGAGGTGTTCGGGCATCGAGGCTGGCGCCACCAGATACTTCTGGATGTGGTAGAAGCCGCCGCCATGGACCTGCCATTCTTCGCCATAGGCGCCAACGGGCAGGTGGTCGCGCTTCACCAGGCCGAGATCGAGCGCGATGAAGTAGAAGGATGAGCCGATCCAGGCGATGGCCGTGATCACGTGTAGCCAGCGCACGGCAAAGGCCAGCCATTCCCAGGCGATGGCGAACTCGTACATTCAGATCCCCTTGTCTCTCTGTCGCTTCACCTTGCGCAAAAACGAGCGACGGGAAAAGGGGGCTATCAGGTCCTCAAGCGCTATTTGCCTGCAGGAATTGCGGCGGGCAGAGTTCGCCGAGGATCCAGTCGCGGAAAATCCGGATCTTCGGCGTGTTGCGGCGGGCATGCGGATAGGCGAGCCAGTAGTCGCAACCGTCGCTGCAGCGCAGATCAAAGGGCTGGTAGAGACGGCCGAGTGCCACGTCGTCGGGGTAGAATTCCGGAGTGAGGATCGCGACGCCCTGGCCGGCGACGGCGGCGCGCGCCTCGAAGGTCTGGGCACCAAGCCGGCTGTGCGGCCGTCCCTCGAGGTCCGGGTCCTTGACGCCGGCGGCCTTGAACCACATCGGCCACCAGGGATCGCCGGCATCGATGATGCGAAGCTTCAGGAGGTCGCGCGGTTCATGCACGCCGCCGATGGTGGCCGCGAGCGCCGGGCTGAGCATCGGGTTGAATTCGACCCGCATCAGCGGATGGGTGTCGAGGCCCGGCCAGACGCCGCCGCCCGAGCGGATCGCCAGATCGGCGGGCTCGCGGGTAAAGTCGGTGAGCGAGTCGCTGGTCGTCAGCCGGACGGCGATGTTGGGATGGGCGAGCTGGAACGAGCCGATGTTGCGGGCAAGCCATTGCGAGGCGAAGGTCGGCGTCGAGCTGATCAGAAGTGCGCTGTCGATATCGCCGCGGGCATTGGAAACGGCCTCCTGCAGCATCTCGAAGGCTTCGGTCACCCGTGGCGCCATGCGCTGGCCGACGTCGGTCAGTGAGATCTGGCGCGGGCGGCGCAAAAACAGCGGCTCTCCGACATTCTCCTCGATCAACTTCACCTGGTAGCTGACGGCTGTCTGGGTCATGCCCAGCTCTTCGCCGGCCTTGGTGAAGCTGCCGAGCCTGGCGACCGCTTCGAAGACCCTGAGCGCATTCAGCGGAAACTGCTTCGACATCTTCATGGATAAGTTCTCTTGATGCATGCAGACGGATGTTCGATTGGATTTCGATCCTCCTCCACGGCATCCTTCAAGTCAACTTCCCAAGACGAACAGGTGCTGAAATGAGTTGCGACGC
>NZ_DASYGZ010000105.1:0-12712 GCF_035999135.1 Ensifer sp.
CTTCAGATCGCGATCAGTCTTGACGAAAGCAGTCAGCTTTTCTAAAACCTAGTTTAGAACCGTTCAAAACTTCTGTACGGGCATTCCGCCCTGTGCTTCGTCTCATAAGGCAAGCGGCGCGGAAAATTCAAGGAAAATGCACCGCCGGCGGTTGCCGGTCTGCGGTCTGTTGTTCTAGCGAAGGAAATCATGTCGGGTTCGCGCATCTATATGGACTGGAATGCCACAGCGCCGCTTTCGAGCGAAGCGCGCGCGGCATGCCTGTTCGCGCTCGACCTCGTCGGCAACCCGTCTTCCGTCCACGGCGAGGGCCGGGCGGTGCGCACGCTGATCGAGAATGCCCGTCGCGATGTGGCAGACCTCTGCGGCGCCAAGGCGGCAAGCGTGATCTTTACCAGCGGCGCGACCGAGGCGGCGAACCTGGTGCTGACGCCCGATTTCCGCATGGGCCGCACGCCCTTGAAGATCGCCCATCTCTACGCCTCGGCGATCGAACATCCGGCAGTGCGCGAAGGCGGTCGTTTCCCGCGCGAAGCGGTGAGCGAGATCCCGGTGACGTCAACCGGTGTGGTCGACCTTCCAGTGCTTCGCGACCTTCTGGCCGGCCATGACCGTGCGCTCGGGCTGCCGATGGTCGCCGTCATGCTCGTCAACAACGAAACCGGGATCATCCAGCCGATCGCCGAGATCGCCGACATCGTCCGCGCCCATGGCGGTATCCTCGTCGTCGATGCCGTACAGGCAGCCGGCCGCATTCCGCTCGCGATCGAAGAGCTTGGGGCCGACTTCCTCATTCTGTCGTCGCACAAGATCGGCGGGCCCAAGGGCGCCGGCGCCCTTGTCGCGCGCGGCGAAGTGATGATGCCGGTGCCGCTGATCCGTGGTGGCGGCCAGGAAAAAGGACATCGCTCCGGAACCGAAAACCCGATCGCGATTGCCGGCTTTGCCGCAGCCGCGCGTAAGGTCGGCAAGGACGTGACCGGGCGCATGGCACCCATCACCGCAGCACGCGACAGGCTCGAAGGCGCGATGCTTTCGGCAGCCGCAGGCGTGGTCATCCACGGCCGCGACGTTTCGCGCGTTGGCAACACCACCTTCTTCACGCTTCCTGGCCTGAAGGCCGAAACCGGACAGATCGCTTTCGACCTCGAAGGGGTGGCGCTGTCGGCCGGATCGGCGTGTTCCTCCGGCAAGGTCGGGCAGAGCCACGTCCTCGTCGCGATGGGCTACGATCCGCGCCAGGGAGCGCTTAGAATATCGATTGGCGAAACGACGACGCCGGCCGAAATCGAGCGTTGCGCCGCGGCCTTTGCGAAGATAGCAGCAAGGCGACGCGCGTCGGGCCAAGCGGCCTGATACAAACGACGAGACGAAATTGCGGAAAAGCAATTTTCCGCTTGGCAAACAGGGTGAAAAGCGCCTTTTAGCCACTACATAAGCGGTGCGCCAAGTTCACACCGCGCTGACAAGCTGCCGGACCTTGGATCCGGCAAGATTGGAGAACGACATGCCTGCCGTGCAGGAGACCATTGATCAGGTCCGTCAGATCGACGTGGACCAGTACAAGTATGGCTTCGAGACCAACATCGAAGTCGAAAAGGCCCCGAAGGGCCTTTCCGAAGACATCATCCGTTTCATCTCGGAAAAGAAGAGCGAGCCGGAATGGATGCTCGAGTGGCGCCTTGAGGCCTATCGCCGCTGGCTGACGCTCGAAGAGCCGACCTGGGCGCGCGTCAACTATCCGAAGATCGATTTCAACGACATCTACTACTACGCCGCTCCCAAGGGCGTGACGGGTCCGAAGTCGCTCGAAGAGGTCGACCCAGAGATCCTCAAGGTCTACGAAAAGCTCGGCATTCCGCTGAAGGAACAGGAGATCCTCGCGGGCGTGCAGAAATCGAAGATCGCCGTCGACGCCGTGTTCGACAGCGTCTCGGTCGTCACCACCTTCAAGGAAGAGCTGAAGAAGGCCGGCGTGATCTTCATGTCGATCTCCGAGGCGATCCGCGAGCATCCGGATCTCGTGAAGAAGTATCTCGGCTCCGTCGTTCCGACGACCGACAACTACTATGCGACGCTGAACTCAGCTGTCTTTACCGATGGCTCCTTCGTCTTTGTACCGAAGGGCGTTCGCTGCCCGATGGAACTGTCGACCTACTTCCGCATCAACGAGAAGAACACCGGCCAGTTCGAACGCACGCTGATCATCTGCGAAGATGGTGCGTACGTGTCCTATCTCGAAGGCTGCACCGCGCCGCAGCGTGACGAGAACCAGCTTCACGCCGCCGTGGTCGAGCTCGTTGCGCTCGATGACGCCGAGATCAAGTATTCGACGGTTCAGAACTGGTACCCGGGCGACAAGGAAGGCAAGGGCGGCATCTACAACTTCGTCACCAAGCGTGGCGATTGCCGTGGCAAGAACTCCAAGATCTCCTGGACGCAGGTCGAAACCGGTTCGGCGATCACCTGGAAGTACCCATCCTGCATCCTGCGCGGCGATGGTTCACGCGGCGAGTTCTATTCGATCGCGGTGTCCAACGGTCATCAGCAGATCGACAGTGGCACCAAGATGATCCATCTCGGCAAGAACACGTCGAGCCGCATCGTCTCCAAGGGCATCGCTGCCGGCGTTTCGGAAAACACCTATCGCGGCCAGGTTTCGGCCCACCGCAAGGCCGAGAACGCCCGCAACTTCACCCAGTGCGATTCGCTGCTCATCGGCGACAAGTGCGGCGCGCACACCGTGCCCTACATCGAGGCGAAGAACTCGACGGCGCAGTTCGAGCACGAGGCCACCACGTCGAAGATTTCCGAGGACCAGCTGTTCTACTGCCTGCAGCGCGGCATCCCGACCGAAGCGGCGATCGCGCTGATCGTCAACGGCTTCGTCAAGGAAGTCATCCAGGAACTGCCGATGGAATTCGCCGTCGAAGCGCAGAAGCTGATCGGCATCTCGCTGGAAGGCTCGGTCGGCTAAAGGGAGGCGGACCATTTGGTCGAGCAGAAGGCGCTGTCGGCGGGGATGAAATTGATGGTTCTGTCCATCTTCGTTTCCGTCATCGGCCTTGCCACCGGAGTTGTCGGGCTGATTGCAGATTGGCCCAGCGCAAAGGGAATTGGCATCTGTTCCGGCCTGCTTCTGGTCGTCGTTTTCTGGCTTAGCGCCAACGTCAAAGATGAGACATTGAACCGCTTCCTTTTTGGAAGACGAGATTGAGAGACACGAAATGCTTGAAATCAAGAACCTGCACGCCCGCATCGCCGAAGACGGCACCGAAATCATCCGCGGCCTGAACCTGACCGTGAAGGCCGGCGAAGTCGCCGCCATCATGGGCCCGAACGGCTCCGGCAAGTCGACGCTGTCCTACATCCTGTCGGGCCGCGAAGACTACGAAGTCACCGAAGGCGACATCCTCTACAACGGCGAGAGCATTCTCGAGCTCGACGCCGCCGAGCGCGCCGCCAAGGGCATCTTCCTTGCCTTCCAGTACCCGGTCGAAATCCCCGGCGTTGCCACCATGCAGTTCCTGAAGGTGGCGATGAACGAACAGCGCAAGTATCGCGGCGAAGACGAACTGACGACGCCGGAATTCATGCGCCGCGTCAAGGAAGCGGCAGCCGAGCTCAAGATCGCTCCGGAAATGCTGCGCCGTCCGCTCAACGTCGGCTTCTCCGGTGGTGAGAAGAAGCGCGCCGAAATCCTGCAGATGTCGCTGCTCGAGCCGAAGCTTTGCGTGCTCGACGAAACCGACTCCGGTCTCGACATCGACGCGCTGAAGATCGTCGCCGATGGTGTCAACGCCCTGCGCTCGCCGGACCGTGCCGTTGTCGTCATCACCCACTACCAGCGCCTGCTCGACTACATCGTGCCGGACACGGTTCACGTCCTCTACAAGGGCCAGGTGATCAAGTCGGGCGACAAGACGCTCGCACACGAACTCGAAGCCAACGGCTACGCTGACATCATCGAAGCTGCAGCCTAGGGCCTGTTGAAGGAGTGTTCGAATGAATATGCAACAGGCAATCAAGATGACCGCTGCCGAGACGGCGCTCGTCGATTCCTACACCAACCAGATCGGCGACCTGCCGGGCGACGGCTCGGTGCTCTCGGTTCGTGACACGCTGGTGCATGAGCTGCGCACCGCTGGCCTGCCGACCCGCCGGGTCGAATCCTGGCACTATACGGACCTGCGCACGCTGCTGCGCACCGTTCCGGCCGCCGACGCGACCGCATTCGCCGATCGCGTCGATGCGCTGGTCCCGGGTTCGACGGTGTTTTCCGTGCGCAATGGCCAGGTGGACCTCAAGGGCAACCTGCCCGAGGGCGTGACCGTGCGCTCCTACGTCGACAGCCTGCTCGATGGTTCGGCTGCTGCCGGCCTTGCGGTGCTCGGCTTTGACGACGCGATCGGTCGCATCAATGGCGGTCTTGTTCGCGGTGGCCTGGAAATCGACGTGGCCGCCGAGACCTCGCTCGAAAATCCGCTGGAAATCCAGCTGGTGCAGAGCCTAGGCCAGGCGCATACGCGCTTCCCGGTCTCCTTCGGCGCCGGCGCCAAGGCAACCGTGATCGAGCGGCATCTGTCGACCAAGGACGCTGAAAGCTTCGTGTCGTCGGTCAGCGACGTGACGCTCGCCGAAGGCGCCGACATCGTCTGGATCATCCTGCAGCAGCAGGGCGCTGCCGATACCCATCTCGGCCAGATCCGCTTCGACATCGGCAAGGACGCCAAGCTGCATCTGTTCGTGATCAACGCCGGCGGCAAGCTGGTGCGCCAGGAGATCCACGGCAAGACGAGCGGCGAGGGTGCCGACTTCAAGCTGCGTGGGATCAACCTGCTCGGCGGCGAGACCCATACGGACGTGACCTTCACGCTCGGCCACAACGTGCCGCACACGACGTCGACGGAGATCATCCGCAACGTCGTGTTCGACCGCGCCAAGGGTGTATTCCAGGGCAAGATCCTGGTCGCCAAGGACGCGCAGAAGACCGACGCGAAGATGGCGTGCAATACGCTGCTGCTTTCCGACGACGCCGACCTGTCGGCCAAGCCGGAACTGGAAATCTTCGCTGACGACGTTCAGTGCGGTCACGGCGCAACCGTTGCCGACATCGACCACACGCAGCTCTTCTATCTGATGGCGCGCGGCGTTCCGGAGAACAAGGCAAGGGCGATGCTCGTCAATGCCTTCGTCGCCGAGATCGTCGAAGAGCTGGAAGATCACGAGGCGCTGGTCGAGGCTCTGGAAGACGTGATCTCGAGCTGGCTCGAAAAGCACGCCTAACGGCTTCCGCATAGCTCCGCCCGAGGAGCTATACGGCAGTTCAGCATGTAACGGCGACTTGGCGCGTCCTGGAGGATGCGCAAGCGCTGCGGCGCAATTGGATTGAAAGACATGGAACACGCTGTACCGGTGCCCGCCTACGACGTCGAAGCGATCCGCCGGGATTTCCCGATCCTGTCGCGTACCGTCTACGGCAAGCCGCTTGTCTATCTCGACAACGGCGCATCGGCGCAGAAGCCGCAGGTCGTGATCGACGCGATCTCCCATGCCTATTCCAACGAATATGCCAACGTCCATCGCGGCCTGCATTTCCTGTCGAATGCCGCGACGGAAGCCTATGAGGCGGCGCGCGAGAAGGTGCGCCGCTTCCTTAATGCGCCCTCTGTCGACAACGTCATCTTCACCAAGTCGTCGACCGAGGCGATCAACACGGTCGCCTATGGTTACGGCATGCCGAAGCTCGGCGAGGGCGACGAGATCGTGCTCTCCATCATGGAGCACCACTCCAACATCGTTCCCTGGCACTTCATCCGCGAACGCCAGGGTGCAAAGCTCGTCTGGATCCCAGTCGACGACGATGGCGCGCTGCATGTCGAAGACTTCGTTAAGTGCCTGACAGACAAGACCAAGCTGATCGCCATCACCCACATGTCGAATGCGCTGGGCACGGTGGTCCCGGTCAAGGAGATCTGCCGTATCGCCCGTGAGCGCGGCATCCCGGTGCTGGTCGATGGCAGCCAGGGCGCCGTTCACATGCCGGTCGACGTGCAGGATATCGATTGCGACTGGTACGTTATGACCGGCCACAAGCTCTACGGCCCGTCCGGGATCGGTGTTCTCTACGGCAAGACCGATCGCCTGAAGGAGATGCGCCCGTTCCTTGGCGGCGGCGAGATGATCGAGGTGGTGACCGAGGACACCGTCACCTACAACGACCCGCCGCATCGCTTCGAGGCGGGCACGCCGCCGATCGTGCAGGCGATCGGCCTTGGCTACGCGCTCGACTATATGGAAAAGCTTGGCCGGGCAGCGATCCAGGCCCATGAGGCGGACCTGACGGCCTATGCGCGCGAGCGCCTGTCGGCGGTCAATTCGCTGAGAGTCTTCGGCAACACGCCTGACAAGGGCAGCATCTTTGCCTTCGAGCTTGCCGGCATCCATTCGCACGATGTGTCGATGGTGATCGACCGCGCTGGCGTCGCCGTTCGCGCCGGCACCCATTGTGCGCAGCCGCTCTTGAAACGCTTCGGTGTGACCTCCACATGCCGTGCGTCCTTCGGCCTTTACAACACGCGGGCCGAGGTGGATGCGCTGGCCGAGGCGCTGGAGCATGCACGCAAGTTCTTCGCTTGAGAAATTCGTAAAAGGTTCAAAGACTTTTCATAGAAATTTGAACCAAAAGAGAAAGTCCAGGAGGCCGACATGAGCCTTGATGCTACGGAAGAAAAGGTCGACGTCCGCGAGGGCATCGTACATTCGGCGATCCCGGCCGAGGAACTGGCGCGCCTCAGCGACGACATCGTCGCGGCGCTGAAGACCGTCTACGACCCGGAAATCCCGGCCGATATTTTCGAGCTCGGTCTCATCTACAAGATCGATATCGAAGACGACCGCATGGTCAAGATCGACATGACGCTGACCGCACCCGGTTGCCCGGTCGCCGGCGAGATGCCGGGCTGGGTCGAAAACGCCGTCGGCGCCGTCGAGGGTGTATCGGGCGTCGAGGTCGCGATGACCTTCGATCCGCCGTGGACGCCAGACCGCATGTCGGAAGAGGCGCAGGTCGCCGTCGGCTGGTACTGACGCGCCCGTATTGATCCGTTAAGGCACGGATACTACATTTGATTCTGTAAGGCGCCGGGCCTTTACCCCGGTGACGACAAGGAGAATGAGCCCATGGGCTTTGCCGTGATGAGCCTGACCGATGCGGCCGCTGGCCGTGTTCGTGCGATCGTCGAGAATTCCGGCCCCGATGCCAAGGGCATTCGCGTCGGCATCAAGAAGGGCGGTTGCGCCGGCATGGAATATGCCATTGATCTCGTGACCGAAGCCAACCCCAAGGACGACCTGATCGAACATCAAGGCGCCAAAGTGTGGGTGGCGCCCGAGGCCGTCCTCTATCTCCTCGGCACGCAGATGGATTTCGAAGTCACGACACTGCGCTCCGGCTTCACCTTCCACAACCCGAACCAGACATCGGCCTGCGGCTGCGGCGAATCGGTCGAGCTGAAGCCTGCGGACCTCGCAGCACTCGCCGCCGAGGGCAACGCCGTGGTGCGCGCTAACTAAGTTCTCCCATTCCTGCAGCCGAATGACGCGGCCCGGTTTTCGCCGGGCCTTTTTTCTGCTGAAATGCATAATCATGGAATAGGGGAGCGGGCATGGCGGCGTTCAACGAGGATCTCGTCTTCAAGGCGCTCTACGAGACGTTTCCCGACCCCGTGATCATCATCGACGCCGACCGCATCATCCGCTCGGCCAACAATGCCGCACTTCATCAATTCGGCCATCCGGCGGAGGAGTTCATCGGCCGGTCGGTGCGGCTGATCTATGCGAGCGACGCCGAATATGACAAGCGGCTGAAGAACCGCGCCGCCCGGGTGGACGAGACTGCCCCGCGCGCGTCGAACTACCTTTATGTCAGGCGCGACGGCTCGACGTTTTCCGGGCACTTGAGAACGACGCCGCTGATCGACGATCAGGGTGAAGAACTGGCGCTGATCGGCATCATCAGAGACATCTCGGATCTCACGGAAGCCGTCAGCGCGCGCGACAAGGCATCCCAGATGCTGAACGCGGCACTCGAAGCCATGCCCGAGGGCTTTGCCATCTTCGACCGACAGGAACGGCTCGTCGTTTATAACCGGGCCTATCAGGCGATCTGCGGGCCCGCCGGTCCGGCTCTAAAGCCCGGGATCACCGCCGAGGAGATCCTGCTTCTCGCCAGGCAGGGCGGCCACTACCCGGATGCGATACCGGGAACACGCGAAGGCGACGAGTGGATCGCCTCGCGTCTGCGCGACTTTCGTTATCCCGATGGACGGCCGAAGATCTTTCGTTATGCCGACGATCGCTGGCTGCGGGTGGAGAACATCCGCACCAAGGACGGCAACACGGTCGTCGCCCGCGTCGATGTTACCGACCTCAAGCGCGCCGAACTCGCGCTTGAGCGCCAGCGACAGGAACTTGAACACAAGAACGAGGCGCTCGACCAGTTCACCGCCACAGTGTCGCACGACCTCAAGGCCCCGCTCAGGCACATCTCGATGTTCTCCGAAATGATCGAGGACGATCTGAAGACCGGCAATCAGGGCGAACTCGCCGAAAATGCGCGTCATCTGCGCGACAGCGTCAAGCGCATGAACCGGGTGGTCGACAGCCTGCTCGACTATGCCCAGATCGCCCATCGCATCACCGCGTGGACAGACGTCCGGCTTGATGACGTGGTCTCGGAAACACTGACGATGCTTGCCGGTGACGCGCGCAAGGCAGGCGCCACGTTCGAGGTCGGCCCTCTGCCGGAGCTTGAGGGCGATCCGGAGCTTCTGCGCCGCCTGGTGCAAAATCTCCTCGGCAATGCGATCAAATATCGCCACGCCGACCGGCCACCGCTGATCAAGATCCACGGCGGCGTCACCGACCACATGGTTGAGCTTGCCGTCGAGGACAACGGGATCGGCATCGATCCGCGTTTTGCCACGCGCATCTTCGAGGTGTTCCAGCGCCTGCACAAGGATGAGACGGTCTATGGAGGCACCGGCATCGGCCTGGCGCTCGCCAAACGCATTGCCGAAAGCCACGACGGTTCGATCTGCCTTGACACCACCTTCCGTGAAGGCGCACGTTTCATCGTGCTTCTTCCGAGGTGGCTGAGGAAGACGAAGTAGGGCGGAACCGGTGGTCTCGACGCCAAAGCGATTGCTCTTGGTGGAAGACGACGCGCACGACGCGCGTTTCGTGTCGCGAGCCTTTGCTCATGTCGACCAGGCGATCGAAATCGTTCTGGCCACCGATGCCGACGAGGCGGTCGAACAGCTTCGACGCGGCCATGTCGACTACATCCTGATGGATATCAAGCTGCCTGGCAGCGACGGCATCGAGCTTCTGCGGCGCCTGCGAAAGGTGCGCGCCACGGCGCTCGTCCCGATCATCGTGCTGACGTCGTCGATCAATCCGTCCGATGTGGTTCAATGTTATGAGGCCGGCGCCAACGCCTATGCGGCCAAGCCTTCGTCGGTCGACGACTATCGCCGTTTTGCCGAGGCCTTCACCCGTTTCTGGGTCGAGAGCACGATCCTGCCGCCCAACATGAGCACGCGTCGATAGCCGCGTCCGGAATTCAGGCCCGGGGCATCCGCGGCTCAAGCAGTGTTTCAAGATCTGACAGTGTCGGGAATTTGCCAGCAGGGAAACCTGTGGCCCAGCCAATGGCCGGCAGCGCGATCCGCGCGGCGGCAAGCTGGCGGGGCAAAAGGGAGCCCCGCCGGATTACAATTTTACTCAGCAGCTTCCGCGTAGCTTTCCAGCGGCGGGCAGGTGCAGATGAGGTTGCGGTCGCCAAAGACGTTGTCGACGCGGTTGACCGGCGACCAGTACTTGTCGACCCGGAAGGCGCCCGGCGGGTAGCAGGCCTGTTCGCGCGAATAGGGACGATCCCAATCGCCGACCAGGTCTTCGACCGTGTGCGGAGCGTTCTTCAACGGGTTGTTGGTCTTGTCCATCCGGCCTTCTTCGATGGCACGGGCTTCCTCGCGGATCGCCAGCATCGCCTCGCAGAAGCGATCGATCTCGGCCTTGGTCTCCGATTCGGTCGGCTCGATCATCAGCGTGCCGGCAACCGGCCAGCTCATGGTCGGCGCGTGGAAGCCGCAGTCGATCAGGCGCTTGGCCACATCGTCGACGGTGACGCCGGCGCTTTCGACCAGCGGACGGGTGTCGATGATGCACTCATGCGCCACGCGGCCCTTGGACGACTTGTAGAGCACCTCGTAGGCGCCCTTCAGCCTTGCCGCGATGTAGTTGGCGTTGAGGATCGCCACCTTCGTCGCCTGCGTCAGGCCTTCGCCGCCCATCATCAGGCAGTAGCTCCACGAGATCGGCAGGATCGAAGCCGAACCGAAGGGTGCTGCCGAGACCGCACCATCCTCGCCGTCCGTTTCCGGGTGGCCGGGAAGGTAGGGTGCCAGATGCGCCTTGACGCCGATCGGACCCATGCCGGGACCGCCGCCGCCGTGCGGAATGCAGAAGGTCTTGTGCAGGTTCAGGTGGCTGACGTCGGAGCCGATGTCGCCGGGGCGGGCAAGGCCGACCATGGCGTTCATGTTGGCGCCGTCCATGTAGACCTGGCCGCCGTGCTTGTGCACGATCTCGCAGACCTCGCGGACGTTCTCCTCGAACACGCCGTGGGTCGACGGATAGGTGATCATGCAGCAGGAGAGGTTTTCCGCGTACTGCTCGGCTTTCGCACGGAAATCGTCCATGTCGATGTCGCCGTTTTCGCTCACCTTGATGACCACAACCTTCATGCCGGCCATCTGCGCGGAGGCCGGATTGGTGCCGTGCGCCGAGGTCGGGATCAGGCAGACGTCGCGGTGGGCATCGCCCCTTGCCAGGTGATAGGCACGGATCGTCAGGAGACCCGCGTACTCCCCTTGCGCACCCGAGTTCGGCTGCATGGAGATCGCGTCATAGCCGGTAACGGCGCAGAGCTTCTCCGACAGATCCTCGATCATGTGCTGGTAGCCAGCCGCCTGGTTCTTCGGAACGAACGGATGGATCTCCGAGAATTCCGGCCAGGTGATCGGCAGCATTTCCGCCGTCGCGTTCAGCTTCATCGTGCAGGAGCCGAGCGGGATCATCGCCCGGTCGAGCGCGAGGTCGCGGTCCGACAGACGACGGATGTAGCGCGTCATCTCGCTTTCGGCGCGGTTCATGTGGAAGATCGGGTGCGTCAGGTATTCGCTGGTGCGCAGCAGGCTTTCCGGCAGGCGGTAGCCCGGCTCGAACTCTTCCACCTTGAAGTCGCCACCGAAGGCGCGCCAGACGGCTTCCAGCGTGACCGGGCGCGAACGCTCGTCGAGGCTGATGCCGATCCTGGTTTCGCCGATCTTGCGCAGGTTCACTTCCTCGGCGACCGCGGTCTTGAGGATGATGCCCTGCAGCTTGCCGACTTCAACGGTGATGGTGTCGAAGAACACGCCGGGCTCGACGGTGTAGCCGAGCTTCTCGAGGCCCATGGCGAGGCGCACGGTCTTCTGGTGAACGCTCTGGGCGATCGCCTTGATGCCCTTCGGTCCGTGGAAGACCGCGTACATCGAGGCCATGACGGCGAGCAGAACCTGCGCGGTGCAGATGTTCGACGTCGCCTTTTCGCGGCGGATGTGCTGTTCGCGGGTCTGCAGCGACAGGCGATAGGCGCGGTTGCCGCGCGCATCGACCGAAACGCCGACGAGACGGCCGGGCATGGAGCGCTTGTGGGCGTCCTTGACGGCCATATAGGCAGCATGCGGGCCACCGTAGCCGACCGGAACGCCGAAGCGCTGGGTGCAGCCAATGGCGATGTCTGCACCCATTTCGCCCGGCGACTTCAGGAGCGCCAGCGCCAGCGGATCGGCAGCGACCGTTGCGATCGCACCGGTCTGGTGCAGGCGCGCGATCAGGCCGGTGAAATCGTTCACATGGCCGTAGGTGCCCGGATACTGGAAGATCGCGCCGAAGACATCGACCGGATCGAGATCGGTGAAGGGGTTGCCGATGACGATCTGCCAGCCGAGCGGCTCGGCGCGGGTCTTCAGCAGCGCGATCGTCTGCGGGTGGCAGCTCTCGTCGACGAAGAAGGACTTGGCCTTCGACTTCGAGACGCGCTCGGCCATCGCCATGGCTTCAGCGGCGGCCGTTGCCTCATCGAGCAGCGAAGCGTTGGCAACGTCGAGGCCGGTCAGGTCGCAGACCATAGTCTGGTAGTTGAGCAGCGCTTCGAGGCGGCCCTGGCTGATCTCGGGCTGGTAGGGCGTGTAAGCCGTATACCAGGCCGGGTTTTCCAGGATGTTGCGCTGGATCACCGGCGGCGTGATTGTGCCGTAATAGCCCTGGCCGATCAGCGACACGAGCTTCTGGTTGCGGTTGGCCGTTTCGCGCATCTTGTCGAGCGCTTCGCGCTCGGTCATCGGCGCGCCCCAGGCAAGCGGCGTCTTCTGGCGGATCGATGGCGGAACGGTATCGTCGATGAGCGCGTCGAGCGTCGGATACCCGACGACCTTCAGCATCTCGTCCATTTCCGCCGGCGACGGGCCGATATGACGCCGGTTGGCGAAGTCATACGGCTTGTAGTCGGTAAAGGTGAAATCCTTGGGCATGCTCATCAGGCGACGAGCTCCTTGTAGGCCGCTTCGTCGAGAAGGGCGTCGGCTGCGTTCGGATCGGCGAG
>NZ_DASYGZ010000110.1:0-21134 GCF_035999135.1 Ensifer sp.
TTCCCTTCAATAAACGAAAACCCCCGGGGGCAATTTGTCCACCGGGCGACTTCAAAGCGTGTCTTGGAAGTTGGCGAGGGCTCGTAACACGGATATGTCAGGATGAAAATAGCCAAAGCCGGGAAATGTCCCGGCTCCGGCCGATATTTGTTGCAGAGCAGCATTTCTGCCCGCCATGTCCTGCCCTTTATCAGATATCGAGCTGATAGCTGGCCGGCACGAAACGATAGCCTTCGTCCTGTTTCTCGACGAAGCCGACGGCCGGGAACGGCATGTGATACCCGATGAACGGCATCCGTTCGCTGGCTATCATGTCGAAAACCTTACGGCGGGTCTCGGCGGCCTTCGCCTTGTCCATATCGAAGCGCACCTCCCAGTCCGGCCTTTGCAACGACAACACATAGTGATTGGCGGTATCGGCCGTCACTATCATCGCCTTGCCGTCGAAATCGACCCGGAACACCATGTGACCCGGCGAATGGCCGAAGGCGGCAATGGCCGAGATACCCGGCACGACTTCGGCGCCGTCAGCGATGAATGTCGTCTTCTCGGCAAGCGGCACGACCTTTTCCAGCACCGCCTTGTGGCCGTTCTCGGCCGGCGTGCCGGCGCGCGACGGATCCTTCCAGAAGCCGTACTCCGTTTCGCCCATGACGTAGCGTGCGTTGGAAAATGCCGGCTTTCCGGCCTCCATCAGCCCACCGATGTGATCGCCATGCATATGGGTCAGCACCACGACCGAGACCTGTTCCGGCTGATAGCCGGCGGCGCGGATGCCGTCGAGAAGACGGCCCATGCCCGCCGCTCTCCCGCCTTCGCCCATGCCGGTGTCGAAGAGCACGACGTCCGATCCCGTGTCGACGAGCACGGGCGAGAAGCTGTTGACCAGGGCGTTGGCGGGCAGGAAGTTCTGTTGCAACAATTCTGCGACGGCCTGTTCGGGCTGGTTGGTGCCGTAGATCTCGTGCGGCTTTTCCGTTACGCGGGTACCGTCGTTGACGACCATCACCTTGAAGGTGCCAAGCTTGAGAGGCCGGATCGGGGGTGCATTTATCATACCCGTGGTGTCCTTCTTTTCCTCAGCCGCCGCAACCCCCGTCACCAGCGACGGCGCCGCCAGCACCCCAAGCGTGCCAGCACCCATCAAGCTCCGACGCTTCATCGACATCTCGCTCATCATCCAATCCCCTGTTTTCTCGCTGGTGTGTCCGTTGCCTCGAAAGGCAACTGGGCCAGAACTAGCGTCTTGACAGCAAAGGCCAGTCGGGATCACAGGCTTTTGATCCGCAATCACCGGTTTCGCCCCGACAAAAGCCATCACCGGCATTATTAGCTTCTGCTATTGCAGACCGTCTTTGAAGCGTAACTCCATGAACCGTATCGTTCCGATGATCCTCGCCGTCGCTCTTTTCATGGAGCAGATGGATTCCACCGTGATCGCCACGTCGCTTCCGGCCATCGCCCGCGACATCGGCGTCGGCCCGATCACGCTGAAACTGGCGCTGACGGCCTACATGGTGGCGCTGGCGATCTTCATACCCTTGAGCGGCTGGATGGCGGACCGCTTCGGCGCGAAAAAGATCTTTCGCGCAGCGATCCTCGTCTTCATCGCAGGATCCATTCTCTGCGCCATCTCCAACAGCCTGCCGGCCTTCGTCTTCTCACGCTTCCTGCAGGGCATGGGCGGGGCGATGATGACGCCGGTTGCCCGCCTGGTGCTGGTGCGCGGGACGCCGCGCAGCGAACTCGTCTCGGCCATGGCGCTTCTGACCATCCCGGCCCTCGTCGGACCGCTCGCGGGCCCGCCGCTCGGCGGCTTCATCACCACCTATTTCTCCTGGCACTGGATCTTCCTGATCAATGTGCCGGTCGGTATTGCCGGCTACATCCTCTCGGGCATCTATCTGCCGCACATGGAGCCGCGCGATCCGCCGCCCGTCGACGTCGCCGGCTTCCTGCTTGGCGGCATTGCCGCCTCGGGCGTCGTTTTCGGCCTGTCGGTGATCAGCCTGCCCGCCCTGCCGCCCGTCGTCGGTATCGCCTCGGTGGTGATCGGCCTCGTTTCGGCACTGCTCTACATGCGCCATGCACGGCGCCATCCGGCCCCGATCCTCGACCTCAAGCTCTTCAGGGACAGCGCCTTTCGCGCCGCCTCGATCGGCGGCACGATCTTTCGCATCTCGGTCGGCGCCGTTCCCTTCCTGATGCCGCTGATGCTGCAGGTCGGCTTCGGCCTCAACCCGTTCCAATCCGGCCTCATCACCTTCATCGGTGCCGTCGGCGCCATCACCACCAAGTTCTATGCGCGGCGGGTGCTCGCCTTTGCCGGCTTCCGCACCACGCTGATCATCGCCGCCATCATTGCCGCCGTCACCACCTTCGCCAACGGCTTCTTTTCGCCTCAGACGCCTTACCTGGTCCTGATCACGATCCTTCTGATCGCCGGCTTTGCTCGCTCGTTCTTCTTCACCAGTGTCAATGCGCTTTCCTTCGCCGATATCGACGATGCCGACGCCAGCAAGGCGACCTCGATGAGCGCCGTGCTGCAGCAGATCAGCCTGGCGCTTGGCGTTGCCGTTGCCGGCGCGATCCTCGAAATCGAGACCAAGCTTAGCGGGGGGCCGCTGCAGCTCGACGATTTCCACACCGCGTTCATGATCATTGCCGCGGCCAATCTGATTGCGGCAATCCCGTTCCTGACGATGGCGAAGAACGCCGGCGCATCGGTGTCGGGACACCGGCTGCCCGCCCGCGAAATCGAGACGGCTGCCGGAAAGTAGTCATCAGACCAAGGACCGGTTTCAGTGGTCCTTCGGCCCTTCGATGCAGCGACGCGTCTAGTAGTTCGCCAGCCACTGCTCCGCGCCGAGGTCTCCGAAGCGCGGCTTCACGCCGAGAAGCGGGGCCGCACGGCCGATGATCGTCTTGACCATGGGGGCGGCATTGGCGGCCGCCGTGCGCCCGCCGTTTTCACCGGTTTTCGGCGCATCGATGATCGAAAGCACGATGTATTTCGGCTTGTCCATCGGGAAGGCGCCGAGGAACGCATTGAAGTTGATGTCCTTGGCGTAGCGGCCGTCGATCACCTTGTCGGCGGTGCCGGTCTTGCCGCCCACGTGGAAACCTTCCACCTGCGCTCGCCGGCCGGAACCTCTGACGCCGTTCCAATTGTAGAGATAGCGCATGTCGGCGCTGGTCGACTCCTTGATCACCCGTTCAGCAACCAGCTGGGTGTCCTCTTGGGAACGCGGCAGGAAGGTTGGGGGAATGAGGCGGCCGCCGTTCATGAGAGCCGCGGCGGCAACGGCCGTCTGCAACGGCGTGGTCGCGATGCCGTGGCCGAAGGAGATCGTCACCGAGTTGATCTTCTTCCAGGTGCGCGGCTGGGTCGGCGTCGCCACCCCCGGCATTTCGGTTTCCATCTTGGAGAGCAGGCCAAGCTTGGTCAGGAACTGCTGGTGGCCCTCGATGCCGACCATGTCGGCGACCGCGGCCGTACCGATGTTTGACGAGAACTGGAACACTTCGGGGATCGACAGGGGGCGGTTCTTGCCCTTGAAGTCCTTGATGGTGAAGCCGCCCATGCGGATCGGCCGGGACGCGTCGACGACCGAGTTGAGGTTGACCTTGCCTGCATCGAGCCCCATCGCCAGAGTGAAGCTCTTGAAGGTCGAGCCCATCTCGAAGGTGGCGTTGCTCATCCGGTTGAACCAGCCCTTCTCGTACTCCTTGTCGATGCCGCCACCGGGCAGGCTGCGTGACGGTTCGTTCGGGTCGTAGTCGGGCACTGACGCCATGGCGAGCACCTCGCCGGTCTCGGCGTCGAGAACGACGGCGCCGGCAGCTTCGGCCTGGTAGTCCTGCATTGCCCTCGCCACAACCTCGCGCACGATGTTCTGCACGCGCAGATCGATCGACAGCCTGACCGGCTCGAGCGTTGCGTTGCTGGTGAGGCCCGCGGCGCGAAGATCGGCGAAACCCGCCTGATCCAGATAGCGTTCGATGCCGGCAAGGCCCTGATTGTCGACGTTGACGTGACCGAGAATATGGGCGGCCGTGACGCCGCCGGGATAGAAGCGGCGCTTTTCCGGCCTGAAGCCGATACCGGGAATGCCGAGCGCCAGGATCTCCGACTGCTGCTTCGGCGTCAGCTGCCGCCTGAGCCACTGAAACGCCGAGCCGGACTGGAGCTTGCGGTGTGTGTCGCGCCAGTCGAGATTGGGAATGACAGTCGCCAGCTTTTCGACCACCTCGTCCGCATCGACGATCTTTCGCGGCTCGGCATAAAGCGACATCATGTTGAGGTCGGTCGCGAGCAGGTGACCGTTGCGGTCGACGATATCGGGGCGCGACGCGGTGATATGGGCCCGGCCGCCGATCGACGCAGTGTCGGCCGGTGCCGACAGCCCGTACTGGACCAACCGGCCGCCAACCACGAGGAAAACCACCGCGAATCCGGCGATCAACAGTCCAACCCGCTGCCGTGACTGGTTCCTGCGGCTGGCGCTCGTTCCCATGATGACGCCCGGCTTGCCACCGCCATTCCTCTTTACAGAAAAATGCGCACGGCTCCTGAGCCGAACGGCAAGCGAGATCATCGTCATTCCGGGTACTTCCACATGCAGACCAACCGAGCACAGCTTGGGTCGCGGCCGGTCGTGAATCGGCAGGCGCTCGGTGGGTATAAAACCTTAGGAGGTCCTAATGGACCAAAGAATAGAGCTAGAGTTGCACTCCACCGGTTAACGCCGGATTAACCACGACGCTCTGTTTGGGGGAGCTTGTGCCCAAAGCCAACTCGAGGCGCCCCGATCACTCCGGACGTTCACAGACGGCGGCAATCTTGTTGCCGTCGAGGTCGCGCACCCAGGCGCCATAGAAATTCGCATGGAACGGACGCAGTCCGGGTGCGCCCTCGTCGGCGCCGCCATGGGCAAGAGCCGCTGCATGAAACGCATCGACGGCAGCGCGCGTTCCCGCGTCCAACGCAATGCTGACGCCGTTGCCAAAAGTCGCCGGCTGACGGTTGAACGGCGTAACCACCCAGAACCGGATGCGATCCCCGTCCACGCCGTAACCGATCTCGGTTTCGTCCTGCCGTTGCCGGCGAAAACCGAGCGCCGGCATCACCGCATCGTAAAACGCGCCGGCGCGCTTGAGATCGTCGGTGCCGACGGTGACGTAGAGCAGCATGGCTATTCGGCCGCCTCGTCCTCGGTTTCGGTCTCGGTTACGGCCTTCTGCTTCCCCTTGAAGCCCTTGGCCAGCAGGAACATCTCGACCGATTCGGCGCGCGAGGATGCCGGCTTCACATGGATAACCTGGCGGAAATTCTGTTTCAGCATGTTGAGCAGGTCGCGCTCGGTGCCGCCCTGGAAGGTCTTCGCCAGGAAATGCCCGCCTTCGGCCAGCACGTCGACGGCGAAGTAGGCGGCGACCTCGCACAGGTGCATGGTGCGAATGTGGTCTGTCTGACGGTGGCCGGTCGTCGGCGCTGCCATGTCGGAGATCACCAGGTCTGGCGTTCCGCCGAGCGCTTCCATCAGCTTGCCAGGCGCTTGCGGATCGAGAAAATCCATCTGCAGGATACGTACGCCCGGCAACGGGTCGACCTCGAGGAAGTCGATGGCCGCGACCCGCGGATCGGTATCGGTGGAATTCGTGACCTTGGCGGCGATCTGCGACCAGCTGCCGGGTGCGGCGCCAAGGTCGATGATCCGGCGCGCGCCGTTCAGGATCTTGTGCTTCTCGTCGATCTCCAGAAGCTTGAACGCGGCGCGGGCGCGATAGCCTTCGAGCTGGGCGCGCTGCACGTAGGGGTCATTGATGTGGCGCTCGATCCAGCGCCGCGAGGACGCCTTGAGCTTGCCCTTCTTGACCTTCTGGCCAAGCTTGCGGCCGCTGCGGTTGCCGCCGACAGGGGGTTTCGTCATGCCTTGTTTCCTTCCTGGCTGCCGGCGTTTGAGCCGCGCTGGTGACGGCGCGGCCGCGAGCGGCGCCAGGCGCCGTCATCTGCCATCATATCGGTGAGCAGCCCTTCGCGCAGGCCGCGATCGGCAACGCGCATGCGCGTCGACGGCCAGCGACGGCGGATCGCCTCGAGGATCGCGCAGCCGGCAAGCACCAGGTCCGCCCGATCAGGGCCGATGCAGGGATTGGCGGCGCGGGCGTCGAAATCCCAGGAGAGCAGCCGAGCCTGCATGGCCGAGACCTCGTCGTCGGAGAGCCACAGCCCATCCACCCGGCGGCGGTCGTAGCGCGGCAGGTCGAGATGCACGCCAGCAAGCGTCGTCACCGTGCCGGATGTGCCGATCAGGTGGAAACCGCTGCCGGTGGTACCGTTTGCGAGAGCCTCGACAGGCGGACTGTCGAAGCGGGCAAGCATGCCCTCCACTTCCTGTACCATCGCCTCGAAGCTTGTCGGCGTCACGTGCTGGCCGCCATGGCGCTCCGACAAGGTAACCACGCCGACCGGCAGCGAGGTCCAGTGGGTGATGTGGTTGGCGAGCCGGTTCGACCTGCTGTCGCCGATCCGGATGACAGCAATCTCGGAGGAGCCGCCGCCGATATCGAAAAGCACGACCGAGCGGGTTTCGCGGTCGACCAGCGACGAGCAGCCGGAGACGGCAAGGCGCGCTTCGGTCTCGCGATTGATGATTTCGAGTTCGAGACCGGTTTCGCGCGCCACCGTTTCGAGGAAGCTCTCGCCGTTTTCGGCCGCGCGCGCAGCTTCAGTGGCGATCAGCCGGCTGCGGCGAATGGTGCGGGCGCCGAGCTTCAGGGCGCAGATCTTCAGCGCTTCGACGGCGCGCTCCATCGCCTCGTCCGACAGCCGGCCGCTGGCGCCGAGCCCCTCGCCGAGGCGCACGATGCGCGAGAAGGCATCGACCACCCGGAACTGGCCGGGACGCGTCGGTTGTGCGATCAGCAGACGGCAATTGTTGGTGCCCAGGTCGAGAGCGGCATAAAGCGGCGCCGGCGGCTCGCTGGCCGCGACATAGGGCGACCGCGGCTGATCGGAGCGATGGCCCGGCCGCGGCTGGGTGGACGCCTGGCCGCCGGATACCGATGCCGTCGACCGTTGACTGCCATTGCCTTCGGCCGATCGTTGCTGTTGCGGCTGGCGCTCGCCTGATGTGAGCGGACGCCCTTGAAGCCCGCGGCGGTGCCGGGCCTTCTTGCTGCGCTTGTGCCCCTTGCGCTCGCCGAGCGACGCTTCGACAAGCTGGACGCCACCGCCCTCTCGGGCGGACGCGGCCGGAACCTGTTGTTTTGCGGATTTCGAACGACGCCGCCGTTTGCGCTTGCGCGCCGGTTCCGCATCGTTTTCTCCTGCAGGACGCCCTGCCACGCCGGGTGCACCGGACTGGCTGGCAATTGCAGACGGCGAGGCAGACGACTTGCGTCGCTTGCGCTTCCCCTTGCCGCTGCGCGGGCCGTTCTTCGACCCATCACCGCGGCCTGCTGCCGACGCCCCGGATTCGGACGGCTTTTCGCCGTGATCGGGGTCTTTCACGTGTCACAACCATGGCGCCGCGCAAGCCCTGAAGGCCGCTCAAGGCGCTCTCTCGATTTTTCGTTGGCGCGACTGTACCAGCGCGGGCCTCAATCGCCAAACTTTTTTTGAAAACCCGCTTGTGCACAACACGTTGACTAAACAGCCTGCCGCCCACCAGACACGGCCACGCACACCGCGCATTGTGTTTGCCGGCCGGCTCACATGGCCGCAGCCGGAGCGTTTTTCACAGCCCGTGCGATTTTTTTTGCAAAAACCATTTGCATCGCCTCCTGATTTGTTTATAAGCCGCCCCACCAACCCGACGGGCTTCGCCCCGAAGGCGGCTTTGGGGAATAGGTTAACGGTAGACCCACGGACTCTGACTCCGTTAGTCCTGGTTCGAATCCAGGTTCCCCAGCCAAACTCTTTCACGAACAGATCGATCGACGAACGCCGGCTAAGGCACGTATCAGCGCTTTGCGGATGCTGCGTGGGAGCCGTGCGATTTCGGCTATTCCCTTCAGAAGACCGCACGCCACCGCGCAAGGTCAGCTTGTCGCACTGGACGTGTGCGTGTTTGCAAGGCAATTCACTCCCGTTTGCCTTCCTTGGCCCTGAAGCTGTCCTACCCGATACTCACACCGGCGAAAAAGGCGCATACTCACGTCCAAGCCCAATGTTCAGTCGGAGTAAAGCCGATGCTCGAAACAAAGACGGATGCGGCCTATGCGATCGAGTACATCCAGGAACATCCGGAGGCCGGGCTGTGCCGGGAGGGGCGGCGCTGGTGGATCACGCCGAACGCAAACGAGAGCGACCGGCAGGTGCTGTCGATCGACGTCGCCGAGGCGGAGCGGCTCAAGGACGATGCGCGGCTCCAGGCGGTGCTTGGCACCGCACATGCAGGTCGATCGCTCTGGGTCATGCGGGACATGACGTGACGCGCCGATGGCCCTGGCTCACTCGACGGGACAATGAAGCCTAAAGCAGCCCCCTTCCCGCAAGATTGCGCATGAGCGCAGCCGCGCCGTAGGTCCAGGGCGGGCACTGCGTCGACAGGCGGACGGTGTTTCTCAGCGCCCCGAGTTCGGCATTGGCGATGGTGACGACGTCGCCGAGCTTGTGGGTAAAACCCTGTCCGGGTTCGTCCCGGTCTTCGACCGGCGCAAAGAGCGTGCCCATGAACAGCATCAGCCCATCGGGGTACTGGTGGTGCGGGCCGACGGTCTGGGAAACGAGATCGAGCGGGTCGCGGCTGATTTCGGTCATCGTGCTGCGGCCCGTGAGGCGGTATCCGTCTTCGCCGGCAACCGTCAGGGTCAGTTCGGCCCGGCGGACGTCGTCGATCGCATAGGTTTCGTCGAACAGGCGAATGAAGGGACCGATGGCGCAGGACGCGTTGTTGTCCTTGGCCTTGCCGAGAAGCAGCGCCGAGCGGCCCTCGACGTCGCGCAGGTTGACGTCGTTGCCGAGCGTCGCCCCTTGGACCGTGCCACTCGAGGAGACCGCAAGCACGATCTCCGGCTCGGGATTGTTCCAGCGGGAAACCGGATGAAGACCGACGTCGGCACCGTGGCCAACCGCCGAAAGCACCTGCGCCTTGGTGAAAACCTCGGCATCCGGACCGATGCCGACCTCCAGATATTGCGACCAGACCCCCTCTTCGATCAGGGCCGCCTTGATGCGAGCCGCCTCGGGCGTGCCCGGCTTCAGATTGCGCAGGCTGTCGCCGATGACCGCCGTCACCCGCACGCGGATCGCTTCGGCGCGCGAGGCGTCGCCGGCCGCCCGCTCCTCAATGACGCGCTCGATCATCGAGCGCGCGAAGGTGACGCCACAGGCCTTCACCGCCTGCAGATCGTTGGGTGCGAGCAGATGAAGCGTCAGGGGATCCGCTTTCCGAGCAAGGACATCGTCGAGTGCGGCGAGCCGCTCACCTCGCAAGGAGCCGACAAGGGCTGCGGGATCGGGGTGTTCGAGAAGGTCGCGCATAGTCGGCGTCTCCTTCGACGTGATGTCGAAGAGCGCGCCATCGCGCACAGCCACCAGGGACGGACCGCCGAATTCGGGTCGCCATACGCGACCAACAAAGGTGCCTGTTCGAAATGCCGGATCCGTCATGCCGTCGTCCCTCTCGATGAGCGCTTGTCCATGTCCGCCTCCATCATGCCGCGGAAAGTCCGGCTGTAAAGTCAGCGGCGCACCTGTGCACCTTCCCGGTTGCAAAGATCGGAACATTGCAAATTTTCACGCGTTTACGGTCATGCAACGCGCCTGATCGGGCGCCCTGTCGCTCAAACGGACGACAGCCGCGAACCCCGATGCCCGCCAACTGCCCGGGAAGGTTCAGGGCAGCCGGCCGAGGCCATGAGAACGCCAAGAAAGGATAGACGCGATGAACCAGCACGAAGAGTTCAAGGACAAGCCCCTCGTCGACCCTGTGACCGGGCAGCCGTTGCCGCGGCCACAGGCCGAGACACCGATGAGCGACGTGCCCGTGGAGCCGCCCAGACGCAGCAACTGGCCGATCGCCATCATCCTGCTTGCCGGTCTGGTGCTGGCGCTGATCGCCTGGCTGCCCGCCGAACTCAGCCGCGATACGGCGACGACGACTCCTCCCGCAGCCACGGATCAACCGGCAGCAACGCCGAGCCAGAATACGACGGGCCAGGATACAAGCGGTCAGGTCAGCCCGCCGGCCGACACGTCGACTGCGCCTTCGGGCGGAACGACGATGCAGCCTGCCCCGACGCCTGAGACGCAGGGATCGACCCCGAACACGACCCAGGGCAGCTCGACGCCTGGCACCACGCCCGCGATGACCGAGCCGGCGCAGTAACGGCTTCGAACGGACGTTTGAAACTTGCAAAGCGGGAAAGGGACCGACGGCGATCGTGGGTCCCTTTCCCCAGTGAGGCGGAGGCCGCAGTCAGGCGGAGGGCGAGATGCTGGCGGAAGCGGCCGGGACCGTCGCGGTCGCGCGCCCTGAGGCGGCGATCATCGCGTCCCAGCCGGCAATCGCGCACGCGCCGATTGCCATAAGGGTGTCCCGCGCTGCACCGTCGCGCGCCTCGATCGACATGCCGTGCTGGAGCGAGGCGACATAGGCGGCAAGCCCCGAACAATCGACTTCCGGAGGCAGTTCACCTTCGGCAACCGCGCGCTTGAACCGGTGTTCCAATGCGAGCTGCTTTTCGAGGCGCCGGGCCTTGAGCGCATCACAGACATCCGCATCGCCCCCAGCCATCTGTGGCGCCGACAGCACCACCATACAGCCACGTGGCTCGCCAGACCGGGTGAAATTTTCGGCGGTCCGCGTCAAGAGCTGCCGTACCGCTTCCTTGGCGGTCGGGGCCGTCTCGATATAGTCCCAAATGCCGGCGCCATCCGTGCGCCCATAGAAGTCCACCGCCTCTATGAAAAGCTGCGCCTTGCTGCCGAAGGCGGCATAGAGGCTGGGCGGATTGAGGCCCATGGCGCGTGTCAGGTCCGCGAGCGAGGTGTTGTCATACCCCCTGTCCCAGAACAGATGCATGGCATTCTTCAGCGCCTGTTCGCGCGAAAAACTGCGTGGCCGGCCGCGGCTCGACATCGATGAAATCCTTTCTGTATCGATCAATACATAAATCGCTTGACAGCGACTGGCAAGTTGTTCCTTCATATATGTATCGTTCACTACAGATATGGAGAAGCCTGTGACGAGCTTGAAAGACAAGGTGGCCCTGGTAACGGGCGGCAGCCGCGGCATCGGCGCGGCCATCGCAAGGCGGCTGGCGGCGGAAGGCGCGATCGTGGCCGTGACCTACAGCCAGTCCAAGGCCAAGGCAGAGGCACTGGTGGCCGAAATTGCCAAGGATGGCGGCAGGGCGCATGCAATCGCCGCGGACAACCGCGACGTGGGTGCAGTCGAGGCAGCCGTCAGGACGCTCGCCAAACAGCACGGTCGCATCGATGTCCTCGTCAACAATGCCGGTGTCTTCGATGCGGGAACGCTGACAGACGTGAGCGTCGAGGATTTCGACCGGACGATCGATGTCAACGTGAAGGCAGTGTTCGTCGCGACGCGGGCTGCTGCAGCCTCCATGCCAGACGGCGGACGCGTGATCTCGATCGGCAGCAACCTGGCCGCACGCGTGCCCTGGCCGGGCATGAGCCTTTATGTGCTGAGCAAGAGCGCGCTGATCGGCTTCACCAAGGCCGTGGCACGGGACCTTGGCCAAAGGGGCATCACCGTCAACATCGTGCATCCCGGCTCCACCGACACCGACATGAACCCGGCCGGTGGCGACCATGCCTCTCAGCAGCGCGACCTGATGGCGATCCCGCGCTTCAATGATGCATCCGATGTGGCAGGTCTCGTCGCCTGGCTGGCGGGTCCGCAGAGCAAAGGCGTCACGGGCGCCGAGTTTACCATCGATGGCGGCACCAACGCCTGAGCCGCGATGCCGAAGAACAGGAAGGCCGGACGCACCCTGCCCGGCCTTGACCCGACAGGTTACGCGTAAGTTCGATCACACAAGGAAGCGTTCGGGCCGGTAAGGCGCAATGTCGATGACGGGTTTCTCTCCGGTCATCGCCTGCGCCAGCGCGCGGCCCGTCACGGGCCCGAGCGTCATCCCGTGATGCGCATGGCCGAAGGCAAACCAGAGACCTTCGTGACGCGGCGCCTTGCCGATCACCGGCATCATGTCCGGCGTGCAGGGGCGCGCGCCCATCCACGGCTCTTCGTCGCGACGTTCGGCGAGCGGAAAGAATTCACGTGCCACCCGCTCGGCACGGGTCAATTGCACCGGCGTCTTCGGCGCGTCGCGCCAGGCGAACTCGGCACCAGTGGTCAGGCGGATGCCACGCAGCATCGGCGCCAGGAAATAGCCCTTCTCCGCGTCGAGCACCCAGTTGTTGAGCGCGGCGCCGTCGGCGGCGCCATAGTGCATGTGGTAGCCGCGCTTGACGGCCAGCGGAAACCGGTAGCCGAGCTTGCGGGTCACCGTGTCAGCCCAGGGACCGAGCGCCACCACCACCTCGCGGGTCTCCAGCGGGCCATCCGGGGTTGCGATACGCCAGCCGGGACCTTCGAGCACGTGTTCGGTGGTCGCCGCGTCGCCGGAAACTAGCCGTCCGCCGAGCGACTGGAAATAGCCGAGATAGGCCTTGTTGAGGCTGTGCGGATCGCGGATCGACCAGGGATCGCTCCAGCGCAGGCCACCGACGAGATCGGCCCGGATCGACGGCTCCATCGTCTTCAGTTCGCTCGTCGAGAGCTTCTGGTGATTGACGCCGAAGCCGGCCGACAGCTTCTCCGCCTCCTTGTAGGCGGCGTCGCGCTCCTTCTCGGTGCGAAACACCTTCATCCAGCCATCCTTGCGGATGAGATCGCCGGCGCCGGAGGCCTCGATCAGATCCTGATGCTCGCTGATCGAATGTTCGATCAGCGGCGCATAGAGATGGGCGATGCGCCGGTGCTGGGTGAAACCGGAGTGCCACCAGTAGCGCGCCAGAAACGGCACCAGACCCGGCAGGGCGCGGAAATGGTAGTGGGCGTCGATCGTGTTGTTGAGCGCGTAGCGGAAGAGCGCGCCGAAATCATGCGGGAAGCCGTAGGGAAACACGCCCTCGCGCTGGATCAGGCCGGCATTGCCATAGGACGTTTCCTCGCCGGCCCCGCGGCGGTCAAGAAGCACCACGGACTTGCCGCGCCGCGCAAGATGGATGGCCGTGGAAATGCCGACGATGCCGGCGCCGAGAACCACTACATCAGTCTTCATCCGCTGCCCCGCCATTTTTGAAACAAGACCGCGGCCCGATCTGAAGCCGCGGCGCCATCCTCACTTCTTCTTCAGCGCAGTCATGATCTGCTCGAGGTAACCGAGCAGGACGGCCGAGACGACAAAGGCAAGATGTATGATCGTCGCCCACATCAACTGCTCGCTCGAATATTGCTGCGCGTTCAGGAAGATCTGCAGCAGGTGGATCGAGGAAATGGCCACGATCGAGGACGCAACCTTGATCTTCAGGCTGCCGGAATCCAGCTTGCCGAGGAAGGAAACCTCCGCGTCGCCTTCGTCGAAGCGGCTGACGAAGTTCTCGTAACCGGAAATCATCACCATTACGATCAGGCTGGCGACCAGAGCGGCATCGATCAAGGCCAGCATCGCCAGGATCATCTCCGCATCGTCATAGACAAAGACCATGCTGGCGATCTTGAACAGCTTGAAGGCAAACGAGATTCCATAGAGGGCAAGTGCCGCGACCAGGCCAAGGTAGAAGATGACGAGGAGCCAACGGCTGGAGAGGATGATCCGCTCGACGAGCAGTTCCAGCGATTTCATGATGTTCGGTCCTCAAGGCTATAGTGACGGTTTCGGCATCAATAGCCAAGCGGGCAGGCAAGGGCAAGCGCGAGACGGAGCCCTTACATGCGCCAAGGGCGGCCATCATGCCGCCCTTTCCCATGTGAATTCGTTGCCGGATGGGCATAATGCCGACCCTTCAGGCAGGTCAGCGCGTCACAGGTCAACTCCGGCGAACAAGCCCGGCGACGAGAGAAACGACCAGGAAGACGAGGAACAGGAAGAACAGGATCTGGGCAATGCCCGCAGAGGTGCCCGCTATTCCGCCAAACCCGAGTACGCCCGCGATAATCGCCACGACCAGAAAGACCAAAGCGTAGTATAACATAGCAATTCTCCTTGCCTGCATCACTGCACAACAAACGCCTAAACTATCGATTTGTTCCACCCGCCTGACGCGGTCAAGCTTGCACAGTTCGCAATATTAACCCCGCCTTAACCATGACAGACAATTGAATCCCGTTTCGGGACGGATCGTACCGAAATCGGCCGGAACCTTCGCAATATTCTGGCGTTGTTCATCCATGGAATTCGCAGGATCGAGATGAAGATGCCAACAGCACAAATCTTGAAAACGGCGCTCGAAGCTGGCCGCAGAAGGGCGTCCCCTCAGCCGGGAAATCTGCACATCGGCAAGACGATGCGCGATCTGTACGCCAACGACACTGACAAACAAAGTAAAAGGCTAAAAAGTCTACTTGACGAATTGAGCCAGCGCGAACAGAAGGCCGACAAATAGCCGGAAACACCGGTTCTTTACAGAAAAGAGCCGCCACGGCGATGTACCGAAGCGGCTTTTCTTGGCTCAAGGCTTCAACCCGGACAACCTGAAGCGCATCGCGATCTCGGCAACGCTGCCCGCGGCATTGTCAGCGACGGGATGTCCACTCTTCGATCTGCCGTTCCGCTTCGTCCCGCTCGACGCCGTAACGCGCCTGTATCCGGCCTGCAAGCTCCTCCTTGCGGCCGTCGATCACGTCCAGGTCGTCGTTCGTGAGCTTGCCCCACTGCGCCTGCACTTTGCCCTTCAGTTCGTGCCATTTGCCTTCGACGATATCCCAGTTCATTGCACAGCCTTTCGTTGCGGGGCCGCCGGTAGCGGCAGGTGGTGAACTCAGTCTTGGGTTTGTTTGGATCAGCGCGTTTGAGCCTTCGGCGCGCCGGCGTGACGCGCGGCGACGACATAACCTCCGTCATCGGCCTGAACACGAACCGTTAGCCGGCCGGGTGCCGCCACCTCCCAGTCGATGATCGCGTCCTCGACAAACAGGGCTGGGTCGACCTCGGCGCAGGCGCCGTAAGCGAACTTGAATGCGGTGCCCGTTGCCTCGATTGCCGGCGACAACAATGCGCGGCACTCCTCCACCGTTTCGAACGCGACCGTTGGGGCCGGAACTTCGCGACAGGCTGCGGTTGCCTGCGAGCAACCAACGAGCACCATGATGGCGGCAATGTGTTCCATTGACATGCTCCCTGACGTGGAACCTGGCTGGAAAACGGTCATCTGCGGGATCCTGTTCCGCCGACAGGCAGCAAATATTTTCCCGGAACTTTTGGGCGGGCCGCGCGTTGGGCGCCGACTTTCGTCACGCCCAGAGCGCGCCAACGCCGCGCGACCTCGCAGTCGGCAATCACAACCGCTGGCATGTGCAGGCATGAAGCGATGGAACAAAATGCTGCAATCATCGTTTTCGCAAACGATAACAAGCGCCGAGACGGTAGCGTAGCGACGGAGGAAGCATCGGGAGATAGGGCCACGCACCGCAATGCGCTTGAACCGAGAGAGCGCCGGCGAGTTGACGCCGAAGGCTTACCTTTCGGCGCAGATACGGGGCGCCGAGGTGCCTCATTGTCGTCATTCTGTTCGTCATCAGTCCCGGCAAATCGAATTCACCGAAACCCTGATTCACAAGTTCAACAGAGCAACCCGCAGATAGGAACGCGTCATGAAGAAGATACTCATCGTAGCAAGCCTGATCCTCCCCCTCGCCGCCTGCACCCAGACGGAGAAGGGTGCAGCGATCGGCGCAACCGGCGGCGCCATCATCGGCGGCGCGGCGACCGGCAACGTCAGGGGTGCTGCTGTGGGCGCTGCTGTCGGCGGTGTTGCCGGCGCCTTGATCGGCAACGCCAACGAGCCTGGCCGTTGCGTCTATCGTGACCGCTACGGCCGCCGCTATACGGCCGCCTGCTGACCGGCACAAACGATCGGAGGAAGCGGACTCAGTCCGCTTCCTCCGATCGTTTCCGTTTGGCGTGGGACGGAGCGCCATTTGCCGCCGCCATTTCCGCCCGATCAAGCTTCTCCAGAAGATCGACAAAGATTGTGGGAAGCGGCTCTCGCTCCAGTTCCTCATAGAGCGCCTTCAATCTCGCTCCAATTGCCTCCTCGCCGATCGGCCCTGCGGTCCCTCTATCCTTCGTCATCCCCATTCTCTCCGATCGGGCCTCGCCCACGCCCTTGCCGGACGCTTGTCGTTGTCGCGCAAATTCAAGTTCGCATCGCACGTTTGCCGGATTTGCTCTAGGCCGAAAAACATGTTCAAAACATTGCCGTGCCCCAACGATCGCCCTGTCCTCAAGAAAACAATCAAACCGCATTGCACGTAAGGAAGTATTGATGTCACTTTCGACCCGGATTGCGCCGCACCTGCCTTTTCTGCGCCGTTACGCACGCGCCGTGACAGGATCCCAGGCCGCTGGAGACGGTTATGTCGCCGCCGTTCTCGAAGCCCTGATCGAAGACATCAGCCTGTTTCCGGCCACGTCGAACGATCGAATCAGCCTCTACAAGCTGTTCTGCTCACAATTCGAAAAGATCTCGATCGACCGCACCGAAAGCGCTTCGCCATTCGCCTGGGAGCAGCAGGCTGCTGCAAACCTCGCGCTGATCTCGCCTGCGCCACGCCAGGCGTTTCTGCTCGTCTCGGTCGAAGGATTTTCGATCTGTGATTCAGCCGAAATCATGGGGCTCAGCCAGGGCGAGTTTTCAAAGCTCTTGACGATCGCCTCCGAGGACATTTCGCGTCAGGTGGCGACCGACGTCCTGATCATCGAGGACGAACCCCTCATCGCACTCGACATCGAGGACATGGTGATCAGTCTTGGCCATCGGGTAACGGGCATTGCGCGCACCCGCGACGAAGCACTCGACCTCTACCGCAAGACGTCGCCGAAGATGGTGCTCGCCGATATCCAGCTTGCCGATGGCAGCTCGGGCATCGATGCGGTCAACGAGATCCTCCGGCAGACGGCGGTGCCGGTCATCTTCATCACCGCCTTCCCGGAGCGGCTGTTGACGGGCAAGCGGCCCGAGCCGGCGTTTCTCGTGACCAAGCCGTTCAACCCGGACATGGTGAAGGCACTGATCAGCCAGGCGCTGTTCTTCGACGAGCACGCGCGCTCGGCCCGGCGATAGGGCCCAAGCGGCCCTCCCCTTATCCCGGCAGCTGGCGCTCCGGCGGCTGCTCGCGGATCTCCTCGACGATGGCCATCACAATCAGCGAGAGCGGCAGCGCCAGCATGGCGCCGACGGCGCCCCACATCCAGGTCCAGAACACGATCGCGATGAACACCAGGAACGGGTTCACCTCGAGCTCGCTGCCGAGGATCGCGGGTATCGCAAGGTTTTCCATCGCCAGGTGAACGACGAAGAAGGCGGCCGCCGGCAACACGGCCAGCAGCAGAACGTCATGGGTCATCAACCCTGCCACCAGCAGGCTCAGCGTCATCACGGTCACGCCCAGATAGGGAATGAAGCTCGACACGAAGGCGAACAGCCCCCAGAGCGGGGCCATGCCCAGACCGCCGACGAACGCTATGGTCATCGTCACGAAGCCAAGTGCCAGATAGAGCACGCTGGCAATCGAGAAGTAACGCGCCAGCGCATCCTCGATGCCGTTCATGATGCGGATAGCGCTGAGACGCCGCTCGCGGCTGGTAAAGGCGAGGATGACAGCCTTGCGCAATTGCAGACGCCCGAGCAGGAACAGGCCGAGCGCCGCCAGAAAGATCAAGGTCTGGACAAGCGCCGGCGACAGCCCCGCCGCCGTGGAGGCGAGCACCGGCCCGGCGTTTTTCATGACGGTGTCGGCAATCGCATCGTTGCCGACGCCCCGTGCAACCGCCAGCCGCAGCCATTCGTAACGCTCGATAAACGGCATAACGCGCGCAACGACGCTTTCCGCAAGCTTGGGGGCCTCCGATGCAAGCGCCGTCAAAGGACCGAGCAGGGCGTTGACCATCCACGACAGGCCGATCACGAAAATCATCGCCAGCAGCAGTCCGCCGAAAATCGGCGGCAGACCGTAGCGCGCGAGCGCATCGGCCGTGCGACCAAGGACGATGCCGACGACAATCGCGAGCGTGACCGGCAACAGGATCGTTTCCATGGCGTAGATCGCCGCGCACCCGGCGATCACGAACAGGCCGATGATGCTCCAGGCAACCATGAGGTCAATGCCGTCGCGCCGTGGCGCCGTCGATGGCGCTGCCGTCACAACGGCTGCTTCCTCCTCGACCATACGCCGTTGACGTCGGCGCTCCTGGGAAGCGCCGGCGCGCCGAAACGTTTCGGCAATCACGCCACGTTTACCATCAGGCAAAGAAGCGCGCTGGCTTGAGAGGTTGGAGGACGGATCGGAACGTCCGGATTTCCGTTCAGGCTCAGGCGGGTGCACGCCAATTGGAGCGTTTGCCATCAATGGTGTTCCGGCGGGAAGACGTGCAGCGTCAGCGACAGCAGTCCAAGACCGAGAATGATCATGAGCAGCGTGTTGGCGACGCCCGCGGCAGTATAGGGCAGAAGACCGAAGCCGATCAGGAGAACGGCAAGAAGAAGGACACAGACCCGAGGCAGCCAGTACAACATAGACAGTCCCTCCCATTTCGCTCGGCCGGTTTCGGCCGGTTTCTTGGACCGCACAATAAACGTGCAGGCGCCTCGATTGGTTCCGCGCCGGATGGGTGGCAGCAACGAAAATGCCGCCGGACACCAGGGCCGGCGGCATGAAGACGGTCACGACTGGTGAGTCGCTATCGCGGCCTTAGGCGGCAGCAGCAACCACGATGACTTCGACCAGGTATTCCGGGGTCGCGAGCTTAGCTTCGCCGGTTGCGCGGGCAGGCGTGTTGCCCTGCGGCGCCCAGGCGTCCCAGACCGAGTTCATCTTCGGGAAGTCCGCCATGTCTGCGAGCCAGATGGTGGCCGAGAGGATGCGGGTCTTGTCGGTGCCGGCGAGCGCCAGAAGACGATCGACTTCGGCAAGCGCCTGCTTCGTCTGCGTCACGACATCGTCACCGGCATTGCCGACCTGGCCGGCGAGGTAGACGGTGTTGTTGTAGACGACGGCCTGGCTCATACGGGGGCCGGTTTCGAAACGCTTGATTTCCATGGACGTGTTCCTGAGGTTGGGCCGAACGATCGGTCCGGCCGAAAAGCGGCTGCCCGCCGCCGAAAGGCGAGAGTTGAAGGCGGCGCGACACCTCTACACCATCATGCCCACAAGTCAAAGAAGCCGGGAACGATGTCCCGGCTTCCTGTTTCTTTCGCGAGGGGCAACTACCGATCAGGCGGCCTGCTTCTTGGCGAGACGCGCCTTGATGCTGGCGACATCGGCGCGCGGCGTCGCTGCAAACAGCGTCTTGGTATAGCTGTGCTTCGGGTCGGCGAAGACCTCGTCGCGGCTGCCATATTCGACGGCTTCACCGAAATACATCACCATGACGTCGTCGGCGATGTAGCGCACGACCGAGAGGTCGTGGCTGATGAAGACGTAGGTCAGCTTCAGCTCGTCCTGAAGGTCGGCGAGCAGGTTGAGCACCTGGGCCTGAACCGAAAGGTCGAGCGCCGATACCGGTTCGTCCAGCACCAGCAGCCTCGGGTTCAGCATCAGCGCCCGTGCGATGGCGATACGTTGGCGCTGGCCGCCGGAGAACATGTGCGGATAGCGGTTGAAGTGCAGTTCAGTCAGACCGACCTTTTTCAGCATCGTCATCGCCCGGTCGCGACGTTCGTCGGCGGGCGTGTCGGTGTTGATGACCAGCGGCTCCATCAGGATGTCGCCGATCTTCTGGCGCGGATTGAGGGAGCCATAGGGGTTTTGAAAGACGATCTGCACCTTGCGGCGCATCTCGGGCGTCATGTCGCCCTTGGCGATGTCGATCTTCTTGCCATCGATCAAAAGCTCACCCGAGGTCGCCGGATCGATCAGGGTGAGGATGCGGCCAAGCGTGGACTTGCCGCAGCCGCTCTCGCCGACGATCGCCAGCGTCTTGCCCTCTTCGACGGAAAAGCTCACGCCCTTCAAGGCATGAACAGTCTTTGCCTTTTTCATCAGGCCGCCGGGGATGTGGTAGTCGCGCACCAGATTGCGCGCTTCGAGGATCACGCTCATTGGGCCACTCCTTCATCGACGAAGAGTTCGGAGATCGTCGGCAGACGGTCGCCGGTTGCGTTGTCGGGCAGAGCCGCCAGAAGCGCGCGCGTGTAATTGCTCTTCGGGTTTTCGAAGAGCGTCAGCACGTCCGCCTCTTCCATCTTGCGGCCCTTGTACTGCACGACGACGCGGTCGGCAGTTTCGGCAACCACGCCCATGTTGTGGGTTATCATGATCAGGCCCATCTTGTGCTCGGCCTGAAGCTTCATCAACAGATCGAGGATCTGCTTCTGGATCGTCACGTCGAGTGCTGTGGTCGGCTCGTCGGCGATCAGGAGCTTCGGATTGCAGGCGATCGCGATCGCGATCATCACGCGCTGGCACTGGCCGCCCGACATCTGGTGCGGGAAGTGGCCGAGCCGCTCAGCCGGGTCGGGAATGCCGACCGCCTCGAACAGTTCGATCGCCCGTTTGCGGCGGCCGGCCTTGTCGAGGCCCATGTGGATGCGCAGCACTTCCTCGATCTGGAAGCCGACGGTGAAGCACGGGTTGAGGCTGGCGATCGGCTCCTGGAAGATCATGGCAATGTCCTTGCCGACGATCTTGCGCCGTTCGTTTGCCGACATGCCGAGCAGGTCGCGGCCATTGAAGGCAAGCTTGTCGGCCGTGACCTTCGCCGTCCAGGGCAGGAGCCCCATGGCGGCCAGCATCGACACGGACTTGCCCGAGCCGCTTTCACCGACGATCGCGAGCACTTCGCCTTCATGCACCTTCATCGACACGCCGTTGACGGCGCGGAAGGGACCGGAGGCCGTCTGGAATTCGACGACCAGGTTTTCGATTTCGAGAAGCGCCATGATCAGGACCTCTTCAGCTTGGGATCGAGCGCATCGCGCAGGCCGTCACCCA
>NZ_DASYGZ010000158.1:0-2477 GCF_035999135.1 Ensifer sp.
CTTCACCAAAAAGTATCGATTGATATTTTAACGATTGCCGTTTAATGGCTTCCGCGAAGGTTTGGCGTTTGCCGCGTTTCAGGCCTCGATCATATTGGGATCACAAAGGAAGCACTTTCATGGCTCGCAACAAGATCGCACTTATCGGTTCAGGGATGATTGGTGGCACGCTGGCGCATCTCGCCGGTCTGAAGGAACTGGGCGACATCGTCCTTTTCGACATCGCCGACGGCATCCCGCAGGGCAAGGGCCTCGACATTGCCCAGTCCTCCCCGGTCGAAGGCTTTGACGCGAACCTCACCGGCGCAAGCGACTATTCCGCCATCGAAGGCGCCGACGTCTGCATCGTCACCGCCGGCGTTGCCCGCAAGCCGGGCATGAGCCGCGACGATCTGATCGGCATCAACCTCAAGGTCATGGAACAGGTCGGCGCGGGCATCAAGAAGTACGCCCCGAACGCTTTCGTCATCTGCATCACCAACCCGCTCGACGCCATGGTCTGGGCGCTGCAGAAGTTCTCGGGCCTGCCGAAGAACAAGGTCGTCGGCATGGCCGGCGTTCTCGACAGCGCGCGCTTCCGCCTGTTCCTCGCGCAGGAATTCAACGTGTCGGTCCAGGACGTCACCGCGTTCGTTCTCGGCGGCCACGGCGACACCATGGTGCCGCTCGCCCGCTACTCGACCGTTGCCGGCATCCCTTTGACCGACCTCGTCGAAATGGGTTGGGTCACCAAGGAGCGCCTGGAAGAAATCATCCAGCGCACCCGTGACGGCGGCGCCGAGATCGTCGGCCTGCTCAAGACCGGTTCGGCCTACTACGCGCCGGCCGCTTCGGCGATCGAGATGGCGGAAGCCTACCTCAAGGACAAGAAGCGCGTGCTGCCCTGCGCTGCGCACCTGACCGGCCAGTACGGCGTCAAGGACATGTATGTCGGCGTTCCGACGGTCATCGGCGCCGGCGGCGTCGAGCGCATCATCGAGATCGATCTCAACAAGGCCGAGAAGGAAGCGTTCGACAAGTCGGTCGCTTCGGTCGCTGGTCTTTGCGAAACCTGCATCGGCATCGCGCCGAGCCTCAAGCAGTAATCGCCTCCCGTCGGGCGGACACGCTTATCCGCTCGACCTCATTGTTTTTGCCGCATTGGTGCGGGTAGGTGCCCCACCTGCCCGCACAATGCTCAGACAGGAAAAACACCATGAACATTCATGAATATCAGGCCAAGGCTCTCCTGAAGAGCTATGGCGCACCGGTCGCGGAAGGTGTCGCGATCTTCTCCGCCGACGAGGCTGAAGCTGCTGCCAAGTCGCTCCCGGGCCCGCTTTACGTGGTCAAGAGCCAGATCCATGCCGGCGGTCGCGGCAAGGGCAAGTTCAAGGAACTGTCCGCCGACGCCAAGGGCGGCGTTCGTCTCGCCTTCTCGATCGACGAAGCCAAGGCTCATGCCAAGGACATGCTCGGCAACACGCTCGTCACCGCTCAGACCGGCCCGGCCGGCAAGCAGGTGAACCGCCTCTACATCGAGGACGGCGCCGACATCGAACGCGAACTCTATCTGTCGCTGCTCGTCGACCGCTCGGTCGGCCAGGTTGCCTTCGTCGTTTCGACGGAAGGCGGCATGGACATCGAGGCTGTTGCGCACGACACGCCGGAAAAGATCGTCAACGTCGCGATCAACCCGGAAGCCGGCGTCACCGCCGCTGATCTTGCCACGCTCACCGCGGCCCTGAAGCTCGAAGGCGAAGCCAAGGCTGACGCCGAGAAGCTCTTCCCGATCCTCTACAAGGCCTTTGTCGAGAAGGACATGAGCCTGCTCGAGATCAACCCGCTGATCGTCATGAAGAACGGTCGCATGCGCGTTCTCGACGCCAAGGTCTCGTTCGACGGCAACGCGCTGTTCCGCCACGACGACATCAAGGCGCTGCGCGACGAAACCGAAGAAGACGCCAAGGAAATCGAGGCCTCCAAGTGGGATCTCGCCTATGTCGCGCTCGACGGCAACATCGGCTGCATGGTCAACGGCGCAGGCCTCGCCATGGCGACGATGGACATCATCAAGCTCTACGGCAAGGAGCCGGCGAACTTCTGCGACGTCGGCGGCGGCGCCGGCAAGGAGAAGGTCGCGGCGGCCTTCAAGATCATCACGGCCGACCCGAAGGTCGAGGGCATCCTCGTCAACATCTTCGGCGGCATCATGAAGTGCGATGTCATCGCTGAAGGCGTCGTTGCGGCCGTACAGGAAGTCGGCCTCAAGGTTCCGCTGGTCGTTCGTCTCGAAGGCACGAATGTCGAGCTTGGCAAGAAGATCCTCAACGAATCCGGCCTGGCGATCACCGCCGCCGACGATCTGGACGACGCTGCCAAGAAGATCGTTGCCGCGATCAACGGCTAACTGAAGGACCAGACCACATGTCGATTCTCGTCAACAAGAACACCAAGGTCCTCGTTCAGGGCCTGACCGGCAAGACCGGCACCTTCCA
>NZ_DASYGZ010000171.1:0-76888 GCF_035999135.1 Ensifer sp.
TCCACAGTAAAATCGATTGAAGCGTCTTTCGACCTCTGGCAACCTGCCTTTTGCCCGGTTGTCAAACCACTTCGATGAACTATTGTGCGCCTGACTTCGGTGGGCGCGACCAATTCGCGCGCGCCGTCACGCCGCACGGAGAACCGGCCATCGCTGCCTGCGATGATGTCATGCGGCGTCTCAAGCCGGATTGTTTTTGTGGCGCACCAAGACGTGCGCCGAACACCAAGGGAGAATAGCGAATGGCATTGATCACATTGCGGCAACTGCTCGACCATGCGGCGGAGAACGACTACGCGCTGCCGGCGTTCAATGTGAACAATCTTGAATATATTCAAGCCGTTATGCGCGCCGCCGATGCCACCGACAGCCCGGTGATCCTGCAGGCCAGCCGTGGCGCCCGTTCCTATGCCGGCGACGCGTTCCTGCGCCACCTGATCCTGGGTGCCGCTGAAGAGTATCCGCATATCCCGGTCTGTCTGCACCTCGACCACGGCGACCAGCCGTCGACCTGCATTTCGGCGATCACCAACGGCTTTACCTCCGTCATGATGGACGGCTCGCTGGAGAAGGACGGCAAGACCGTCGCGAGCTATGACTACAATGTCGCGGTAACGGCTGAAGTCGTGAAGATCGCCCATGCGGCCGGCGTTTCGGTCGAAGGCGAACTCGGCTGCCTCGGCAATCTCGAGACTGGCGCCGGCGACAAGGAAGACGGCCACGGCTTCGAAGGCAAGCTGTCGCGCGAAGAGCTGCTGACCGATCCGGAACAGGCGCTCGACTTCGTCACCAGGACCGGCGTCGATGCGCTCGCGGTCGCCATCGGCACCAGCCATGGCGCCTACAAGTTCACCCGCGAGCCCGACGGCGACATCCTGTCGATCGAAACGATCGCCAAGATCAATAAGAAGCTGCCGAACACGCATCTGGTCATGCACGGCTCGTCCTCCGTCCCGAAGGACCTGCAGGATCTGTTCAACACCTATGGCGGCAAGATGAAGCCGACCTGGGGCGTTCCGGTCTCCGAAATCCAGAAGGGCATCCCGCTCGGCGTGCGCAAGGTCAACATCGACACCGACCTGCGCCTCGCCATGACCGGCACGATCCGCAAGAACTTTGCCGAGAACCCGGAAAACTTCGACCCGCGCAACTACCTGAAGCCGGCAACGGCGCTGATGACCGAAGTCTGCAAGGAACGCTTTGAAGCCTTCCGCACCGCCGGCAAGGCGTCGAAAATCCGCGCCCTGCGTCTGTCGGAAATGGCAAAGCGCTACGCAGCCGCCTGATCGGCAAGGTTCCGTCCCGCTTCATCGACAGGATGAGGCGGGTGGATCATCTCTTCCCGAATACCAATCGGCGCGCGGTTCCAACGGACCGCGCGCCGACTTCTTTCAGGCATCATGGGGTCGGCTTGCTCTCGCTGCGGGCTAGAACGTGGGTGGGGTGTTGACCCAGAGAAGCACGGTCTCGCCATCGTGCCTGTTCGTCCAGGCGTGACGGCGTTTGCTCTCGAAATAAAGGGAATCGCCGACCCCGAGGTCATAGAACTGGTCGCTGTCGAGGATGAACTCGACCCGGCCGGACAGCACGTGGACGAACTCCTCTCCCTCATGCCGGTAGGCGCCTTCGCTGGAGGCGCCCGGTTCCAGCACGAAGCGGTGGCAGTCCATCTGGTTGCGACCGTCGGCAAGCAGCTGAACGGTGACGCCGGGCGTCGTGCGCGGCCATGCCCGCCATTCCCCTGCCCGCACCACGGCGCGCGCATCCGCCTCCTCCTCGCCGGAAAGGCTCGATACCGTCGTGCCGAAGAATTCGGCAATGTTATGCAGCACCGCGACCGACACACCCTGCGACGTGCGCTCCAACGTCGAAAGGACCGATGCGGCGATGCCGATATCGCCAGCGACCTGCTCCAGCGTCTTGCCGGCCGCATGCCTCAGGCTGCGAAGCTTGCGACCGACCTGATTGTCTATGCCCTCCGCAACCGCACCGCTCGCTTGATCGTCGGAGGCTCCTTCCGCGTCCAGCGCCTCGCGGATCGCTGCCGGGTTCAACCCGCGCTCGGCGCGAAACCACGCGATGCGTTTCAGCCGCGCAAGGTCGCTTTCGGTAAATTGCCTGTGCCCCGTCGGCGAGCGCTCCGGCACGACCAGCCCTTGCGTTTCCCATAGCCTGAGCGTCGAAGCGGAAACCCCCGCAAGCCGCGCCGCCTCGGCAACCTTGTAGCGCACAGCGCCCATTCCAATTTCCTTTGCCGCCGATTGGCGCTGCGCGAATCCGCGGAGCGCCAACGTGTTTGCAACCTTAGCCATCGCGGTCGGGATCTGACAAGAACGCTGCATCAGCGGCCGCGGTGTCTCGATCACCAAATTTGATTTGCAATCGACTGTGAAAGGTGTACCACTTCCAGAATAAACTTGCAGAAAAAATGCAATATATTAACTCCAGACGACAGGAACGCACCATGACCACCCTGACCGACCGCAAGAACGCCGCCATTTCCCGTGGCGTCGGCATGACCACCCAGATCTACGCCGATCGGGCCGAGAACGCCGAAATCTGGGACAAGGACGGCAATCGCTACATCGACTTCGCCTCCGGCATTGCGGTCGTCAACACCGGTCATCGCCATCCGAAGGTCATTGAAGCGGTCAAGGCTCAGATCGACCGTTTCACCCATACCTGCCACCAGGTGGTGCCCTACGAGACCTACGTGCACCTCGCCGAACGTCTGAACGCGCTGACGCCCGGTGACTTCGCCAAGAAGACGATCTTCGTGACGACCGGCGCCGAGGCTGTGGAGAATGCGGTCAAGATCGCCCGCGCGTCGACCGGCCGCCAGGCGGTCATCGCGTTTTCGGGCGGCTTCCATGGTCGCACCTTCATGGGCATGGCGCTGACCGGCAAGGTCGTTCCCTACAAGGTCGGTTTCGGCGCGATGCCGGGCGACGTCTTCCATGCTCCCTTCCCGATCGAGTTGCACGGCGTCACGACCGAGCAGTCGCTGGCCGCGCTGAAGAAGCTCTTCGCCGCCGACGTCGATCCCGGCCGCGTCGCCGCGATCATTCTCGAACCGGTCCAGGGCGAAGGTGGCTTCTACCCGGCGCCGGCAGCCTTCATGAAGGCGCTGCGCGAAATCTGCGACCAGCACGGCATTCTGCTCATCGCCGACGAAGTCCAGACCGGCTTTGCCCGCACCGGCAAGATGTTTGCGATGGATCATCACGATGTCGCGCCCGACATCACCACGATGGCCAAGAGCCTCGCCGGCGGCTTCCCCCTTGCGGCTGTGACCGGCCGTGCCGAAGTCATGGACGCGCCTGCACCCGGCGGCCTTGGCGGCACCTATGGCGGCAACCCGCTCGGCATCGCCGCGGCCCACGCCGTGCTCGACGTCATTGCCGAAGAGAAACTTTGCGAGCGCGCCGAACAGCTCGGTGGCCGCCTGAAGCAACGCCTGGCAGCGATCCGTGAACAGGCACCCGAGATCGTCGACATCCGTGGTCCCGGCTTCATGAACGCCGTCGAGTTCAACGACGTGAAGACCAACCTGCCGAGCGCCGACTTCGCCAACAAGGTGCGGCTCAATGCTCTGGAAAAGGGCCTGATCCTGCTCACCTGCGGCGTACACGGCAACGTCATCCGCTTCCTGGCGCCGATCACCATTCAGGACGAGGTCTTTGCCGAAGCACTCGACACCCTCGAAGCCTCGATCATCGCTGCGCGCGGCTGACACGTCCGGGCAACCGCGTCTGCGGTTGCCCGCTACAAATTTCCTCGGGTCGGGATCGACTTGAGCAAAAGAATCTGTAGCAATTCAAAGTGCTACGGCGAGCTTAGCGCGTCTTGATCGACATGCACCCCGCCGGACATGCTGCGCGCGACGTCAGACGCGCAAGGCTCGGGTGCCGGCGTTGACCGGCATCCGCAAGAACAAGCAAAAGCGGGCCTGCCGCCGCGTGGCAGGCTATCGCCGGAGGATGCCCGCCATGACCTTGACCCCAGCCTTGACCAGGCACCTGAGCGCAGCAGATCTGTTCGCGTCGCTTCCGGCCGTCGCCACTCGCGCCGCGGACTGGACAGGGCCTGCCTTCGACGTCTTCAACCCCTCGACCGGCGAACTGCTGGCAACGCTTCCGGACATGGGCATTGAAGAAGCCCACGCGGCGATCGAGGCTGCAGCGAAGGCGCAAGTTCTCTGGGCGGCAAAACCCGCCAAGGACCGCAGCGCCGTGCTTCGCCGCTGGCACGACCTGATCGTCGCCCATGCCGACGACCTGGCCGCCATCCTGACGGCCGAAATGGGCAAGCCGATTTCCGAATCGAAGGGTGAAGTGCTGCATGCGGCAGCCTATGTCGAATGGTACGCCGAAGAGGCCAAGCGCATCTATGGTGAGACCTTCCCGGCCCCTGCCAACGACCGTCGCATGCTGGTGATCAAACAGCCAGTCGGCGTCGTCGGCACGATCACGCCGTGGAACTTCCCGGCCTCGATGGTCGCCCGCAAGATTTCGCCGGCTCTGGCGGCCGGCTGCGCCATCGTCCTGAAGCCCGCCGAACAGACACCGCTCGTTGCCGGCGCTATGTTCGTGCTCGCCGAAAAGGCCGGCTTCCCCAAGGGCGTCCTCAACCTGCTCTATGCAGCCGACGGGGCCGCGATCGGCCGGGAACTCTGCAGCAATCCGAAGGTGCGCAAGATCAGTTTCACCGGTTCGACTGAAGTGGGCCGGCTGTTGATGCGGCAATGTTCCGACCAAATCAAGAAGGTGAGCCTGGAGCTCGGCGGCAACGCCCCCTTCATCGTCTTCGACGATGCCGACATTGACGAGGCCGTGGATGGCGCCATCCAGGCGAAATTCCGCAATGCCGGCCAGACCTGCGTTTCGGCCAACCGCATCTATGTGCAATCGGGCGTGCACGACGCCTTTGCCGAGAAGTTCGTCAGGCGCGTCGCCGAATTGACCGTCGGCGACGGCTTTACCCCGGGCATCACCATAGGCCCGATGATTGACAGGCATGCGATCGAGAAGATCGAGGCCCATGTCGCCGACGCCGTTTCCAAGGGGGCCAAGGTGCGCGCCGGCGGCAACCGGATCGGCGCCTCAGGAACGTTCTTCGAGCCGACCGTTCTCACCGGCATTTCGACCGACATGCGCGTCGCCCAGGAAGAGACCTTCGGCCCGATCGCCCCGATCATCCGCTTCGAGACGGCCGAGCAGGTCATCGCCGAAGCCAACGACACGATCTACGGCCTTGCCGCCTATTTCTACGCGGAGAACCTGAAGCGGGTCTGGCACGTAGCTGAAGCCTTGGAATACGGCATGGTCGGCATCAACACCGGCCGCATGTCCTCGGAAGCTGCCCCCTTCGGCGGCATAAAGCAGTCGGGCATCGGCCGCGAAGGCTCGCGCCATGGGCTCGAGGACTATCTCGAGATGAAATATCTCTGCATGGGTAACATTTGAGCGCCCATGCAGGGCTAATCGATGATGTGGTAGCCACCGTCGACATAGAGGACCTGGCCGGTGATCAGCCGTGCGGCGTCGTGGGCGAGGAAGGCGGTTGCCGCACCGACATCGTCGATGTCGATCAATTCGCGGCTCGGCGACTTGACTTTGGTCTTTTCAAGCAACGCGTCGAATTCCGGAATGCCGGATGCGGCACGGGTGGCAAGGGCGCCCGGCGAGATGGCGTGCACGCGGATGCCCTTGGGGCCGAGCTCGGCGGCGAGATAACGCACCGCACTTTCGAGCGCCGCCTTAGCGACGCCCATGATGTTGTAGTTCTCCACCACCACCTGAGAGCCGTGATAGGTCATGGTGAAGAGCGTGCCGCCCTTCTTCATCAGCGGTTCGGCAAGATGCGCCATGCGGATGAACGACCAGCAGGATATGTCCATGGTCTTCAGGAAGCCATCGCGCGGCACGTCGACGACGCGCCCGCCGAGTGTGTCCTTCGGAGAAAAGGCGATCGAATGCACGACGAAATCGAGTTCGCCCCAGACCTTCTCGATCTCCTCGAAAACCGCCTCCATCTGACCGGGAACGGCGACGTCGAGCGGCAGGAAGATCGGCGCCTCGAGCTCGCGCGCCAGCGGCTCGACATGGGGTTTTGCCTTGTCGTTCAGGTAGGTGACGGCGACCTCGGCGCCGAAGGCGCGGAAGGCACGGGCGCAGCCCCAGGCGATCGACCGGTCGTTGGCGATGCCGACCACCAGGCCCTTACGGCCGTCCAGAAGCTTCGCTTTTGCGGCGGGAATGGACATGGATCGTCTCCGTTGGATCAGGCTTGCCGGGAGTTGAGGAGCGCCAGCGTGTGTCGCGCGATCATCAATTCCTCGTCGGTCGGGAGAACATAAAGCGCCACGCGGCTAGACGGCGTCGAGATCAGCGTGTCGCCCGCCTCGTTCGCGCCAGGGTCGAGTTCGGCTCCCAGCCACGCGAGCTTCTCGGCGATGCGGGCGCGGATCGGCGCGGAATTCTCGCCGACACCGGCGGTAAAGACGAAGGCATCGAGACCACCGAGCGACGCGGCCAGCATGCCGGCGTTCAGGCCGCAGCGATAGACGAAGTGATCGATGGCGAGCTCCGCATGCGGATCGGCGCTCGCGAGCAGGTCGCGCATGTCGTTGGACACGCCCGAGAGACCCTTGAGGCCGGCGTCATGGTAGAGCAGGTCGGAAACGGCCTGGGCGTTCATGCCCCGCTGCAGGATCAGGTAGAGCACGACGCCCGGGTCGAGCTGCCCGGGCCGCGTCCCCATGGGCAGGCCGTCAAGCGCCGTGAAGCCCATGGTCGTCTCGATACTATGGCCATCCTTAAGGGCACACATGGAGGCGCCGCTGCCGAGATGGGCGACGACCACGCGACCCGCTACCACCTGCGGAGCGACCTCGCGGAGGTGTCTCGATATGTACTCGTAGGAAAGGCCATGGAAGCCATAGCGCCGCACGCCCTCGTCATAGAATTGGCGGGGCATGGCATAGCAGTTGACCGCTTCGGGATGGCCATGATGGAAAGCGGTGTCGAAGCAGGCGACCTGCGGCACATCAGGGTTGATCGCCATCGCCTGGCGGATCGGCGCGAGGTTGTTGGGCTGGTGCAGCGGGGCCAGGTCCTGGTAGCTCGCCAGGCGTTCTAGCACCGTCGCGTCGATCAGCACCGGCTCGGCGTAGTCAGGCCCGCCATGCACCACCCGGTGGCCGACGGCGCGCAGGGTGAAGCCACCGAGCGTCAGCAGCCAGTCTCTTGCGGCGGCGATGGCCGCCGGCAAATCGCCGACGGCTTCGGCCTCATAGTTCCGATCGACAAGCACGGCGCCATCGACGGCCTTCGCCTGCAGTCGCGGACGCGTGCCGATGCCGCCGATCTGTCCTTTCACCTGAAGATCAAGGCCGGCGCCGGCGATCCCGAAGATCTGGAACTTGAGGCTGGAAGAGCCGGCATTGACGACGAGAAGCGCGTCCATGGTCACACCGCCGCAACTTCAGGCATTCTACGCCGGGTGGCATAGAGCGCGGCCACGGCGCAGGACGCAAGGCGCGTTCGAACCGAATCCGCCCGCGATGTCAGCACGATCGGCACCCGCGCACCGAGAACGATGCCGGCAGCATCGGCATGCGACAGGAAGGTGAGGTTCTTGGCGAGCATATTGCCGGCCTCGAGATCCGGCACCACCAGGATCTGGCCACGACCGGCAACCGGCGATGTTATGCCCTTGATCCGTGCTGCCTCCGGATCGATCGCATTGTCGAAGGCAAGCGGTCCATCGATGAGGCCGCCGGTGATCTGCCCCCGTTCGGCCATCTTGCAGAGTGCCGCAGCCTCGATCGTCGAGGGGATCTTCGTGGTGACGGTCTCGACCGCCGAGAGGATCGCGACGCGCGGCTCGCCAAGGCCGATCGTCACCCAGAGATCGATGGCGTTCTGCACGATGTCGCGCTTGGCCTCGAGATCGGGAAAGATGTTGATGGCCGCGTCCGTGATGAACAGCGTCTCTGCATGCCCCGGTACATCCATGATGAAGACATGGCTGATGCGCCGATCGGTCCTCAAGCCCGTGGCCGATGCCGCCACTTCCTTCATCAGCTCGTCCGTATGCAGGCTGCCCTTCATCAGGAGCTCGCCCTTGCCTTCGCGAATCATCGCAACGGCCTTGGCCGCTGCTGCGTGGCTGTGCGGTACATCGACGATCTCGCAACGGCCGATATCCAGCCGGTGTTCATTCGCGACACTGCGGATTTTCGCCTCGGGACCGACGAGAACGGGCGCGATCAACCCCAGCGTCGCGGCCTCCAGCGCGCCGCGCAGCGACGTCTCGTCGCAGGGATGGGCGACGACCGTGACGGCCGGTGTCTCATCGCGCGCGGCAGCGATCAGGCGGTCGTATTTCGACAGGGCTGGTGGCTGTAAGGTTGGATCGGACACGTTGACCCTCCCTGGTCTTTCAGGACGCCTTGCGGCTGCGAGCAGCCTTGTTGCCAGTGATCGAGACCGGCGGCTCGCTGTCGAGGCGAAAAAGCGCTCCCACCCGTTGCAGCCTCTCGGCAGCCAGGCCGGACACCGACCCAGACGCTTCGAGCACTTCGTTCAAGGCTGCGAACGCGGTGCGCCGCTCGTCAATTGCTTCGGGCAAAAGCTGCGGCAGGGCAGCGAGTGCCGCATCCTCGTCGATCAACAGCATGAAATACTGCTCCCGCAGCACCGCCTTGAAGGCGGCAAGATCCAACTGCCTGGCGTCGGGGTGAGCGCGCCGAAGCCGGCGGACGGCCTCAAGACCACGTTCGTCCGCGCCACCCCGCGCCATGCCGACGAAGATCAGAGCTCGCGCAAGCGCCTCGCAGGTACCGCCTTCCGCCACCCTCGCCTTGAGTTCGGTGATCCGTGACGCGACAAGCTCCTGGTGCAGCAGGCTTTTTGCCGCCCGGCGTGACGGCTGGGCGGGATCGACGCCGAGTGCGGCCTGTAGGGGCGGAGCGCCATAGATCGTATGGAACGCCTGCTCCGACACGTATTCGCTCGTCCGACGCCAGGCGTCGAGGCCATCGACCATCTGCTGCGACAGCGCCTCCTGCCACGCAAGGAACGGATTGCCGGATGCGGCAGGCTCCCGGTTTGCCCGCACCTGTTCGGCAAGAGCCGCGGTCCAGGCCATGAACGGATTGTCGGGACCGAACAACGCGTATTGCAGGCGAAGGGGGTGTATGCTGCGCATGGCTTCGGCCAGCGGCGGCGTCACCGCCGCCTTGACCGCCGGCTGCAGATAGGTGCGATAGAGCGCCAGGTTGACCTCGGAGAGTTTTGCAGCAGTGGCAAAACGCTTCTCGTCTTCGATATCGTTGCCGCCGAGCGCCCTGATATCGTCGAGCGTGCGCGCCTCGCAGCGCATCAGCCACTCGCCGGAAAGCATGTCCCGGCCCTCGACCACATCGGCTGCGGGCGTCAGAACCGCCTCATAGAGGCCGGGCGGCAGCACGTCGATCAGGTCGATGTTGGACGCAAACTCGCCGTGCTCCTTGCGGGCGACACCGGCCGAGACGAAGATGCCGAGATGCCCGATCGTCTCGTGGACCGTGTAGACGATCGTCTGGCCGTAGGCGCGGATCTCGTCCACGCTGTCGTAGAGATCGAGGATCCAGTCCAGCGCTTGCTGCGGCGGGGTGATATTGTCGCCCTTCGAGCAGAAGACGACGATCGGCGAGCCGATGTTGCGCAGGTCGACCGCGGTGCCGTCCGAGGTCCGGATCTCGCCGGCCGCAAGCTTGTTGCCGATGAAGAGTTCATCGACGATGAACTGCATTTCCTCGGCATTGAGGGTGACGTGTCCACCCCACCAGCGCTCGAACCCGAGATATCGCGCCGCCTCGGTGTCGATCTTGGAATAGAGATTGTACTGCTTCGCCCAGAGCGTGTTGGCGGGGTTCTGGTTTTCGAAGTTCTGCACCAGCCAGGCGCCATCGAAAACGCCGGCGCCAAGGTCTCCGGTCAGCGCCGTCAGCCAGCTGCCGCCAAGAAGCCCGCCGGAGTAACGCATCGGGTTCTGCCCGTGCACGCCGGCCCAGTAGGAAAGCGGCGCGCCGGCGATGATGATCGGGCCGAAGAGGTCAGGCCTGAGTGCTGCGACGATCATCACCGCCCAGCCCGCCTGGCAATTGCCGATCACGCAAGGCTTGCCGTCCGCTTGTGGATGCCGGGCGATGACAGTTTCGAGGAAACCGGCTTCGGCCAGGGCGATGTCCTCGATCGTCTGCCCCGGAACGGGGTCCGGCAGGAAGCCGATGAAGTAGCAGGGATGTCCCGCCTTCATCGCCACGCCGATTTCGCTGTCGGCCTTGAAACCTCCGATCCCGGGGCCGTGGCCCGCACGCGGATCGACCACGACAAACGGGCGCTTCGACTGATCGATCACGACGCCCTGGGGCGGCACGATGCTGACCAGCGCATAGTTCACAGGCCGCGCGAGCGTGCGCCCGTCAATGACAAGCTGCGCCTCGAATTCCAGCACATTCGGAGCCGTTTGCGTCCGATGCTCCTCATATTGCGCGCCGCGCTGTCGCATGACGTCGAGAAAGAGGATCGCCCTTTGCCAGGCATCAAGCGAATAGGAATAAGCATCGGCAAACGTCGGCAGGGTCGGGCTGATGGGCTGCTTGGGCATAACATCCGCTCCTCGGGCGCAATTGAGGCTGGGCCTGTTTCTTAGCCTATAGGGCAGTGCAAGCGGTCGAGTGTTGACTTACGTCAAAAAGGGATAGGCCAACGTTCGATATCGTCAACTTGAAATGGCAGTCTGAACCACGTCGCCCCGGGTCGAGCCAGCATAGCGCAGCCGTGTAACCACGATTTGTCACTGTCCGCGATACGTTGCCTACGCCGTCCGAAGTCCTGTATCTCGCCGCCGTTTCTCGCCCTCTTCGCACTGCAGCATTATACAGAATTGTGCCCCCGGCAAGACAACCCTTGAAATTCGGGGCGCAGCTTGCCAATTGGGGCGAAACCCAAAGGAGTTGCCAAGGCAATGAGCGAAATCGAAATGTCCGTAGAGAAACATGTCTTCGAAGCCGATGTGGCGCGACTGCTCCATCTGATGGTGCATTCGGTCTATTCCGACAAGAACGTCTTCCTGCGCGAGTTGATTTCGAACGCTGCGGATGCCTGCGAAAAACTGCGCTATGAAGCGATCGGCTCGCCCGAGCTTCTTGCCGGCGACCCGACTGCCCGCATCACGCTGACCCTCGACGAAGACAACAACCGTCTCGTCGTCGAGGACAACGGCATCGGTATGGGCCGCGACGAACTGGTCGAGGCGCTCGGCACGATCGCCCGCTCCGGCACCCGCGCCTTCATGGATCGCATCGAAGCGGCACAGGGCAAGGAAGGCGCGCAGCTGATCGGCCAGTTCGGCGTCGGTTTCTATTCCGCCTTCATGGTCGCCGACAAGGTCGACGTCGTGTCGCGCCGCGCGGGTTCGCAACACGCGTGGCTCTGGTCTTCCGACGGCAAGGGCAGCTACACGGTGTCTGCTGCCGATCTCGCAGATGCTCCGGCACGCGGCACCCGCATCACGCTGCACCTGATGGAAGACGCCAAGACCTACACCTCGCGCTGGACGGTCGAGCGCATCGTCAAGGATCAGTCGGGCCATGTGCCGGTGTCGATCTCCATCCTCGAAAAGCCCGGTGCAGAGCCGGTTCAGGTCGGCGACGGCACGGCGCTCTGGACCAAGCAGAAGAGCGACATCAGCAAGGAAGACTATGCGGATTTCTACCGCGGCGTTGCCGGCCAGTACGACGACCCGGCGCTGACGGTGCATTTCCGCGCCGAAGGTCGCCACGAATACACGGCCCTTGCCTTCGTTCCCGGCTCCAAGCCCTTCGATCTCTTCGACCCGGACCGCAAGGGTCGGATGAAGCTCTACGTCAAGCGCGTCTTCATCACCGACGAAGCGGAATTGCTGCCGCGCTATCTGCGTTTCGTACGCGGCCTCGTCGACACATCGGACCTGCCGCTCAACGTTTCGCGCGAGATGATCCAGGAAAGCCCGTTGCTCGCCAGCATTCGCAGGGGCGTGACCAACCGCGTGCTGACGGCGATCGAGAAGCTCGCCGAGAACGAGCCGGAGACCTTCACGAAGGTCTGGGAGAACTTCGGCAGCGTTCTGAAGGAAGGCATCTACGAGGACTACGAGCGCCGCGAGCAATTGATCGGACTGTCGCGCTTCCGCACCACCACGTCAGACGAGAACCAGCGCAGCCTTGCCGACTACGTCAAGGACATGAAGGACGGCCAGTCGGCGATCTACTACCTGACCGGTGACAATCTCGGCCAGTTGAAGGCCTCGCCGCAGCTCGAGGGTTTTCGCGCCCGCGGCATCGAGGTGCTGCTGCTGACCGATCCGGTCGACAGCTTCTGGGTCACGTCGGCTCCCGATTTCGACGGCAAGCCGTGGAAGTCGATCACGCAGGGTGCTGCCGATCTCGGCAATATCGCCAAGCCCGAAGGCAGCAAGGACGAGGCCCCGAAGGCAAGCCAGCTGGTGATCGACTTCGTCGCCTTTGCCAAGGAGACGCTGGGCGCCAGCGTGTCGGATGTTCGCACCTCCGAGCGGCTGACGGAAAGTGCCGTCTGCCTCGTGGCGCCGGAAAACGGACCGGACCGGCAGCTCGAAAAGATGCTGCAGGGTGCCGGCCGTCTCGATGACGCCCCCAAGCCGATCCTCGAGATCAACCCCAACCATGCGCTGATCACCGCGATCTCCGCCAGCCCCGCCGGCGATACGGCCTTCCGCACGGACGCGGTTCAGCTGCTGCTCGACCAGGCGCGCGTGCTCGACGGCGACAAGCCGCAGGATCCGCGCGGCTTTGCCGAGCGGCTCTCGCGCGTCTTCGATCGCGCGCTCAGGGCCTAAACAAAAAAGCCCCGGAAATCTCAGGAATTTCCGGGGCTTCTTTTCTGTTTCTTCAGGCGGCGACTGAGCAGCGCCGCCAAGACTGTGACCTAACGTTAGCCGACCTTCGCGGTGTGCATCCCGACCTCGGCCAGCACCTCGTCCGTGTGTTCGCCAAGCCGCGGTGCGCCGCGATCGAGCGCAAGTTCGGCTGCCGAAAAGCGGATCGGCGCACGGACACCCGGCGACGTGCCCGTGGCGGCGCCCGTATGCGGCGTATCCACCCGCATCTGCCGATGCTCGATCTGCGGATCGGCAAACACATCCGCAACGGTGTTGATCGGTCCGCCCGGAACGCCGGCATCTTCCAGCATCGCCAGCAGCGCATCGCGTTCGATCTTCGCCGTCTCGTTGGCCAGTGCCACTGTCAGCGTGTCCCGGTTCTGCACCCGCAAGGCGTTGGTCAGATAGCGTTCGTCCGCTGCCAGATCCGGACGCCCGAGCAGCGTGCAGAACTTCACGAACTGCCGGTCGTTGCCGACAGCAACGATCAGGTGACCGTCCGACGTCGGAAACACCTGGTAGGGCGCGATGTTCGGATGCGCATTGCCGAGCCGGCGCGGTGCCTTGCCGGAGACGAGGAAATTGAGCGCCTGGTTTGCAAGAACGCCCGTCATGCAGTCGAGCAAGGCCATGTCGATCTGCTGCCCTTCGCCGGTACGCTCGCGTTGGGCAAGGGCCGCCTGCACGGCGATGACGCCGTAGAGGCCGGTGAAGATGTCGGCAAAGGCGACGCCGATCTTCTGCGGCTCGCGATCGGGCTCGCCGGTCAGGTCCATGATACCGCTCATGCCCTGGACGATGTAGTCGTAGCCGGCGCGATGGGCGTAGGGTCCATCCTGGCCGAAGCCGGTGACAGAGCAATAGATCAGCCGCGGGTTGACCTTCTTCAGGCTCTCGTAGTCGAGCCCGTATTTCGCGAGCCCGCCGACCTTGAAGTTTTCGAGCAGCACGTCCGACTTGGCGGCAAGGCGGCGCACGGCCTCCTGTCCCTCCTCGGTCGTGAAGTCGAGCACCACCGAGCGCTTGCCGCGATTGCAGGCATGGAAATAGGCGGCGTCGAGCGTCTCGCCATCCTCGCCCGCAACGAAGGGCGGTCCCCAGGCTCGGGTGTCGTCGCCGGCCGGGCTTTCGACCTTGATGACGTCGGCACCGAGATCGGCCAGGGTCTGGCCGATCCAGGGGCCCGCGAGAATGCGGGCCAGTTCCAGGACACGAATGCCCTTCAGCGGAGCTTCCATGACGGCACCGATCAGAAGAAGGCCTGAAGGCCGGTCTGGGCGCGGCCGAGGATCAGCGCATGAACGTCGTGCGTGCCCTCATAGGTGTTGACCGTTTCGAGGTTCACCATGTGACGCATGACCTGGTATTCCTCGGAAATGCCGTTGCCGCCGTGCATGTCGCGGGCCATGCGGGCGATGTCGAGCGACTTGCCGCAATTGTTGCGCTTGACGATCGAGATCATCTCCGGCGCCATGCGACCCTCGTCCATCAGGCGACCGACGCGTAGCGATCCGAGAAGGCCAAGCGTGATTTCCGTCTGCATGTCGGCAAGCTTCTTCTGGAAAAGCTGGGTCTGGGCGAGCGGGCGGTTGAACTGCTTGCGGTCAAGGCCGTACTGGCGGGCGGCATGCCAGCAGAATTCGGCAGCGCCGAGCGCGCCCCAGGAGATGCCGTAGCGGGCACGGTTGAGGCAACCGAACGGACCCTTCAGGCCCTCGACATTCGGCAACAATGCGTCTTCGCCGACCTCGACATTGTCCATGACGATTTCGCCGGTGATCGAGGCGCGCAGCGACAGCTTGCCGGCGATCTTGGGCGCAGAAAGCCCCTTCATGCCCTTGTCAAGAACGAAGCCGCGGATCGCGCCGCCATGGGCTTCCGATTTTGCCCAGACGACGAAGACGTCGGCGAGTGGCGCATTGGAAATCCACATCTTCGAGCCGACGAGGCGATATCCGCTCTCGGTCTTGATCGCACGGGTCTTCATGCCGGCTGGATCCGAACCGGCGTCCGGTTCCGTCAGGCCGAAGCAGCCGATCCACTCGCCGCTGATCAGCTTCGGCAGGTATTTCCGCTTCTGCTCCTCCGAGCCGTAGGCATAGATCGGATAGATCACCAGCGAAGACTGCACGCTCATCATCGAGCGGTAGCCCGAATCGACGCGCTCGACTTCGCGCGCAACCAGTCCATAGGCAACGTAGGAAGCGCCGACGCCGCCATAGACCTCGGATACGGTCACGCCGAGCAGTCCAAGCTCGCCCATTTCGCGGAAGATCTCCGGATCGGTCGATTCTTCCCGGTAGGCGGCGATGACGCGCGGCTGCAGCCGCTCCTGCGCATAGGCCCGCGCGGTATCGCGAATCATCCGCTCGTCCTCGGTCAGCTGATCGTCGAGGAGCAACGGATCATCCCATTGAAATTGCGTCTTGCCGGCCATGTTTCTCTCCCATCGGATTTTTCCGTTTCAACTTATCGCAAGGGGTGCATGCCGTTTCAAACGAAATTGAGGCACCGCCTCATGCGTGCAGGGAATGGACCACGGCGCGGGACGCGGTACGCGATGTTGCAAAAACGCTGAAATATGACGACAAGACTGGGAGGTTTCGATGACTGAAGCGCGAGAATGCGGACAGGATAGCCGAAGAGACACAACGAGCACCCATGGCCAACTACCGCCTCGAACGTTTCGCCCACAATCTCGACTGGAACCTGTTGCGCACCTTCGTCGTGCTCGTCGAGGAAGGCAGCATCACGGCGGCGGCAAACAGGTTGCTCTTGCAACAGCCGGCGGTCAGCATGGCGCTGAAGCGGCTGGAGCAGACCGTTGGCCAGAAGCTCATCGACCGGCGCCCGGGCCGTTTCAACCTGACCGACGCGGGAAGCCGCCTGCATGCGCAATGCCGCGACATCTTCGCCGCGGTCATAAGATTGCCGAACGTGCTTGAAACCGCCGGCGAAGAGGTGACCGGCCACCTTAACATCCATTCGGTCAGCCACGCCCACAATCCCGCCTGGGACCTGAAGCTCGAGAGCTTCTTCCGACAGCACCCAAAGGTCACGTTGTCGGTGACCGTTGCGACGACCGTGGACGTTCTCAGCGCCGTCGAGCGCAACGTGGCCACCATCGGCCTTTGCGACGGCAACATCCCCGATTGGCTGAACAGGCACTTCCACGTGCGCGAGCGTTATGCGCTCTACTGCGGCCGCGGGCATCCGCTGTTCGGCGCCCAAGGCGTCGATTTCAACGATCTCAGAGGCAACCCCTACATCGCCTTTATCGCCGACGTGCTCGGCGGGCAGCACATGAATTCGGTGACCGCCGTGCGTGCCGTCGGATCCTTCGGCCAGCAGGTCCGCGCCGTCTCCTGCAACGTCGAAGAGGTGATGCGGCTGATTGCGGGCAATGTCGGCATCGGCATGCTGCCCGATCATCTCGCAGACCCCGCGGTTGCCGATGGTCGGCTCTGGCAGCTGCCACCCTATAGTGAGCTGCCGACGACCGACGTCTTCCGGATCTCCAACCCGAACGCGATCCTCAATCCGGCCGAGGCCGCCTTCCTCGCCCACGTCGCCGATACCGAAGCGCTCGACCATTGCCTCGACCCGCCACGTCATCAGCAAGATTGATAGTCACCTTTCCGGTTATAAATTTGAACATGGCCACTCCCGCCCCTATGGTCCCGCCATTGGCAGATGGAGACGGGCATGCGCGATTACGACGTGGCAATCATCGGTGGCGGAATAGCGGGACTGTCGCTCGCCTATTTTCTGGCGCCGCATCGTTCCGTCGTCGTCATCGAGCGGGAAGATGGTCTCGGTTATCACAGCACCGGGCGTTCGGCCGCCGAATTCGTTCTGCGCTACAATGCGCCGGAGATCTGCGCGCTGGCCGCGATCTCCAAGCACTTCTTTGACACTCCTCCAGAAGGCTTTTCCGAAGTGGCGCTGCTCAAGCAGCGGGGCGGCGTCATGATCGCCAATGCCGAGAAGGTTGCGCGGTTTGAGGAGGTCTTCGCCGAGGAAAGCCGTGCCAATCCCGAACTGCTGCGCCTGACCGTCGAGGAGGCAATTGAGCGGGTGCCGATCCTGCGGCGCGACTATGTTGCGGCCGCGTTTTACGACCCGCAGTTCTGGGACATCGAGGTCGAGAACCTGTTGCAGGGTTATGTTCGCGGCGCGCGATCGCACGGCGCTGCAATCATCGAGCGCAGCGACGTGCTCGCTCCACGGCGGGACGGTGAACGCTGGGTGCTGCCGACCAATAGCGGCGACATCAGCGCCGGGACCGTCGTCAATGCCGCCGGCGGCTGGGCGGATCCGGTCGCCGAACTCTTCGGCGTTGCTCCCATCGGCATCGTGCCCCACCGTCGCACGGCGATCACCGTCGATCTGCCTGACGGCGTCGACGCGCTGACGTTGCCTGAAATCAACGAGATCGATGAGGACTTCTACATGAAGCCCGAGGGCGGACGGCTGCTGTCGTCTCCCGCCGACGCCACCCCGTGCGAGCCGGCCGACGTTCAGCCCGAGGAAATCGATATTGCCTGGGCCGCCCACTTTGTCGAGGAGGCCACGACCGTGCCGGTGCGCCGGATCTTCAAGAGCTGGGCCGGCATGCGCAGCTTTTCACCCGACAGGCTGCCGGTCATCGGCTTTGATCGCGACCGCCCGGATTTCTTCTGGCTTGCCGGCCAGGGTGGCTACGGCATTCTGACCTCGCCGGCGCTCGGAGCGCTCGCCGCCAATCTGCTGATCGGCGCTGGAGCGCCTGATGGTTTCGAGACAGTCGGCCTCTCCGCCTCGATGTTCGATCCCGCACGTCTCAGGACCTGATCCCGGGACCGGGCGCACAATCGCGCGTCTGGATCGCTCCGGGTTGCACTACTACCGACGACGCAAGCAAGCGGATTGAAGCGGCCCGCAAAACCTGACACGAATACGTCAGGGAGGACGGTTCATGTATTATGCGATCTTGGCTTATCACACCGCAGGCGTGGTCGAATCCTGGAGCGAAGAGGAGGATGCGACGCTGATGTCCGACCTGCTCGCCGTGCACGACCGATTTGTCGCGCAGAAGGCCTTTGGCCCGGCCGCCCGGCTTGGTCCCGCTGAAGGCGCCGTCACGCTTCGCGGCCCGGGCGCGGGGATCGTCACAGACGGCCCGTTTGCCGAGACCAAGGAAGAATTGCTGGGGCTTTACGTCGTCGATTTTCCGACGATCGAGGCGGCAGTCGCTGCGGCGCGCGACCTTCGCCGGAGCAATCCGACCGCGATCTACGAAATCAGGCCGATCGCACTCTATATACCGGGTGCGAATTTGGAGGGGTCGCACAGCTAGCACATGCGCGGGCGACCGGCTCTGCGCTCCTAAGATCCGCCCCGATCGTCTCCAACCTCGACTGCGTGGCCCCCTGTCCGTTGCGCAAGGGGCCTTGCGACCCGCTCAAGCTCCTCGAGCAGTGCTGCAGGCTGCCACGGTTTCAGGCCGTGAGCTGCAGCCTCTTTTACCAACGCGCAAAGACGCGCGTTCACCGGCGCCGATCGACCGAGTTTCGCGGCAAGCGCAACGAGCTCGCCATTGATCCAGTCGACCTCCGGGAACCGGCCGGCCGCAAGATCGTCCGCCATCGATGAGCGCGCCGTTTCGTCAATCTTCAGCATCCGGCTTGCAAGCATCCGGAACAGGCCATCCGGCAGATCAAGCACCGTTGGCAGCCAGCTTGGTGGAAGCGGCGTTAGCCGCGCGGGCCGGACGCGGCCCTCCGCGACAAGCAGCGAAAGCGCTTCCCGCTGGCTGAGCGCCAGACACCGGCGAAAGCCACGCATGCCGAGCTGCTGGCGGAGCGGCAGCCCCGAAAGGGCATTAACGGCGTTGTTGAGGTTCATCAGCAGCTTGGCCCATTGCACCGCCTCCATGTCGTGGCGGAGCTGAAGCGGCAGTCCGCCGGCCCTGAAGAACGGGGCGATCGAGACCATTGCCGGATCGTCCTCGACGACGATTTCCCCTTCAGTCGCGCGATGCAGATGCGCCGGTCCGGGCATGGTGACGTTGAACGGCACCATCCCCCGTAGGACCTTGGCCGACGGCAGCACCCGTTTCAGCGTTGCGGTGTTTTCGATGCCGTTCTGCAGGCTAAGGACAGGCGTGCCCGCAGCAAGAACCGGAGAGAGCGATGCGGCGGCGTCTGCGGTCTGGCCGGACTTCACCGCCACCAGGACGACATCGCATCCCCTGAGAGAAGAGACGGTATCGCAATAGGCAATGCGCTCGGGACCGATGACGTCGTCACGGCCGTCAAGATCGGTCAGCCGCAGTCCATCCTGTTGCCAGACGGTGCCACGCGCCTGACGACCGACGAAGATGACATCCGCCCTGCCAGCCAGCAGGCAGCCACCGACAAACCCGCCGATGGCGCCTGCCCCCAGGACTCCGATCCTCATGCTGCCGGATCCTCTTCGCGACCAACTCGGGCTCGAATGGTCCAGCTTTTCATCGCAATTCCCCTCTGCGGCCCGTCCGGCTGTGAACTGTAACAGAAGTTACAACAAACTGACATTTCGCCTTCATGAAGCGCCGCTAAGGCAGGTGTCATACCGATGACCGGTCTCCCCGTGAGAGGACCTGCAAGACATGTTTCAGTTGAAGAATGTAACCCGCCAGTTCGGCAAGAAGACAGCCGTGAGTTCGGTTACTTTCGACATCCCCCAAGGGCAGATGGTCGGCGTGATCGGCCGCTCCGGCGCCGGCAAGTCGACGCTGCTGCGCATGATCAACCGCCTCGTCGATCTGTCGTCGGGCTCGATCGCCTATGACGGCGCGGAAGTGTCGTCGCTGCGTGGTGCGGCGCTGCGCACCTGGCAGCGCGACTGCGCCATGATCTTCCAGCAGTTCAACCTGGTGCCGCGCCTCGACGTCCTGACCAACGTCCTGCTCGGCCGCCTCAACCACCGCTCGACGGTGCTCAGCGTCCTCAACATGTTTACCCGCGAAGAGCGGATCATGGCGATCGGCGCGCTCGAGCGCCTCGGCATCGAACAGTCCGCACTTCAGCCGGCAGGAACGCTTTCGGGCGGTCAGCAGCAGCGCGTCGCGATCGCCCGCGCGCTGATGCAGCAACCGAAGGTCCTGCTCGCCGACGAGCCGATCGCCTCGCTCGACCCGCTCAACGCCAAGATCGTCATGGATGCGCTTCGCGACATCAACGAGCGCGACGGCATCACGGTCATCACCAACCTGCATACGCTCGATACGGCGCGCAACTACTGCGAACGCATCATCGGCATGGCGCATGGCCGCGTTGTTTTCGACGGGCAGCCCAAGGATCTGACGGCGGCAGCGGTCGCAGAGATCTACGGCGCCGACACGGGCATCGAGGAATCGATGACCTCCACCAGCATCACCATTCCGGCGGCAGTACCGCAGGAAGAAACGGCATCGGCCGGCCTCAAGCCGCTGGCACTGGCCGGCATCTGACGCCCGCCACGATCGAAAGCCCGCGTCAAGGGCACCTCTTTGCAACCCAAATGGATCCGGCGAGGCCGGACACACGGGAGAACCTTATGCTGAAGAAAGCTCTTCTGAGCGCCGTCGCGCTCCTCGCTGTAATCGGCCATGCCCAGGCCGAAGACCTCAAGGAATTCCGCATCGGCATCCTCGGTGGCGAAAACGAAGCCGACCGCCTGCGCAACTTCCAGTGCCTCGTCGACAAGCTGCCGGCCGCCATCGGCGTCGAGAAGGTCTCGCTGTTCCCGGCTGCCGACTATGACGGCGTTATCCAGGGCCTGCTCGGCGGCACGCTCGACTACGCCGAGCTCGGCGCTTCCGGCTATGCCAAGATCTACCTCGCCAAGGCTGACGCCGTCGAGCCGATCCTGACGACCGTCCAGACCGACGGCTCGACCGGCTATCACTCGATCATGGTTGCCCGCAAGGACAGCGGCATCACCAAGATCGAAGACCTGAAGGGCAAGAAGCTCGGCTTCGCCGATCCGGACTCGACTTCGGGTTACCTCGTCCCGCTCGTGACCCTGCCGGAAGCAATCGGCGCACCGGTGAAGGAATTCTTCGGTGAGACCGGCTTCGGCGGCGGTCACGAAAACCTCGTTCTCGAAGTCGTCAAGGGCACGTTCGATGCCGGCACGACCTTCGGCTCGGGCGTCGGCGAGTTCAAGGACGGCTACACTTCGGGCAACCTGAAGAAGATGGTCGACAAGGGCATCCTCGACATGAACGACCTGGTCGAGCTCTGGAAGTCGCCGCTGATCCCGAACGGCCCGATCGTCGTGCGCACCTCGATGAACGATGACATGAAGGCGAAGTTCAAGCAGTTCATGGTCGACCTGCCGAAGACCGACGCTGCATGCTTCTCGGCCATCCAGGGCGGCGACTTCACCGGCTACACCGAAGTCAATTCCGATTTCTACAAGCCGATCATCGATGCCCGCAAGGCGACGATCGGCGGCTGATCAACCGCATCACATGGGAACGCTGGCCGCAAAAACGGCCAGCGTTTCACTGTTTGAAGGGCGTGCCTGGCATCCGGCTACTGGCATATCCATCGTTTAGTTTTCACGCATGTCCTGACGGAAAGCCGTTTGCCGCTTTCCTGGAATGCTCAAGAGGCCGGCATCCGCCGGAACGATCATGGCCACTTCCCTGCTCCCGCGGCAACTGAGCGACAACGGCGCCGTCATCGAGCGTCACTGGCAGGAACTGAGTTCCCGTCGCCGGCTCTATTCCTGGCTCGGCTTCGCCATCCTCTTCCTGGCGCTTTCAGGCTCGCTCTGGTTTGCCAACGATTCCAACGCCGGAAAGTTCTTCGACCGCTTGCCGCATTTCTTCGATTTCGTCGGCGATCTCGCTCCGCGCGACGGCATGGAAATCTTCCGCGCCATGTTCGATCTGCCCTCGCCCTACGACGATGGTAGCTTCAAGTACAATTACCCCGAAGGCCGGCTGTACCTGACCGAGAGCTTCTACATCCCCGAGTATGTTCACAAGATGATGGAGACCGTGAACATCGCGATCTTCTCCACCGTCATTGGTACGGCACTGGGCTTCGTGCTCTGCTTCTTCGCTGCACGCAACCTGATGCCAAACCCCTGGATCCGCGGCCTCGTTCGCCGCGTCATGGAAATCTTGCGCGCCTTTCCCGAGGTCGTCATCGCCGGCTTTTTCCTCGCCATTCTCTCGCTCGGCCCCATTCCGGCGATCGCCGCGGTTTCGATCCACACCATCGGCGCGCTCGGAAAGCTCTTTTACGAAGTGGTCGAGAATGCCGACATGAAGCCCGACGAAGGCTTGCGCGCTGCCGGCGGCAACTGGATCGAGCGTGTCTGGTTCGGCATGGTGCCGCAGGTCCTGCCCAACTTCGCCAGCTATTTCCTCCTGCGCCTTGAGATCAACGTGCGCGCCTCGACCATCATCGGCGCCGTTGGCGGCGGCGGTATCGGCGAGCTTCTGCGCCTGTCGATCGGCCAGGGCCACCAGGCGAAGACCCTTGCGATCGTGATCCTGCTGTTTGCGACCATTTTTGCCGTCGATCAGTTTTCCGCCTGGCTTCGCCGCCGCCTCGTCGGCGAGCAGTCCTTCCAGCTTGCCCAGTAGGTGCGCGCCATGACCACGACACGAATGAGCCCGATGGAAATGGACGCGATCGCGGCCCGCCATCCCGAACTTCTGAAATCCTCGACTTCCAAGCGCGTACGCACCGCGGCGATCACCGGTGGCGTCGTCGCCTACCTCATCTTCAGCTGGTGGTTCTTCTCGATCGGCCAGGTGCTCGGCAACGCCAACTGGGGCATCGCCGGGACCTATCTCGCCGACTGGGTCTCCTATGAGGTGCGCCCGGAAATCCATGTCGCGCCCGACCGGACGATGAGCCTCAACTATCAGCGCAACTCGCCGCTCGGTCCCAACCCCAATCCGGACTGGGTGGAGCTCGACAAGGCGACGGTAACGCGCCAGGTCGAAATCCCCGCGTCGGCCCAGACGGCAAGGCCGAAGGCGAGTTCGTCCTTCAGCTTCATGACGCCGGGCTCAGCACTTGGGGAAACCGCGACGGCTGAAGCCGAGAGCCGGGTCGAAACCCGCAAGGAAGAGGTTCTGACGCGGGTGGTCGTCACCTACGATCGATCGACCAGGATCGAGATCGCCGATGGCCTCGTGAAGGCGACCCATGGCGGCGATACGCTGGTGATGTCCGTCGATGGCGCAGATGAGGTGACGCCGCAAGGGGCCCTGCCCGCCTGGGCGACGCAAAAGCGGCCCGGTGAGAAGATCGTGCTTGCCTTTGGCACCACCGGCTGGGCCGAGGTCGAGGGTGACGAGGTCTCGGTCCGCAACCGGTTCTTTGGCTGGGCAAACTTCCTGTTCGACACCAACTCTCCCTTCTTCGGCAAGAGCTATGGCGAGGTCGCATCGCTCATCACATCCGGTGACCGCATCGACCCGGCGCGGTCCAACCTGTCGCTCGCCTGGAACAACATCCTCTACAACGCCGAGTGGCAGCATTTGGACGTCTGGACGAAGCTGCTGCAAACCGTGGTCATGGCTTTCGTCGGCACGCTGTTTGCGTCGCTGATTGCCTTCCCGCTCTGCTTCCTCGCCGCCCGCAACATCACCCCGAACTTCCTGACCAACCAGCTGGTCAAGCGCTTCTTCGACTTCCTCAGGTCGGTTGACATGTTCATCTGGGCACTGTTCTTCACCCGTGCCTTCGGCCCGGGACCGCTAGCCGGCATTTCGGCGATCTTCTTTACCGACACCGGCACCCTCGGCAAGCTCTACTCCGAGGCGCTGGAGAACATCGACGACAAGCAGCGAGAGGGCGTCAAGTCGGTCGGAGCCGCCCCGCTTGCCGTGCAGCGCTTCGGTGTTCTGCCCCAGGTGCTGCCGGTCTTTGCCAGCCAGGCGCTCTATTTCTGGGAATCGAACACCCGCTCGGCGACGATCATCGGCGCGGTCGGCGCCGGCGGCATCGGCCTCAAGCTCTGGGAGGCGATGCGCACCAACTCCGACTGGGAAAATGTCGCCTACATGGTGCTTCTGATCTTGCTGGTTGTCTTTATTTTCGACAGCATCTCGAACGCGTGCCGTTCGCGACTGATCGGACGCAAGGGTCACTGACCAGAAGCGTGAATTGCGCGTCTGCCATCATGATGTTGTCATGGAAATCGGCTAGCTGCGCATCGCATCCCGCAAACAATCGACCCGCCGCCCGGCGGGCCGGTCGCGACAAGAAAGTGAAGACCGTGCGTTATGCAATCTATTTCGCGCCGCCGGCGGACGACCGGCTGTCGCAGGTGGCGGCTCGTTGGCTCGGCCGCGACGCCTTTACCGGTGAGAACATTACCCCGGCGCCAATCGCCGGGATCGACGAGGCGACGCAAAGCGCGTTGACCGCCGACCCGCGGCGCTACGGTTTCCACGGCACGCTGAAGGCGCCTTTCGAGCTTGCGGAAGGCCGCAGCGAGGACGAGCTTCTGAGCATCTTCGAATGCTTCGCCGCAGACCTCGATCCGTTCGAGATCCCCGAGATCGTGTTGCATCAGCTTGGCCCGTTCTTCGCCCTGGTGCCGGCCGCCCCGTCCGCCGACCTGCAGGATCTGGCCGAAGACGCCGTCCATCGCTTCGACCCGTTCCGCGCGCCGCTATCCGACGCGGATTTTGCCCGTCGCAAGCCCGAAACTCTGCCGCTACGCCAGCGACGGTACCTCAGGGAATGGGGCTATCCCTATGTATTCGAAGAATTTCAGTTCCACCTGACCCTGACTGGCCCCGTACCCTCTGAGACGAGCGGCATCATGCGCTCGGCCCTCGAAACCACTTTCGCGGAGCATATCGGCAAGCCGCTTCACGTAACGTCAGTCGCGCTCTTCGTCGAACCGGAGCGCGGCGCACCCTTTACTGTCCGCTCCCTGCTGCCGCTCGGCAGCGACACCCAACGAAAGATTGCATGAGATGAGCAAAGAACAGGTTTTGACCAACGCCCGCATCGTCCTCGAGGACAGTATTCTCGACGGTTCGGTGCTGATCCGCGACGGCAAGATTGCCGATATCTCCGAAGGAACGGTCGCCAGCGGCGAAGACTTCGAAGGCGACTTCCTGATCCCCGGCCTCATCGAACTGCACACCGATCACCTCGAAGCCCACTATTCGCCGCGCCCAGGCGTGCGCTGGCTGAAGATCGCCGCGATCCAGGCGCATGACGCGCAGGTGGTAACCTCGGGCATCACCACGGTGTTCGACTGCCTGCGGCTCGGCTCCGACGAAGACGGCGGCTTCCAGAAGGGCGAGATGCGCAGTATGGCTGACGCACTGGCGCGGGCGAAGGAAGAGGGCCGGTTGCGCGCAGACCACCTGATCCACCTGCGCTGCGAGGTTTCGACCTCCGACGTGCTCGACCACTACGAGGACTTCCAGAACGACCCGCAGGTCAAGCTCGTCTCGCTGATGGACCACGCTCCCGGCCAGCGTCAGTTCCAGACGATGGACCAGTACACGCTCTACTACAAATCCAAGCGCGGCCTGTCGGACGCCGAATTCGAGAAATTCGTCGCGCGCCAGCAGGCACTGTCGGCACAGTATGCCGCTCCTCACCGCGACGCGCTTGCCAAAGCCTGCGCCGAGCGCGGCATCACCATCGCAAGCCATGATGACGCAACGGTCGCCCATGTCGACGAATCGATCGGCTACGGTATCAAGCTCGCCGAATTCCCGACGAGCTTTGAAGCGGCCGAAGCCTCGCACCGCGCTGGCCTCAGCGTGCTCATGGGCGCGCCGAACATCGTGCGCGGCAAGTCGCACTCCGGCAACATCGCCGCCCGGGACCTGGCCGAGCGTGGCGTTCTCGACGTGCTGTCGTCGGACTACGTACCCTTTAGCCTGATCCATGCTCCGTTCGTCCTTTCCGACGAACTCGAAGGCATCGACCTGCCGAAGGCAATTTCGATGGTGACCTCGACGCCGGCACGCACCGTCGGTCTTGATGACCGCGGCCGCATCGCAGTCGGCCTCCGCGCCGACATCGCCCGTGTCCACCGTAAAGAAGGTATTCCGGTCGTGCGCTCGGTCTGGCGCGAAGGGCGGCGTGTCGCATGAGCGCGAAGCTACAGGGCGGCGGCGCCCTCGTCGTCGTCGTCGGTCCGAGCGGCGCAGGTAAGGACAGTGTCATGGGTTTTGCCGCCCAGCACTTTAGCGATTGTCACGACGTGCATTTCGTCCGGCGCGTCATCACCCGCCCTTCGGATGCCGGCGGCGAGGTGCATGAAAGCGTCTCGGAAGACGAGTTCGTGGAGATGCAGAAGGACGGCGCGTTCGCCGTCTTCTGGGACGCGCACGGGCTGAAATACGGCATTCCCGCCGCCGTCCTCGAACATGTTAGAGGCGGCATGACGGCGATCGTCAATGGCAGCCGCGGCGCCCTGCCGGCGTTTCGGAACGCCTTCGGCGACATCGCCGTCGTCGTCATCACCGCCGAGACGCCGGTTCTTGCAAAGCGGCTTGCCGAACGTGGCCGCGAGAGCGAGGAAGAGGTGCTGCGGCGTCTCAGCCGCCAGGCGCCGGACGTCACCTCCGGCCCCGACGTCAGCATCATCGACAACAGCGGCCGGCTGGATGTCGCCGGAAATCGCTTCGTCGAAGTTGTCGAACGCCTGCGCGTCAAGGCGGATCACGCGGCTTAGCGTGACCTGATATCGCGACCTCGACGCGCGTCGATACGCGAGCGCGCTTCGCGACATCCGTCCCAAAGCATGCCTTCAAGGCTCCGCCCCACGGGTTCGGAGCCTTTCTTTTTGCGAGCCGTCAATGGCCGGTCCCGGCAAAAAAACCGGTCTACATCAGGGTTCTACGCCCATTTTTTCAGGCGACCGCCCCCATTGGGGCGACCCCTTCGCCCTTTCCTTTTCCCGAAGCTCCCCAAATTTCCTCTTGTGGAACAGGTTAATATGTATATACATTATATCCAGTGGAGGCGACCTCATGACTCAGTTCTCGACCCGCAAGCAGGCATCCGGCATCTGGCGCAACGTTCGCCTCCTGCCGATGAGCGAAACCGTTGAAGGTCTTGGCCTCGTCGAGAATGCGGCCGTGGCAGTCGTCGACGGGCGCATCGCCTATGCGGGACCGGAGCAGGACCTGCCTGCCGACCTCACCCGCGGGCTGGAAGCGACCGATTGCGGGGGGCGTGTGATGACGCCGGCGCTGATCGACTGCCACACCCACATCGTTCACGGCGGCAACCGCGCCCGCGAATTCCAGATGCGGCTTGAAGGCGCAACGTACGAAGAGATCGCGCGCGCCGGCGGCGGCATCGTTTCCTCGGTAAAGGCGACCAATGCGCTGACGGTCGATCAGCTTGTCGAAAGCGCCCTGCCGCGTCTCGACACGCTTCTTGCCGAAGGCGTTTCGACGGTCGAAGTCAAATCCGGCTATGGCCTGAACGTGACGGCCGAGCTCAACATGCTGCGGGCTGCCCGCAAGCTCGAGACACTGCGTCCAGTCCGCATCGTCACCAGCTATCTCGCCGCCCATGCGACGCCTGCCGACTACAAGGGGCGCAATGGCGACTACATCACCGACGTCGTTTTGCCCGGGCTCGATGCGGCCCATTCCGAAGGACTGGTGGATGCGGTCGACGGCTTTTGCGAAGGCATTGCCTTTTCGACCGCCGAGATCGCCCGCGTGTTCGATCGCGCAACAGCGCTTGGCCTGCCAGTGAAGCTACATGCCGAGCAGCTTTCCAATCTCGGCGGCGCCAAGCTCGCGGCCTACTATGGCGCGCTCTCGGCCGATCATCTCGAATATCTCGACGACGAAGGTGCTGCAGCCCTTGCCAAATCAGGCACGGTCGCCGTGCTCTTGCCCGGCGCTTTCTATGCGCTCCGCGAAGAGCACCTGCCGCCGGTCCAGGCGCTGCGCGACGCCGGCGCCCATATCGCGATCGCCACCGATTGCAATCCCGGCACCTCGCCGCTGACCTCGCTGCTTCTCACCATGAACATGTCGGCGACGTTCTTCCGACTGACGGTGGCCGAATGCCTCGCCGGCGCGACGCGCGAAGCCGCGCGCGCTCTTGGTCTTCTCCCGGAAACAGGAACGATCGAAGTCGGGAAGTCGGCCGATCTGGCAATCTGGAACATCGAAGACCCGGCCGAACTCGTCTACCGCATCGGCTTCAATCCGCTTCATGAACGCATCTTTAGTGGGCAAAGGACCGGTCAATGACCATCATTCTTCACCCGGGCTCCGTGCCCCTTCGCGACCTCGAAACTATCTACTGGACCGGAGAGCCGGCCCGCCTCGACCCAACCTTTGACGCCGGCATCAACAAGGCTGCGGCACGCATCGCCGAAATCGTCGCCGGCAATGCGCCGGTCTACGGCATCAACACCGGCTTCGGCAAACTGGCCTCGATCAAGATCGACAGTGCCGACGTCGCGACACTGCAACGAAACCTGATCCTGTCGCATTGCTGCGGCGTCGGTGAACCGCTTTCGGAAAACATCGTCCGTCTGATCCTGTCGCTGAAGCTCGTCTCGCTCGGCCGCGGCGCCTCCGGTGTGCGCCTTGAACTCGTGCGCCTGATCGAAGCGATGCTGGAAAAGGGCGTCATCCCGGTGATCCCCGAAAAGGGCTCGGTCGGCGCGTCAGGCGACCTCGCGCCGCTCGCCCATATGGCGGCGGTCATGATGGGTCATGGCGAAGCCTTCTACAAAGGCGAACGGCTGTCTGGCGCCAAGGCACTCGCCGCCGCCGGCCTGACGCCGGTCGTCCTTGCCGCCAAGGAAGGCCTGGCGCTGATCAACGGCACGCAGACCTCGACGGCACTAGCCCTTGCCGGCCTCTTCCGTGCCCATCGCGCCGCCCAGGCAGCTCTCATTACCGGCGCCATGTCGACCGACGCGGCGATGGGCTCGTCCGCGCCGTTCCACCCCGACATTCACTCGCTGCGCGGCCATCGCGGCCAGATCGATACCGCTGCTGCCCTGCGGGCGTTGCTTGCGGGCTCCGCCATCCGCGAAAGCCATATCGAGGGCGACGAGCGCGTGCAGGATCCCTACTGCATCCGCTGCCAGCCGCAGGTCGACGGCGCCTGCCTCGACATCCTGCGTTCGGTTGCCCGCACACTCGAGATCGAAGCCAACGCCGTCACCGACAACCCGCTGGTGCTTTCGGACAATTCCGTCGTCTCCGGCGGCAATTTCCACGCCGAGCCGGTTGCCTTTGCCGCCGACCAGATCGCCCTTGCCGTCTGCGAGATCGGTGCGATCTCCCAGCGCCGCATCGCGCTGCTCGTCGATCCGGCCCTCTCCTATGGCCTGCCCGCCTTCCTTGCCAAGAAGCCCGGCCTCAACTCCGGCCTGATGATCGCCGAGGTCACCTCCGCGGCGCTGATGTCGGAAAACAAGCAGCTGTCGCATCCGGCCTCGGTCGACTCGACCCCGACATCCGCCAACCAGGAAGACCATGTCTCGATGGCCTGCCACGGCGCGCGTCGCCTGCTGCTGATGACCGAGAACCTGTTCTCGATCGTCGGCATCGAAGCGCTGACCGCCGTCCAGGGCGTCGAGTTCCGCGCGCCGCTCACGACGAGCCCGGAACTGCAAAAGGCGGCCGCCGCCCTTCGCGCCGTTTCGCCGACAATCGAAGAGGATCGCTACCTGGCCGATGATCTCAAGGCCGCCGGCGACCTCATTGCGTCGGGGCGCCTCAACGCCGCCGTCTCCGGTAACATCTTGCCGGGTCTGGAGGCCTGAGATGGCGGTATTCGAAGTCACGAGAGGCACGTCCCCGGTCATCCTCGGCTTTCCACATACGGGAACTGAAGTTCCGGCTGCAGTCTGGGACCGGTTGAACGACAATGGCCGGATCCTCGCCGATACAGACTGGCACATCCACGAACTCTATGACGGCCTGCTGAAGGACGTGACGGTCGTTCGCGCCACCTTCCATCGCTACGTGATCGACGCGAACCGCGATCCCGCAGGCGTCAGCCTGTATCCCGGCCAGAACACGACCGGCCTGATCCCGGACACGGATTTCGACGGCAAGCCGATCTGGCAAGACGGACAAGCACCAACGGAAGCCGATGTCGCCGAACGCCTCCAGACGTTCCATGCGCCCTATCACGCAGCCCTCGCTGCCGAAATCGAGCGCGTCAAGGCGATCCACGGCATGGCCGTGCTTTACGACTGCCACTCGATCCGCTCGCACATCCCGTTCCTCTTCGAAGGTAAGCTGCCGGACCTCAATATCGGCACGGACATGGGCAAGACCTGCGCGCCGGCCATCGAGAAGGCAGTCGTCGAAACCGCAGCATCGGCAGAGGGTTACACCAACATCCTCAACGGTCGCTTCAAGGGCGGCTGGACGACGCGCCACTATGGCCGTCCGGAGACCGGCGTGCATGCAATCCAGATGGAGCTGGCTCAGTCCACGCACCTTGCAGCAGAAGAGCCGCCCTTCGCGCTCGACGCCGCGCGCACGGCACTGCTGCGCCAGCCGCTGAAAGCCATTCTGAACCGCATCGAAACAACAGCATTTGACCTCAAGAGACAGACAGGGAGCGAGGCATGACCATCAACAATCCGCGCCACAATATTCGCGACGTGCGCGCCCCCCAGGGCACGACGCTCAACGCCAAGAGCTGGCTGACCGAAGCGCCGCTGCGCATGCTGATGAACAATCTGGATCCGAACGTTGCGGAAAACCCGCATGAGCTGGTCGTCTACGGCGGCATCGGTCGGGCGGCGCGCACATGGGCCGATTTCGACAAGATCGTCGAGACGCTCAAGGACCTCAATGACGACGAAACGCTGATGGTGCAGTCGGGCAAGCCGGTCGGCGTCTTCCGTACCCACAAGGACGCGCCGCGCGTCCTGATCGCCAACTCCAACCTTGTGCCGCATTGGGCGAACTGGGACCATTTCAACGAGCTGGATAAGAAGGGTCTCGCCATGTACGGCCAGATGACCGCCGGCTCCTGGATCTATATCGGCACGCAAGGCATCGTGCAGGGCACCTACGAGACCTTCGTCGAAGCCGGCCGCCAGCACTATGGCGGCAATCTCAAGGGCAAGTGGGTGCTGACCGGCGGCCTCGGCGGCATGGGCGGCGCCCAGCCGCTGGCAGCCGTCATGGCGGGCGCCTCGTGCCTTGCGGTTGAATGCAACCCGGACTCGATCGATTTCCGCCTGCGCACCCGCTACCTCGACGAAAAGGCCGAGACGCTGGACGAGGCTATGGAAATCATCGCCCGCTGGACGAAGAACGGTGAAGCCAAGTCCGTCGGTCTTCTCGGCAACACCGCCGAGATCCTGCCGGAGATGGTCCGCCGCGGTATCCGCCCCGACATGGTCACCGACCAGACCTCGGCACACGACCCGGTCAACGGTTACCTGCCGAAGGGCTGGACGATGGCCGAATGGAAGGCCAAGCGCGAAAGCGACCCGAAGGCGGTCGAAAAGGCAGCCCGCGCCTCGATGCGCGAGCATGTCGAAGCGATGATCGCGTTCCAGGACATGGGCATCCCGACCTTCGATTACGGCAACAACATCCGCCAGGTCGCCAAGGAAGAGGGCCTCGAAAACGCCTTCGCCTTCCCCGGCTTCGTGCCGGCCTATATCCGTCCTCTGTTTTGCCGCGGCATCGGCCCGTTCCGCTGGGCGGCTCTTTCAGGCGATCCGGAAGACATCTACAAGACCGACGCCAAGGTCAAGGAACTGACCCCCGGCAACACCCACCTGCACAACTGGCTGGACATGGCCCGCGAGCGCATCTCCTTCCAGGGCCTGCCGGCACGCATCTGCTGGGTCGGTCTCGGCGATCGCCACCGCCTCGGCCTCGCCTTCAACGAGATGGTCAGGAACGGCGAACTGAAGGCGCCCGTCGTCATCGGCCGCGACCATCTGGACTCCGGCTCGGTCGCCTCGCCGAACCGCGAGACCGAAGCGATGAAGGACGGCTCGGACGCAGTTTCCGACTGGCCGCTCCTCAACGCCCTGCTCAACACGGCGTCGGGCGCGACCTGGGTCTCGCTGCACCACGGTGGCGGCGTCGGCATGGGCTTCTCGCAGCATTCGGGCGTCGTCATCTGCGCGGACGGTACGGATGACGCGGCCAAGCGCCTGGAGCGCGTTCTCTGGAACGACCCGGCGACCGGCGTCATGCGCCACGCCGATGCCGGCTACGACATCGCGCTTGACTGCGCCAAGGACAAGGGGCTGCGGCTGCCGGGCATTCTCGGCAACTGACACGCTCTCGACTGATATGAACGGACTTATTGATTGGGGCGCCGAAAGGCGCCCCAATCACTTTTTGATGAGACCGGCACCAGGACCGCGTCTTCCTCACCTCGACGCCTTGCAGCTATTGATCGCAATGATAGAAAAATCGAGACGGATTGGTGGCGATCTTTCTGCGGCAGGTCTCGTCCGCTTGCGCGAGCGCTGAGGAGGATTCGCGTGTTGAGGCTGAAACAGGAGAAGAACCATTAGAAATCTTATGTTTACCGCGGGCCTTCTCACGAGCGTCTTTGTCGCTTCGTCTTCAGTCGCCCAGAACGCGAGTTTTCTCGGGCCTGTTCGCAACGGAGAGCGCCATTTTACCGCCTTCCCCGAGTTTATCGGCGTCGGAATGAGTCAAGGGGATACCAAGAAGAGGGACGTCGTCTTTTCAACGATTCAAATGCTCGCCATCACTGCCGGACTTGAGGTTCGAGCCCAACCAGGCCTCGGGAGAAACACCATCGGTGTCATCTTTCGAAAAGATGCCGTCCAGAATGGCCGGGTCGATGTCAGCAAAATAGACGACTTTGGCTTCGACCCCTATTACGAGAGGCTGCTGAACGATAATGCGGCACTTGGCGCAGCAAACTGCGCTTCTGCCGTAAGCTATTCCGCGGAAGGGCGTTTTGACAGAGCTGTCGTCGTTGCAAACAACGATGTTCCCGATCAGGAGTTGGCTGCCTGCGTGGCTCAGGCCCAGGCACACGCTCTCGGGATAGCAACCTTTAATTCCAGCAAGGCCGATTTCTCACGATTCATCGCGAGGATCATGATCCTCGTCGATCAGAAGAAGAGATGTCTTCAGGACAACCAAACGAAATTCACCTGCAGCTTTGTCGATGAGCCCTGGGACTAGATCATTTCGCTGTTTCAACGAAACAGCGAAATGATCTAACTCTTTGATATCACGCAATTCCGGACGGAAAACCGTTCCACACTTTCGCTGGAATTGCCCTAGCCGAGTTGGCCGCGGTTCGTTGTCTTCCCTGTTCGGTCGCCATCGAGGGCCAGCAGCAGCACCAGTCCAGCAAATCCCCCGACACCGCCGAGAAGAGCGGTCCCGGAATAGTCGCTGATCCGCGTGCCGAGCGCAAAAAGGCCGGCGCACAGACCGCCGCTTAAGAACAAGTTCACGGCGATCAGCGAGCTGCCGAGCCCGGGACGATCGGCGATCAGTTCCTGCAGATAGCTGATCGGAATGGTGATCAGCGCCGCAGCGCCAAAGGCGCTGATGAGCGTGAGCGCATAGATCTGCCAGGTGGCATTGGCAAAACTGAGCAGCACCATGTAGCCGATATAAATGGCCGTCCCGAGCGCCAGCGCCTTGAACGGAACCAGGCTGAGCTGGATGCGCGCCCAGACGAAGATGAAGACCACTTCGAGGAAGGCGACGATTCCGACGATGATGCCGATGTCGGTGACGCTGCCGCCGATCTCGTCGGTCATGATCAAGGGCAGCACCGCGGCATTGACGTGCAACGTCGAGGTGATGGTCGCAACCGCAATCACCCTCAGGAAAATGCCCGGCGCCAGGATTTCGCGAAACGACGTCCAGTAGGAGAGCCGCTTGCCGAGCGAGGCATCGGCGCCCTTTTCGTTGGGCAGGCGAAAATAGACGATCAGCAGGTTGGCGAGGCAACCGAGGCAGGCGAGCAGGTAGGCCGGCAGCATGCTGTCGCCACCCGCCAGTGCAAAGCCGACGAGCCCGGGCACGAGAACCCAGGAGACAGATATCGCGGCGCGCGCACCCGTCGTCAGCGACGCCGCGTCGTGGCCGCTCATGCGCCGGGCGATGCTGCGCACATTGGCAAAGAGCAGCGTGTAGAGCGCGCCGTAGATCGGCAGAAACACCAGAACGCTGACGACGAAGCTCGCCTGGTAGGGCAGCAGATAGACGATGCCATAGCCGATGACGCCAAACAGGATCGCGGTCGACATCAAGAGACGATAGTTGCCGACTCGGTCCGCGAGGATGCCGATCGAGACGCTGACGATGACGTTGACCGTCGAAGCAAGCAGGATCAGCAGGGAATAGACGGCGTCGCTCAGGCCCAGTTCGTTGATGCCGACGACGGACTGGTAGGGCGAGGTGGCGGCACCCGCAAAACCGAACAGGAAGATTGCCAGCATGCTGATCCGCATACCGGGGTTGCGCATGGCGCTGAGGATGGTCGAGGTCATGATGAAGGGCATCCACGAAGTGGAAGAAATATGGGAGGAAAGACCCGCCCGATATCGGGCGGGATAGGATCAGTATGCCAAGGTTCAGGCGTCGCTCGACCAGCGCGCCGACAAGCGAGCCTCCGGTTCGAAGGCAAAATCCGGATCGAACGGGAAGGACGGACGGGAACGACGCAGGCTGGAAAGCCCGGCGATATCCTGGTTGACGACACCATCCGTCAGCGCCATCAGGTTCGGATTGGCGATCGGGGCGAGATCGGGTGAGAGATAGCCCGACTTGACGACGAGCAGCCGCACCGCCTGCGGGTCAAGAGCGAGGCGGCGAAAATCCTCGATATTGTGATAGGGCCTGCGCCGTGCGGCAATGACGATATCAATGGCGCCGACGCGCACCACCGCCTGCCGCTCCCGCGCTGGCCCCGGATCGTCGAGCGTCACGACGTCGACCAGCATCTCTGCGCTCTGGCTTGCCGGATCGAGGCTGCCGCCGATCTTCAGCATCAGCGTCTCGCCGAGACCGGCCGCAAAACAGGCTTCGACCGCCGGCGCGTCGGTGATCCCGGCGATCAGGGCGCCGCGCCACCCGCGGGCAAGCAGCGCCTTCAATACGTCGGCCCGGTCGCCGACGCCGCCGCCAGTCGGATTGTCACCCGAGTCTGCCAGGATGATCGGCGTCGTTGTCGCCCGTTCGGCAATGTCGAGCATCTCGCTGAGCGGCCCGGTCACGGGGCCGAACCGGAAATTGCGGCGTTCCGTCCAGTAGCCGGCGGCGATCTCTTCCGCCGCCTGAACGGCTGCCGCCTTGTCGGTGGCGGTCACCACCGCGCAGGCTGTCGCCCGCGGCTCGTCGGCCCAGACATACCCCACCATCAGATTGGCATCGAGAATGCCCGGCCGCTTGTCGAGCTCGGGCAGTTGCGCGTAAAGCGATTTTGCCGGCTCGTCCTCGGTCGACGTGCACTCGCCAGGCAGAAGGACAGGAACCGGCGCCCAGGCGATGCCCGGACGGGTTCCCTCGCGCAAGGCCGAGACGAGCGTCGACCAGGCACGGGTCATGGTTTCCGGCGTGTCGATGTGCGGTGCGGTGCGGTAGGCGGCGAAGATGTCGAGCTGGTCGATGATCCTCTGGCTGACATTGCCGTGCAGGTCGTAGCTGGCGGCAATCGGGCAGTCAGGGCCGACGACGGCGCGGGCGGCCGAGATCCAGTCGCCTTCTGCGTCGTCCATGCCGTCGACCTTGATCGCGCCATGCATGGCGAGATAGAGCCCATCGATCGGCAGCGCTTCGCGCAGCAATGCCAGGAACTCTGCCTTGAACGCGTCATAGGTCGCCCGCGACACCGGGCCGCCTGGAACCGCGCGCGCGTGCAGCAGCGGAAGGTGCTCGACACCCTCGGCCTTCATGAAGCTGAAGTATTCGGCCTCCAGCAGCGTCTGCCCGCGCAGCACCCGAAAATCCTCCTCAGTCATCAGGACTGGCGAATAGGTGCTGCATTCGGTGTGGATACCACCAACGGCAATGCGCATGGGCTTTCCTCTTAGAGATTGGGGCTGAGCGGGGCGATGGCGGCGAAGCGCAGCCAGTCCTTGCCCGCCTTCGGCGTCCAGGCCGCTTCGGCGATTGCCGGAAGCCGTGGAAAGACCAGTCGGTTGAAGTAGCCACGCGACAGGTAATGTTCAGACCAGATGCAGGCCTGCACGCCCTTGAGACGCGCTTTCAACGCGTCCGGAAATTCGCCCTCGGCCTCATAGCCATAGGTGTGCGCCGGCGTCGCCGTCCCGGCCCAGCTCGCGCCCGGTTCCTGCCAGGCGTCCGCCTGCGCCATGTCGAGATAGTAGGCCTGACCGGGCGTCATCACCACGTCGTAGCCTTCGCGCGCCAGTTCGATCCCGACCTCCGGCCGCTCCCAGGCCATCAGCAGCGTATCTTCGGCCGCGACGCCGCCGCCATGTGCCACCTCGTTCCAGCCCGCAAGCTTGCGGTCGCGTGCCGTCAGCATCGCTTTCACGCGCCGAAGGAAATAGGACTGCAGGGCGAAGGTCCCGGAAATGCCCTCGCGCTCCATCAGTTGCTTGGCAAGCGGCGATGCGAGCCACGAACCGTTCGCGACCTCGTCACCGCCGATGTGGATGTATTCGCTCGGGAAAAGCTCGACCATCTCGTCGAAGAGCTTTTCGAGAAACTCGTAGGTGAAGGCGACCGCGGGGTTCAAGGCATTGTTCGGATAGCCCTGGACCGAATGGTAGCTTTCGGGCGCCTCCTGGCCATCGGCAAGATCGGGCAACGCGACAAGCGTCGCTGTGCTGTGGCCGGGGATGTCGATCTCCGGGACGACATCGACATGAAGCGCCAACGCCTGGGCGACGATCGCCTTGACGTCCTCCTGGCTGTAGAACCCGCCGACGGGCTCCGCGCCGTTGCCAAGCTGCGGCAGCAGCGGTTCGTCAGGGCCTCGCAGCACACCGAGCGTCGTCAGCTCCGGAAACGCCTTGATCTCCAGCCGCCAGGCCTCGTCATCGGTCAAGTGCCAATGGAAGACGTTGAGCTTGAACCAGGCGAGGATATCGATGAGCCGCGACACATCCGATGTCGGGTAGAACTGACGCGAGACGTCGAGATGGCAACCGCGCCAGCTGTAACGCGGAGCGTCCGAGATCGTCCCGCCAGCCGGAAAGCGGAATTTTCCGGGATGATTGCGCGCGCCATCCAGCAGTTGCGCCAGGCTCGTCAATCCATACTGCCGCCCGGCGCTGCCGCCATGGCTGAGCTTGATCTCGGTTTCGGAAAACGCCAGCCGATAGGCTTCCGCTTGCAGGTCGGCGTCGGCGGCAAAGACAATTGCCCGCCCCTGCTTTGAGACGGCGAGACTGAAAGGTGCGTGGCCTGCAGGGAACAAGCGGTGATACATCGCGAGCACCGTATCGACGGCAGCGACATCATCGCTACCGCTGCCGGCGGCCGGGTAGAGCACCACGGGAAACCCGTCGCCCGCCCGAAGATCGAGTCCCGCCGGCCAAGGCTGCAGCGCATAGGGTTGATCAAGCCTTCCTTCCGGCAACAGTACCGGCGGCGGCTCGCTGACCGCGTTTTCGAGCAACAGATCGGAAACCGCAACCGGAACATGTCGACCGTCGGCGAGCGTCAAATAGGCGGATTTTGCACCGTCGGTGCAATGGCGCGCATTGCGGTGCAGGCCACTGACGGTAAAGGTCCAGCTCTCGCCGTGTTCGATCGTCAGCCCCTCGGGCGGCGCGAATTCGTGAAAATTGGCGTTGCGGCGCAGGAAGACAGCATTCTCGCAGGCGTTCGGATCGATGACCCTTGTCAGCGAGGTATAGACGATCCTGAAGCCGGAAAGCGGCTCGCCCGAAAAGTTGAAGAGCGTGAAGGTGAACCGGCCGAACGGCCCGCCGTCCGGCTGCCAGGACGCCTCGAGACGATAGGAAACCGGGTGCATGCTCTTCCTCCGAATGCAGATGTCAGTAATCGCTTGATTGCGAGAATGTGCGCGCCAGCTCCGCTTGCCCTGCGGTAAGCCCGCAGTCGACCGGCAGGCAGACGCCCGAGATGGCGGCAGCCAGCGGCCCCGCCAGGAAATGCACGGCATTGGCGACATCATCGGGGTTGACGATGCGCTGCAGCGGATACCAGCGCTTCGCTTCGTCGAACACATCGGGGTTCGCCTGAGCCCGTGCTTCCCAGGCCTGGGTGCGCACCGTGCCGGGTGCAACGGCGTTCGAGCGGATGCCGAACTTGCCATATTCGACCGCGATCAGGCGGGTCAGATGCAGCAGGCCTGCCTTGGCGGCGCTGTAGGCCGGGTGCCCGAAGACATTCATGCCATTGACCGAGGCGATGTTGACCACCGTCCCGCGGCTCTCCTTCAGCATGTCCTCGACGGCGCGAAAGGTGAGGAACGCGGCTTCGAGGTTCAGCGCGTTGTCCATGCGCCAGATGTCCGGCGTGGTTTCCTGCAGGCTGACGGCGCGGGCAGCGCCCGCATTGTTGACGAGCGTGCGCACCGTCCCCAGACTTGCCGCCTTTGCTGCCATCGCCGCGACACTTGCAACATCCGTGACATCGCAGGCCGCTGCCACGAAGCGATTTTCATCACCAAGCGCGCGCGCAGCACGTGTCGCTGCCTCTGCGTCGATGTCGACGAGCAGGATCACGTCGTGGTCGTCGGCAAGCTTGCGCGCGATGGCGCGGCCGATATCGCCGGCTGCACCGGTTACGATCGCGAGGTATTGCGTCATGCGCTGACCTTTCGCGGCACGTCAGTCTCCGAGCAGCTGGCGATCGTCACCGTCGCGGTGCGTGACCAGTTGCTGCTTGATGCGCCGAAGTGTGGTCGTCGCCAGCGGTTGCACCCGATAGGCGACGAGACTGGAGAGGATGTCGAGCAGCGCCAGATAGGCGATGCGGGTGGAGGTGGGACGGTAGATGTTGTTACCCTCGGGCAGGTCCACCGGAACCGTGATGCTGGCGACCGCCGCCACCGGACTGCCGCTCTGCGTCAGCGCGATGGTCGGCACCTTCAGTTCGCGCGCGAGCGTAAAGGCGCGCACGAGTTCGGCATTGCGGCCGGAAAAAGAGGAGCCGATCAGCACGTCCGTCGGCCGGGCCGCCGCCGTCATCATCAGCTGCATGCTGTGGTCGGAACTCGAGGTAATGCGCAGGCCGTAACGGAAGAGCCGGTTTTGAAGTTCGCCGGCAACCATCGACGAATTGCCGCCGGAACCAAAGGCGTAGATCATTTCCGCTGCGGCGATGCGTTCGACCGCCTCTTCGATCGCGGCGAGATCGAGCGAACGATGGAGGAGGAAGAGCGCATTTTGCGACTTGGTGATGATGTCCTGGGCGACATCGCCGGTCTCGCGGCTTTTCGGTTCCGGCTTCAGGTAGCGCATGCCGATATAGGCGGTGCGGGCAAGCTGCACCTTGAAATCGGAGAAACTGTCACACCCGAGGCGGCGACAGAAGCGGGTGACGGTCGGCGGCGAAACGTCGGCCTTGCCTGCCAGTTCGATGATGGACGCGTTTACCGCGAACTCGAAATCATTGAGGAGAATATCGGCAATGCGGTTTTCCGACTGGGAGAGCCGCCCTTTTTCTTCCTGCAGTGTCGCGAAGATATCCATCGCCCGCTCAAGCCCTGTTTCGGATCAGCCTTCCTTCGGCTTGTAGGCGACGCAGTCGATCTCGACCTTGCAATCAACCATCATCGACGACTGGACACAGGCCCGCGCCGGCGGATGCGCACCGAAATACTCCTGGTAGATCTTGTTGAATGTCCAGAAATCCCGGGGATCGTCGAGCCAGACGCCGCAACGAACCACATGCTCAGGACCGTAGCCGGCTTCCGTCAGAATGGCCAGAACATTGGCGATCGTCTTGTGGGTCTGGGGGATGATCCCGCCCTCGATGATCTCGCCATTTTCCATCGCGACCTGACCGGAAACATAGAGCCAGCCGTCCGCTTCGACCGCGCGCGCAAAAGGCAATGGCTTGCCGCCGGCACCGACTTGCACAGTACCGTATCTCTTGATGGTCATGTCCGCCTTCGTGCAAATTATTTTCTTCGATCGTTGACAAATGACCATAGAAAGCGGAATTTGACCAGCGAAAAACACCGTTCATGAAAAGAATTTCAATCCAGGGCGAGAATATGCGGGATCCTTTCCTCAATCCATTCCCCTCCTCCGACGTCGCACGTCATTCGATCTGGGAGATGCTCGTCTCGCGCGACATCACCGCCTTTCTGGCAGCGGACTGGTCGATGGTGTCAGCAGATTTCGTCGAGGACGGCTTCATCGGCATCGACGGCCGCCGCGAAACCAATCCGGACAACTGGCGGCTGACCTTCCCGTCGCTTGCCGCCTATCGCGACGAATGGCTGCGCCAGGCAACCGACTTCGCAAAGGAAAGCTTCGCCGAAGATCCGCGCAACGCGATTTTCACGACGACGACGCTCGAAGACATCGAAGTCAACGGTGACCAGGCACTGGCGCGCAAGAAGTTCGACGGCAGCCTGAAGAAGACCGACGGCAGCGTCGACATCCTGAAATGGCAGACGGTCTATTATTGCCGGCTGCATGAAGGACGCTGGAAGATCGCCGGCTTCACCGGTTACCTGCCGAACCCGATGGGCCCGGCTTAAGCGCGACGCGACATAAAAAGGCAAACGGCATTGCGGATCTTCACAGCAGCGCTTGCGACCGAGACCAATACCTTCTCTCCGATCTGCATCGACCGCCGGGCTTTTGAAGCCTCGCTCTATGCGCCGCCGGGCGAGCATCCGGAAACGCCGACGCTCTGCACGGCGCCGATTACAGTCGGCCGGCAGGTCTGCGCCGAGAAAGGCTGGGACCTGATCGAGGGAACCGCGACCTGGGCCGATCCGGCCGGCCTCGTCAACCGCCAGACCTATGAGAGCCTGCGCGACGAGATCCTCGGCCAGCTGCGCGCCGCCATGCCCGTCGACGCCGTTGTTCTTGGCCTGCATGGCGCGATGGTCGCCGACGGGTACGAAGACCCGGAGGGCGATCTGCTCGTGCGCGTGCGCGAGATCGTCGGACCTGACATCCTCGTCTGCGCCGAACTCGATCCGCACAGCCACCTGACAGCCAAACGCGCTGCGGCATCGAATTTCTTCGTCTATTTCAAGGAGTTTCCGCACACCGACTTTGTCGATCGCGCCGAGGACCTCTGGCGGATCGCGGTCGATACGCTCGAGGGCCGGGTGACACCTGTCATGTCGATCTTCGACTGTCGGATGATCGACGTCTATCCGACCTCGCGCGATCCGATGCGTTCCTTCGTCGACAAGCTGATGCGGATCGAAAAGGAAGACGCGGACGTGCTTTCGCTTTCGGTCGTCCACGGCTTCATGGCCGGCGACGTACCGGAAATGGGAACCAAGCTCCTCGCCGTCACCAACGGCAAGCCGGAGAAGGGGCAAGCCCTGGCACGCGAGCTTGGCCTCGAACTCTTTTCCAACCGCGGCACCTTCATCATGCCGCAGATCGACGAGAAGCAGGCCGTTTCCGAGGCGCTTTCCGCGTCGAAAGGCCCTGTCGTGATCGCCGACGTCTGGGACAATCCGGGCGGCGGCACGGCGGGGGATGCGACGGTCCTTCTCGAAGAGCTTCTGGCGCGTGGCGCAACCGACGTCGCCGTCGGCACCATCTGGGACCCGATGGCGGTGCAGATCTGCATGGCGGCCGGCGAAGGCGCCGAGATCCCCTTGCGCTTCGGCGCGAAATCGGCGCCGGGAACCGGCAATCCGGTCGACGGAACGGTGAAGGTCGTGAAGCTGGTGCGCGACGCGGAAATGCGCTTCGGCGAGAGTTTTGCCCCGTTCGGCGACGCAGCGCACATCCGCTACAACGGCATCGACATCATTCTGAATTCAACGCGCGCGCAGAGCTTCGACCCGAGCCTGTTTTCTGTCATGGGCATCGACCCGACGGAAAAGAAGATCCTGGTCATCAAGTCGACCAATCACTTCTACGCCTCGTTCTCGAAGATCGCCTCGGAAATCCTCTATTGCTCGGCGGGCACGCCCTATCCGAACAACCCCGCGAAAACCGCCTACAAGCGGGCGCCGAAGAACATCTGGCCGAAGGTCGACAATCCGCACGAGGCGAAAGGCGTGGCCTGAGCCGCTCCTGGAGTGTTGCCGGCCGGCAGACGCACGATCTGCGCTAAAAAAGAAGGGCCGCTGGCTTGCTACAGCCAGCGGCCCGTTTTCGTTTGGCAGGCGTAACGCTCAGGCCGCAGCCGGATCGAGCACACCCATGTCGATGTCGGTCAGCTCGACCCGCCGTTCCAGCGCGATGCCGGATTCGTCGAAGAGGTGGCAGTCGGCAACCTTGATACCGGCCTGAACCGTCTCTTCCGGCCGAATGGCCGCAGTGCCGGGCAACATGGCGCAGAAGTTCTCGCCCTCGCCACCGACCGCCGCATAGGCGACCGTGTGAGCGCCGAGACGTTCGATCACCGTTGGCGTGACCTTGAGGGAAAGATCGCCTGTGCCGAGCACGATGTGTTCCGGCCGCACTCCGAGCGTCAGCGTCCGTCCGACGAGGCCACTCTGTGGCGTCACCGGGACGATCGTCGTCTGGCCCTTGTAGTCGACCTCGACGCCGGCATCGCTGACGCCCTTGCAGGTGACCGGCAGAAGGTTCATCTTCGGATTGCCGATAAAGCCGGCTACGAAGGTGTTGGCAGGTTTGTGGTAGAGCTCCAGCGGCGCGCCGGTCTGCGCGATTTCACCGGCATTGAGAACGACGATCCGGTCCGCCATCGTCATCGCCTCGACCTGGTCGTGGGTGACGTAGATCATCGTTGCCTTCAATTGCCGATGCAGCTTCGCCAGTTCGATGCGCATGTCCGCCCGAAGTGCTGCGTCAAGGTTCGACAGCGGCTCGTCGAAGAGGAAGATCTTCGGCTCGCGCACGATCGCTCGCCCAATCGCCACGCGCTGACGCTGACCACCGGACAACATTCCCGGCTTCTGCTGCAGGCGTTGGTCCAGGTGCAGGATGCGTGCGGCATGCTCCACCTTTGCCTTCAATTTCTCCTCGGCCATCTTTTCCACGCGAAGCGGAAAGGCGATGTTCTCGAAGACGGACATATGCGGATAGAGCGCATAGGACTGGAAGACCATGGCGATCCCGCGCTTGACCGGCGGCAGGTCGTTGACGCGCTTGTTCTCGATCAGGATGTCCCCCGAGCTGGTCTCATCGAGACCTGCGATCATCCTGAGCAAGGTCGACTTGCCGCAACCGGAGGGTCCGACGAAAACGACGAACTCACCGTTCCTGACTTCGAGATCGATGCCTTTCAGCACCTCGAACGTCCCGTAGAATTTCTGAACCTTGTTGAGATTGAGCTGTCCCAAGAAACTGTCTCCGGCCACCGGCGAGAAGCGGCTCATTTATAGCAGAAGGAAGCGAGGGCCGCGAACCCCAAGGGGATCCGCGGCCCCGGTGGCCTTACTTGTACTCTTCGAGGCTGGAAGCCGCCTTCTTCAAGGCGTCGGCCGGTTCGGCCTTGCCGGTCACGACCGACTGGACCATCTCGATGATGACGTTCTGGAAGCCCTTGTAGTCGGTAAAGAGCGGCTCGGGACCACCATAGGTGATGCCGTCGATGAACGGCTTCCAGTAAGGATCCTTCTTGACGAACTCGTCGACCATCGGCGACGGACGCAGCGGCGTCAGGCCGGCGCCGCCCTGCAGTTCATACTCACCCTGCGGACCGGGCGAAGTGATGAACTTGGCGAACTCGATTGCCTTCTCCTCGACGCCCGACCCCTTGAAGATCGCCAGGCTGTCGGTGATGAGCAGCGTGCCCTCGCCCTTGGCTTCCGGGCCGAGCGGCAGCGGCGCGACACCCCAGTTGACCTTGGTTTCCTTCAGACGCGTTGCAGCACCCGAGCCAGCCTGGATCATGCCGACCTTGCCATCCAGGAAGATGGCGCGGATCTCGTTCTGCTCGTAGGCGGTGGCGCCTTCGACCGAAAATGGCGTGATGTCCTTGTAGGCCTGGAGCGCTGCCAGCACCTGCGGGCTGTCGATGACGATCTTGTCGCCGTCGATGACCTTGCCGTTGTTGGTGTAAACCCAGTGCATGAACTGGTGCATCGTGTTGTCGAAGGTCTTGGCCGGAAGACCATAACCGGCAATCCCGGTCTTTTCCTTGATCGTCTTGGCAAACTCGATTTCTTCGGCCCAGGTCTTCGGCGGCGTCTCGGGATCGAGGCCGGCCTGCTTGAACAGGTCCTTGTTCCAGTAAAGCGCCTTGGTCGAGAACGCGATCGGAACGCCCCACTGGTTGTTGTCGAAGGTTACCGTGTCGACGATGTTCGGATAGTAGGTCTTCTTTTCGTCGTCGGTCATCGGCACCGGGACGATCAGGTCGTTCTGGGCGAATTCCTTCAGCGTGCGCGAACCGACATAGGCCATGGCGACCGGCGTACCGGCGGCGGCAAGCGTCGTTGCCTTGTCCTGGCACTGGGCCCAGCCGACGACTTCAGGGGTTACCTTCCAGCCCGGGTTCTTCTCTTCCCACTGCTTGATGTACTTCTCGTGCACAGCATCCATGGTGTCGCCGCAGTAGATCCAGCTGATCTCCTGGTCGGCCGCCTTGGCGGTCACGGCGCCGAGCGCGGTCGAGCCGAGCAGGGCAAGGGCAAGCACCCCCGTCTTGAATTGGATAGACACGTCTTATGCTCCCGTTCTCTGGTGGTTGACTTAAGTCTTATTGTTTCACCGCGCCCGCGGTCAGGCCGCTGACGAGATAGCGTTGCAAGAGGAAGATCACGACGACAGCCGGCGCGATGCCGACGAAGCTTGCGGCCATCAGCTCGTTCCAGACGACTTCCTGACGTCCGAAATAGGCAAAGAGACCGACCGGCAGCGGCATGTATTCGCTCTTGGAATTGAAGGTCAGCGCGTAGATGAACTGCTGGGCATAGGCGCCGATGAAGGTGGTGATCGCCACAACGGTGATGCCCGGCATGGCGATCGGCAGGATCACCCGGCGCAGCGTGTAAAAGTGGCTGGCACCATCGACGAACGCGGCCTCGTCGAGTTCGCGCGGAATGCGCATCATGTAGGTGCGCAGGAGCCAGATCGCGGACGGGATCAGGAAGGCGACACCCGGTACGATCATCGCCAGATAGGTGTTGAGCACGCCGAAGGTGCGCATCAGCCGGAACAGCGGGATGAGCAGCACCGCGCCTGAAAACATGTTGACGGCCAGGAACGCGCCGAGAAGAACGCCGGCGCCGCGGAAGTTGAAGCGGGCGAAAGCGTAGGCGGCGGGAACGACCAGCACCAGCACGATCGCCGTGACGATGGTGGAAATGAAGAAGGAATTGAAGATGTAACGGGCAAAGCCCGGCACGCTCTCCCACATCGTGAAGTAGGCGGCGAACGACCCGTTTTCCGGCCAGAAGCGATAGGGCGAGGAAAACAGTAGCCCGAGCGGCTTCAGCGACACCAGGAAGCCTTCGACGAAGGGCGCCAGGATGAAGCAGAGGAAGACGAAGATGCCCGCATAGATGGCGACAAGCTCGTACCAGCGGTAACGATTGATCAGTGCCGGCTGGCTCATTTCTGTTCCCCCTGAGAAAGGCGGCTCGTGACCCGGAAATAGGCGAAGCAGAAGATCGACAGGAAGATGCAGATCAGCACCGCGCGCGCCGCCCCTTCGCCGTATTTCTTCGACCCGATCGCGGTGCGATAGGTGTCGATGATCATCGTCGTGGTCTCGCCGTTGGGGCCGCCCTGGGTGAGGATCCAGATGATGTCGAAGGAATTGAAGGTCGCGATCAGCGACAGCATCGACATGGTGATCAGCGACGGCACGAGCAGCGGCAGGGTGATGCGGCGGAAGCGGTAGAAGCGCCCTGCCCCATCGGTCCAGGCGGCCTCGTAGAGATCCTGCGGGATCGCCTGCATCGCCGCCAGCATGTAGAGGGTCACCAACGGCACGCCGATCCAGACATCGGTGACGATCGTCGCCCAGAATGCAGTTTCGCCCCGCGCCAGGAAGGCGATCGGTCCGTTGCTCAGACCCAGGTTCTGCAGCACGCCCGAGATCATGCCGAACTGGCCGTTGTACATCCAGCCCCACATGAAGATGCCGATGGCCATCGGCACGATCCATGGCGGCATGGTGAGCAGGCGGAACAGCGCCCGGCCGGGCACGGCCGCGTTCAGCATCGTTGCGCCGAAGACGCCGATGATCATCTTGATCGACACCGAGAAGAACGTCCAGACGAAGGTCCGGAAGATGACTTCGGCGAAGGTCTCGTTGAAAATCTTGTCGTAGTTGGTCCACCCGACCCAATTGGTCGTCTTCTTCAACGACGCGTCCGTAAACGAAAGCACGAAGGTATCGACCAATGGATAGGCGACGATCACCGTGACGTAGAGGACAGCAGGAAGAAGCAGGATCCAGGCGAAGATGACCGTGCTGCGTTGAACACTCATCTGCCGCCTCCCCTTACGCCGCGCGGGAATGCAGGGCTTCGTCGAAACGGTCCCAGATGGGCCTGAGGTCGATGACGCTCTTCTTGCGCCGTGCCTCGTCCATCGAGAGCGCCAGAATGCCGGCCTCAAGCGCATCGCGCGTCGACACGGGCAGCGGCCGGCCGTCGCGCACATGGCCGATGATGTCGGTCGCCATCTGCTCGTCAGCACCGTAATGCTGCGACAGTTCCGTGGCCTTGTACTTGTTTTCGATGACCTTCTTGCCGGTCAGCATCTCGTGCACGTCGAAATAGCCGCGGATGAAATCACCCTCGGCCATGCCGCGCGACCCCATGATGCAGAAGCGGCGGAACTGGTCCGGCACGTTGAGATTGGTATGGAAATTCATGCCGACGCCGTTGGCGTATTCGACGATCGCCACCTGGTAATCGATGATGTCGCCGTCGCTGTCGAAGACCTTGTCCGATCCCATCCAGCCGCTCGGCTTGCGGTGAAAAAGCTCCAGATCGTTGATGCCCTCACGAGCCGGGTCATTGGCAGGGATGAAGCTCTTGCGGCCGCCGAAGCTCGCGACCCGTTCCGGTCGCGCACCGATGACGCCATTGTAGAGGTCGAGGTCGTGGCAGCATTTTTCCAGCATGAAACTGCCGGAATAGCGCTCGTAGCGGCGCCAGTCGCGCATGAAGAAGGCGCCGTGATAGGGCTCGATATGCTCGGATGCCTCGATCGAGACCACCTGGCCGAGCTTGCCCTCGGCAAGCGCCTGGCGAAGGTCGCGATACATCGGCGCATAGCGCAGCACCAGGCCGACCATCAGCCGCTCGTGGCCGAATTTCGCCATCAGGGCGGCCAGTTCCAGGCTCTCCTGCACGGTCGTCACGATCGGCTTTTCGCTGAAGACCTTCAGCCCGGCCTCGAGACCGATGCGGATATGGTCGAGGTGCATGTGGTTGGGCGAGCCGATCATCAGCAGATCGAGCTTCTCGTTGGCGATCAGCTCTTCGGGGGTCGCATAGGCCTTGCCGGGCGAGATGCCCTTTTCGGTAAGCGTGGTGAGACCGGCCGGGTTCGGATCGACGTAACCGGCGATCTCGAAGCTTTCATCCATGGCCTTGAAGACATAGCCCAGATACCCGAGACGGAATCCGAGTCCGATGATGCCAACTTTCATTCTCGTCCTGTTCCCCTGCCTTTTGGCGTAATTTATTTTCGCAGACTGGGACAGTTTTTTCAGGTCGTCAACTCGAATCCGCATATTTTGTAAAATTGTGAAATTCATTTTCATAATAGAAGGCAGATGCCGAGAAAGCAGGCATTTCGTGGACAACCAACGAGGGTGCGCGCTTCGCAACTCTACAGCAGGAAGAAAGCGGACCAGACCACTGCACGTTGCGTGAGGGGACGCTGATGCTTTCAGCCGTTCCGTCGCAGACGATCCCGCCAGCGCAGCAGTCGCAGCAGCGCACGGGCAAGGTAGGGTGGCGGTATCTTCGGATGGTCGCCGACGGTTCCCTTGCGCGTTACCTGCGCCTGCGGATCGATGAGGAATGCAACCAGCAGCGCATCACCGATACCGACGAACTCCAATGGCTCGCTCGACATGAACAGGCCCTGATCTCCTTCGTCGAACCGCATGCCACCGGCCTCGACGGATCCCGAGAAGACATAAAAATAGAGGTGCCTTCCCGCCTTGCGGGGGAAGTCCGCTTTCGTCCCGGCATCGAGCCTGAGATCGAAGACGTCGATGGCGTTGCGCACGAAGAACGGAGCCGTGCCAGCTTCCCCGCCGACAAGGTGCCGCCAGGAATTGGCGGGAGCCGGCTCGATTGCGCCGTGCTGGATCTTCGGTGGGAGGTCGAGACTGTGGGGACGGATGAGGATCTGCAGCATCCGGAGCGGCGGATCCTCCGCCAGGGTCTCCTCCGAATGCCAGAAGCTCGTCCCGGCATTCATCACCATCAGATGTGCTGAGTCGGTGATCAGCCTGCCGGTTGCCCGATCGTCGTGCCGCATGATCCCATCGGGCACCCACGAGAGGATTTCGTCATTGCGGTGCTCGTGCATGGCGACCAGGCGGCCTGGATCCAGTATCGTTTCGGCCACCATTGCAAGCGGACCGTAGCCATGGTCGCGCGGCCAGGGCAACAGCCAGCCGGGCATGTTGAGGCGGACCTTGAACCCACCCATATCCCTGACGACTGGACTTTTGGCGCCGCGATAGAGCATGCTCCACCTTACCACGGTCCGTTGCGGTTTGCCGGGACAGCCTTGCTGGGACGACGCCTAGCGCCCCATGCGTGCCGCGAGCCTTCTTTCGACCGCTTGCAAGCCATCGTGCAGCAGCACCGCCAGGACGGCGACGATCAGGCCGCCCTGGACGACGAAGGCGAGATTGTTCGATTGCAGCCCGGCGATGATGACCTCGCCAAGGGTCTTTGCCGCAACCGTCGAGCCGATCGTCGCCGTCGCCAGGCTGATGACGACCGAAAGGCGGATGCCGGCAAGGATGACCGGCATCGCCAGCGGAAGCTCGACCTTGAGCAGCCGCTGGACGCCCGTCATGCCCGCCCCGCGCGCTGCCTCCATCACCGAAGGCGGCAGGGTCGTGAGCCCGGTCAACGCGTTTTCGAAGATCGGCAGCAGGCCATAGAGAAACAGCGCGATCAACGTCGGCTTCTCGCCGAAGCCGAAAATGGGAACGGCAAGCGCCAGAACCGCGACCGGTGGAAAGGTCTGACCGATGTTGACCAGGCTGCGCGAGAGGGGGAGGAACTCGGCGCCCGATGCACGTGTCACCAGGATCGCCAGCCCAAGCGCCACGACGGCCGCAACGGCCGTGGCGATGGCCACCGTACGCAGGTGCAGAATGGTCAGCTGCAGCAGGCTGCCCTGGTTGTAGATAACAGGCGCATTGTCCTGGACCAGCGGCCGCAGCAGCGGTTCGAACCAATGCGGTTGCAGCAGGAACGCGACAAGCAGCAGGAACACGGTAAGGCGAACAAGGGTGGAGATCTTCGGCATCAGGCTGGCCCGGCCGCCCGTCTTGCCAGCCCCTCAAGGCTGACCTTGCCGATGACCTCGCCGTCGGGGCCCGTCACCGGCAGGGCGCTGCGCCCGGACCACAACAGTGTCGCAAGCGCCTCCCGCTGACTGAGCGTTGCGGCGATTGCCGTACCCTGCGCGGAACCGGGTTCGACGGCATCGAGCACCGGCTCGATCGCCAGCAGGCGGAACGGCCGTTCGGCCATTCCGATCAGGCTTTCGACGAATGGCGTTGCAGGGTTGAGCAGCATTTCCGCGGGCGTCGCGTATTGCACCACCCTGCCCTTGTCCATCACCGCGATCCGGTCGGCGAGATGAAAAGCCTCTTCCATGTCATGGGTGACCAGAATGACAGTCGTCTCGAAATGCTTCTGGATCGCCAGAAGGTCGTCCTGCGCCTTGGCACGGATGATCGGATCGAGCGCGCCGAAGGGCTCGTCCATCAAAAGGACCTTCGGTTCGGCGGCAAGTGCGCGCGCAACGCCCACCCGCTGCTGCTGGCCGCCGGAAAGTTCGTGCGGAAAGCGCGGTCCGAACGCCGCCGGGTCGAGCTGGAAGAGCCTTAGCAGCTCGTCCACCTTGGCATCGATGCGCGCACGGTCCCAGCCGAGCAGGGTCGGGACGGTGGCAATGTTCTGCGCGACCGTGCGGTGCGGAAACAGGCCATGGCCCTGGATCGCATAGCCGATCCGGCGCCTGAGTTCGTAGTCCGGCAGCACGCGATTGTCCTCGCCGTCGAGACGGATTGCACCCGATGTCGGCTCGACCAGCCGGTTGATCATGCGCAGAAGCGTCGTCTTGCCTGAACCCGAAGTGCCGACGATCACCGTCACGGTGCGCGGCGCCACCGTCAGGCTGACGTCGTCGACGACGGTGTTCTCACCGTAGCGCTTGGTGATGTTCTCGATCTCGATCATGTCGCTTCTGCCTGCCTGATGTTGGGTGTGGCCATCTCGATCAAGGCGTCGAGCACGATTGCCGCGGCGAAGGCGAGCACCACGGTCGGGACTGCGCCGAGCAGCACCAGGTCCATGGCGGTCTGGCCGACCCCCTGGAAAACAAAGACGCCGAAGCCGCCGCCGCCGATCAAGGCGGCGATCGTCGCGAGGCCGATGTTCTGGACGAGCACGATGCGGATGCCGGTGAGGATCACCGGAAAGGCCAGGGGAAATTCGATGCCGACCAGTCGTTGCCAATCGGTCATGCCGATGCCGCGGGCGGCATCGTTGGCCTCCCGCGACACGCCGGCAAGCCCGACCACCGTGTTCGCGACGACAGGCAACAGCGAATAGAGGAACAGTGCAACGAAAGCCGGCGCGACCCCGATACCGCGTATGCCGATTGCAGACGCCCCCGGAATGTTCGCGGCGATCCAGCCGAGCGGCGCGATGAGGATACCGAAGAGCGCGATCGACGGGATCGTCTGGATGGCGTTGAGCACGCCGAGGAGGCCGTCGCGCAGGCGGCTGAAGCGGTGGCAAAGGACCCCGAGCGGAATGCCGATGATGGTCGCAGCCGCGAGTGAGCCGAGGGCCAACGTCACATGCTTGCGCGCTTCCGCCCAGAAGGTATCGGCCCGGCTTGCATATTCCTTCAGGATCGACAGTCCGTCCCAGCTGCCGGAGAGAATGAGAAACCCGGCAAAAGCCAACACCGCCACGAGCACCACGATCCGCACGAAGGGCGTCGGACGCAGGCGTGTCAGCGCATCGGCGGCGAGAAGCCCGAAGGCAAAGAGCATGATCCAGAAACCGGAGGCCGGCGAGACGCGGGCGTAACTGTTGCCCTCGGGCGTCAGATGAAGGGCGGCAATGCCGATGCCGAGCGCAAGTACACCCAGCGCCGTGAACGCTGCGGCAAGACGCAGCATGGCCGGCACACGCAGCGCCGCTACAGCAACGCTCGAAAGGACCACCAGCAGCACCAGGGCACTCCACGGCAGAGTGAGGGCTTCGACGATTGTCTTCGCCTCGCCGGCGACGATGCGATTGGCGCGAAACGTGGCAAACGGGGCGATAGCTGCCCCCGCCAGCGCCAAAGCCGCGATAATCACTCCGAGCTTGTCAAAGCGCAGATCTTTCAAGCCGCATTTCCTCCCCGCCCGTGCCGGCGCGACGTCGGCACCTGCAGGCATGTCCCCGGAACGCCGGCCATCGGACCAGCGTCCCGGTTATCCGTCAACCTATTTCAGAAAGCCGTTTTTCTTCAGGAAGTCCTCTGCAACCGCCTTGGCCGGCTCACCGCCAACCTGAACGCGACCGTTGAGATCCTGCAGGGTCACGAGGTCGAGCTTCTCGAACACCGGCTTCAAAAGCCCCTCGATCGCGGGGTTTTCCTTCAGCACTGCCTCGCGAATGAGCGGAGCCGGCTGGTAGACCGGCTGCACGGCCTTGTCATCCTCGAGGACGACGAGGCCAGACGGCGCGATGCCGCCATCGGTGCCATAGACCATCGCCGCGTTTGCGCCGTTCGTCTGGTTGGCCGCAGCCGCGATGGTCGCCGCCGTGTCACCGCCCGAAAGCGTGATCAGTTGGTCCTGCTTCAAGGTGAAACCGTAGGTCGTCTGGAAGGCGGGAAGGGCCGCCGCCGAATTGACGAACTCGGATGAAGCAGCGAGAACGACCTTGCCGCCGCCGGACACATACTTGCCGAAATCGCTCAGCGTCTTCAGCTTGTTCTCGTCCGCCACCTCCTTGCGAAGGCCAATCGCCCAGGTGTTGTTGGCCGGCGAAGGGGTCAGCCAGACGATCTTGTTGGCGTCGTAGTCGAGTTTCTTGGCGGTCTCGTAACCCTTGGCCGCATCCTTCCAGACCGGATCATCGGCCTTCTCGAAGAAGAAGGCGGCATTGCCGGTATATTCGGGATAGATGTCGATTTCACCGGCGGTGATCGCCTTGCGCAGCACCGGCGTCGCACCGAGCTGCACGCGGTCCACGGTCTTGATGTTGTTGGCGTTGAGCACGGCGAGGATGATGTTGCCGAGCACGCCACCTTCCGTGTCGATCTTCGAGGAGACGACGACATCAGCACTCGCAGTCGCAGCAGTCAGGGTGAAGGCAAGGGCAGTTCCGATAAAAAATCCAGTCAAGCGCATGAGTTTCTCCCTCGAATTTCGCTCCGCAAGTTTGACCACGGAACGTTCGCCGCGTCGGGGCAAGCCATTCCATATATGTCAGGGCCCGGCAAAAAATAGGGTCGTGCGCGGAGACTGTGGCGGTCGAAAAATCCTGGGATCGACTGACGCCATCGAAAGCGTAGACTACTGCGTTCTGGCTGCGCGTGATTGACCGTTGCAATCGCAGGCATAGTCGGCCACTCTCGGAAAGGCCCGCCAGAAACGCCTGCTTTCACTTTTGGTTGCGATGCCGCTCGACCCGAACCGCCCCGGGGGGCTGGTGGCGCGGGTTCGCCCGGCGACCGTTCGGGGACACAATGTCGATCTACCTTCTCGCGCTCATCATCGGCGTGGTCGCCGGCCTTCGCGCCATGACCGCGCCCGCTGCCGTCAGCATTGCCGCTGCCGCCGGCTGGCTGCCGCTCGCCAATACCTGGGCCGCCTTCACGGGCTTTCGCTTCACACCCTACATCTTCGGCCTGCTGGCGCTGGTCGAGTTCGTGACCGACCAATTGCCAAGCACGCCCAGCCGCAAGGTGCCGCAACAGTTCGGCGCGCGCATCGTTTCGGGCGGCTTCTGCGGGGCGGTGCTCGGTACGGCGGGAGGTGCTATGCTGGGCGGACTGGTCGCCGGGGTGATCGGTGCCGTCATCGGCACGCTCGGCGGTTACGAAGCGCGCAAGCGTCTGGTGGCAGCCATCGGCGGCAAGGACTTGCCGATCGCGCTTCTTGAGGACGTCGTTGCCGTTCTCCTCGCATTCTGGGTGGTGTCCTCCGTGTCATGACAGAACATTTCGACGCAATCATCATCGGCGCCGGCCAGGCCGGCCCATCGCTCGCCGGCCGGCTGACGGCCGCCGGCAAGACCGTTGCCTTTGTCGAGCGCAAGCACTTCGGCGGCACCTGCGTCAACACCGGCTGCATGCCGACCAAGGCGATGGTTGCGAGCGCTTACGCCGCCCATCTGGCGCGGCGAGGCGCGGACTTCGGTGTGACGACCGGCCCCATCACGATCGATTTCGCCCGTGTGATGGCGCGCAAGGACACGGTGCGCTTCACGTCGCGCAAGAATGTCGAAAACTGGCTGAAGGGCATGGAGAACATAAAGGTCTTCGAGGGCCACGCGCGCTTCGAAAGCCCGCATGAGGTTCGTGTCGGCGGCGACCTGCTTTCGGCCGACCAGATCTTCCTGAATGTCGGCGGGCGTGCGGCGACACCGGACTTCCCCGGCGTGGCCGACGTGCCCTATCTCACCAATGTCTCGATCATGGACCTCGACACCCTGCCCAGGCACCTGATCGTGGTCGGCGGTAGCTATATCGGGCTGGAGTTCGCGCAGATGTTCCGTCGCTTCGGCTCCGAGGTGACGGTGATCGAAAAGGGGCCGCGCCTGATCGGCCGCGAGGATACGGATGTCTCCGACGCCATCCTCGCGATCCTCGAAAAGGAAGGCATAAACTTCCGGCTCAATGCGGAGTGTATCCGCTTTGCCAAACGCGGCGACGATGTCGCCGCCGGGGTCGACTGTACCGCAGGAGCGCCGGAAATCGTCGGCTCGCATCTGCTGCTTGCGACCGGTCGGCGACCAAACACCGATGATCTTGATCTCGACCGCGCCGGCGTCAAGACCGACGCCCGCGGTTATGTCGAGGTCGACGAGCAGTTGAAGACCAACGTCCCGCATATATTCGCGATGGGCGACTGCAACGGCCGCGGCGCCTTCACCCACACCGCCTACAATGATTTCGAGATCATCGCAGCGAACTTGCTCGATAACGAAAACAGGAAGGTGAGCGACCGCATTTCGACCTACGGCCTCTTCATCGATCCGCCCCTTGGCCGCGCCGGCATGACGGAAACGGAAGCGCGCAAGTCAGGGCGCAAGCTGCTGATCGGCACCAGGCCGATGACCCGCGTCGGCCGCGCCGTCGAAAAGGGCGAAACCGAGGGCTTCATGAAGGTCATCGTCGACGCCGACAGCAACGAAATCCTCGGCGCCTCGATCCTCGGCACCGGCGGTGACGAGGCGGTACAGAGCATCCTCGACGTGATGTATGCGGGCAAGCCCTACACCACGATCACGCATGCGGTGCACATCCACCCGACCGTGTCGGAACTGATTCCGACGGTCTTTGGCGACCTGCACCCGGCCACCTGAGCGACCGGGTCGATCCATTTCGGCTTTGAATCAGACCAGCGCGGCGCGTGCGAGGTTGTAGAAATACGTCGCGCCGCGTTCGAGGATGTCGTCGTTGAAGTCGTAGCGGGTGGTGTGCAGCCCAGAGCTGTCGCCGTTGCCGATCAGCACATAGGCGCCCGGCACCTTTTCCAGCAGGAACGAAAAGTCCTCGCTGCCCATCAGCGGTTCGGGCAATTCGACATAGGCATCGGCGCCAAAAGTCTCGCTGATGACGGCGCGCGCATCGTCAACCGCCTCGGCGTCGTTGATCGTCGCGGGATAGCCGACCTGCCAGTCGAACGTGGCCTCAGCGCCGTAGCTTTCGGCCTGCAGGCGGGCGGTCCGTTCGACGCGTTCCTGCAACTGGTTGCGGACAACGGGATCCATCGCGCGCATGCTGATTTCAAGCACCGCCGTATCGGGGATGATGTTCGACGCGGATCCCGACTGGAATGAGCCCACCGTCAGGACAGACGGCTGGTGCGGGGAAACGTTGCGCGAGACAAGCGTCTGCAACGCCATGACCACGCTCGACCCGACGACAACCGGATCGACCGTCAGCTCCGGCTGGGCGCCGTGCCCGCCCTTGCCCTTGATCGTCAGCGTCAGCACGTCGATAGACGCAGCGATTGCGCCGGCACGGCTGGAGAACTGCCCGACCGGGAGCCCCGGCCAGTTGTGCAGCGCATAGACCCGTTCGCAGGGAAACCGCTCGAACAGCCCGTCCTCGATCATCAGCTTGCCGCCGCCGAAATTCTCCTCGGCCGGCTGGAAGATCAGGTGGACCGTGCCGTTGAAGCTCTCGTCCTTCGACAGCGCCCAGGCGGCGCCCAGCAGCATGCTCGTGTGGCCGTCATGGCCGCAGGCATGCATCGCGCCGGGATGCTTGCTCTGGTAGGCAAGTCCGGTTTCCTCCTGCATCGGCAGCGCGTCCATGTCGGCGCGAAAGCCGATGGCGCGGTTGCTGTTGCCGCGCTTCAGCGTCGCCACGATGCCGGTGGTGGCGAGACCGCGGGTAACCTCGAAGCCCCAGGATTGCAGCAGCCCGGCGACATAGTCCGAGGTCTTCACTTCGGAAAGGCCGATTTCGGGCATCGCGTGCAGGGTGTGGCGGATCTTGACCAGTTCAGGCAGGAAGTCGGAAAAGCTGGCGTCGCGCATTAGGGCCTCCTCAAGCCATCTGCAGGAACTGGCGCAGGCGCGCCGATTGCGGGTCACGCATCATCTGCTGGGGGGCGCCGCGTTCTTCGACCAGGCCCTTGTGCAGGAAGATCACTTCGCTGGAGATATCACGGGCGAGTGACATTTCGTGGGTGACCATCACCATGGTGCGGCCTTCCTCCGCGAGCTTCTTGATGACGAGCAACACCTCGTTGACGAGCTCCGGATCAAGCGCCGAGGTCGGCTCGTCGAAGAGCATGACCTCCGGCTTCATCGCCAGCGCCCGGGCGATGGCGGCGCGCTGCTGCTGGCCGCCCGACAGCTGGTTCGGATAATGATCGCACTTGGGCGTGATGCCGACCTTTTCCATCAAGAGCTCGGCCTCGCCGATCGCGTCCTTGCGAGCCATGCCGAGCACGTGGATCGGCCCCTCGATGATGTTTTCGAGAATCGTCTTGTGGGACCAGAGATTAAAGCTCTGGAACACCATGCCGAGGCGGGTGCGGATATGTTCGAGCTGCCGCTTGTCGGCGGCATGGAACTTGCCGTCCTTGCCCTTCACGGTGCGAATGACTTCGCCAGAAACGGAGATCTGGCCCTCATCCGGCGTCTCCAGGTAATTGATGCAGCGCAAAAGCGTGCTCTTGCCCGAGCCGCTGCTGCCGATCAGCGAGATGACGTCGCCGGACTTCGCCTCGAAGGAGACGCCTTTCAGCACCTCGACGGACCCGAAGCTCTTGTGAATGTTGTTCACGGAAAGCGCTGATGCGACCATGTCCGTTCCTCCTCCTTATGCCTTCGCCGTGCGGTAGCGGGTCAGCCGCTTCTCGACCACGCCCATGACGCGCGTCAGGATGAAGACGACGGTGAAATAGATGATGCCGGCAGCAATCAGCGGTTCGAAGATCAGAAGCGACTGGCGCTGCAGCATGCGGGCGGTGCCCATGACCTCGAGGATGGTGATGGTCGAGGCAAGCGACGTCGTCTTCAACAGGATGATCAGGTCCCCCGTCAGCACCGGCAGGCAGGAACGGAACGCCTGCGGCAGGGTGATGCGGCGAAGGACCATCGACGAGCGCATGCCGATCGACTTTGCCGCCTCGATCTGGCCGCGCGGGATCGCCTTGATCGCGCCGCGGATGACCTCGGCATTGTAGGACGCCTGGTTGAGGCTGAGCGCGAAGATCGCATACCAGAGGCCGTCGCGCAGATAGGGCCAGAGAAAGCTGTGGCGCACCCAGGTGCCTGGCAGGATCTGCCCGAGGCCGTAATAGATCAGATAGATCTGCACCAAGAGCGGCGTGCCGCGAAAGGCAAAGGTGAAGACATAGGCCGGAACCGACAGGATGCGTCGGCCGGACAGCCGCGCGAGCGCTACAAGCGTACCGATGACGAGACCGAAGACGCCGGCAACGGCGGTCAAAAGCAGGGTCAGCGGGGTTGCCTTGATCAGCGCCGGCAGGAAGCCGATGACGTTGGAGATCGTTTCCATCAGTTGTGCCCCCGATTGAGGCGGCGCTCTATCTGCGCGATCACCAGGACGGAAACGAGCGTGATCGCCAGGAACAGGATCGCCGTCAGCCCGTAGAAGAAGATGTACTGCTTGGTGCCGGCGGCTGCACGATAGCCCGTATAGAGCAACTCGCTGAAGGAGCCGAGGACGCTGATGATGGCGCTTTCCTTGGTGATCGACAGCCAGAGATTGCCCATGCCAGGCACGGCGTGTCGCATCATCTGCGGAAACACGATGCGGGTGAAGATCTTCTGCCTGGTCATGCCGATCGAGACGGCCGCCTCGATCTGGCCCGGCGGCACAGAGAGATAGGCCGAGCGCAGCACCTCGGTCATGAAGGCGCCGGAGACGAAGGCGAGCGCGATGATCGCCGCCCAGAACGAACTGAACTGGAAGGTTTCGGCGACAAGGCCGAAATGCTTCAACAGCCGCTCGGCGCCGCTCGCGACCGAGAAATAGAGAAGCAGGATGACGAGCAACTCAGGCAACGAGCGCACGACCGTCGTGTAGATCTCGGCAAGGAAACGCGGGAAGCGGTGTTTCGAGAGTTTGCCGGCGGCACCGAGAAAGCCGAAGACAACCGCAACCGCATAGGCGACCACGGAGACCTGCAGGGTCATCAAGAGGCCCCAGGCGAAATCGTCGCCCCAGCCCTCGCCGCCCCAGGCAAGCAATTGCCAGTAATAGTCCATCCGTCGTCACCTGTTCCCGATTGTCTCGTCAGCCCCGGTGCGGATGGCCCTTAAGTCGGGCATGTCGCTGTCGCGCGTGCTGCGAAGGTGCCCCGGCGCTTTGGCCGGTTTGGCGATCGAGGGCGGCGGCGGACTGATGAGCCCGCCGCCGCCCTTCAAGAGCGGTTTACTTCTTGCCGAAGATCCACTTGTCAACGAGCTTCTGGGTCGTGCCGTCCTTTTCGAGAGCGGCAAGGCCGGTGTTGACCTTTTCGAGGGTCGCTGCGTCACCCTTGCGCACGGCATAGGCGACGCCTTCGCCGAGCGTGACGTTCTTCGGCACTTCGACCTTGACCTCGTAGTCGGCGCCCTCAGGCGTCTTCAGGAAGGTCTGGATGTAGAGATCCGGGATCAGCACGTAGTCGACGCGGCCGGCGATGAGGTCGGCGACCGAGTTGTCGGCGGTGTCGTAGCTCTTGGCCTCGGCGCCCGTCAGGTACTTGGCGACGTAGGCCGACTGCACGCTCGAGGTCTGGACGCCGATGATCTTGCCCTCGACGCTCGCCGGATCGATGATCTTGCCGGAGCCGTCAGCGGCATCGACCGTCTTGATCTCGGTCGTGTCACCCTTGGAGCCGACGAAGGACGTGCCTTCGGTGTAGTAGGGCGTCGAGAAATCGACAACCTGGCGACGCTCGTCGGTGATCGAGAAGGCGCCGATGATGAAATCGACCTTGTTCTCCTTCATCGACGGGATCAGACCGTCCCAGGCCATCTGGTTGATGTCGCACTTGACGGCCATCTTCTCGCAGAGCGCGCGGGAAAGATCGGCTTCGAGACCTTCCCATTCGCCGCCGGAATTCACCTGGGTGAAGGGCATGTAGGGTTCCGGCGTCATGCCGAGGCGCAGCGTGTCCTCGGCAAATGCGCTGCCGGCAGCCATGGAAAGGGCGATCCCTGCGAACAGGGCGGTCTTCAACGTCTTCATAATGTTTCCTCCTCGGGGATTGCGTCGGATCAGAGCGTGTTGCTGAACCAGCGCAGCGACATGCAGGACAGGCCTGCGTCGATCTTGCCGATCTCCGTCGTCTTCATCGGCACGACCTTGTAGCCGAGCTTGTCGAGCATCTCGATCGTGCGCGGGAAGTCGGAACCGACCATGACGACGTCGTTGACGCGCAGTGCATTGGCCGCCGGCTCTTCGCCTTCCGGAATGATCACCTGCTTGAAGCGCTCGAAGGCGCCGGACTTGGCAAGGCGCGCGGTCGAAAGCACGGTCTCGTCATCGAGCAGCGAGCAATCGGTCTTGAAGTGCAGAACGCCTTCAGGCGTCGCGACGATCTCGCTCTTGCGGCCGATCTTGGCAAGGCAGGCCTGCAGCGCTTCGGCGCCGACCTTGTTGGTGCGGGCCGAAAGGCCGATCATCACGCTTTCGCGGGTGGTCAGAACGTCGCCGCCATCGGCAAATCCGGTGCCCGGAAGATCGAGAACGGTCTCGAACATGGCGCGCAGCGTCGGCTCGATCTCCGGCGTTTCCTTGACGCGTGTCTCGGCACCCGGACGCAGAAGGATCGCGCCTTCGGTGAAGACGAGGGCCGGATCTTCGACGAAGACCGAGTCGGGGAAAGATTCGAGCGCCGGCAGCACCGTCACTTTCACACCCGCGTCCTTCATCGCCGCGATATAGGCGTCATGTTCGGCCTTCACGCCCTCATAGGTCGGGTTGCCGCGATCGTCGGCACGCAGGCCGTTGACAACCGACTTCGACGGGGTGCGCACGATGATGTTGTTGAACTGGTAGACGGGGCGTGACTGCGACATTTGTAATACCTTTGGCTTGAATGGGGTGCTTCTATCGGTCGGACACAGTGGCGTAAAGCGCTCGATTGTTCACGTTTTCTCTCCGTGACAAATGAACGCCCGCGAGCATGCAGCGCACGGATCCGCCGGCAAGCTCGATGGTCGGCACGTCGAAGGCGAGCACACGGGCGGAGACTTCGAGCGCCTTGATCTGGTCAGGACGGAGCGAGGCGAGCGCGCGGGCCGACATGACCACGACACGACCGTCGGCTCCATCGAGCTCGATGGCGTTTCCGGCGAAATTCTCGATCTGTTCAAGGGTGAGATCAATCACCTGGCGTCCGGTTTCTTCAAGGCGTGCGCAGATCTCCTGGCGGCGGGCCGCATCCGGGATCATGCTCGTGCCGATCAGTGCAAACTCGGTGCCGATGCACATTAGGACGTTGGTGTGGTAGATCGAATTGCCCTGGCGGTCGACCGCGCCGAAGATCATCGGCTCGAAATTAAAGTGGGTGCAGAAGCGTTCCAGCGCCACTTCGTTGGTGCGGTTGGAGCGCGCGGCATAGGCAACGCGACCTATGTGGTCGAGCACCATCGCGCCGGTGCCCTCAAGGTAGACGCCGTCCTTTTCGAGACCGGAATAGTCGATCACGTCCTGAACGCGATACTCGTTCTTCAGCATCTCGATGATGTCGGCGCGGCGTTCGCTCTGGCGGCTTTCCGAATACATCGGATAGATCGCCACGTGGCCACCCGAGTGGGTCGAGAACCAGTTGTTCGGGAAGACCGAGTCCGGCCGGGTGGTCGTCTCGTCTTCGAAGAGATGGACGGCAACGCCGGCATCCGAAAGCCCATCGGCCATGCGGCTGACCTCGTCGAAGGCGGCCTTGGCGATTGCCGTCGGCTGTCGTGCTTCGTCGGTCGCCTGGAAGGCATTGTCCTTCGCCGTCATCGGGTTCGGGCCAAAATGGTGCGGGCGGATCATCACAACGCCTTTCGGCGCCTGTACGGACAGTCTCTTCATGTTATGCAGCGCTCCGTTCGACAGGGGCCGCCGGCTGTTGCCGGAACAGACCGTAAAGATCGCGCGGGTGATCGGGCTGCGTCGTCAGGTCGAGCTCGGTGTAAAACGCGGTGCCCTGAATCTTGTCGCGAAGAAAGCGCAGCGCGGAAAAGTCTTCGGTGGCAAAGCCGACGGAATCGAAGATGGTGATCTGGGCGCTCGAGCGGCGGCCTTCGGCCTCGCCGGCAATGACCTGCCAGAGTTCGGTCACCGGGAAATCCGGCGCCATCTGCTGGATCTCGCCCTCGATGCGGGTCTGCTCCGGATACTCGACGAAGACGTCGGCACGGCGCAGGATGTCGCCTTGCAGCTCGGTCTTGCCGGGGCAATCGCCGCCGACCGCGTTGATGTGCACGCCGGCGCCGACCATGTTGTCGGACAGGATCGTGGCGTTGCGCTTGTCGGCGGTGACGGTCGTGATGATGTCGGCGCCGGATACCGCTTCTTCAGCGGTGGCGGCGACCACGATGTCGAAGTCCATGTCAGAAAGGTTGTTGCAGAACTTGTCGGCGGCTTCCGCGTCGATGTCGAAGACCTGCAGGCGCTTGACGCCGAGAAGGGCGCGGAAGGCGAGCGCCTGGAATTCCGACTGGGCGCCGAGGCCGATGATAGCCATCGAACGGGCGTCGGGACGCGCGAGATACTTTGCTGCAAGCGCCGAGGTGGCAGCCGTCCTCAGGCCCGTCATGATCGTCATTTCGGAGACGAGACAGGGATAGCCGGTGCTGACGTCGGAGAGCACGCCGAAGGCGGTCACCGTCTGGAGGCCGACATTCGGGTTCGTCGGATGACCGTTGACGTATTTGAAACCGTAATGTTCGCCGTCCGACGTCGGCATCAGTTCGATGACGCCGGTCTTCGAGTGGCTTGCCAGCCGCGGGGTTTTTTCGAAAACGTTCCACCGGCGGAAATCGTCCTCGATATATTCCGCAAGACCCACAAGGAACGTCTCGATGCCGATCGATTTGACCAGCTCGATTACGTTGCCGACACCGACATACTGAACCACGTTTGAAACTCCATCGGAGAAATTTGATGAAGTCAGCCTAGGCTTGCAAGAAGTGAGTTGAAATTTGAAACCTGCACAAAATTGAGCGAGCTATTGAGCAATTTGCGCAACGCGAATATACAGATTTCATGCATATCTTCGACGACCTCGATCACCAGCTCATCTCGCTTCTGCGAGAAGACGGCCGCGCGCCCTATTCCAAGATCGCCACGGTCCTCGGCATATCGCGAGCCACCGTGCAGACGCGCATCGACCGGTTGCTCGAAAGCGGCGCCGTGCTTGGGTTCACCCTGCGCGTGCGGCAGGATTATGACGATCGCGCCATCCGTGCGATCATGATGATCGAGGTGAGCGGCCGCAACACCACCAAGGTGATCAAGTACCTGCGCGGGCTGCCCGAACTCTACGCCCTTCATACGACCAATGGCGGCTGGGACCTGGTCGCCGAAATCCGCGCCAACAGCCTCAGCGATTTCGACCGCATCCTGCGCGAGGTGCGCGATGTCGACGGCGTATCGAACAGCGAGACGAGCATCCTACTCAGCACCGTTTGATCCCCATTCTCACCAGCGTGCCAGCCGCGCAGCATTCAAAGACAGGCAAGACCGTGAGCCATATCCCGCAGATCGACTACGACACAGCATCCAAAGACATCCGCGCCGCCCATGACGAGGAAGTGCGCGTGCGCGGACGTATGACGAACATGAAGCGCACGCTTCTGCATTCGCCCGTTGCGCACCGCATCTACGCGGAATGGTTCACCCTGCGTGAGGAACTGCGCCCGGCCCTCAACGACCGCGAGATCTGGTTCCTGTCGCACGCGATCTCCGAAGCCATGACGTCGCCGATCGCCATGGGTTTCTTCCGCCGCGCCTTCGCCAACGCCGGCATCGACTTTCACACCGTTCAACCGACCGAGGACGAACGGCGGCTGGTCGCCTTCGGCAATGCGATCGTTGCCGACAGCAACGCCGTGCCCGACGAGATCTGGACCGGCCTGAAAGCGCGCTACGACGCCAAGGCGCTCGTCGACCTCGTCGCCTTCTCCGGCATCATGGTGGCGACCGCCCTCTTCAACAACGTCGTCGACGTCGAGTTCGACAAGGAACTGGAACCGTTTGTCGACTGAGCAGACGGCCGGCACGGCTTCTACATTCGAAACCAACGGAACCCGAAAGACGAAACCGTGATCAGACGCGCAACCCTTGAGGATGCGTCCAGCCTCGCCGCCATCAGCCTCGAGGTCTGGCTCAACACCTACATCCGCGACGGTGTCAACGCGTTCTTCGCCGACTACGCGTTGGAGGCGTTCACCACCGATCGTTTCAAGGACATTCTGTCCCGAGAAAACGAAAACCTCTGGGTTTCAGAGAACAAGGTCGGGATCGACGGTTTTCTGCGCATGTCGCTGAACTCTCCCGCCCCGGCCGACGTCCCGTCGGACCTCGAAATTACGACGCTCTATGTGCAGCCACGCCACCATGGCCGCGGCGTCGGCAAGAGACTGCTTGCGACCGGCCTCGAATACTGCCGAGAGTCCAAGCGACCAAGCACCTGGCTGGCGATAAATGCCGAGAACGACAAGGCCGAAGCCTTCTACGTCGCGAACGGCTTCGAGAAGGTCGGGGAAACCCATTTCCGGATCGGCGATCAGGCCTACCTGAACAACGTCCTCCAGCTCACCTTCGAAAAGGAGCGCGCGGCGAACGCCTAGTGCGCGACTATCCATCTTCTCAACCGAATGCTTGACGTCGAGGATATGCGTGTATATACACGCACACCATGGCTCGTTGTTATTGTGCACTTTTACGCAAAGCTACCCGGAGAGCGACGTCGGTTTACGACGATGCGCTGCAACCGGTTGGCCTCAACCTCGCCCAGTTCAGTCTGCTTCGGCACATCTCGCGCGACGAGCCGATTTCCATGACCGAGCTTGGCCGCAAGATCGAACTCGAGCGCTCGACGGTCAGCCGTAACGTCAAGGTTCTGGAAGGAATGGGCTTGGCGGCAACGGGAAGCGGAAAGGACCAAAGGGAGGCCATTGTCGAACTGACCGAAAGCGGCCGCCAGATTCTCATCGACGGCGCTCCGCTTTGGCAGGCGGCACAAGACAAGATCGAGGCACGATTGGGGCCGGACGCGGCCGCCCAGCTAGAGGATTTGCTGCTGGCGCTCTAACGCATTGAACCGATAGATTTTTCCCGCATCAAGTGATCGCACTTGAGCGCGAATGCGTTCGGCATCCTGGTTTTTCCGGGGTCCGGCAAAACGCCGCCAAACCAAACATGAACGTGCGAAATGCGCTGCGAAAGCCTGCGCAAGCCTTTCGCGCACCCTAAAAACACGGACAGAAGGAAATCGACGATGCTCGGTCCGGCGCTTGCGCGTTATCTTGAAAGACGCAACATCCACTACGGCTGGGCCATGGCCGCCGTCACCTTCCTCGTCATGCTGTCGACCGCCGGCGCCATGGGCTCGGCGGGCGTGTTGATCAAGCCGCTCGAAACCGAGTTCGGCTGGTCGAATGCTCAGATCTCGGTGGCGCTGGCAATCCGCCTTTGCCTCTTCGGCCTGCTTGGACCGTTCGCCGCCTCGTTAATGAACCATTTCGGCGTGAGACAGGTCGTCTCCACCGCCCTCATTCTCATTCTTTCGGGCATTGCCGCGTCGTTCTACATGACGGAACTCTGGCATCTGGTTGCGCTCTGGGGCGTCGTTCTCGGCGTCGGCACCGGCATGACGGCGCTCGTTCTCGGCGCGACCATCGCCACACGCTGGTTCGACATGCGGCGCGGCCTGGTCATCGGACTGATGACCGCCAGCAACGCCACCGGCCAGCTCGTCTTCCAGCCGCTGCTTGCGTCCCTCACCGAAACGATCGGCTGGCGCTCGGCCCTGACGCTCGTCATCGTCGTCCTGACGGCCGCTTTCGCCCTGGTGCTCTTGTTCATGCAGGACCGGCCGAGCGATCTCGGCCTTGCTCCCTACGGCGGCAAGCAGGTCGTTCCCGCGCCGGCAAAGGCTCAAAGCTTCGGTGCGCTGCTGATGGCGCCGATCCGGGCGCTCGGCGATGCCGCAAAGACCAACACCTTCTGGGTGCTGTTTGCCACCTTCTTCGTTTGCGGCTTCAGCACCAACGGCCTGATCCAGACCCATTGGGTGTCGATCTGCGGTGACGTCGGCATTGCCGCCGTGGGTGCGGCGAGCTTCCTTGCCCTAATCGGCCTCTTCGACCTGATCGGCACCGTCGGCTCCGGCTGGCTTTCCGACCGCTACGACAATCGCTGGCTGCTGTTCTGGTTCTACGGCCTGCGCGGCCTGTCGCTGATGTTCCTGCCGTTCAGCGGCTTCAACATCTACACGCTGTCGCTGTTTGCAGTCTTCTATGGCCTTGACTGGGTTGCCACGGTTCCGCCGACGGTCAAGCTTGCAGCCGAACGCTTCGGCCCCGAACGGGCGGCGCTTGTGTTCGGCTGGATTTTTGCCGGCCACCAGCTCGGTGCAGCCAGCGCCGCGTTCCTTGCCGGTGCGAGCCGGACGTCACTTGAAACCTATACTCCGGCGCTGCTGGCCGCCGGTGCTCTCTGCGTCGTTGCCGCCTTGCTGGTGCTCACCATCGGCCGGCGCCAACCGGCAGGGCTCGCCGCGCAAGCAGCATAACCCCTCGCGCAAGCGAGTCTGACAAAGGCCGACTGTCTAAAAGCAGCCGGCCTTTTTCCTTTAGGATACGAACTCGGTCACGAATTCCGGATTGCCGCGAATGGTGTTGCTGACGGTGCAGATCTCGTTTTCGGCCGCTTCCGCAATCGCATGGCGGACCGTATCGTCAAAATCGCCCTTGATGTCGAAGACGATCTTGAAGGTCGCGACCCGCGAAGGTTCGTCATGGGCCTTCTCGCCGGTCACCTTGGCGCTTACTTCGGTCAATCGGTCGAGCACGCCGTAGCGGCTGGCGGCGATGCGGGCGCTGAGCACCAGGCAGCTTGCGAGCGACGCGTAGAGAAGATCCAGCGGGCCGTAGCCGGCCTGCGACGGGCCGGTGACGATATCGAGCTCCCCCCCGGTCACCGAGGTCACATGCGGAAAGCCCGTCTTGCCGACGACAGCCGTCGCACCGGTTTCCCGGGTTCTCACCTTTACATCCGCCATTTCACAAAACCTTCCAGAACTTCAAAAACCCGATCGGTAGAAACACGTCGCCCCGGGCCGATGGCCCGGGGCGTTTGATATGAGCGCCTTCTTCAAGGCGCGCAAGGGCGATCGTTTCTGCCCGTTTCCTTTGATGGTTGCCGATTAAAGGACAAAACGGCAGCCGTTCACGGTTCGACAGCGACCTTTTGCGCGTCTGAGAAGACGCGCGGCGCTGTAGCGGATCAGTTCTTCTTCACCAGGCGGTAGAAGACGAAGTCCGAGGTTGCGCCATTGACGTAGCCTTCGACCTTGTCCTTCATCGCAACCTGGGTCGCGGCCTGGAACATGATCACGATCGGCGACTTTTCCTGCACCTTGCGCTGCAGGTCGACATAGAGCGCGTCGCGCTTGGCGGGATCGGCTTCCTTGAGCGCTGCCTTGGTCGCCTCGTTGAGCTCGGCCGGAACCGCCCAGCCGTTCCGCCAGGTGGTCGTCGACTGGTACTTGTCGTCGGCATTGTCTTCGTTATAAGCGAAAGCCTTGGCGTTCGAATGCGGGTCCATGAAATCCGGGCCCCAGTAAAGCAGCATGGCTTCGTGGGTGCGGGCACGGTACTTGGTGATCACCTGGCTGCCGGTGCCCGGGATGATCTCGAAGTTGATGCCGGCTTCGGCAAACGACGCCTGCAGCGACTGCGCCATGTCGGTGAACGGCGTCGAGTTGATGACGTCGAGCGTCACCTTGATCGGCGTCTTGATGCCGGCGTCGGCGAGGATCTTCTTCGCCTTTTCGACATCATAGCTGTATGGCGTCTCGTCAAGCGAGCCCGGGAAGCCCTTTGGCCAGAAGGCCTGGTGGACATCCATCTGGCCCTTGAGGAAGCTGTCGGTCATGCCCTTGTAATTGACGAGATAGCGGGCGGCTTCCCAGACGGCCGGCGGCTGCAGTGCCGCGTCCTTCTGGTTGAACGACAGGAAGTGCACGGCGGCCTGCGGATAGGATTCGACCTTGACGCCGTCCTTGCCTTCGAGGCCAGACACCTGGTCCGGCGTCAGGTTCTTCGCCATGTCGACGTCGCCGGTCTGCAGCATCAGCTGCTGGGTGGCGGCTTCGGCAACGTGGCGGATGATGACGCCCTTGAGCGCCGGAGCGCCGCCAAAGTAGGTCGGGTTGCTTGCAAGGTTCAAGAGTTCGCCGGCGCGGAAGGCCTTGAGAACGAAGGGACCGGTGCCGGCCGAGTTGGCCTTCAGCCAGGCATTGCCGAAGTCGCCATCGGCTTCGTTCGCCTTGACGGTTTCGGCGTCGACGACCGAGGCCGGACGGGCGGCAAGAACGTTGAGAACGAAGGCTGACGAGAAGTCGCCTTCGTACTTGATCGTGACCTTGTTGCCGTCGGCGGTCACCATCTTGTCGATGTTTTCAGGCGTCCAGCCGAGCTGCGTCAGGATGAAGGCCGGCGCCTTGTTGAGAACGACGACACGCTTGAAGGAGTAGACGACGTCTTCGCCGCGCAGCGGGTTACCAGACGTAAAGGTAACACCATCACGCAGCGTGAAGGTGATTGTCTTGGCGGCATCGTCTGCCGTCCATTCGGAGGCAAGGCCCGGCGCGAGCTTCTTCACGTCCGGAGCATCGTACTGCACCAGGCGATCATAGGTCTGGGTGACATACTCGCCCGAGGAAAACTCATAGGCTTCGGCCGGGTCGATGCTGACGATGTCGTCGATATTCTGGGCGACCACCAGCACGTCGGCCGGCGTTTCGGCGAGCGCGGCCGGCGCCACGCTCAGCATCAGGGACGCCGCGAAGACCGCGGCCTTGAACATTCTCATCATCATTCTCCTATTTTCGATGAGGCTTGGTTTTTGTCGTCGCCGGCTTCGGGAGCGCCTGCGGCGCGCCGGTCTCGTTGGATTGGGAAGGACGTGGCCGGAACAGCGGCAGGGTGCCGGTCCAGATCAGCCGTACGGGCCTGTCGGTCTTGTTCCACCAGTAGTGGGGCTGGATGCCGCGAAAGTGCAGGCCATCCCCCGGGTTGAGCATGGTGTCGTCGCCATCGAGCCCGAAGAGGATCTCGCCTTCAAGCATGTAGACGAGTTCTTCACCCTCGTGGCTGAAGACCTCGGACCGGTGTCCGGGCGGGATGGTGATGACGAAGCTCGAAAGCTGGTTGCCGGCGAAATCCGCGCCGATCCGCTCATAGGAAACCGGCGAGCCGCCGACCGAGAACACCATGCGTCCCTCGGCGCGCGACAGGCCGGTGTCGATCGCCGGCGCCAGAATGAAGTGGTTGAGTTCGGCGCCCAGGCCCTGAGCGATCTGGGCCAGTGTCCCGAGCGACGGCATGGCGAGATCGCGCTCGATCTGGCTCAAGTAGCCGACCGAAACACCCGCCGCGTCGCTCAGCGCCTGCAACGTCATATGCATCTGCCGCCGGCGCGCACGCACCAGCGCACCCACCTTCGGTTGCCCTGCCACGGACTTGCCAGACGCGGCCTGCGCATCCTCCGACGCATCGCTCACAGCGGTCATCCCTCCCGTTTCCGCCCCAGTAAAATTTTTTTGATTTAAGCAAACTTATTTATATACTCCAAGCGAATTTTTGCGGTATCGACAATTCAGACCGCAGCGAAGAGGGATGGTGACGCCACGTGGCAAACGACAGCACGACAGCAGCAGCGCCGGCTCGCCGCGCCGCCAGGTCCAGCCAGACTCGGCGACGCCTTCTTTCTCTCGCGGGCTTTCTGGTCACGCTCGGGGTGACCTTCCTCGGCCTGCTCGCCATCACCTTCTTCATCGGCCGCATCGTGCCGATCGATCCGGTGCTCGCCGTCGTCGGCGACCGTGCGCCGGTTGCCGTCTATGAACGCGTCCGGCAAGAAATGGGACTCGACCAGCCGCTCCTGACCCAGTTCGTGAGCTACGTCGGCGACGTCGCCACCGGCAATTTCGGCACCTCGGTTTCGACCGGAAAGCCTGTCATCGAGGACCTTGCCCGCGTGTTCCCGGCGACGCTCGAAATGGCGACGCTGGGCATCATCCTCGGCGTGCTGATCGGCGTGCCGCTCGGCGTTTTTGCAGCTGCCCGTCGCGGTTCGTGGCTCGACCAGTTTATCCGCGTCATCGGCCTGCTCGGTTATTCTGTGCCTGCCTTCTGGCTCGGCCTCGTCGGCCTTGCCGTCTTTTACGCGAAGCTGAAATGGGTCGGCGGCCCCGGGCGCGTCGACATCTTCTATGACGGCATGGTCTCGCCGGTGACCGGCCTGATCCTCATCGACAGCATCATCGCCGGCGAATGGGAGATCTTCCGCAACGCCGTCTGGCACCTGATCCTGCCCGCCTCCTGCCTCGGCTTCTTCTCGCTCGCCTACATCGCCCGCATGACGCGCTCGTTCATGCTCGACCAGTTGAGCCAGGAGTATGTGACGACCGCCCGGGTCAAGGGCGTGCCGGAGCGCCTCGTCATCTGGCGCCATGCCTTCCGGCCGATCCGCGTGCCGCTGATCACGGTCATCGGCCTGTCCTATGCCGGCTTGCTCGAGGGTTCGGTGATGATCGAGACGATCTTCTCCTGGCCCGGCATCGGCAACTACCTGACCGTCGCCCTGCTCAACGCCGACATGGCGGCCGTACTCGGCTCGACCCTCGTCATCGGCGCGGTCTTCATCGGCATCAACAAGATATCGGACGTGCTCTACCGCGTGCTCGATCCGCGTGCACGCTAAGAGGAGGCGGACATGACCACATTTCGCGACTGGCTGATCGACGACAGCCCCGCCTCGCCGATGCAGGCGCGCCTCGGGCGCTTCTACCGCATCTTCGGCGCGCTGATGCGCAATCCGCTCGCTGTCGTCGGCGGCGTCATCATCCTCGTACTGGTGCTGACCGCACTCTTTGCCCCGTGGCTCGCGACCCATGATCCGCTGCGCCAGTCGCTCAGCGAACGCCTGCTGCCGCCGAGTGCCACCCACTGGATGGGAACCGACGAACTCGGCCGCGACATCTGGTCCCGCGTCGTCTACGGTTCACGCATCACGCTGGCGATCGTCACTCTGGTCGCCGTGCTCGCGGCACCTGCAGGCCTCGTCATCGGGGTCGCAGCCGGCTATTTCGGCGGCTGGGTCGACCGCATCCTGATGGGCATCACCGACATCTTCCTGTCGCTGCCGAAGCTGATCCTGGCGCTCGCCTTCGTCGCAGCACTCGGCCCCGGCATCGAGAACGCCATTATCGCCATCGCGATCACCTCCTGGCCCGGATACGCCCGGGTGGCGCGGGCCGAAACGCTCACCTTCAAGAACTCCGAGTTCATCTCGGCGGTGCGCCTGCTTGGCGCCTCCAGCCTGCGCGTCAATCTCGGCCATGTGCTGCCGCTCTGCACCTCCTCGATGATCGTGCGCGTCACGCTCGACATGGCCGGCATCATCCTGACGGCCGCCGGTCTCGGCTTCATCGGCCTTGGCGCCCAGCCGCCGCTGCCCGAATGGGGCGCGATGATCTCGCGCGGCCGCTCGTTCATTCTCGACCAGTGGTGGGTTGCGACCATGCCGGGCTTTGCCATCATTCTCGTCAGCCTCGGCTTCTGCTTCCTCGGCGACGGGCTGCGCGATGTTCTCGACCCGAAGAGCGGGGAGCAGCGCTGATGACGAAGCTTCTCGAAGTCGAAAACCTCCGCGTCACCTTCCCCACCCCCCGTGGCGATCTCGATGTCGTGCGCGGCATTTCCTTCACGCTCGGCCGCGAGCGGCTCGGCATCGTCGGTGAGAGCGGTTCAGGCAAGTCGATGACCGGCCGTTCGATCCTGCAGCTCATCCGCGCGCCGGGTCGCGTCACCGCCGACAAGCTTGTCTTCGACGGCATCGACCTTCTGAAACAGTCCGAACGGCAGATGCGCGCCATCCGCGGTGCCCGCATCTCAATGGTGATGCAGGACCCGAAGTTCTCGCTGAACCCGGTCATGACCATCGGCGAACAGATTGCAGAGGCGCTGCTGACGCACCAGAAGCTGCCGCGCCGCGAGGTCAATACTCGCGTGCTCGCGATGTTGGAATCGGTGCGCATCGCCGATCCGGAGCGCGTCGCCAAGCTCTACCCGCACGAAGTGTCGGGCGGAATGGGCCAGCGGGTGATGATCGCGATGATGCTGATCCCCGAGCCCGACCTGTTGATTGCCGACGAGCCGACCTCGGCGCTCGACGTCTCCGTCCAGGCGCAGGTGCTCGACATCATCGACGAACTGGTGAAGCGCAAGGGCATGGGGCTGATCTTCATCAGCCACGACCTGAACCTCGTCTCCAGCTATTGCGACCGCATTCTCGTCATGAACACCGGCGAGGTGGTCGAGGAATGCAAGGCCGGTGAGCTGATGGCGGCCAAGCACCCCTATACGCGCGGACTGATCGCCTCGATCCCGCGCCTCGACGAAACACGGGACGAGCTGCCGGTGCTCGACCGCAGCGCATGGGCCAAGTCATGACCGCGCTTTCTCTGAAAAACCTCGATATCTCATATGGCGACGTGCAGATCACCCACGGCGTCAATCTCGACATCGCCGACGGCGAGAGCTTTGCCCTTGTCGGCGAAAGCGGCTCGGGGAAATCGACTGTGCTGAAGGCGATCGCCGGCCTTGCGCCGGAATGGTCCGGCGAAATCACCGTGCTCGGCGCGCCCCGCGACCACGGCATCGACCGCGCCTTCTCGCGTCAGTGCCAGATGGTGTTTCAGGACCCCTACGGCTCCCTGCATCCACGCAAGACGGTCGACTCCACGCTTGGCGAAGCGTTGACGATCCACGGCATCGGCGACCGCAATGCACGGATCGAGGAGGTGATGACCTCCGTCGGTCTCGACCGCAAGTTCCGCTTCCGCTTTCCGCACCAGCTTTCGGGCGGCCAGCGCCAGCGCGTTGCGATCGCCCGCGCCCTGATGCTGAAGCCGAAGGTGCTTCTGCTCGACGAGCCGACTTCAGCGCTCGACGTCTCGGTGCAGGCCGAGATCCTCAATCTTCTGAAGCGCCTGAGGCGCGAACAGAACCTCACCTTCCTGATGGTCACCCACAATCTGGCCGTCGTCTCGTTCCTTTGCGATCGCCTCGCCGTCATGCGGCAGGGCCGCATCGTCGAGGTGGCCGACGTCGCCGATCTCAAGCGCGGCGACCTCAAGGAAGCCTATTCGCGTGAGCTGATGCAGATCAGCGCCGCGCATGCCAACTAGCATGGGACAGCAAACGCGGGTGGATCTCTGCCCACGTCCCGCGCTAAAACATCGCGTAACCCCAAGGACATAGCATGAACAGTGAACAGATCGCTGCCGCGCTGGCGGAATTCGACGCGGCGATTGCCAAGACCACCGATGCCGATGCGGTATGGACCGCGCTGCAGACGCTTTGCCGCCAGGTGATCGGCGCCAAGCTCTTCACCATCATGACGGTCGACATGGTCAACGAAGTCGCCCGCCGCGCCTACACCTCGCATCCCGAGGAATACCCGACCTCCGGCACCAAGCCGATCCGCTACGACAGCTGGTTCGACATCGTGCACAAGGCGCACCAGACCTTCGTCGCCAACACCATCGTCGATATCTCCAAGGTCTTCGGCGACCACGAAACCATCTGGTCGCTCGGATGCGGCTCGGTCGCCAACATCCCTGTCGTCGTCGGCGGCGAACTGCTCGGCACGGTCAACTGCCTCGACGTCGAGCACCACTACACGCCGGAACGCGTGGCACTTTCCAAGCATCTGGAACTGCCGGCAAAACTCGCCTTCCTTGCCGCCGCGCGCGCCGAGCAGAAGTAATACTCGGAGCCGAAGGCGTCACCGCCTTCGGCTCCGTCCTTCCGGTTAGACAGTTTCATTGCTTCTTCGAAACAGTGAACCTGTCTATCTCTTTGAAAGAACGCAATTCCGGACGGAAAACCGTTTCACACTTTTCCTAGAGCATCCTGCCTTCAAGTGAAGGCAGAAAGATGCTCTAGAATCAAAGCGCCAGAGCGTCCTTTGTGCGTTCATATGAACGCACGGCGCTCTGAACTGCCCTACCGGCCGATCGCCTTGCCGGTTTCCTTCAGGAAGAAATGCATCTTTTCCGCCTCGATCGGCACTTCGATCTGATCATCGGGGCCGATACGTGACGCGGCGTGAACCTGCGCGGTGAAGGCACCCTGTCCCACCCTGCCGAGCGCCAGCGTGTGCGGCCCAAGCGGCTCCACGTCACGCACGGTCAGCTTCACGGTCGGCGCTCCGGCGTCCGTTGCCATCGTATGCTCCGGACGAATACCGAGCACGACATCCTTGCCAGCAAAAGTGACCAGCTTCTCGGTACGCGCCTGCGGGACGATGACCGCGACGTCGCCTTCCGCCCGGAAGATGAGCCCGCCATCGCCACGCTCGAGCCGACCTTCGATGAAATTCATGCTGGGCGCGCCGATGAAGGCGGCGACGAAGAGATTGGCAGGCGCTTCATAGAGCGTAATCGGATCGGCCGCCTGTTCGATGCGCCCCTGGTTCATGACCACGACCCGGTCTGCCATGGTCATGGCTTCCACCTGATCGTGCGTGACGTAGACGGCCGTCGTCTGAAGACGTCGGTGCAACAATTTGATTTCCGTGCGCATTTCGATGCGCAGCTTGGCATCGAGATTGGACAGCGGCTCGTCGAACAGGAAGACGTCCGGTTGGCGCACGATCGCCCGGCCGATCGCCACGCGCTGGCGCTGGCCGCCCGAAAGCGCGCTCGGCTTGCGCGCGAGATAGGCGCCGAGATTGAGGATGCGCGCCGCGTCGGCCACCGCCTTGTCGATCTCGGCCTTCGGCGTGCCGCGCACCTTCATGCCGTAGCCGATGTTTTCGGCAACGGTCATATGCGGATAGAGCGCGTAGTTCTGAAACACCATCGAGCAATTGCGCAGGCCCGGCCGCAGATCCGTGACGTCGCGGTCGCCGATCCGGATCGAACCCGAGGTCGCGGTTTCGAGACCGGCGATCATGCGAAGCGTCGTCGTCTTGCCGCAGCCGGACGGCCCGACGAGCACGACGAATTCGCGATCGGCAATCTGAAGATCGAGCGGCGGAATGACCGTGACGTTCCCGAAGGATTTGGTGATCTGCTCCAGTCGGACCTGTGACATGCGAAAACCCTTGCTGCTGTCTGTGCCCGGTCTCGCCGGGGACGGTGGCGCCCGCCCCGATCGCTCGGGGCGGGCATGGTCACGTTATTGCTGCGGCAGGCCCATCGAGGCGCGATAGGCGGCAAGCTGCTTGTCGCGTCCGAACTCGTCGGTCAGCTTGTTCCACTGCTCGGCGACGCTATCGAGCGCCTGTTGCGGCGTCACTTCACCGGCCAGCGCCTTCGAAAGCTCGATCTCCAGCACTTCGGTATAGGAGAAGTAGCCGGGCAGGCGCATGTCGAGCGCGATGTTCTTGGCCGTCACCGCGTCCTTCTGGGCGCCGAGATATTCCTTCGCCTCACGCTCAGAGAAGATCTTCGACCAGAGATCGAGGTTGGTCGTATGCGAGATGCGGTAGGGGTTGACGCCGGTGCCGCCGGTGATCGCCGCCTGGCCGGAGACCGCCGGGCTCGTCAGATACTGGATGTAGTTCCAGGCCGCTTCCTGCTTGGTCGAGGTCGCGGGCACCGCCGCCTGCCAACCGCCGAAGGCCATGAACGAGGTCTGGACGACGTGGTCGAACTTGTCCCACTTCTTGGTCTTGTAGTTCCAGATTTCGTCCGACCCCGGCAGCGACGCCGAGCCGACATTGCCGGCCACCTTCGACTGCTTCGGGTCGGCGCCGATGACGCCGGTGTCGCCCCAGCCGATCGATTCCGCCACCTGACCACCGGCAAAGGCGGCGTTCACTTCGCCGAAGGAGAAGTTCAGCGCATTCGGCGGCGCGAGCTTGGAGGCGCGGATATACTCCTCGAGGCCGCGGACCCAGCCGGGATTGTTGACCTGGGCGTCCATCGTCTCCGGATTGAAGAACATGGCGCCCGGATTGTCCGGATGGCTGGTATAGCCGGCAACATGGCTGAACAGGAACCAGAACTGCTGGCCGCCGCGACGGAAGGCTTCAGCCGTGCCCCAGAGGTTGTTTGCGGGCTGGTTGAAGTATTCGGCGATGTCGAGATACTGTTTCCAGGTCTTCGGCGGCGCCAGATCGTAGCCGTACTTCGCCTTGAAGGCCTTCTGGTTGTCGGCGTTTTCGAAGAGATCGATGCGGTAGCTGTAGGTATGGGCGTCGCCGTCCATCGTCTGCGACAGCACCTTGCCATTCCAGACCATCAGCTGTTCGCGATAGACGGGCGCAATGTCGTCCCAGTCGGCGCCCTTCTGCATGTCCGCCGGCATTTCCGACAGGAAGTCGGTAAAGTCGGGCGCCCAGGCAGGCGCAAAGGCAATGACGTCGAACGCGTCTTCACCTGATGTCAGCGAGGTCACGATCTTCGGATAGAGTTCCGACCACGGGAACTCGACGACCTTGACCTTGCCGCAGGTCTTTTCCTCCCAGCCCTTGGCCGCAAGCTGCAGCGCCGAAGCGATGTAAGGGCCGGTCTGGGTGGTCGCCGTCAGTTCGACGCCGGTGTAATCGGGATCGCAGGCGAGCGCCGTTCCGGCACTCCCCGACGCGAGAGCGGCAAGCGATGCAGAAGCCAGTAGCAATTTCCTCATTCTATCCTCCTGTTGAATGAAATCATGCCAAAGCGGTTGATTACTTGATTGCTCCGAGAAGCAGGCCGGAGCGCATGAGCCGGCTCAAGAGCCCGGCCATGACCATCATCGGGATGATGGCAACGAGAGCGGCAGCGGAAATCGCCCACCATTCATCGCCGCGCTGGCTGTTCTGGCCGGCAACGAGAATGGGCAGCGTCTGCCACTTGGAATTGGTGAGAAACAGCGCGAACAGGAACTCGTTCCACACGAAGGCAAGCGTGATCATGAAGGTGGCGATCAGCCCCGGTTTTGACATCGGCAGGACGATGCCGAAGAAGATCCGCCAGGACGGCACGTTGTCGACCATGGCCGCTTCCTCGACCTCGACCGGCAGCGCCTCGAAGAAGTCGCGCATCAGCCAGATGACGATCGGAAGCGAGAAGGCAATGTAGGCGAAGGTCAGGCCGATGTAGCTGTCGACCAGCTTGAAGCCGAGTTTGCCCATCTCCGTGTACATCAGGTAGAGCGCGAAGGCAGCGACGATCGGCGGGAACATGCGCTGGCTGACGAACCAGAAGACGATGTCGTTGTTGCCGAGTTCGGGACCGGGCAGCCGGAAACGGCTGGAAATGACCGCGAGTGCAAGCGCTGCAACGAAGGAATAGACCAGCGAGATGCCCTGGCCATAACCCAGCACATGACGGCCGAGAAGGAAGCCGCCAAAGGCGATCACCACGAAGATCAATGCCGACAGCAGGCGGAAGCGGAAGGTGAACCGCACCAGCGCATAAGCCGCCATCGCACCGATGAAGGTCGCAGCGACCGATGCCGAGAGACCGATGATCGTCGACGCCCAGAACGTATTGAAGAACTGGCCGCGCTGGCCCGACAGAAGCTCGCTCCAGGCCGTCAGGCTCGGCTCGAAATCGACGAACGGCAGATAGGTCGGTCCGCCGACGACTGCGATCGGCGTCTTGAACGACGTGATCAGTACCCAGTAGAGCGGAAAGAAGGTGATGGCGAGCCAGATGAGGCAGCCGCCGAGCGCCAGCCAGCGCCCTTTTCCCTTGAGAGTGCGCACGCTCATTTGTGCTTCTCCAGATAGGGCTTGAGGATGGCGAGATAGACGAGGC
>NZ_DASYGZ010000172.1:0-3293 GCF_035999135.1 Ensifer sp.
ACGCTTGCCAATCTCGAAATGCCCGAAGAACTGCAGGAGCGCTACGGCTATCCGGAAATCACCCGTGAGATGAAGGAGAACATCCTCGGCAAGGCCTTTGCCCGCGGCATGGGCATCGATATCGAAGCCAAGAAGATCGAACTGGGGCTGGTCTGATGACCGCCCGGTCCGCCATTTCGCCGGATGCGCTCGAAGCTGCATTTGCGCGCATCCGCCCCCTGATCCTTGGCCATGGCGGCGATATCGAGATCGCCGACATCAGTCCGGAGGGCGTCGTCAGCATCAAGCTCGTCGGCGCCTGCAAGGCCTGCCCCAACATGGCGATGACCTATGTCGGGCCGATCCGCACCTATCTCATGGAAGTGGACGGCGTGGCGGAGGTTCGCTGCGAGCAGGTCAACGCAAGCATCAAGACGCTCGATCGTCTCGCGCGTCGACTTGGGTCGAGACCGCTCATCGCCTGATCGGCGAAAATTCGTTGGATGTTCGAAACCGCGCTCCCGAAAGGAGCGCGGTTTTTCTCTATCCGACGGTGCGTCTTGGCTGTGTTAGCCCCGGGAACGCAAAACGGCGCGCCGGTGGCGCGCCGTGGTTTCCGTCGACCTGGCTTGTCGATCAGGGAATGATGCGCTCAGCCCGCAGGCGATCGAACACGTCGATGAAGGAGCGTTCGGTATCCTGCGTTTCCGCGAAGCCGAGTGCTCTCGCCTTCGCCATCGAGTGCACGCATTCCATGGGGCGCCCGAGGTCGAGATCGGTGTGCCAGGCAGAGGCGAGGCGATCGAGCTTGTTCGGCTGCAGGCCGTGCTGGCCGACGAGCCGATCCCAGTCATCGCCGAGATCCTTCAACTGCTCGGCAAGCGAATTGTACTCGCCGGGATACTCTGCCACGGGCACGTCGAAGTAGTCGGCGATCGTCTTCCAGAGCTGCTCCCAGCGGAAGACATCGCCATTGACCGCGTTGAAGGCTTCGTTGCGGGCGTTCGGTTCGGTGCCGGCCCAGACGATCTGCTTGGCGAGGATGCGCGCGTCGGTGATGTCGTTGAGACCACGATAGGCGGTCGGGCTTCCGGGGAAACGGAAGGGGCGGCCAGTCGCCTTGCAGATCGAGGCGTGCGTCGCCAGCGTCGCGCCGATGTTCATCAGGTTGCCGACAGCATAACCGATGATCGTATGGGAGCGGTGGACCGACCAGCCGAAATCGTACTCGGCGGCATAGGCCATGACGATGTCTTCGAGCTCGTAGTAGAAGTTCTTCTTCGGCAGGCGCGGTGCCGTTTCGCGGAAGGGCGTGACCGGCTGGACCTTGCCGTAGTCCTCGAAGGGGCCGAGATAGTGCTTCGTACCGGTGACGACGCCGACATGCTCTACGCAGCCCTTGTCCTTGAAGGCATCGAGCACATTCTTCAGCATGTTGCCGTTGAGGCGAATGTTCTCGTCCTCGTTCGATCCGAGCGTCCAGGAGCAGTAGAAGATGTGGGTCGGCGCCAGGTGGGAAAGCGCGGCAATCGCCCCGTCCCGCTTCAAAAGGTCGACAGCGTGCGGCTTGATGTAAGATGATCCAAGCGGCGGCCGGCGCGAGGCGCCGTGGATTTCCCATCCGCCGAGGTCTCTCAGATGCTCGGCGACGTTCAGCCCGACGATACCGGTCGCACCGACGATCAATGCGCGTTTTTGATACATGGATTCCTCCCTTTGTGACGTGTGGGCGAGAGGATGACGGTTTGCCCTCTGGTCAGGTAGAGCGACTTGAGGAATAACTGAAGTGAATAAAGTTCACGAAGGTGATGGCAATGCAGAACCGGGCGCTCGAGATGGAAGTCTTCGTGACAATCGTCGAAGCCGGCAGCTTTTCGGCCGCCGCCCGAATCTTCTCGATGTCGCCATCGGCCGTCAGCAAGCTGGTCACGCGGCTTGAAAGCCGTCTCGGCGTGCAACTCGTCGTGCGTTCGACCCGCAGTTTCCGGCTGACGACGGAAGGCAACGATTTCTACAAGACGTCACGGTCCATCGTGCAGGAAATTGCCGAAGCGGAGGCAAAAATCGCACGCAAAGCGGAGGCCGTCGGCGGACTTTTGAAAGTCAGCGCCAACCTGCCGTTCGGCACGCACGTGCTCTCGCCGCTCGTCGTGCGGTTCCTCGACGAAAATCCTGGCATGCGCATCGATCTCGAATTCAGCGACGAGTCCGTCGACCTGATCGCGGAGAAGACGGATATCGCCATTCGCGCGGGGCTTCTGCGTGACTCCTCGCTGCGGTCCCGTCGCTTGCTCGATTCGCCGAGGCATGTCGTCGCCTCGCCGGACTACCTGGCTCAACATGGCGAACCGGTTCGTCCGGAAGAACTGCGCAAGCACGCCTGCCTTACCTTTGGCGGCCGTCCGCATCTCAACACCTGGCAGTTCAAGGATCCCGTGGACGGTGCGTCGGTTCATGTCGACGTCGCCGGCAGGCTTGTCGTCAACAACGGCGAATCCATGCGCCACTTCGCGCTGCAGGGGGCGGGCGTCGCCCGGCTTTCCGCATTTCACATCAGTCGCGATCTTGCCGAAGGACGCCTCGTCCGGCTGCTTGTGCCCTGGGATGCAGGCGAGACCGAACCGATATCGGCGATCTATTCGGCTCAGACGCATGTGCCGCAGAGAATTCGCAGGTTCCTGGATTTCCTGGCGCATGCGATCTGACGAGAAGTGATCATTTGATAAATTATCACTTGATCAGTTTTGGTGATGGTGCTACCTCTTATGTCAGCTCAGGGAGAGAGCATGGGAGGTTCCCGGCCGTCGTTCGGGTCGGAGCCAAGTCTGATTTTCAAAGCGTGAGGACTGACACCATCCGTGTGTCAGAACGATAGGCTATGGCAAAAGCAGCACGAAAATATCTCGACGCGGCCGATCGCGAGCAGCAGATCCTCGAATTTGCGATCGATTTCGTTGCCCAGCGAGGACTACGGTTCACGACGCGGGAATTGGCTGATGCGCTCGGCGTTTCGCAGCCGCTGCTCTACAGGTATTTCAAGAACCGCGACGACCTGCTCCAGAAGATCTATGACGAAGTCTATCTGAAGCGTTGGGATCCGGGCTGGAACGAACTGCTCGCCGATCGTTCGCTATCGATCCGCGAACGCCTCGTCCGTTACCTCAGGGCCTACACGGCCGCGATCCTCGACGAGCGCTGGATCCGGATCTTCATCGCGTCGGCGCTGGAAGACCCGCAGATCACCCAGAAATATCTCGGTCTGCTGCATGAAACGACCTTTCCGCTGATCTTCGCCGAAATCGCGGCTGAAGCAG
>NZ_DASYGZ010000075.1:0-15374 GCF_035999135.1 Ensifer sp.
CGCGGGCGCACCGACGTGCCGAAGATCGTCGACTGGTACATGGAGGGCAAGATCGAGATCGACCCGATGATCACCCACACCATGCCGCTCGAAGACATCAACAAGGGCTTCGAGCTGATGCATTCGGGCGAAAGCATCCGCAGCGTGGTGGTATACTGAGCGCAGGTTGAGGACTGTTTCCAGTTTGCAGAAGCACTTTTTCGCGCCGCCGCGCTCCTGCAGGCGGCGCCAACGGGCGCCGGGCATCGTGCGCCGGCCAAAAAAGGAGGAGAAGCCCATGCCAAGCATTGCCATCCATCCCTCTCTCGACAGTGGGTTCAAGGCCACGAATGCCGCGTTTTCGGGCGGCACGCTCGTCTGCAACTGCGCGAGCAAGCCCGTTAAGGTCCGCATCAACGGCGATATTGCGCACAACCACGCCTGCGGCTGCACCAAATGCTGGAAGCCCGAGGGGGCCGTGTTCTCCGTCGTTGCCGTCGCACCGACCACCAATGTCGAGGTGCTCGAGAACGGCGACAAGCTTGCTGTCGTGGATCCCAACGCGCTGATCCAGCGCCGTGCCTGCAAGGCGTGTGGCGTGCACATGTACGGCCCGGTCGAACGCGATCATGCGTTCAAGGGGCTTTCCTTCCTGCATCCCGAACGGTTCCAGGAAAGCGGCTGGGCAAAGCCGGGCTTTGCCGCCTTCGTCTCTTCGATCATCGAGAGCGGCTACGATCCGGCAAAAATGGATGGCGTGCGCGGCCGGCTGCGCGAGCTGGAACTTGAACCCTATGATTGCCTCAACCCGGTCCTGATGGACCTGATCGCCACATGGACGGCGAAAAAAAGCGGCGCTCTTCCCGCATGACATATCCTGGCCCAGCCGCGGCTGGGCCAGGATCTCTCAACCGGTTCTAGCGACCGATGACGAGATCGCTGAGCGGTTTCGAACAGCAGGGCAGGAAAAGTCCGGCGTCGATCTCGCGTTGCCTGATGCCGCCATTGTGGTTCATCTCGACCGAACCGGAAACGAGCTTCGACTTGCAGGTGCCGCAGACACCGTTTGAACAGGATGACGGCAGCTTCACACCGGCCTTCTTTGCGCAGGAAAGTACGGTCTGCTCTCCCGCCACCTCGATCTTGCGCGCCTGTTTGGAAAACTCGACCTGGAAGGTTCGCGTTGCCGGCTGATCGACGACAGGAACATCCGCGTCGTCGATCACGGCCGCATCGAAGCTCTCCTCGACGTAGTTGGATGGGGGCACGCCCAGTTCGGAGGCAATTGCGCGCGCTGCCGCCATGAACGGCGCGGGTCCACAACACATCACGACGCGTTCGGCGATATCGGGAATGGCGAGATGAACATAAGCTGTCGATATGCGCCCCGTCAGGCCATGCCAATTGGCTTCGCCGGAAACCGCTTCCGGCAGAAACTGCAGCCGCAGGCCCTTTACCCTGTTGGCGAGCGTAGAGAGTTCATCGCGGAAGATCAGGTCCTTCGGCGTTCGCGCGGCGTGCATGAAGACGACGTCGACAGGCTCGCAGGTGTCGGCGAGCTCGCGAACCATCGCCATGACCGGTGTAATTCCTGATCCGGCGGACAGAAACAGATACTTCCTCGCGTTCGGACGGGTGAATTGGCCGAGGGGACCGTTCGCCTTGACTTTGGCGTTGACGGTCAGGTTGTCGTGAAACCAGTTCGAGATCTTCCCGCCGGTCACGCGTTTGACCGTAACCGAGAACGCATTGCTGCGCTTCGGCGACGACGAGATGCTGTAGCAGCGGCTTTCCGGTTCCCCGTCGACATCGAGGTCGAACAGGAAGTATTGACCGGCCTCGAAGGCAAACCGCTTGCCCTGCGTGGATGCAAAGGTGAAGGTCTTTACATCATGCGTGTCCTGGTGGACGTCGACGCAGACCAGATCTTCGTCCGTGTCGCGGTTCCACAGATCCACAAGCTCAAGGCGTTCTGCCGGAGAAAAAGTGGTCCTAGTATCCATGGGCGCGCATCCGGTCGATGTACCACGACGCAAACTTGTCGAGGTTGGTTTCGGAGAAGGGTGAATAGGGGCCAGGGACGTAGGCCGGATCCTCGACGCCGGCGTGCGAACGGGCGACGAGTTCTGCGTCCTGATCGGTCGTGGCGATCCAGACATTGGTCAGCTTCTCGAGGTCATAGTCGACGCCTTCTACAGCGTCCTTGTGCACGAGCCATTTTGTCCGCACGAGGGTCTTGTCCGCGGAGAGCGGTATGACGATCGAGACGACCGCATGATCGCCCATGAAGTGGTTCCAGCTGTTGTGACCCCAGAGGTGCATGTCACCGAGATCCTTGCGTGACATGGTGCCAAGCAATTTTGCTGAGGCGGCCGTGGCATCGGGGGTCTGGCTTTCACCGGCGCCGGAAATGATCAGACGCTGTGTGCGGAAATTCGTTGTGCAGTCGACCAACTGCTCGACCGCCGCGGACGGATAGCCGTCAGCCTCCCATCGCCTGGTGCGTTCCTCATAAAGCGCAAAATGTTCTTCGGCCTGGGCGCGGTCTTCCGGGCTCAGTGCTTCCGGGTCGAAGCCGAAATCGAGATCGACGAAGGAGACGCAGAGTTCGGGATGATTGGCGGAACAATGGTAGCATTCACGATTGTTCTCGATGGTGAGTTTCCAGTTCCCCTTCTCGATCACATCGGTTTCGTAAGCGACCTTGGCATTTCTGATGTCGTAGGGCGCAAGGCGGTCCGCCATCACTTCGACGAGGCGGTCGACGTCCTCAGGCGGATTGTCTGATAGGCAGACATAGATCAGGCCGCCGACGGACTTAAACGTCACGGGCTTGAGGCTGCGGCATTCCTTGTCGAAGCCCTTGCCCATGTGGGGGGCATAGCTCAGTTCGCCCGTCAGTTCGTAAGTCCAGGTGTGATAGGGACAGACGAGCTTCGAGACGATCGTCTTTCCGGGATCGAGCAGACGCGCGCCCCGATGCCGACAGACATTGTGCATGACGCGGACCTCGCCGTCGTCGTCGCGCAGAAGAATGAGGCTCGTCTTGCCGATATCGACAACCGTTGCATCGCCGGCCTCCGGCACATCGCATTCAAGGCCGATAGAGATCCAGTGGCGCCGGAAGAACACCTCGAGATCGGCCTCGAATACGTCCTGCCGCGTGTAAAGGCCGGCCGGAAGCGAATGTCCTTCGGCTCTTGCGTCGAGCAGGGCCGATATGGGAGAAGCAAATGTCTGAAGCATAATTCCACCTTATGTTCCGGTCGAATGGGCGACGGGCTGAAAGGCAGGATCTCCCAGTTTTTTTAGTCGCTCAACGGCACAAATATGCACGCGTGGCATTACCAAATGTAATGGAATCAAGATGGTGAACCTGAGGAAGAAATTGCCGCCGCTCACCGCCTTGACGGCATTTGAGGCGGCTGCGCGCTTGTCCAGTTTTACCCGCGCAGCGACTGAACTCGGCGTGACCCAGGCGGCCATTAGCCGGCAGATCCATGTGTTGGAAGAGGACTTTGGTTTCCCCTTGTTTCGACGCCTCCACCGCAAGATCGAGCTGACGGAGAAGGGCAGACTGCTTTCCGCAGCGGCGGGTGACGCATTCAATCTGATTGCCGACACCGTGGCCGACCTCCGGTCCGAGGGGCCGGACGACGAATTGGCGATCTCGGCGACCATCTCCTTCTCGCACTTCTGGCTGTTGCCAAGGATCGCTGCTTTCTCGCGCGCCTATCCTGATATTAAGCTTCGCATCATCACGCAGGATGCCCGGACGAGTTTGGAGGCCAGCGATGTGGACCTGGCGATCCGCTACGGAACCGGCACCTGGTCGGACGGTCAGGCGGAGCTGTTGTTCGAGGATGAAGTGTTTCCGATTTGCAGCTCAGACTACTTGCTCACGGCCGGACCAATCGGCACGCCGCAAGATCTCGTCGGTCATCCGCTGATATCGAGTGATATTGAAGACCCGACATGGACAGGATGGGACGAATGGCTTGCAGCGTTTTCCGTGACGGCGCCGAAAAAATCCCGTGGCCTGCGATGCAGCTTCTATACCGAGGCCATCTATGCCGCGATGAACGGTCAAGGGATCGCGCTCGGTTGGAGCCGCCTGGTCTCCGATCTTGTTCAGCAAACCCGCTTGGTCCGCCTGACCGAAGCATCCATCCGCACCAGGGCCGCATATTTTGTCGTGGTACCGACGAAGAGGCCCAAGAAAGAAAGCGGGCGGCTGTTCATTGAGTGGCTACGCGAGGTGTCTGCTCTCGATGCGCCGTGAGGATCGCCTAGGGATCGACCGGAACTCGTTTCCGTCTGGCTGGTAGACTACTTCGGCTTCCTGCCAGCCTTCAGCGGATCCGGCGGTAGCGCTGATTCCGGGGGAACAGCAAACAGCTCCGATATGTCGATGTCGCGACGCGGCATGGGGCGAAGAATCGTTGCCGTGCCGCGCCGTTCTCAGGGCCTGCCGCGGACATCCCGGCGTTGGCCCTCGAATAAAATCGTTTAGGGGAAACTAAAAAGCGACAGAAATGGACGGATTCTCGGCAAGCCGTACTGGACAGTACGCTCAAGGTCTGCATGTTCTGCTGCCGCATATGTTGAGGGACATAGGCGCTGCGTAGTCGGCGGGAGAGGACAGACGAGCATGGCGATTAAAATTGGTGCGCCGCGGGAGGTAACCGCAAGTGAGGCGCGCGTGGCACTGACACCGGATAGCGCGGTGCAGCTTGCCAAACTTGGTTATGACAGCATCATCGAGACAGGCGCCGGCGTTGCGGCCGGTTTTTCCGATGACGCCTATCGAGCCGCAGGGGTCGAGGTGGCGCCGTCGGCGGAGGCCCTTTGGGCTTCTTCAGACGTGATCGTGAAGGTGCGGCCGCCTGAGCCGGGCGAGATCGCGCTTTTGTCTGCGGACAAGACACTGATCTCGTTCTTCTATCCCGGCCAGAATGTGGAGTTGCTGGAGCTTGCCAAGGCAAAGGGCGCCAACGTCATCGCCATGGACATGGTGCCGCGCATCTCGCGCGCCCAGAAGATGGACGCGCTGTCGTCGATGGCCAACATCGCCGGCTACCGCGCGGTGATCGAGGCCGGCAACAACTTCGGCCGGTTCTTCACTGGCCAGGTGACGGCGGCCGGCAAGGTGCCGCCGGCCAAGGTGCTGGTGATCGGCGCCGGCGTCGCCGGACTTGCGGCGATCGGTGTCGCCACTTCGCTTGGCGCCCAGACCTATGCCTTCGACGTGCGCCCCGAGGTCGCCGAGCAGATCGAAAGCATGGGGGCGGAATTCGTCTATCTCGATTTTGCCGATGGTGAGGGGGGCGGTCAGCAGGATGGTGCTGCAACCGGCGGCTATGCGGCACCCTCTTCGCCGGAGTTCCGCGAGAAGCAGCTCGCCAAGTTCCGGGAGCTCGCGCCTCAGATCGACATCGTCATCACCACGGCTCTGATCCCCGGTCGCGATGCGCCAAAGCTCTGGCTTGCCGACATGGTGGCGGCGATGAAGCCCGGATCGGTGGTGGTCGACCTTGCGGCCGAGCGCGGCGGCAACTGCGACCTCACCGTCGCCGACGAGCGCATCGTCTCTGAAAACGGCGTCGTCGTCATCGGCTATACCGACTTCCCGAGCCGCATGGCAGCCCAGGCGTCCACGCTCTATGCCACCAACATCCGCCATATGCTGACCGACCTGACGCCGGGCAAGGATGGCAAGCTCGTTCACAACATGGAGGACGACGTTATCCGCGGCGCGACCGTCACCTTCGAGGGTGCGATCACCTATCCGCCGCCGCCGCCGAAGATTGCGGCGATCGCGGCGCAGAAACCCAAGGAAAAGGTGAAGGAGCCGACGCCGGAGGAAAAACGCGCCACCGAGGCTGCGGCCTTCAAGGCCCAGACGAAGAACCAGCTCACGCTGCTTGCCGTCGGCACGGCGCTGCTGCTCCTCGTCGGCGCCTTCGCGCCGCCGGCCTTCATGGGCCACTTTGTCGTCTTCGTGCTCGCATGCTTCGTCGGTTTCCAGGTCATCTGGAATGTCTCGCATTCGCTGCACACCCCGCTGATGGCCGTCACCAATGCGGTCTCGGGCATCGTCATCCTCGGCGCTCTCTTGCAGATCGGGTCCGGCAACTGGCTGGTGGTGCTGCTTGCAGCGCTCTCGGTGCTGATCGCCACGATCAACATCGTCGGCGGCTTCCTCGTCACACGGCGCATGCTCGCCATGTTCCAGAAATCCTGATCGGGCAGGGGTAATCATCATGATGATCGGTATCGTATCGGCTGCCTATATTGCGGCAGCCGTTCTCTTCATCCTCTCGCTCGGCGGACTTTCGGGCCAGGAAAGCGCCAAGCGTGCCGTCTGGTACGGCATGACGGGCATGGCGCTCGCCATTGTCGCCACGGTCTTCGGACCCGATGTCGGCAACTGGTTCATCATCGTCCTGATGATTGCGGGCGGCGCCGTGCTCGGCCATTTCGTCGCTTCCCGCGTCCAGATGACCGAGATGCCGCAGCTCGTTGCCGCACTCCATTCCTTCGTTGGTCTCGCCGCCGTGTTCATCGGCTTCAACGCCCATATCGAAGCGGCTGACGTTGCCGGCCTCGACGCCGCGGCGCGCGCGACATTGACCGGCTTTGCCGCGATCCTCGCGCACAAGGAACCGGTGGAACTGTCGATCATGAAGGTCGAGGTGTTCCTCGGCGTCTTCATCGGCGCGGTTACCTTCACCGGCTCGGTCATCGCCTTCGGCAAGCTCGCCGGCAAGGTCGACGGCAAGGCGAAGAAGCTGCCGGGCGGCCATCTGCTCAACGCCGGTGCGGCCCTTCTATCGCTCGTGCTGCTGGTGCTCTACGTCAACGGTACCGGCACCTGGACGCTGCTTGTCATGACGCTCGCCGCCTTCTTCATCGGTTATCACCTGATCATGGGCATCGGCGGCGCCGACATGCCGGTGGTCGTGTCGATGCTGAACAGCTACTCCGGCTGGGCGGCTGCCGCCATCGGCTTCACGCTCGGCAATGACCTGTTGATCGTCACCGGCGCGCTCGTCGGCTCTTCGGGCGCGATCCTCTCCTACATCATGTGCAAGGCGATGAACCGCTCCTTCATCTCGGTCATTCTCGGCGGCTTCGGCGCGACCACCGGGCCGCAGATGGAAATCACCGGCGAGCAGATCGCCATCGATGCCGATGGGGTGGCTGCAGCCCTCAACGACGCGGACTCGGTGATCATCGTGCCGGGCTACGGCATGGCGGTGGCACAGGCGCAGCAGTCGGTCTCCGAGCTCACCCGCAAGCTGCGGGCGGCCGGCAAGAACGTGCGCTTCGCCATTCATCCGGTTGCCGGCCGGCTGCCGGGCCACATGAACGTGCTCTTGGCCGAGGCGAAGGTACCCTACGACATCGTGCTCGAGATGGACGAGATCAACGAGGACTTCCACGAGACCGACGTCGTCATCGTCATCGGCTCCAACGACATCGTCAATCCGGCGGCCCAGGAAGATCCGAACTCGCCGATATCAGGCATGCCGGTGCTGGAAGTGTGGAAGGCAAAACAGGTGTTCGTCTCCAAGCGCGGACAGGGCACCGGCTATTCCGGCATCGAAAACCCGCTGTTCTTCAAGGACAACACCCGCATGTTCTACGGCGACGCCAAGAAGAGCATCGACCAGTTGCTGCCGGCGCTGGCCTGATGCGTCCTTCAAACTCCGCGATTCCATCGGTGCGGTGGGATCGTGCGATCGAATTCCTTTGAAGGCGGCCAGCCGGTCTTGCGATCTCGGACTTTTGGCACGTTGCCCAAAAGGGATGCGCATGCCTTGGTGATGTCGGTGACCAACAGTTCCGAAGCCAGCGCCACGTCTCACTTCCTGAAGGTGGCGAGGGCGCGCTCCCGGGGGGCGACGCCGGTTCTGCCTGGCAAGCGGTATCGGGTTTCCGATACCTTGCCCATGGACGGCTGGTGACCTTGCGATACGGCGCAGCTTGCCGCTACCCGCATGCGCGAAGTTCGTGGTGGCGGCGCAAGCCTCGCACCGGACCATGGCTCGCAGCGGGTAGTCGCTTTGATCGCACGGTGGCGGCGGAGGTCTTCGCCAGACTTGACATCAAAGCGGATGGAAGAGCCGAGCCAATGTGTCAGCAAGGGCCCGCGGCGTGTCGACACGTTCGGAAAACCACAGTCTCGCGGCGGAGCCGGGAGAGGTAAGGTCCATGCCCTGCGGATCGACGCCGGTGACGCGCCACCTCTCCTGTTTCGCCCCGGCTGCTTGCGCCAGACGGGCAACCAGGTCCGGTCGTGCATTGATCTTTTCGATTTCGTCGAACTCGGCGGCGATCAACTCTCGCGCACCGCCAAGGTCGGTCAGGAGGTCGTCGACCGATACCTGCGCTGCATTGCGGGCAGGGCCTCCGCTCAGGTTGAGCGCTTCGACGATCATTCGGCACGGCATGGCATCGCCGAGACCAAGGTAGATCTTCGACTTGGGAAACCGGGCCAGGTAGCGACGATTGGCGTGCTCTTGTTCGGCGCGTCCGATCGGCTCCGCGCGGCCGACCAGGGTGAGACGGGGATGGGCGAGGAGATCCCCCTTTAAGGCGGACAGCGTCAACGACACCCGCTGGTCTTCAAGGATATTGCGCGCATGAAGCGCCAGCCCGGCCGTGAAGAAGAAGGGGGTTCCATCGGGTTCCATCGCGAGATTGGTGAAGGTCGCGTAAGGATACCCGCTTTCGGGATCGAGTGTTGCAAGGGCTGCGACCCGGGCCGTTCGCAACAGGTTCCGTGCGACCATCACCGCGTCATAGGCGGTGCCCAAGCCGGCGTCGATCGCGATGCCCCGCGGCGTGATCGGGCTTACGGTTGTATGCGTCATGGGTCCCCCTCCATGGATGTCTTTCCTTGCTTTAGCGCGGTTAAGGGCGGGTGCAAACAGCGGATATTTCATTCCTGGGTTGCTGATTCGGCGCTTGTCCTTTCCTGGCGGGCGGCTAGACTTAATGTCGTCTTCTGGCCGCAACTGGCGTCGCTTGTCGTACAATTCCCTCACCAGGTCTTTGTTTTTACGTCGCTCGGCGGGCAATTTTGCGCTGCCGGCCCTCTGGTTTTCGCAAGCCCCTAAAATTTGAGTGATTTTATCATGTTTGAACTTGATTCTTTGACTCAAGTTTAATTACAAGGCGCCCGTTGATTTTGTTTTGATCCCGGGGGCTGGGTATGACGAAAACCTTGAGGGAAGCGGTAACCGGACGAGGCTTGGGGCAACGGTTCGCCTGCTCGACGGCTATTGTTCTGCTGCTGACGACCATTGCGGGCGCGCAGGACGCACAGGAAAAGACGAAGCGCGTGACGGCAGAGACGGTCGAGCCAACCGCGCTTGAACGGATTGTTGTTACCTCGACCCGACAGCCGAAGAAGGTGCTCGACGTCCCGCAATCGATCTCGGTCATCACCCGGGAAGATATCGTGGATCACAATGTGCGCGATATCCAGGACCTCGTCCGTTATGAGCCGGGCGTCAGCGTCGACCGGCGGACCTCGATCACCAACCCCTGGGGGCAGCTCAACGGCTTCTCTATTCGCGGCATGAGCGGCAACCGCGTCCAATTGACGGTCGATGGGTCGCGGGTTCAGGAGGGGATCACCGACGGCAGCCGTGACTTCTTTGACATGAGCAACTTCAAGGCCGTTGAAATCGTTCGCGGGCCAAACTCGGTACTCTGGGGCGCCGACGCTTTGGGCGGCGCCGTGATGTTCCGCACGCTCGATCCGTCGGATCTGCTGACCGATCCGACGAAACCCTGGGCGCTCGAGGTGAGCACGAGCTTCGACAGCCTTGACAAGAGCTGGCGCAAGCAGGTGACGGGCGCCTACGATTTTGGAGACGTTCAGGTGCTTGGCAGCTACGGCCAGGTCTCCGCGCAGGAAGCCGAATTCAGCAAGGCGCGCGCCGATGGCGGCATCTGGGGTTGCTCACGGCGCACGATTGGATGCGACCAGCTTTTCCCGGCAGACACCGACGTCAACAATGCGCTTGCCAAGGTTGTCTGGACGCCGGACGCGGAACACACCTTCAAGCTGACCGGCGAACTGTTCGGCCGCGACACCGATATCCTGCAACTCTACGAAATGGGTGCCTCGACCACGGGTGTTCCGACCACAACGTCCTATCTCAACGACCACTATGCGCGCGATCTCGAAATGAGCCGCAAGCGCATCGCGCTCGAACATGATTGGCAGGTCGGCGCCGCATGGCTCGACAGCGTGAACTGGAACCTCTCCTGGTCGCCGCAGAAGCGCGTGACCGATAGCCGCCAGCGTCGCGTCTACTCCAACCGCTACCAGTTGCACGATCAGTACCGCGACTACAGCGAGGAATTCTTCGAGGCCGACATTCAGCTGCAGTCGTCTTTCGACCTGGGCTCGACCCGTCACACGTTGACCTACGGTTTCGACGGCGATCGGACCAAGGGCGACTATGCCGGGATCAACCGGACTTACAATTCGCTGACCGGAACAACGACGACGCAGATCAACCAGGGCTTCAGCTTCCCGCGGGTGACGACCGAGCGCGCTGACTTCTATCTGCAGGACAGCATCGAGTTTCTCGACGGCCAGTTGACCGTCAATCCGGGCGTGCGCCTGGCGCACTATTCGATCGACCCGACGGGTGACGCCTCGTATCCCGGACTGCCGGGCTTCCCCCCACAGAAGCAGGACAAAACGGAGCTCCTGAAACGCGTGGGGGCGATCTACAAGTTCGACGACACCTACTCGGCTTACGCCTCCTATGGCGAAGGCTTCAAGATGCCGACCTCGGCGCAACTGTTCCAGTCGAGCAGTGATCCTTTCAGCGGATCCTATCTCGTGCCCAACCCCAGCCTCAAGCCGGAGTCGGTCGACAGCTACGAAATCGGCTTCCGTGGCGAGCTCGACCGCGGCTACTTCACCGTCGCGACGTTTTATGCCGACTACTCGAACTTCATCCGCAGCCTGCAGCCGGTCAACATCGTTGCACCGGGCGGCGTACCCGTCATTGGCTTTACTTCAAACAACGCCGAGGACGTCAAACTTTGGGGCATCGAGTTCGGTGGTGAATACGAGGTTCTCGACAACACGTTCGCGTCGGCCAACGTCACGTGGACCAAGGGTAGGCAGCGGGTTTCGTCCGGCGCGGCGACAACCGCCTTCGATGGCGCAACCCCGCTCACTGCGGTTCTCGGCCTGAGGCACGAACTTCCCGACTACGGGCTCCAGTTCGAACTCTTCGGCACGTTTGCCGCGGGTCGCTCGGAAGCAAGCGATCCCGCCGATTTCCTGCCGACCGGTTATGCGGTGTTCGACGCCTATACCAAGTGGCAGCCGCGCGAGAACCTCGAAGTGACTGCCGGCATTCAGAACATCTTCGATCGCCGCTATTTCCCCAACACCATGGGGTCGTTCGACCGCGTTCCTCCATCCGTTGCCACGGCGAACGTCAACCCGCTCGAATTGCAGACGGCCCCGGGCCGCACCTTCAAGCTCGGTGCCACGGTTCGCTTCTAGGCATGACCAAACGTGGACGCGCGCTGCGCGTCCACGCCCTCAATTCGATGGATCTAGACATGCTGAAGCTTGCCGGACAATTCCTGCGCCTGATCGCCATTTGCGTCCGCCATCCCGGCGGAAAAGCGGATCTGGCTTTGCTGGGCATCGTCGTCGCATTGACGCTTGGCAGCGTCTACGCGAGTGTGCGCCTCATCGAATGGACGGGCGCCTTCTATTCAGCGATCGAGAAGATCGATGGTCCGGCAATCCTGACGCAGATCGGGGTTTTTGCCGTGATCGTCGGCTTGAATTCGGCCAGACACCTGCTGGCCGAGTATCTGCGCAAGATCCTTGAAATTCGTTGGCGACAGGCGCTGACCGAAAAGGCAATCACGCTCTGGACCAAGGACAAGGCCTATTGGCACATGGCCAATGCCGTGGGCGATCGCATCGACAATCCCGACCAGCGCATTGCCGAAGATTGCCGCCTTTTCGTGCGTGGCATGCTGAGCGAGGCGCTCGATCTCATATCTCGTGTCGTCGGGCTGTTCTCCTTCGTTGCCGTGCTGTGGGCGCTTGCAAGCTTTCCGTTGAGCCTGTCGCCGATCGGCATTGACATCGAGATACCGCATTACATGGTCTGGGCCGCCTTTCTTTATGTCGCCGTCAGCAGCGTCGTGACGCATCTGCTGGGCAAGCCCTTGAAGCCGCTTTTCGCCCAGCAGCAGCACCGCGAGGCGGACTTTCGCTATGCTATGGCGCGCTGGCGGAGCAACTTTGACGAAGTGGCCCTCGCGGGCGGCGAGGCGGCGGAAGTTCGGCTCTTCAGGCAGCGGTTCGGCGACCTGGCGCAGAACTGGCGACGGCTGATCCGCCGCGAGCTCGTGCTCGGCAGCTTCACCTATCCGTTCAACCACTCCGTTCTGCGCATACCCCTGTTCGTCGCCTTGCCGGGCTACATCGCCGGTCACGTCGCATTCGGGGGGCTGATGCAGCTCAGCAACGCCTTTTCGCAGGTGGTGACGACGCTGTCGTGGTTCATCTTTTCCTATCGCGACCTCGCGGATCTGGTGGCAACCGCAGCGCGCCTGGACGACTTCATGGAAAATGCGCGTGCCCGTTTGCAAACGCCATCCGCCATCGTCCGTTCGGATCGGGCAAAAGCACTGCAACTGACAGGGCTGAACCTTCGAACGCCGGATCGTCGTCACCTGCTCGATATTCCCGAGCTTCACGTGCGGCCCGGCGAATGCGTGTGGCTGAAGGGCGCATCCGGCATCGGAAAATCCACCCTGATGAAGGCCGTCGCCGGCTATTGGCCGCATGGCGAGGGTGAGGTCGATCGTGCGCGCGAGGGCTGGATGTTTATGCCGCAAACCTCTTACCTGCCGCTCGGCTCGCTGGCGGAGGCTGTTGCCTATCCGGCGCCCGCGGATGACATCGGATCGGCGTCCATCAAAGCGTTCCTGACGGAGGTTGGGCTGGCGCATCGCCTTGACGACAGCGACAATCCGGTCGTCGAGGCCGGATTGTCGGGCGGTGAAAGACAGCGCCTGGCGTTTGCGCGCTTGCTGGCGCATGCGCCCCGTTGGGTGATGCTGGACGAGGCGACGAGCGCGCTCGACGCATCGGCGGAAACGCAATTGCTGCAACGCGTTCGCGAGCGCCTTCCCGAGACAGCATTCATCGTCATCGCGCACCGTCCGCCGCAGGCGCTCGGCGACTTCAGGACGATCGACCTTGATCTGGCGCGCCATGATGCTGCCGCGGCCTGAATGCCGGGGTGTCCATACGATCGCCCGTTAAAACCACGAAAGGACAACAATGATGACTGAACAAGCGACACGACGCATCCTGCGTGAACCGGCCGACCACGTCCTCGGGAAACTGCCGTTGGTCGGCAAGCTGATGATCATCGGCAAGCGCAATGGGGTCACCCACGAACGGATCGGACCGGTGGCGACGGTAACCGCCGAGGGTGAATGGATATTCTGTCGGGGAGACCACCATGACAGCCGGATCGATCCGGGCCTGGTGGCAAGCATCGTTGCCGACACGTCGAGCGTGATGCAGGGGCAGGTCTATCCGCGCCTGGACTTCAACGACGCACGGGGTGAACCCGTTTTCAGCGTCGTCGGATTCGACGGCCTCGAGCCATTTGAACAGGCGCTCGCCGGCCTTCGGCTGGAGACTGAGGAAATCGACGGCGCCAGGCCGGAGCGTCCTGAGCGTCCCAATGTCGCTGACGACGATCCTGGACTGAAGCCGTTCAACCTGGCGATCGAAACGGCGCGGCCCGTCGTGATCGCTTTTAGCGGCCCCGGTTTCGACCAATCCTGGTCGGGCATCGTGGAGAAAGTGAAGCCGGCGATGGGTTTCATCAACGTGATGACGTCGGACTTCCATCTGCACCTTCTCGGCGGTGCCGTAGCCTCATGGGTGGAACGCGAGGAAATCGGCGCGACCACGTTCTGCGCCCTTGACGCTGGGCAAAAGGAAATCGGCCTCAACGTACGCCTCGTGGCGGCCGCATCGAACTAACCGGGCAGCGAGATCCACATCATGTCAGCCGTCACTCACACACCCTCCACCTGGCTCGTGCCCGCCACCGGAAAAACGCTCTCGCATGCCCGGCTGATCGCCGACATGGCGGGCAAAAGCGCGGTTCTTCTGGGAGAGACCCATGATCGCTACGATATCCATCGCTGGCAGCTTCATGTCCTTGCCGGCCTCCATGCGCACCGCGCCGATATCGTCGTCGGCTTCGAGATGTTTCCGCGGCGGGTGCAGCCGGCTCTCGACAAGTGGGTCGACGGCACGCTGAGCGACGACGCCTTTCTCGCAGACGCCGATTGGCAGACGGTCTGGGGGTTTCCGATCGATCTCTACATGCCGATCTTTCATTTTTGCCGGCAGCATGCCGTGCCGATGAAAGCGCTGAATTGCCGCCGTGCCTTGGTCACAGAGGTGGGCAAGCTCGGATGGGAGGAAATCCAAGTCAGTGACCGCGACGGCGTCACGCCGGCAAAGCCTGCGACGGCGGCTTACCGGCAATACCTCTTCGACATCACCGGCGGTGTCAGGCCGGGCCGGCAGGCGACGTCGCCGGAAGATCCCGCTTTCGATCGGTTCGTGCGGGCGCAGCAAACCTGGGACCGGGCGTTCGCCTGCAACATCGCCGAGGCGATCCGTGAAAGCAGCGGCGCCCTGGTGGTCGGCATCATCGGTCGCGGCCACCTCGAATATGGTCACGGCACGCCATACCAGCTCGTTGATCTCGGCATTCCGGATGTCGCGGTGCTGTTGCCGAACGACGCGGAAACGGTCCGCCTGGAACCTGAACCGGTCGCCGATGCGCTCTTCAGGCTTCCTCCGATCGAGCGCTCGGTGGCGGAGCGCGCGTGAGAAGCACGGGATATTTCGTGCCTTTTTCGTTTGAAGAGGCGCAAATCGCGCATGCGGTACCGAGTGCGTCAGAGGACTGGCAAAAGGCCCGTCCTACGGCTCCCTTCAAGGCCAGAGGAGACGTCCGTGCTGCAGGCTTCGTCACGCGTCGCCAGACGTTTAAGAGCCGTCCGGTTCCCGTGCCGTCCACTTCGGTGCCGTCGTTCAAAGAGGGATGGCGGCCCGCTTGAGGTCGAGATCGCCTGGTGTCCCTATTGTTGACTCATCCACAGTTGAACAATACCCTGAGGACCCAGTCGTTAGGCTTGCCCTCATATGGCGGATCAATCTCTTCGGCGTCGACTTGCCGCCATCGTCGTTGCCGATGTGGTGGGATATTCACGCCTGATGGAGGCTGATGAGGTCGCAACGCTGGCGGACCTCAGGGAACTCCGTTCTGGCGTCATCGAGCCGGCTGTGA
>NZ_DASYGZ010000078.1:0-6810 GCF_035999135.1 Ensifer sp.
GGATAGCAGCTCAGGTCAATAATCATAGGTTTCTCCTGTCGTAGAGGGTCCGGTCGATGCGGGGCCGCGCGATGAACGCCATGCCGGCCGAAGCCGGGCGTGGATCCGCGATCTCAGGAAATGCCGAAGACGGAGGGAACGGGCCGGTGCATGAGCTCCCAGGGCGGGGCAACCGGACGTTCCTTGTGTGATCAGCATCGACATCGCAGCCTCATCTTCCAACAGACGGTGAGCAATTGTCGGTGCTTCTACTCGCCTTCAAGAGAACCACTGCGCGTGATTTCTGTCAACACGAAAATACATCTAAATAATTGTTTTTAAATACACTTTTCCAACAACAACGGCAGCAACCGCCCGCGCTGGAGGGGCGCGGGCGGCTCAGACAGAAAGGCTTACGCAAGCGCCGTCCGGCGTGGAGACTCGCTGCTAAGGCACCAGGCATGCACGCAAGTTTCTGTCGATACTTTCGCGGTCGAGATTGCGGCCGATGAACACGAACTTCGACTTCCGCTTGTCCTCGCCCCAGGCGTGGTCCGGGCGGAAGTCGACGAGCTTGTGCACCGCCTGGAGCACGAAGAAGCGGTCGTCGCCGGCAACGGAAACGATGCCCTTGGTACGGAAGATGTCGCCCCCGTGCTCGCCGAGGTAGTTCGTCAGGAAGCCCCCGAGCTTCTCGCCGTCGAAGGCTTCGGGATAGACGAAGGAGTGGGATTTCACCGTCGCGTCATGCTGGTGCGGCCGCAGGACGGTCGCGTGCTCACGTCCATGCTGCTGATCATAATGATGGTGATGCGTATGGTCGCAACACGGCTCCTTGCACTCATGGTGGTGATGCTCGGCGTCGTGATCGTCATCCATGTCGATGTCGAGGATTTCCGCCCGCTCGCGCACGTAGGACGGGCGGAAGCCCTTGACCCCGAGGATGTTGGAGAGGTCGACTTTGCCGTAGGTGGACCTGAGGATCGGCGCCGTCTGGTTGAGCCTGCGCAACGAGCTTTCCAGCGAACCGAGAGACGCCTCCTCGGCAAGGTCGATCTTGTTCACGAGGATGCGGTCGGCCGCGACGATCTGGTTGACCGCCTGGTTGTCGCTGCCGTCGAGCACGGAATCGTAGAGATGCTGGTCGATATGCATCGCGTCCACCAGCGTCACGACGGCGTCGAGCTCAACCTCGTCGGCGACACTGCGGTCGACGAAGAAGGCGGTGGCGACCGGCGTCGGATCGGCAAGGCCTGACGTCTCGACGATGATGTGGTCGAACTTGTCCTTGTGGCTCAGGAGCTTCTTCATCACATCGATAAGATCGTTGCGCACGTCGACGAAGCAGCAGATGCAGCCGTTCTGCATCTGGAAGATTTCCTCGTCCGAGGCGAGCACCAGGTCGCTGTCGACGTCCACTTCGCCGTATTCGTTTTCGATCACCGCGATGCGATGACCGTGACGTTCGGTCAGGATGTAATTGAGCAGCGTCGTCTTTCCCGATCCAAGGAACCCAGTGAGGATCGTAATCGGGAGTTTCTGCTGGCTCGCAGGCTCGATATGCATGTTCATGCGCCCTTCTCCCTCAAGGCTTTCAGGATGTCTTCCGGGGTGATCGGATAGTGGTGGAAGCGGACACCGATGGCGTCGTGGATGGCGTTGGCGATCGATGGACCGATGGCGATGATCGGATCTTCGCCGACGCCCTTGGCGCCCCAGGGGCCGCCCGGATCGGGTGCGGCCTCGAGGATGATCGTCTCGATATCGGGCATGTCCATGGAGAGCGGCATCTTGTAGTCGACGAGACCGGCGTTGAGTGAGCGCCCAGTCTTCTTGTCGATGACGTAGTCTTCCGTGAGCGTGTGGCCGATCCCCTGCTGGATACCGCCCTCGATCTGGCCCTCAGCCGCGATCGGATGGATGACACGACCGACGTCGTGCACAGGCACGACGCGCCTGACCTCGACGATGCCCGTTTCCGTGTCGACGTCCACCTCGGTGAAATGCGCGGCGAAAGAGTAGGATTTCGTCGGCTCGTAGGTGCCATTGGCGACGATGTTGGCGGCAGGGATGCCACGCGAAGGGCCCATGGCCTCCGACACGGTCATGCAGCGATCGGGCTCGGCAATGAGGAAGACCTTGCCTTCGGAAAGGTCAATCTCTTCCGGCGAGACCTGCAGTTTCATCGCAGCCCTTGCGAGCACGGAAGCACGCACCTTGCCGGCCGCCATCTTGGCGGCCGTGCCGACCAGATAGGTCGTGTGGCTGGCAAAAGCCCCGATGTCCCACGGGACCACGTCCGTGTCGCCGTGGATGACGCCGACGTCCTCGAAGCGGACCCCGAGCTCTTCGGCAACGATCTGCGCCAGCGCCGTATGCGCGCCGGTACCAAGCCCGGCAGCGCCAGTCAAAAGCGTGACCGTGCCGTCCTCGTTGACCTTGACCGTGGCATTGCCCTGCTCCTTGATGCCGGGATAGGCGGACGAGCCGTGCATCTCGCAGCCGATGCCCCAGCCCTTACGGATATGCGGGCGCTTCGGATCCGGCGTCCGGTCGCGGTTCCAGAGCGCCTTCCAGTCGAGCACATCGATGCCGTGCTGAAGGCAGATTTCAAGTCCGTGCCCAATGATCGGGTGGCCTGATGGCGCGATGTCGCCGGCCCGCACCACGTTCTTCAGCTTTAGCTCGGCCGGATCCATGCCGAGCCGTTCGGCGGCTTCGTCCATCTGGATGTCGAGCGCGTAGTAGCTCTGCACCACCCCGTAACCGCGGAAAGCCCCGTTGATCGGGGTGTTGGTGTAGACGCAGCGCCCCTCCAGCCGCACGTTCTCGCAGCGATAGAGCGAGGTGGCGGCGGTCGTGCCGACGATGGTCACGCCCGGACCGTGCGAGCCGTAGGCACCGGAATCGTAGACCAGCTTCATGTCGCGGGCGACGAGCGTGCCGTCGTTCTTGAAACCCTGCTTCAACCAGATCTTGCAGGGGTGACGCGAGCGGCCGGCAACGAAGGTCTCATGGCGGGTGAATTCCATCTTCACCGGCCGGCGGGTTTCCTTGGCCAAAAGCGCGCAGAGAAACTCGTGCTGGAACAGGTCCTGCTTGGCGCCGAAACCGCCGCCCATATGGTCGACCAGAACGCGCACCTTGGTGAGCGGCAGGCCGAGCACTTCGGCAAGGATGCCGCGGACCATGAAGGAGGTCTGGGTCGAGGTCCAGAAGGTCAGCTTGTTCGAGCCGTCCCAGTCGGCGACGCAGACGTTCGGCTCCATATAGGCCGGATGCGGCCGCCCGCCGGCAAAGGTGCCTTCCAGAACGAAGTCCGCTTCGGCAAAGCCCTTGTCGACGTCGCCGCGGTTGACGCGCACCGGGTCGAGCACGAGGTTGCCGCCGGGGCCGACCTCGTGGATCAGCGGCGCACCCGGCTGGGCTGCCTCCTCGGGCTCGAAGACGGCCGGCAGAGCATCATATTCCACCTCGATCAGGTCGAGCGCCTCATCGGCGATCTCCTCGCTGATTGCAGCGACGGCGGCGACGCCCTCGCCCCAGAAGCGCACCTTGTCGTCGAGAATGTACTGGTCCTTGGTGCAGGAGGCCGAGCGCGGATGTGGCGAGCCGTAGTGCAGCACGCGCGGCACGGTCTCGTGGGTCAGCACCGCCTTGACGCCGGGATAGGCGAGCGCCTTGCTGACGTCGATCGACTTGATCCGCGCATGGGCGATCGCCGCGCGCTTGATCTTGCCGTGCAGCATGCCGGGGAGCTTGATGTCGCCGGTGTACTGCGCCTCGCCCGTCACCTTCTCGAGCACGTCGTCGCGCTTGACGCTCTTGCCGACGATCTTGAACTCGCGCTGTTCGATGGGGGTGGTCATGTTCATGATCTTGCTGCCTCCATCTCGCGCGCGGCGAATCTGATCGCGTCGAATATCTTGGTGTAGCCGGTGCAGCGGCAGATGTTGCCGGAGAGCCCGAAGCGGATGTCCTCGTCGGTCGGGTGCGGATTGTCGTCGAGCAGCTTCTTGGCCATCATCAGGATGCCCGGCGTGCAGAAGCCGCATTGCGAGGCGCCGTGCCGCATGAAGGCATCCTGCAGCGGATGGAGCGTATCGACGCCCGGCTGCAGCCCCTCGACCGTCTCGACCGAGCGGCCCTCGGCCTCCACGGCGAGCACCAGACAGGCGTTGACCGGCTCGCCGTCGATGATCACGGTGCAGGCACCGCAGTCGCCGACATCACAGCCCTTCTTGGTGCCGGTGAGACCGACATCGTCGCGCAGCGCATCGAGCAGCGAGCAACAGGCGTCGACCGCCATGTCCCGCGCCTCGCCGTTGACGGTGAATTCCACGATCCGTTTCATGCGAAGGTCTCCAATGCCTGTTTGATGGCGCGGCCGGTCAAAACGCCGACCATGTCGCGGCGATAATCGGCGCTGGCGCGCACGTTGCTGATCGGCGTGCATTCCTCCATCGCCTTGCTTGCGGCACTCGAAACCGTTGCCGCGTCGAGCGAGGTGCCGCGCAGCATGGCTTCGGCCTGCGGGGCACGCAGCACGGTGGCACCCACCGCACCAAGCGCGATGCGAATGTCGCTGCAGACGCCCTCTTCCATGGAGAGGCTGACGGCGACGCCGACGGTGGAGAGCTCCATCGCCTTGCGGCGGCCATGCTTGATGTAGGCCTTGCCGGTCGTGTCGCCTGCCGGCGGCACGGTGATGCCGGTGACGATCTCGCCCTTGGCAAGCACGGTCCTGCCGGGTCCGGTGAAGAACTCGGCGATCGGCACGACGCGCATGTTGGTCCGGCTGTAGATGTGCACGAAGGCGCCGTCCGCGACCAAAGGCGGGATGGTGTCGGCCGACGGCGAGGCGCGACAGATGTTGCCCACCACCGTTGCGCGGTTGCGCACCTGGATGGACCCGAGCGATGCAAAGGCAGCCCTCAGGTTCGGATAGCGCTGGCCGACCAGCGCCAGACGTTCCAGGCGGCCCACCGTCACCAGTGCCCCGAAGGTGAGCCCGCGCGTCTCGTCATAGGTGATATCGGAGAGGCCGGGGATCTGCTTGATGTCGACGACGTTGCGCACGCGGCGCAGCCGCTCGCGGATCTCGACCAGAAGGTCGGTCCCACCGTTGAACAGAAACGTGTCGTCGCCGAGCTCGGTAAGCAGACGGGAGGCATGCTCCAGCGTTTCCGCCCGATGATAGTCGAAGCGTCTCATGGTAGTCCTCTTGGGGTTTGGGGCTCCGGCGGCGGAAGTGCGCCGCCGGACTAATTGGTGCGGCCCTCTAGGCCGGGTCGGCTGCGGGCGCACCCTCGGCGAGTTCGGCCTCGACCGGCTCCCTGGCTGGGACACCGTTGAAGAGAATGTTGAGCAGTGCCGCCGCGAAGGTGCCGACGAGCACGCCGCTATGCAGGAACTTCTCGAGCGCTGCCGGCAGCTGGTCGAAGATGTTTTCTGCTACGACCGGCACCATGGCGAGGCCGACGCTGACGGCGACGATGTAGAGGTTCCGGCGGTTGGCGACGAAATCGACCTTCGACAGGATCTTCACCCCCGTCGCCGAGACCATGCCGAACATCACGATGGCTGCACCGCCGACGACATAGCTCGGGATCGATGCGCTGACGAAGGCAACCTTCGGCAGCGAACCGAGCAGGATCAGGATGGCGCCGCCGGCTGCCACCACGAAACGGCTGAGCACGCCGGTGATCTGCAGCAACCCGACATTCTGCGCATAGGTCGTATAGGTGAAGGTGTTGAGCAGGCCGCCGATGATGTTGCCGACACCGTCGGTTCTTAAACCCCGGGTGAGTTCGGCCTCGGTGATCTTGCGCCCGGCCATGTCGCCGACGGCCAGGAACTGGCCGGTCGATTCGATCATCATGACCGTCATGACCGCACAGAGAGACAGGATCGACCAGAACTCGAAGATCGGCCAGCCGAAGGCAAGCGGGTGAATGATGCGCACCCAGTCGGCTTGCGCCACACCGTGGAAATCCACCTTTCCGGCAGCGATTGCGACGACGAAGCCGATGCCGATCCCGATCAGAACCGCAAGATTGGCCATGAAGCCCTTGAGAACGCGGGTGAGAAGCAGGATCGACATGAGCACGATGGCTGCCACCGCGAGCGCGAAGGGCGCGCCGTAGGCGGGATTCGGGATCATGCCGTCTGGACCCTTGATCATCGGTTGGCCGCCGGCCGCCCAGTTGACCCCGACGCGCATCAGCGAGAGGCCGATGACCAGCATGACCGTGCCGGTGACGACAGGCGGGAAGAAGCGTACCCAGCGGCCGAAGAATGGGGCGACCAGGATCGTGAACACCCCGGAGCCGATGACGGCGCCGATGACGCCCGGCATGCCGAGATCGGGATTGGTGCCCGTGGCGATGATCGAGGGCACGGCAGTAAACGAAATCCCCATCATGATCGGCAGGCGAATGCCGATGTTCCAGATGCCGAGCGCCTGGATGAGGGTGACGATGCCACAACAGAACAGGTCCGCGCTGACGAGCATCGCGATCTGTTCCTTGGGCAATTGAAGTGCGCTGCCGACGATGAGCGGCACGGCGACCGCTCCGGCATACATGACGAGAACATGCTGCAGGCCAAGGGCCATCAAACTCGGGATTGGGTAGATCTTTTCGACAGGATCAGTCGTATCGGATTTATGCATTCGCTTTCCTCCCAGCGAACAGCTTCCGGCGCGGTGGGAGGGCAACTTCGGCCTCATGATCTTGTCACCGCACGCCGTACGAAGCGGATCATGCGGCTGGCCAAATCAGCAAACAATCGGCACAATCATATTTATTCATATAGTAATTGAATGAATGG
>NZ_DASYGZ010000122.1:0-24201 GCF_035999135.1 Ensifer sp.
GGAGTGCTCGAGCGGGCGTCTACCGTTCCGAAGCTGACCACCCTTGAGGGAGGAGGAGAACAGAGTGACCAACTATTCTCGGAACCGCAGCTTTTTGAACCACCGGATGTTCGTCCGTGTTCGTTGAGGCGGCTTATAAACTATTATTCCGATAGAGAAAGGGTTTTCTGAGCATGGGTGCCATGCACTGAGCGCATATGTATGGTAAATGAGCAATTGCTCTCCTGTTGGTTTGCAACCAGGGGCATCGCGAGAAGCGGGGGCGGCCGGCTCTTACAGGATATCGCCTCTTTCCCGCCAAGGGCACTTTCCGCTAACATGGCCCCACATCTTTCCCGCGGTTTGCCGCTCACTCTACCGGAATTCCCTCATGTTTCAGTCTTTTGAAGTCACCTCCACGCCGCAGTTCGGCAGGGAGCGCACCGAAGCCCTGCGCGCGTCCTTCGCAGCACTTGGCATCGACGGTTTTCTCGTGCCGCGCGCCGACGAGTTCCAGGGCGAGTACGTGCCCGCCTCCTCCGAGCGCCTGTCCTGGCTGACGGGCTTTACCGGCTCGGCCGGCGTCGCCCTCATCACGCAGCGTGAAGCGGTCGTCTTCGTCGACGGACGTTACGTCACGCAGCTGAAGGAGCAGGTCGATGGCCAGGTCTTCACCGGCGGCGACCTCATCGGCGAACCGCCGCATCTCTGGCTCGAAAACCATGGCGCCAAGGGCTTCAAGCTCGGCATCGATCCCTGGCTGCACTCGGGCGCCGAAGTCCGTCGGCTCGAAAAGGCGCTTGCCGTCATCGGCGGATCGCTCGTCTTCCTCGACCATAACCCGCTCGACAAGATCTGGGCGAACCGCCCGGCAGCCCCGCTCGGCAAGGTAACGATCCAGCCGATCGAACATGCGGGCACGCTGGCCAAGGACAAGATCGCGACGATCGCTGCCAGCCTTGAAAAGGCGGGCGCTGCTGCCGTCGTCCTCACCGACCCCTCCTCCGTCGCCTGGACCTTCAACATCCGCGGGTCCGATGTGCCGCACACGCCGCATCCGCTCGCCCGCGCCATCATCCACGCCGACGGCCGCGCCGAGATCTTCCTCGACAAGCGCAAGACCGGCATCGAACAGGAAGCCTATCTCACCCAGATCGCCGACATCGTCGCCCCCGCCACCTTCGATGACCGCCTCCAGGCGCTCGGGTCTGCCGGCGCCTCTGTCATGATCGACCCGGACCTCGCCTCCTTCGCGATCTCCGAACTGATCCGCTCCAAGGGCGGCAAGGTTGTCGAGGCCGTCGATCCCGCCCGCCTGCCGCGCGCCCAGAAGAACAAGGCCGAGATCGAAGGCTCTACCCGCGCCCACCTGCAGGATGGTGCCGCCATGGTCGAGTTCCTCGCCTGGCTCGATAGCCAGCAGCCGGGAACGGTGACCGAAATCGCCGCGACGAACCAGCTGGAAGCCGCCCGCGCCACCGTCGGCGAGCGCATGCAGAACCCGCTGAAGGACATTTCCTTCGACACGATCTCGGGCGCCGGCGCCCATGCGGCAATCATGCACTACCGCGTGACGACCGCGACCGACCAGCCGATCGAAGCGGGCACCATGTTCCTGATCGATTCCGGCGCGCAGTACATCAACGGCACCACCGACATCACCCGCACGGTGGCAATCGGCGCGGTGCCGGAGGAGCAGAAGCGCTTCTTCACGCTCGTGCTGAAGGGCATGATCGCGATCAGCGTCGCGCGCTTCCCCAAAGGCTCGCGCGGCGTCGATCTCGACCCCTTGGCCCGCATCGCGCTCTGGAAGGCGGGCGCCGACTATGCCCACGGCACCGGTCACGGCGTCGGCTCCTATCTCTCGGTGCATGAGGGCCCGCAGCGCATCGCACGTCTTTCGACGCAGGAACTGCTGCCCGGCATGATCCTTTCGAACGAGCCCGGCTACTACCGCCCCGGCGCCTTCGGCATCCGCATCGAAAACCTGGTCGTGGTCGAGGAGCCGGCCATGATCGCCGGCGGCGACCTGCCGATGCTCGGCTTCGACACGCTGACCTTCTGCCCGATCGACCGCCGCCTGGTGCTGCCGGCGCTCCTGACCGACGAGGAACTCGACTGGCTCAACGCCTATCACGCCCAAACCCGCGAGAAGCTGATGCCGCTGCTTGCCAGCGACGAGACCCGCACGTGGCTGAAAGCCGCAACGGAAGCGCTTTCACGCTGAGTCAGGCGTAACACGCCACAATAGAGAACGCCGCGCTCTTGAGGGCGCGGCGTTTTTGTTTTTAGGACTTTGCTGACCCTGCACTTGGGAGCAAGGCGGCATCATGGGGAGCTTGCGGGGGAAGGCCAAACGCCACCCAAAACCTCCGTCATTCCTGTGCCTGTCACGGGAAGCCGCCCAAGTCCTTGGGCGAATGGGTCCTTTGACCCTGATGACATCGGGTCGCTGGATCCCCGCCACGAGGGCGAGGATGAGGGGGAGAATGGGGCGCGCCCAGAATTCCATCCTCGCATGTCGCCGCTCGGCCTGGAGCAGCATTTTTTCGCATCTCCTGGCGTGAGCGAAACGCTGCCCCGTTCACATCACCAGATGGCGGATCACCATCACCACGACCCATCCGATGACGAGCATGCGCAGGGTCGAGAGGTTGAGCCCGAGCGCGATGGCAAAGGCGACGAACATGGCGACCGTCACGTCGAGCCCGCCATAGACGAAGGCCGGCGCGACCAGCGTCGTCAGAACCGCGGCCGGCACGGCATTCAGCGCCGCCTCCAGCCGCGGCGGGATCTCCTTCATCTGGGTGATCAGGATGTAACCGCCGACGCGGGTCAAGAAGGTGGCAACCGCAGCGGCGATGATCAGGTAGATAAGGTTGAGGTGTTGCGGGTCCATCGTCACGCCTCCTTTTCGACGCCGGTGGGCGCTGGCGCCTGGTTGCTCGGCGGCAGCAGGGCGGCCAGCACGATGCCGGCCAACGCACCGATGCTCACATGCCAGGGCGAGCCGACGAAGTGCATGCCGGCAATCGAAGCGAGCCCCGAGACAGTGACGATCGGCAGAAACCGGTCGCGCTTGCGGAAGCCCATGACCAGGCCCATGAAATAGACCGGCAACAGCACATCGAGACCGATTGCCTTGGGATCGCCGATCAGCTGGCCGAAGACTGCGCCGGCAAGCGTATTGATGATCCAGGGCACGTAGATGATCAGCCCAAAGCCGAGATACCAGGAAAAGGTGATCGGCAGGCCGCGCTCGCCGCGCTTTTCGGTCTCGGCATATTGCGGATCGACCAGCAGGAAGAAGGCGAGGAACTTCTGCCCGAGGGTGAAGTGCCGGACATATTTGGCGATCGAGGCCGAATAGAGCACGTGGCGGAAGTTGACCGCAAACACCGATAGCACCACCAGCCAGGGCTGGACGTGATTGCCGAACAGCTCGATGCCGACCATCTGGCTGGCGCCGGCGTACACGGTCGCGCTCATGAACACCGCGTCGGCGATGGTAAAGCCGTTATCAACAGCAAGCGCGCCGAACAGCGCGCCAAAGGGCGATGCCGCCAGCATGATGGGAAAGCCGCCGCGCACGCCTTCCCAGAAATCGTCTTTTGTCATGGAAACCTCCGCCGGCCGAGGCGTTGAACGACACGCGATGGCCGGAGCCGGACTGATAGGCGCTTGCGCCCCCGGCAACAATTCAAATGCGCTGATACAATGATTGAATTTTATGATGTCTTGGCGAACGAGGCTTGAACAAAAGGCGCACCGATCGGGAAACCGGCGCGCCATGCATCAGAAATTCGTATGTCCGTGCGGACTGGCGTTCGTTACTTCTTGACCTGGAACGTGTGCTCGATGCCTGGGAAGCTGCGTGCCTTCACTTCAGCCGCATATTCCTCGGCAGCCTTCGAGATCGCAGGCGCGAGCTCGGCGAAATGCTTGACGAAGCGCGGCTTGAAGTCGTTGAAGAGGCCGAGCATGTCGTCAGAAACGAGGATCTGGCCGTCGCAGGCGGGCGATGCGCCGATGCCGATGGTCGGCGAGCGCAGCTCGGCGGTGATCTCGCGGGCGACCGGCTCGACAGTGCCCTCGATCACGATGCCGAATGCGCCGGCATCGTCGATCGCCTTGGCGTCGCGGCGGATCTTTGCCACTTCCTTGTCGTTGCGGCCGACCGAGCGATAGCCGCCGGTCGTGTTGACGAGCTGCGGCATCAGTCCGACATGGCCGAGCACCGGAATGCCGCGGCTGACGAGGAATTCGACCGTCTCGGCCATCTCGGCCCCGCCCTCGAGCTTCACCGCGCTGCAGCCGGTTTCTTTCAGGATGCGCGCCGCACTGCGAAACGCCTGTTCCTTGGATTCCTGATAGGAGCCGAAAGGCATGTCGATGACGACGCAGGCCTGCTGAGAGCCGCGCATCACCGCCTGGCCGTGGGCGATCATCATCTCCAGCGTCACGCCGACCGTGGTGTCGAGCCCATAGAGCACCATGCCGACGGAATCACCCACCAGCAGGAAATCCACATGCGGATCGAGCAGCCGTGCGATCGGCGTCGTATAGGCCGTGAGGCTGACGATCGGGCGCTCGCCTTTCAGGGCCTCGATGTTGGCGGGGCTGAGGCGGCGCTTCTGGGACTGCACGCTCATGTCAGGCAACCTTTGCAAAGGACGCGGATTTCGGGGCGATCACGCGGTTGTCGAGCAGCTTCGTCGTGCCGAAGCGGACAAACAGCAGGAGCAGGACCGGCCGGTCGCCGATTGTCTCAAGCGGCTCCAGCGTCTCGGGATCGCGCACGGCAACGACCTCTGGCTTGGCCAGTGGCTCGTTCGCCAGATACGCGGTGACGGCTTTTTCGAGCGCTGCCACGTCGCTGACGCCGGATGCGACGAGACGCGCGGCTTCGTCGAGCGCCATCGGCACGATCGCAGCGGCACGGCGTTCCTCGGCCGTGAGATAGACATTGCGCGACGAACAGGCGAGCCCGTCAGCCTCGCGCACGGTGGGCACGCCGATGACGGTCACCGGCTGGGCGAGATCTTCCACCATGCGCCGGATGATCTGCAGCTGCTGGAAATCCTTCTCGCCGAAATAGGCGCGATCCGGCTGGACGATGTTGAAAAGCTTGGTGACGACGGTGGCGACACCGGCGAAGTGGCCCGGACGAACCGAGCCTTCGAGCTCGCTGCCGAGCGTCGGCACGTCGACCACCGTTTCCATCGGCCGCGGATAGATATCGGCAACGCCGGGCGCGAAGAGATAATGGACGTCGCCGGCTTCGAGCATCGCCTGGTCGCGGGCAAGATCGCGCGGATATTTGGACAGATCCTCGTTGGCGCCGAACTGCAGCGGGTTGACGAAGATGCTGGCGACGACGATGTCGTTTTCCGCGTGCGCCCGGCGCATCAGCTCCATGTGGCCGACATGCAGGTAGCCCATGGTCGGCACGAAACCGATCGTCCTGCTCGCCCGCCGGTCTTCGGCAAGGGCCGCGCGCAACTCGGTTATCGTGGTGAACGTATTCATGTCCGGACCCTCCAATCCGCGCCGGCGCCCTGCCCTTGAGGGATGCTGGCGCGTCGCCCTCGGGACCGGCTCAGACCTGCTCCACGAAAAGGCATTTGCACAAAATTCGGCTGCAATCCTCTATCTTGTGCAGCGCAAAAAAACAATCGGATTGATGACGGACTGATGACACCGGGCTGCGCTTGACTTCCAGCGATGGCCTGTCACGGTCGTCCTGCGAGATGATTGCAACCCACGCTGGAGAGCGAGATGAAAATTGCACTGCGCCTGTTTGGGAGCTTGATCCCGGCCCTGGCTTTTGCGAGCGCCGCCGAAGCCAAGATCCCGCTCGTCAATGCCACCTGCCCCGGAAAGATCGAGGTCCATGCCGACGAGGGCGGCCCGGTCTACATCAACGGCAAGGAAGCCAAGCTGAAAGTGTTCAACGAGAACTACTACGAGGCCAAGGGCGCCGGCGTCACGATCTCGCTCAGCATCAATCCCGACGGCTCGCCCAGCGTCTCCTACACCGGCAAGGGCGGCGCCAACGGCGTGTGCACGCTGAAATAGGTCGTGACGAGCAAAGTGCTTCTATCAGGTGCGTCGCCAACAATCCGCACGATGGATTTTTGGCGAAAACGGCCCCTCATCCTCCCTCTTCCTCGCCCTTGTGGCGGGGATCCAGCGACCCGACGTCCGTCGGGCCAGGGGTTCCTTCAGCCCAAAGACTTGGGCTGGCCTGGATTCCTATGACGAGCACAGGAATGAGGGAGGGTGGTGTCAAAATGGCGTTCTCCTCGCAACCTTTCACCGCGTGCTCGACGCTAGCTCTAGCAAGTGACGGGCATCACTCACAGGTCACGACCTACTTCCCGACCCGCTGCTGCAGGTGTTGCGGGTAACGCGCGCCCTGCACCTCGACGGCTGAAAGCACCTTCTGGATATCGCCAAGCTCCTCGGCCGTGAGCGTCACTTCGGCCGCGCCCAGGTTCTCCTGCAACCGATGCAGCTTCGTCGTTCCGGGAATGGGCACGATCCACGGCTTTTGGGCCAGCAGCCAGGCAAGCGCGATCTGCGCCTTTGTCACGCCCTTGGCATCGGCAATCATGCCGAGCAGATCGACCAGCGCCTGGTTGGCCCGGCGCGCCTCGGGCGAGAACCTTGGTACGATCATGCGGAAGTCGCTCTGGTCGAACGTCGTCGTCTCGTTGATCGCGCCGGTCAGGAACCCCTTTCCGAGCGGACTGAAGGGCACGAAGCCGATGCCGAGTTCTTCGAGCAGCGGCAGGATTTCGCCTTCCGGCTCCCGCCACCAGAGCGAATACTCGCTCTGCAGCGCCGTCACCTTTTGCACGGAATGCGCCCGGCGGATCGAGGCGGCGCCCGCCTCCGACATCCCGAAATGGCCGACCTTGCCTTCGGTAATCAGGTCTTTCACCGCCCCCGCGACATCCTCGATCGGCACGTTGGGGTCGACACGGTGCTGGTAGAAGAGGTCGATCCGGTCGGTCCGCAGCCGCTTTAGCGCCGTTTCGGCGACCTCACGAATACGCTCCGGCCGGCTGTCCATGCCCTGGCCGACATCGCCATTGACGAAGCCGAACTTTGTGGCGATCACCACCTGATCGCGGACGGGCGCCAGCGCCTCGCCGACCAGATCCTCATTGCCGGTATAGGCTTCGGCGCTGTCGAAGAAGGTGACGCCAAGGTCATGTGCCGTGCGGATCAGCCGGATCGCCTCGGTGCGCTCCGTTGCCGGTCCGTAGCCGTAGCTGAGGCCCATGCAACCAAAGCCGATGGCCGAGACTTCGAGGGTGCTTTTTCCAAGCTTGCGTTTCTGCATTGTCATGCTCCTTGATCAGGCCGCGAGGTCTTGGGAAACCGGGCGGCAATTCTGGCAGGCGAATGAACGATCGGAGACCGAGCGCTTCACCCGCCTTGCGGTGTGTGGCCGAACGATCAGCACGACGACGGCCAGTGCGAGCGCCAGCAGGACCGTGCAGCCGATGAGAACATTGTCGACCCGGTGGGCAAGCAGCGCGCTGCCATCAAGGCCATGGGCGCCGATGGCGGCGACGGCGACAAGCACGCTGAGGCCGAGCGAGTTGCCGAGCTGGTGGGCCACATTGACGACCCCACCGGCGGCCCCCGCATCCGCAGGCGCGACACCGGCGATGCCGGCAACGGTCAACGGGCTCAAGGTGAAGCCCTGCCCGAGCCCGATCAGCATCAAAGGCAGCGCCATGCCGATGAGATACGGCGTGTCGGCCGATATCCGGCTGATCCAGAGCATGCCTGAAAGCGCCGAGATCAGGCCGACGGCGAGCAGACGGCGGTTGCCGAACCGGGGCGCGAGCCGCGGCACCGAAATCGCCGCGACAAAATTGACAAGTGTCGCCGGAATGAAGGCAAGGCCGGAAGCCAGCGGATCGAAGTTGAGAACGCCCTGCAGATACTGGGTGAAGAAGAAAAAGAACCCGATCATCGCGGCGAGGAACAGCACGCGCGCCAGGTAGGCCCCGACCCGTTCCCGACTGGCAAAGAGCCTCAGCGGCATGATCGGTTGCCGGGCGCGGCGTTCGTTGAAGACGAAGACGGCAAGCAGCAGAAGGCCGAGCGTAAGGGCCGCGAGCGTCAGCGGACCATGCACCCCCTCCTCCGCCGAACGCACGATGCCATAGACGAGCGCCGTCATGCCGAATGTCGAGCTGATGGCACCCGCAAGGTCGAATTCACCGGTGCGCCGTTCCGTCTCGCCGACAAACTTGCGCGCCGCCAGCATCAACGCGACGCCGATCGGCAGGTTGATGAAGAACCCGACCCGCCAGCTGAGCCAGCCCGCAAACAAGCCGCCGAGCACCATGCCAAAGCTTGCGCCGATGCCGGCGACCGAGCTGTAGTAGGCGACCGCCCGCGTCCGCTCCGGCCCCTCGGAAAAATGCGTCTGGATCAGCGCCAGCGTGGCGGGCGCGAGGATCGCCGAGCCGAAGCCTTGCACCGCGCGTGCGGCCAGCAGCCACGCCGGGGATGGCGCAAGGCCGATCACGACCGAAGCCGCCGTGAAGATGGCAAGCCCGGTTATGAACAGCCGGCGCCGGCCGAGGATATCGCCGGCACGCGCACCCAAGAGCAGGAAGCCGCCGAAGGCGAGCGTGTAGGCGCTGTGCACCCAGGAAAGCCCGGCATCGCTGAACTGCAGCTCGTCGCGGATCTTCGGCAGGCCGGTGATCACGATCGAGATGTCGAGCACGATCATCAGGTAGCTGACGATGACGATCGCCAGCACCGCTGTCTTGCGGGATGTGTGATGTCTGGTCGAGGTGACGTCCATCGTGGTGCCTACTTCTCCTCGGCGCCGTACTCGGCGTCTGTCACCCTCTCCATCCAGTCGACCACCTTGCCGTCGAGCGCCTCCTGGATGGCGATATGGGTCATCGCCGTCGTCGGCGCCGCCCCATGCCAGTGCTTTTCGCCCGGCTCGAACCTGACGACGTCTCCCGGGTGGATGTCCTCGACCGGCCCACCCTGGCGCTGGACGCGGCCGCAGCCAGAAAGAACGATCAGCACCTGGCCGAGCGGATGGGTGTGCCAGACCGTGCGCGCGCCTGGCTCGAAAGTGACGGTATTGGCGGCCGCGCGCGCCGGTTCGCTGACCGCAAACAACGGGTCGATGCGTACGGTGCCGCTGAACCAGTCCTGCGGCCCCCTGGCCGAAGGCTGCGAACCGCTTCTCTTGATTTCCATGATGTTTCTCCTTGGCGGACCGGGCCGGCGCAGGCCTGACCGTCCGCCGACCGTTCTCTTGCTGGGCACAATCTAACCATGGCTGCCGCCTGCGATTAGATGGTATAAACGGCATGGACCTATGAAGAGGGCTCATGAATGCTGCGCGAGAACATCAACGACCTCATCGCCTTTGCCGCCGTCGCGCGCGAGCGCAGCTTTACGAGGGCCGCCGCGCAACTGGGCGTGTCGCAATCGGCGCTGAGCCACACGATGCGCGCGCTCGAGGCCCGGCTGGGCGTCCGACTGCTCACGCGCACCACCCGCAGCGTCTCGCCGACCGAGGCGGGCGAACGGCTGCTTGCCACCCTCGTCCCGCATTTCGAGCAGCTGGAAACGGAACTCACGGCATTGAGCGAGATCAGGGACAAGCCCGCGGGGACGGTGCGCATCACCACCGCGGAACACGCGGCCGAGACGGTTCTTTGGCCGAAGCTTGAGAAACTGCTGCCGGACTATCCCGACATCAAGGTCGAGATCATCATCGACTACGGCCTGACCGACATCGTCGCCGAACGCTATGACGCCGGCGTGCGCCTCGGCGAGCAGGTCGCCAAGGACATGATCGCCGTGCGCATCGGTCCGGACATGCGCATGGCCGTCGTCGGTGCGCCCGGCTACTTCGAGAAGCATCCGAAGCCGGTCGTCCCTCAGGACCTCACCCAGCACCGCTGCATCAACCTCAGGCTGCCCACCTATGGCGGCATCTATGCCTGGGAGTTCGAGAAGGACGGGAGGGAACTGAAGGTCCGCGTCGACGGACAGCTGGTCTTCAGCCGCCTCGCCCACCGGCTAACCGCCTGCCTCGCCGGCTTCGGGCTTGCCTTCGCGCCGGAGGAATCGGTGCTTTCCCACATTGCCGAGGGCCGCCTGATCCGCGTGCTGGAAGACTGGTGCGACCCGTTTCCCGGCTACCACCTCTACTACCCCAGTCGCCGCCAGTCCTCGCCGGCCTTTGCGGTGCTGGTGGAGGCGTTGCGCTATCGCGGGTGAGACCCCGGAAGGCGGGACCCGACGGACTCCAGCACCCACTGCCGGAATGCCGCAATCTTCCGCTGCTCGGCATTCGCTTCCGGATAGACGAGATAGTAGGCGAAGGCCTCGATATGCGTCTCGTCCGCCAGCTGGACCAGGCGCCCAGCCTCGATCTCGGGTGCCACCATCGCTGCGGGAAGCAGGCCGGCGCCAAGACCGGCGAGCACCGCCTGCTGCAGCAGCGCCGTATCATCGAAGGAGGGCCCGGTCGGCAGTGTCGCTTCAGCCAGATTGTTGGCCTGCAGCCAGAGGCTCCACCCCTTCCTGTCAGCATCCTGCACCTTGGGCCAGGCCACCAGCGCGGCCGGGCTTGCCGGCGTCCCCAGGCGCTCGACCAGTGAAGGGGCCGCGACCGGCACCATCGCAACGGCAAGTACATGATCGCTGCGAAGGCCAGCATAGCGGCCGCAGCCATGACGGAAGGCCACATCGATACCACTGCGCGAAAAGTCGACGAGCGCATTGCTGGTGACGACCTGCAGGTCGATCTGCGGATACGCGTCGCGAAACGACGCCATGCGCGGCACGAGCCAGGCGGAGGTGAAGAACGACGTCGCGCTGACCGTAAGCACGCCGCTGTCTTCCGACGCGGCGACCCGCTTGGAAGCATCCACGATCTGGCGAAAGGCGTTGCGCACGGGCGGCAGATAATCCCGCCCCGCATCGGTCAGGAAGATGCCGCGGTTCACCCGGACGAAGAGCCTGACGCCGAGATGCTGCTCCAGCACCTTCAACATCTGGCTCACTGCCCCCGGCGTCACGCACAGTTCCTCAGCCGCATTCTTCACGGAAAGGTGGCGCGCGGCCGCTTCGAAGGCCCGCAGCGCATTCAGAGGGGGCAATTTCGCCTCTATCATTTAGAATTTCTAATCTGAAAGCCGCAGAATTTATGATTTGTCCTTCGCCATTCTAACCGAGATATTCCCTACAAAGCAATCGCGCTACATCGCGCGGGAACTGAAGGTGGACATCAGTATTTATAATGCGATGCAGACGCGCAGACCCGCTGATGTGAAGGTTCATCCAGGAGATCGACAGACATGAAGAGCGACGCTATCGGCCTTGCCTATCTCGGCCTGACAGAGGTCGGAGCCTTGATCAGAGAGCGGTCCGTCACCGCGCGGGAGGTGGTCGAAGCACAGCTTCGGCGCATCGCTGCGCTCGATGCGGAACTCAAGAGTTACGTGTTCGTGCTCGAGGCTTCGGCCCGGGCTGACGCGGACGCAGCAGATCGGGAAATCGCCGCAGGGCGGCATCGCGGACCGCTGCATGGCGTGCCGATTGCCGTCAAGGATCTGTTCTGGCTGAAGGGCGCGCCGACGGCGGCAGGCACCACCGTGCACGGCGCCTTCGTGCCCGGCGAGGACGCAACGGTCGTGCGGCGCCTGCGCGAGGCAGGCGCCGTGCTGATTGGCAAGACGCAGATGACAGAGGGTGCCTATTCGGATCATCATCCTTCGGTCACGCCGCCCCGCAACCCCCGGAACGGAGCCTATTGGCCAGGCATTTCCTCGAGCGGCTCCGGCGTGGCGACGGCCGCAGGGCTTTGTTATGGCGCGCTCGCCTCCGATACCGGCGGCTCCATCCGCTGGCCGGCGGCCGCCAACGGCGTCACCGGACTGAAGCCGACCTGGGGCCGCGTCAGCCGCCACGGCGCCTTCGAACTCGCCGCCTCGCTCGACCACGTCGGAACCATGGCGCGCAGCACGCTCGATGCCGCCACGATGCTTGCCGCGATCGCCGGCAGCGATCCGCGCGATCCGACCGCCCTGCCCGATCCGGTGCCGGACTATCCCGCCGCCGCGAACATGGGCCTGCGCGGCTTGAGAGTGGCTATCGACCCCGCGTGGAACGGCGCCGATGTCGATCCCGAAACGCAGACCGCGCTGCAAGAAGCCATCGGCGTCTTCGCAGATCTCGGCGCTGAGATCATCGAAATCCGGTTTCCCGACGTCGCGCAGGTCATCGCCGACTGGGCATCGAACTGCGCGGTCGAAGCCGCCGTTGCGCACGAGGCAAGCTTTTCCGCCCACAGGGGTCAATATGGCGCGGTGCTGGCCGGCGTCATTGAAGCCGGACGCGCGCTTTCCGGTCTCGACTATCAAAAGATCCTGCTTCGGCGCGCGGCATTCCGCGGCGAAGTCGATGCGCTCTTTTCCTCGATCGACCTGCTGCTGACCCCGGTCCAGCCTTTTGCCCCGTTGACGCTCGAGACCGTCGCGACGCTCGGCGAACAGCCGGAGCTGATCGCCGGGCTGCAGCGCTACACCTGCCCGTTCGACATGAGCGGACACCCGACGCTCACCTTTCCCGGCGGCGTCGGCAGCACCGGCATGCCGATCGGGCTTCAGCTGGTGGCCGGTCGCCTGCAAGAGACCGCCCTCGTGGCGGGCGGCGCGGCCTTCCAGGCGGCAACGTCCTGGCATCAGCGCCATCCGGAGATCTGACATGCGCACCGATACATCGAACAACGGCATCTTCTATGGCTGGGTGGTCGTCGCCGCCGCCTTCGCCGTCACCTTCGTCGGCTTCGGCAGCGCCTATACGTTCAGCGCCTTCGTCGAGCCGCTGCAGCGAGATTTCGACGCGTCGCGCGGCTCGGTTTCGCTCGTCTTCTCGCTGGCAGGTTTCCTCTATTTCGGGCTGGGCATCGTCTCCGGCCCGCTTGCCGACCGTTGGGGCGCGCGGCGGCTTGCCATGCTCGGCATGCTCCTCGTCGGTCTCGGTCTTGCGCTCGCCGGCCAGGCGCGCAGCCTCGCCGAAGTCTACGCCGCCTACAGCCTCGGCATCGGCCTTGGCGTCGGCCTTGCCTATGTGCCGACGATCGGCACGGTGCAGCGCTGGTTCGTGGCGCGCCGGGGACTGGCCTCGGGGCTCGCCGTCAGCGGGATCGGCGTCGGAACGCTGGTCATGCCGCCGCTCGCCACCTGGCTGGTCGGCTCGCTCGGCTGGCGCGATACCTATCTCGTGCTTGGCGCGCTTGCGGCCCTCGTCGGCATCGGCATGTCCGCCCTGATCGTCGACGATCCGAAAGACCGCGGCACGGACCCCGACGGCGCCCCCATCGACGCACGGGCAAGGGCGAAAGCCCCTTCCGGCGTCTCCATGCGCGAAGCCATCTGGACCCGGCGGTTCATAGGCCTTTATGCGGCCTGCCTGCTGTCAGCCTTCGGCGTCTTCGTGCCCTTCGTACACCTGGTGCCCTACGCCCTCGACCACGGCCTCCCCCAGGCCTCCGCGGTAATGCTGCTTGGAACCATCGGCGTCGGAAGCACGCTCGGGCGCTTCCTGCTCGGCGGCCTCGCCGACCGGATCGGCCGACAGGTCTTTCTCGTCGCCATGTTCGCGGGAATGGCTGCGTCCCTGGCCTTCTGGGCTTTCGCCGGCAGTTTCGTGACTCTCGCGATTTTCGCGCTCGTCTTCGGCGTCACCTACGGCGGCTGGGTCGCCATCCTGCCCGCCGTCGTGATGGACTGCTTCGGCGGGCGCCATGTCGGCAGCATCATTGGCGCGCTCTACACCAGCGTTGCCGTCGGCACGCTCGTCGGGCCAAGCGCCGCCGGCTTTGCCTTCGATCTCAGCCACAGCTACACCCTGCCCATCCTGGCGAGCGCGTTGGCAAACGGACTTGCGGCAGTCGTCGCGCTCGCCGCCGCCCGAGCCCCGGCACCGTCGATCCTTGCGAACTGAGCGCGATGTCGCCGGACTGGACGATTCCGGATCACCCGAACTTGACGAGGTTGAGCGTCGGCAACGGACCGCCGGGAAATTGCGCCAGACTTCCGCCAACGGAGAGCGCTCCAAGGTCGATACCGAAGAAGCCGAGGCGGTCGATCAGGTGCGCGACCTCGGCTTTCGCAGCAGTGTCGTCACCCGACAAGAACAGTACACGCCGACCGCCCTCGGCCTTCGGGTCGCCTGAGACAAGCTGCGCCTGCAGGTGGTTGGACGCCTTGACGACGCGCGCGCCGGGCACGAGATCCGCAACGATCTCGCTCGACAGCCGGCCATTGAGCTCTGCCGGTTTGAACAGAGGTGCCTCGATCGGGTTGTTCGCGTCGATGACGATGCGGCCATTCCAGGCGGGTAATCCCGCCAGCGCCTGCGGCAGCTTCGACCAGTTGACAGCGACAAGCACAAGATCTGCGCTTGCCGCCTCCTCGCGCGTGCCGGCGGTTATGAAGGGGCCGAGTTCGTCCGTCAGCGCCTTCAGGCTTTCCGGCCCGCGGCTATTGGCGACAACGGCGGGAATATGGGCTTTGGCGAGGGCACGGGCGAAAGCCGCTCCGATGTTGCCGGAGCCAATGATACCGATCAACATGATGTTCTCCTTTGTCGTTGCGCAGCTCACGTTGCATGCGGCGGCGCGCGTTGGTCTGAATTGGTCGTGATCCGCCAACGGGCGGACCACGGTTCGTTTCGGTGGCAATCAGGCGGTAAAGCCGCCGTCGGCGACGATGTCGGCACCGGTGACGAAGGTGGCTTCCGGGCTCGCGAGATAGGCAACCAGGCTCGCAATCTCCTCCGGCTTGCCATAGCGGCCGATCGCCATGCCGGGACCGACGATCTTGGAGACCGGTCCGCCATCCGGGTTCATGTCCGTGTCGGTGGGACCTGGATGCACGGTATTGACCGTGATGCCGCGGGGGCCGAGGTCACGCACCAGGCTGCGATTGAAGCCGGCCACCGCGCCCTTGGTCAGCGTGTAGAGCGAGGCGGTCGGGAACGCGGCATAGCGCACCATGGACGAGCCGATATGGATGACCCGTCCGCCCGCCTTCATATGGCGTACCGCTTCCTGCGTGCCGACAAAGACGCCGGTGACATTGACGGCGATCATCCGGTCATAATCGGCATCGGTGATCTCCTCGATCGGCCCGCCTAGCGCGATGCCGGCATTGTTAACGAGAATATCGACGCCGCCGAAGGTCTTGACGGTCTCGGCAACGGCAGCGCGGACGGCAGTTGCATCGCCGGCATCCGCCCTGATCGCGACCGCCCGGCCGCCATTCGCCTCGATATCGGCAACGACCGCCGCCGCCTTTTCCGGCGAGCCATGATAGGTAATGGCGACCGATGCGCCGTCCTTGGCGAGGCGCTTTGCGACCGCGGCACCGATCGAGCGCGAGCCGCCGGTAACAAGGGCAACTTTGCCCACGAGAGATTTGCTGTTCTCAGACATGACATTCACTCCATCAACGTTTCGATGGAGTGGATATTGGCATTTCATTCCGCTAGGATAAGTTGGCAATGTCTTGCATGATCTTCAATGATTGCTTGAATATAAAACCATGGAAACCCTCGCCAATCTCGAAGCCTTTACCCGCAGCGCCGAACTCGGCGGCTTCTCGGGTGCAGCGCGTCGCCTCGGCCTTACACCCGCCGCGGTCAGCCGAAATGTCGCGATGCTCGAGCGCAATCTCGGTGTGCGGCTGTTTCACCGGTCCACGCGCAAGCTGACGCTGACGGAGGACGGCGAACGTTTCCTTGCGGCCATCCGCGACAATCTCGACGGCCTTCAGGACGCAATCGCCGGCATCTCCAGCGAAAGAGGCTCACCCGCTGGCGTGCTCAAGGTCAGCCTCAGCCCCACCTTCGGGCAGGAACACATCCTGCCGCTCCTGCCCGCGTTTCTTGCGCTGTACCCGCAGATCCGCATCGACTGGCAGTTCGACAACCGTCAGGCGGACCTCATCGCCGAAGGCCTTGACGCAGCGATCGGCGGAGGGTTCGAGCTTTCGCCCGGGATTGTCTCGCGCGTGCTCGCTCCGGCCCATATCATCGCCGTCGCCTCGCCCGCCTATATGGCAAACCGGACGTTCCCGATCGATCCCACAGGCCTTGCGGTGCTCGATGGCATCATCATGCGCGCGCAAAAGACCGGGCGTATCCGTCAATGGACGATGCAAAATGCGTCAGGCGAGGAGATGGCCGCAGCGCCAAAGGCAACGATCGTCCTCAACGACCCGGCGGCAATGCGGGAGGCCGCGGTCCTCGGTCTTGGCGTGACCTTGATCACCGTCGGCGATGCCCTGTCGCATCTGGCCGAAGGTCGGCTCGTTAGGCTCGCTCCGAAATGGTACGCCGATGCCGGCCCCATTTCGATCTACTATTCCAACCGCACACTTTTGCCGGCGAAAACCCGCGCTTTCGTCGATTTCGTCGCCGAGCATTTCCGCAGGCAGAAGCTCGCCGAACGCTTCGCAGCCAGCCTCGGCTGACTTCCTTGAAAACCCTGGATTGCGCCCCACATCAGCCCGGCTCAAAAAAATCTTTGAGCCGGTGTCGGGTTCGTCGGCCGGCATTCGTCCTTGGAGCAATTCCAGGAAAAGTGCGAAGCGGTTTTCCGTCCGGAGTTGCGTCATTGAAAGAGTTGGATCGCTTCGCGGTTTCATAGAGCGAACGAAGTGATCAGGTCCGTAAAACACAAATCCATTCCCAAGGAGCATTCCATGCGCATGATTTTCGTAAACCTGCCGGTCAAGGATCTGAGGGCTTCGCGCGCGTTCTTCGCCGCCCTCGGCTACACCTTCAACGAGCAGTTCTCCGACGAAACCGCCGCCTGCACGGTGATCTCGGACAATATTTTCGTCATGCTTCTGACCGAGCCGAAGTTCCGCGACTTCATCACCGGCGAGATCAGCGACGCCCGCAAGGGCACCGAAGTCATCACCGCCCTTTCCGCGTCCAGCCGCGCCGAAGTCGACGACATGCTCGCCAAGGCCCTTGCCGCCGGCGCCAAGCCCTGGAAGCCGGCGATCGACTACGGCTTCATGTACGGCATCTCCTTCCAGGATCTCGACGGCCACGTCTGGGAATACATGTGGATGGATCAGAGCGCGCAACAGCAGGGCTGATCACGACATCAGCGCAGCAAAAAGACCGCCCGGCATGCCGGGCGGTCTTTTACGTTGCCGCACGTCACGCTTTGAGAAATCTCCGCTCGAGCATGAAGGCAAGCAGAAGCGCCATGCCGAAGATCGAAGACATGATCCAAGCGGCGACGAGGACGTGGTTGTAAGTGGGATCGACGAGAACAGTCTTCATCCCATGGGCGGCATAGACGTTGAACGTCGTATGCAGCAGCGTGCAAACCGCAAGGGCATAAGCGACGTTGCTCGCCGCCCCGTAGAAGATGCACGTATAGAGATGAATGACGCTTGAAGCGGCCGACAGGAAGGCCGCACCCGCATACACCCGCAAGGCTTCGTCGTCGGAAAATTCAAACGTCTCTGTCAACCAGAACGTCTTTAAGGCGACCTCCACTGCGAAAAACCAGACCCGGGACGGAATGCTGAATATCGTGCCCATGGCGAGCCGTACGCCGGTGACCTTTACGATCTCCTCGAACAGCGCCCACAGGAAAATGCTCAGCAAGCCTGCGGCCATTGTTCAACACACTCGTGATGGAGGTTACAGCCGGTGCGCGAGGCGCGCCGCCAGTTCCGCTATGAGTGGATCGGTAAAATCGGCAACCGGGTCGTCGCTCCCGTCTTCTTGCCGGTGGTATTCCCCCGCATCAAACGCTTCATAAACGTCGTAGAAAGGTTGAGGCGGCGCGTTGTGGCCGCTGCCGAAGCCCTCCTGCACCGCGCTCCAGAGATCATTCATGACCCCGTCGCAGAAGACGTAGGTCAGCACGCCGTGATGGTACTTCCCCGCGATTTCGGCGGCAGCGGCGTTATAGAACTCCCAGTTGTCCAAGGCGCCCGCCCACCGAACCACGTCACCATGTGTGACGCGGCCTTCCGGCCCATTGGCCAGAACGAACTCAAGGAAGTCAGACATCTCTGCTTTCACCCGAACACCATGCGAGCCCCTACCCGCCGATCAGCGCCAGCCACTCGTCCTCGTCCATGGTCGCAACACCGAGTTCGCGGGCCTTGTCGAGCTTCGATCCCGCGCCCGGTCCGGCAACGACGATGTCGGTCTTTTTCGACACCGAGCCCGCCACCTTGGCGCCGAGGCTTTCGGCCTTCGCTTTCGCCTCGTCGCGCGTCATCTTTTCAAGCGAACCGGTAAAGACCACGGTCTTGCCGGCAACCGGGCTGTCGGAGGCAACCGGGGCTTCCGCCGCCTCCGGCGTCACCTCGGACAGAAGCCGGGTGACGACTTCAAGGTTGCGCGGCTCCTTGTAGAACTCGACGATGGCACGGGCGACGACCTCGCCGATGCCGTCGATGCTGTTGAGCTCGTTCCAGGCGTCGCCGGTAAAGGTCGACGCGTCGCGCATCGCTTCGCCGAAATGTTCGTAATTGCCATAGGACCGGGCCAAGAGCTTCGCCGTCGTCTCGCCGACATGGCGGATGCCGAGCGCATAGATGAAGCGCTGCAGCGCGATCGAGCGGCGCGTGTTGATCGCGTCATAGAGCTTGCGCACGCTGACGCGGCCGAAGCCGTCGATGTTTTCGAGCTTGGTGAGCGATGCTTCCTGGCGCTTTTCCAGCGTGAAGATATCGGGCGCGGTGCGGATCGAGAGCGTCGGATCCTCGCTTTCGAAGAAGAACTCGATCTGCTTGGAGCCGAGGCCCTCAATGTCATAGGCATTGCGCGAGACGAAGTGCTTCAGGTGCTCGACCGCCTGGGCGCGGCAGACGAAGCCGCCCGTGCAGCGGCGCACCGCATCCACCTTGCCGGTTTTCTCGTTGATGTCGCGCACCGCATGGCTGCCGCAGACCGGGCACGTGGTCGGGAAGCGATAGGGCTCGGAGCCTTCCTTGCGCTCATCCATGACGACGTCGACGATCTGCGGAATGACGTCACCGGCGCGCTGGACGATCACCATGTCGCCGATGCGGATGTCGCGACCCTCGCGGATCGCCTCGCCGGAATTGCCGAGCCCCTTGATGTAGTCCTCGTTGTGCAGTGTCGCATTGGTAACGACGACGCCGCCGACGGTGATCGGCTCGAGGCGTGCCACCGGCGTCAGCGCGCCGGTGCGGCCCACCTGGATGTCGATCGCCGTCAACCGGGTGAAGGCCTGTTCGGCCGGGAACTTGTGCGCGGTTGCCCAGCGCGGCGAGCGCGAGCGGAAGCCGAGACGGGCCTGCAGATCGAGCCGATCGACCTTGTAGACGACGCCGTCGATGTCGTAGTCGAGATCCGGCCGTTCGCGCTCGATGTGGTGATAGTGCTCGAGCAGCGCGTCGGCCGACGTCAGCCGCTGCATCAGCGGGTTGACAGGGAAACCCCAGGCCTTGAACACCTCGACCATGCCCATCTGCGTATCGGCCGGCATTGCCGAGATCTCGCCCCAGGCATAGGCGAAGAAACGCAGCTTGCGGCTTGCCGTCACCTTGGCGTCGAGCTGTCGCAGCGAGCCTGAAGCCGTGTTGCGCGGGTTGACGTAGAGCGGCTTGCCAAGAGCTTCCATCTCGGCGTTGAGCGCTGCAAAGTCGGACTTCGCCATATAGATTTCGCCGCGCACCTCGACGACATCGGGCGCGCCTGAAGGCAGCGTCTGCGGGATCATGCCGATGGTGCGGATATTGGCAGTGACGTTTTCGCCGGTCGTGCCGTCGCCGCGCGTGGCGGCCGTCACCAGCCGGCGGTTCTCGTAACGCAGCGACATCGACAGGCCGTCGATCTTCGGCTCGGCGGTAAAGGCGATCGAATTATCGGGCAGCTGCCCGAGGAAGCGATAGACCGAGGCAACGAAATCGCGGGCGTCTTCGTCGGAAAAGGTGTTGTCGAGCGACAGCATCGGCCGGGCGTGAACGACCGGCTGGAAGGTGACGGAGGGTGCCGCCCCCACCTTCTTCGAAGGGCTGTCCTCGCGCACGAGTGCCGGAAAGCGCGCCTCGATCGCGTCGTTGCGCCGCTTCAGCGCGTCATAGTCGGCATCCGAAATCTCCGGCGCGTCCTGACCGTGATAGAGCGCGTCGTGCCGGGCCAGTTCGGCCGCCAGAAGTGCGAGTTCCGCCGCCGCTTCCGTTTCGGTGAGGTTTTCGACGGGTTTCAGTTCGTTGGACATACGCAAGGACTCCGGATTCGCTACCGTTTTGTAGAGCAACCGGTGGGAAAGAAAAGACCGTTTGGCAGTGCCGGCTTGCTCTCACCGGGCAAGGGCCACCCCCGGCTGGGTGGCTGGGAGCGGGCGCACACCCAGCGCGCACCAGTGCCCATAGCGCCGCTGGTAGCGGTCGCGGATCGCTTCCAGATCCTTGCGCTGGACGCCGCGCCTGCAATAGATCCCCTTGCCTTCCGCCTGTCCGCGGATGACGCGGCCGACCGGAAGCAGACCGAACATCTTCAGGATCGCGACACCGCCCCTGTCCCAGCCGATACTGTAGATGTCGATGCCATCGGGCGGGAACGTGTGGTGCTCGAGGATCGCCGACACCGCGGCCCAGATCAGGATACCGTTCTGCCGGCGGCGCTCGATGCGCATGGAATCGAGCAGGTAACCGAGATTGAGGATGGTCGCGAGGTAGACGACCTTGGCCTTTCGCGCCTGCGGATGCGAAAGCTGCCCGCCAGCCAGCAGATTGGCGAAGGTATAGTGCCCCTGCAGGAACAGCTTGAAGTGGTTTTTCTCGAACGCGTAGTAGTCGACGAAGCCGAGGATCTGCTCCTGCGCATCCTGCAGGCAGATCAGGCTGTAGGGGTCTGAATGGAACGCCCTCATATCCTCTTCCGGATCGGTGGCACCGCTGCGAAACACGTCCTGAGCCTTGCGGACCACCCGATAGGCGACCTCCGTTGATGGCGGCACACGCACGAGATATCGTCGCACGTCCTCCTCGGCCGGACGCACCAGCCTCAACGGCATCACCTCGTCCGCCTCCTTGGCCCGCGGAGGATCAGTGGGCTGCGGCTGCGGCTGCGGCTGCGGCTTCGGGTCGGGCGGACGACGGTCACGCAGCCTTTCAACGAGAAGGGCGGCGATCCCTGCAATGGCAAGGGAGGCGACGATCCCGAACGCTCCGAGCGTCCGGTTCGCGTCCTTCAGCATCAGGATCAGGCCGACATAGGCGAGCGCAAGCAAAAACAACAGTTCCGGGTGCGCACGGATCTGCGCGCACCGGACCTCCAGTCTTTGCTGAAGTTTCTCCCACATGCCCGAACCGCCCCAACCCGCGCTGAAGGAATAGAACACGGGTGCAGCGACGCAACAACTCAACCAAAAGGGTTAGGAAAACGGGCGCGCTGAGGGAGCAGCCGAACATCGGGAAACTCGGCATTTTTTCCCGCGGCATCCTTCTGCCACGGGCGGTTCCACTCGGCCGGTAGGCCGTTCTAGCCGTTGCCGGAAAGCAGCCGGGCGGCAGCCGCGCGCGCTTCCTCGGTGATCGAGGCGCCGGCGAGCATTCGGGCGATTTCCTCGGTGCGCGCCTTGTCGTCCATGCGGGCGACGCGGGTCGAGATCATCTCGGCCTTTTCGGCCGAGGGCCCCTTGGAGATCAGGAGATGGGTGGCGGCGCGGGCTGCCACCTGCGGCGCGTGGGTGACCGAAAGCACCTGCACGGTCGCCGAAAGCCGCTTCAGCCGCTGGCCGATGGCGTCGGCAACAGCGCCGCCGACGCCGGTGTCGATTTCGTCAAAGACGAGCGTCGGCGCCGAGCCGCGATCGGCAAGCGCCACCTTCAGCGCCAGCAGGAAACGCGAGAGTTCGCCGCCCGAGGCGACCTTCATGATCGGCCCCGGCCGCATGCCCGGGTTGGTCTGGACGTGGAATTCGACAAGGTCGATGCCGTCGGCGGTCGGCTGCGACGGATCGCTCTGGACCTCCACCATGAAGCGGGCGCGTTCGAGCTTCAATGCGGGCAATTCGGCCATGACCGCGTCCGAAAGGGCGCTTGCCGTGTTGTGGCGTTTCTCCGAGAGCGAACGGGCCGCCGCATCGAAAGCGAGCTTGGCGACGCCGACATGGGCCTCGAGTTGCTTCAGCTTTTCCTCGCCGGCATCGAGATCGGCGAGATCGGAAATCATCCTGACCGCGAGTGCAGGCAGTTCCGTCACCGGAACCGAATATTTACGGCTGGCGGCGCGCAGCGCAAAAAGCCGCTCCTCGACCCGCTCCAGTTCCTTCGGATCGAATTCGGTGTTGCGCAGTGCCCGCTCGACCGCCATCTGCGCGTCCGACAGCTGGTTGAGCGCGCCATCGAGCAGCTCGACCGTTTCTTCGAGCAGGCCCGGCGCTTCCTGGCTCTTGCGCTCGAGACGCCGCACCAGCGAGGCGATCAGCGGAACGGGCGAGCCATTGCCGTTCAGGAACTCGGAGGCTTCGTTGATGTCGCCGGCGATGCGCTCGGCCTTCATCATCCGCGCGCGGTTCTCGGCAAGCTCGTCCTCCTCGCCGTCGCGGGGGCTGAGCTTTTCCAGTTCCTCGACCGAGGCGCGCAGATAATCGGCCTCGCGCGCGGCCGCCTCGACACGCTCGCGGTGCTTCTTCAGGCCGCGTTCGGCATCCTTGAAGGCACGGTAGAGACCGCTGACCTCTTCGGCCTCAGCCGCCGTGCCGCCGAAGGCGTCGAGCAGCGTCCGGTGCGCGTCGATGTCGACAAGCGCGCGGTCGTCGTGCTGTCCGTGGATTTCCACGAGCGTCTGCCCGAGCTGGCGCATCAGCTGAACACTGATCGCCTGGTCGTTGACATAGGCCTTGGTGCGGCCATCGGCCGACTGAACACGCCGGAAGATCAGGTCGCCGTCGTCGTCGATGCCGTTTTCGTGGAGAAGCAAGCGCGCCCGATGCCCGAGCGGCACGTCGAAGACCGCCGTCACCTGCCCCTTGTCGGAACCATGGCGCACCAGCGAGCCGTCGCCGCGACCGCCAAGGGCGAGCGACAGGCTGTCGAGCAGGATGGATTTACCGGCGCCCGTTTCACCGGTCAGCACCGACAGCCCGGCCTCGAAATTGAGATCGAGCCGTTCAATCAGGACGATATCGCGGATCGAAAGCTGGGCGAGCATCCGGGCTTCCTTGAAGGGCGCCGATTAAAGAATCAGGCGCCGACGAGTTTCTTGGCGGCGCGAGAAATCCAGGAGTTGCCGCTTTCACGCGGCTCGAGGCCACCCGACTGCAGCAGCTTGAAGCTATCGTTGTACCACTGGCTGTCCGGATAGTTGTGGCCGAGAACGGCCGCAGCGGTCTGGGCCTCCTGGGTCACGCCCATCGCGAAATAGGCCTCCGTCAGGCGTGCCAGCGCTTCTTCCACCTGGTTGGTGTTCGGATACTGCTCGACGACGACGCGGAAGCGGGACACGGCGGCCAGATATTCCTTGCGCTCGAGATAATAGCGGCCGACCTGCATTTCCTTGCCGGCCAGCTGGTCGCGCGCAAAGCGGATCTTCGACTTGGCGTCGTCGACATATTCGGAGTCCGGATAGCGGTCGACGACCGCCTGCATGGCTTCGATCGCCTTGAACGCCGGCTTCTGGTCCTGCGTCACGGCCGGGATCTGCTTGGTGTAGGCAAGTCCCTGGATGTACTGCGCATAAGCCGCGTCTTCCGACTGCGGATAAAGATTGAGGTAGCGACCGGTGGCGTTGATCGCCTCCTGGTACTGGCCGTTGCGGTAGGACACGAACGCATTCATGACCAGCGCCTTGCGCGCATATTCTGAGAACGGATGCTGGCGGTCGAGCGCTTCGAACTTGCGCGCCGCTTCCGTGGTCTTGCCCGCGTTCAGGTTTGCAAGGCCCTGATTGTAGAGCACTTCCGGCGGGTCGGTTTCCGCGGTCAGCTTGGTGATATCAATATCGGGATCGTTCTGGCAGGCGGTAATCAGGGCGCTGCCGGCAACAGCCGCAACAATGACGGCGGCGACGCGCGCTGATTTTCTCAGATCAACAGAAACTGCAAGAACCATCGGATATTCCCGTTCCACTCTGCGGGCATGGACCCCGCCAGACATGCGCTTTTAGAGCAAGTTACCTTGAGACCGCAACGTCATG
>NZ_DASYGZ010000132.1:0-4317 GCF_035999135.1 Ensifer sp.
AGCGGAAACATCGGCTTCCGACAATGCGCCGCGGCCGGTCAGTCCATTCAATATGGAACCAAGGCGGTCCTGGAGGCTCTCGAACATTCTCACTTCCTTCTGGTTTCCGGTGGCGATCAACTCGCCGGAAACGTGGGTTCCCTCGCCCGGAAAACAAGGCGCAAAGCCAAAAACCACCCGAGGGCGCCACGCGCTGTCGGGTGTTGACCTCCGGGTTCTCTTTATACATTTACGGGACCCGGTCGGTGGCTTCGAAGACTTGAGCTTGCGAAGGAATTGGGCGGGATAAACAGGAAAGCGCGGCAAAAGTCAAGGACAACAGGCAAATACGCGGTCAGGCCCCTTCGTCCTGCCCTTCGTCGAGCGCGCCTGCCAGCTGCTCGAAGGCGGTCGCCACGCGCGTCATCACCCTCAGCGCCGCCACGGCCTCCGTCTGGTTGATGTCGCCAAGCATGGCGTGAAGCAACTCCACCTCGCGGCGATGGATCTCCTCAAACAGATCACGCCCGGCGGCCGTCGGCGCGCAGAGATAGGCGCGCCGATGCTCAGGGTTAGGCTGCTTCTCCAGCAAGTGCTTGTCGATCAGCCCATTGACGACGCGCAGCACGAACTGCCGCTTCATCGAAAGGCGTCGCCCGGCCTCCGGCACGGTCAGGGTTTCCTCGCAAAAAAGCTCCAGAACCGCGCGCTCCGCCACCGATATGCCGGCGCCATCGAGCATGTGTTCGGCTGAACGCTGCATGTTGAGATGGATGGAGCGGACCAGCTTGAGGGTCTTGTAGAGGCGTTCGTGCGGGTCGAATCGAACTAGCATGAGACCGAAGATAGCAATCCGGTTGCCGTCTTCAAGAAATTGTTAAGCCCCGGCCTTCCAGCGCGGGCAAAGACGCCCCATCTCACGAAGTCACGGACATCGCACGAAAAGGCTGCGCATGAAGAAGACGCCGAATCCCTATTATCAGGGACCCGCCTCCGATCATTTCGACGGCACCCGCTTCTTCAACCCCGGCGGCAAGGCGCCGAAGGGTGCTGCCGATCTCTTGCGCTGGCAGTTCGGCGGCGGCAAGGTTCGCTGGCCGACGCACAATCCAAGCCCGTTCGCACCGGTCAGACCCGAGGCGAGCGTCGAAGGCGAGCGACTGCGCGTGACGATGGTCGGCCATGCAACGTTGCTGATCCAGGTTCATGGCGTCAACATCCTGACCGACCCCGTCTGGTCGCATCGCGCCAGCCCATTTGCCTTTGCCGGCCCACAGCGGCGCAACGCGCCCGGCATCGAGCTCGACGACCTGCCGCCGATCGACATCGTGCTCGTCACCCATAATCATTATGACCACCTTGATGTCGAGACGATGGCGGCGCTTCACGAGGAACACGGCCCGCGGATCGTCACGCCGCTCGGCAACGACACGATCATCCGCCGCACCGTTCCAGATGCCGAGATCACGGTGGTCGACTGGAACGACCAGGTGGATTTCGGCGACGGTATCATCCTTCACGCCGAGCCCTGCCACCACTGGTCGGCCCGCGGTTCGCGCGACAGGCGCATGGCGCTGTGGGCCGCCTTCGTGGTGGAGACGCCGGCCGGCAAGATCTATCATGTCGGCGACACCGGCTTTCACGACGGCATCAACTATCGGGCAGCGCGGGAGAAACACGGGCCCTTCCGCCTCGCGAACCTTCCCTTCGGAGCCTATGAGCCGCGCTGGTTCATGCAGGACCAGCATCAGAACCCGGAAGAAGCCGTGCGCGGCATGATCGACTGTGACGCAGCCCACGTGGCCGGCCACCACTGGGGCACGTTCCGCCTGACCGACGAAGGCGTCGACGAGCCGCGGCTGGCGCTCGAGCGGGCGCTCGACGCAGCCGGTATCGCCCGCAGCCGTTTCCGGCCGATGCGCCCCGGCGAAGTCTTCGATGTTCCAGCCGCCATAGCGGCCAGCGCTCAGGGAACCGAACGAACGCGGCACTGGTAATTTCCGGGCTTTTCGGCCATATACTGCCCCGAATGAAGGGTGCCCTGCTTGAAGCGGGCCGTTTTGGACAATCGCCACATGACCGACAGCGTGCCATTTGCCAGGATGAACGGGCTTGGAAACAAGATCCTGGTCGTCGACATGCGCGGTCGGAAGGATCGGGTGACGCCGGCAGCGGCGATCGCGCTCAATGCAAATCCCGCAACCGCCTTCGACCAGATCATGGCGATCCACGACCCGAAGGCCGAAGGCACCGACGCCTGGATCGACATCCTCAATTGCGACGGCTCCATGGCCCAGGCCTGCGGCAACGGCACCCGCTGCGTCGTCCAGGCGCTGGCCGCTGAGACCGGCAAGAAGGCCTTCACCTTCCAGACCATCGCCGGCATCCTCAACGCGAAGGAGCACGCGGACGGCACGATATCGGTCGACATGGGCACGCCGGTCTTTGCCTGGGACAGGATCCCGCTTGCCGAGGAATTTGCCGATACCAGCCGCATCGAGCTGCAGATCGGACCGATCGACAATCCCGTCCTGCATTCGCCCTCGGCCATGTCGATGGGCAATCCGCATGCAATCTTCTGGGTCGACAGGGATCCGATGTCCTTCGATCTCGATCGTTTCGGCCCGCTGCTTGAAAACCATCCGATGTTTCCGGAGCGCGCCAACATCACGCTGGCGCAGGTGCTTTCCCCCGCATCGCTGCGCACCCGCACCTGGGAACGCGGCGCCGGGCTGACGCTTGCCTGCGGCTCGGCGGCGTGCGCCGCCGCCGTCAGCGCCGCGCGCACCGGTCGAACCGGCCGCACGGTGACGATCGACGTCTCCTCCGCCCCCGCCCCGGCCAAATTGACCATCGAATGGCGCGAGCGCGACGACCATGTGGTCATGACCGGCCCCGCCGAATGGGAATGGTCCGGCACGCTCAACCCTGGGACCGGCAGCTGGCAGCGCGACGAAGCCGAGACCGGCGGAGCCCGGGCGCTTTGAGCGGCGTCGAGGTCATAACCTTCGGCTGCCGTCTCAACACCTACGAATCCGAAGTGATGCGGGCGGAAGCCGAGAAGGCGGGGCTTAACAACGCCATCCTCGTCAACACCTGCGCCGTCACCGGCGAGGCGGTACGACAGGCGCGACAGGCGATCCGCCGCGCGCGCCGCGACAATCCGCATGCCCGCATCATCGTCACCGGCTGCGCCGCGCAGACCGAGAAGCAAACCTTTGCCGAAATGGCCGAGGTCGACGCCGTGCTCGGCAACGAGGAGAAGCTCAAGAGCGCCTCCTACCGGTCGCTTCCCGATTTCGGGGTCTCGGCGGAAGAGAAGCTGCGCGTCAACGACATCATGAGCGTGCGCGCCACGGCGCCGCAGATGGTCAAGCACATCGACGGCCACGTGCGCGCCTTCATTCAGGTGCAGAACGGCTGCGACCACCGCTGTACCTTCTGCATCATCCCCTATGGCCGCGGCAATTCCCGCTCCGTGCCGATGGGTGCTGTGGTCGATCAGGCGCGCAGGCTGGTCGAGAGCGGTTACTGCGAGATCGTGCTGACCGGCGTCGATGCGACCAGCTACGGCGCCGACCTGCCGGGCACGCCGACGCTCGGCCTGCTGGCAAAGACGCTTTTGAAGCAGGTGCCGGGGATCCGTCGCCTGCGCTTGTCCTCGATCGACGGCATCGAGGCCGACAGCCATCTCTTCGACCTGATCGCCGACGAGGCGCGCTTCATGCCGCATCTGCACCTGTCGCTGCAACATGGCGACGACATGATCCTCAAGCGCATGAAGCGGCGCCATTCGGCCGCCGACGCCCGCGCCTTTACAGATGAAGTCCGCCGTCTGCGGCCCGATATCAGCCTCGGCGCCGACATGATCGCCGGGTTTCCGACCGAAACCGAAGAGATGTTCAAGAATGCCGCGCGTCTCGCCGAGGATTGCGGCATCGCGCATCTGCACGTCTTCCCCTATAGCCCTCGGCCCGGCACGCCGGCGGCACGCATGCCGCAGCTCGACCGCGGCCTCGTCAAGGACCGCGCTGCACGCCTGCGCGCGGTCGGTGGCACACTCTACGCTCGCCATCTCGATCGCCTTGTCGGAAGCGAGCAGACGATCCTGGTCGAGAACAACGGGCTCGCCCACACCGAGAACTTCACGCTCGTCGATGCCGCCGGCCTTACACCGCGCGCGCTTGTCCCGGTCTCAATCACCGGCCACAATGGCAAGCATCTGACGATGCAGGTAAAACAGATGGCTGCGGCCTGATTTATGCGGAATTCCTGAATGGCAATGGGTTTCATCAAGAGGATCTTCACCTTCGGCAAGAGCGAGGTGGAGGAAACGAA
>NZ_DASYGZ010000135.1:0-11339 GCF_035999135.1 Ensifer sp.
AGGCTGATTCCAACTGTCTGATGACCGGCGATGACCTGCCGGAAGGCACCATATTTTCCGCTGCCATGGTTCGTTCCCCTTTATGGCTTAACAACGTGAAAATGTGAAAACTCAGTTTCATGAAATCTACATCATGAAATCTCAGTTTCATGAAATCTACATCATGAAATCTCAGTTTCATAGAAGATTCTATGATGCGCTGCGGAACGCAACGCTCGTTCGCCGCGCCGCATATGCAATGCAGATTTCATGCCATTCGATGAGAAACTGTGGTTTCTCATTTGTTCTCAGAGCCTTAGGCGCCGGTTGCTCCCGTTCGCCGATGTGAAACCCAGATTTCACGTGCTCAAAAAATATTCCGAAGTTTCAGGCGGATGCCCAGTCGGTGCTCACAATTCCTCAAGCGCATCGTTGATGGCCTCGATGCCGCGCAACCGGTTTCGGCCGGCGGTGCCGGCAATTTCGATGCATCGGGTGGTCAAGAGATGGCAGAGCGCCATCACCGAGACATGGTTGAAGAGGGGGCCCGGTGCCAGCGTCTGGCAGCGGAAATGCCACTCCGCCTGGCTGAGGAACGGTACGCCCTCGTCGGTGATGTAGATGAGCCGTGCGCCTGATTTCTCGAGCTGGCTGAGTATGGGCTCCATCAGGGAGACGCGCCGGCGCAGGCCGAAAAGGATGACGACATCGTCGCCTGCGATGCTGACCAGATGCTCGCCGAGCGTCTGGCCCCCTCCGGGAACGGCCGAGATGTTCTCGATGACCTGGGTCATCTGCCATTGCAGATAGGTGGCGAAGGAGTGGCTGGCGCGAAAGCCGATGACCCAGACCTTGCGGGCGCCAAGGATCGCGGTCGCCGCCGCCGTCACCTGGGTTTCGGAAATGGCGAGGAAGGTCGCCTCGATGTTGGCGACGCCCTGGGCCACATGGGAGGTGAGCGACTGTTCGCCGCCGCTGTCGGTTGCGGTCGCCAGAAACAGGCGCGAGCCCGTCTGCTTGTCGGCGCGGGCGTGGCGGCGCGCCTCCTCGTAGTTGTCGTAGCCGAGGCGCTGGATGAAACGCGATACGGTCGCCTTCGAGACATGCGCCAGCGCCGCCAGTTCCTGGGCCGAGTAGCTCGCGACTTCGCCCGGAAAATCACAGAGGAAGTCGCCGAGCCGCCGCTCGGCCGGATGCAGGTCCGGCAGCACCTGACGGACACGAGTGAGGAAGGAACGTTCTTTCGGACTCATTGCGATTTCCATGAAACTGTCGTTTCACGGCAATCTCTGATGTTCGAAGGGATATTGCAAGCGAGGCGGGCGGGCGCCGTCTCGCATTCAACTGCCGCCAACCGGCCAGATGTCGGTCAGTATTTCGACGGCACGTAGAGCTCCGGCGGCAGCACCTTGCGCTCGTAGTCCGGATTGAAGACGCGCTCAGGCAAGGAGATTTCCTCGTGCGGCACATCCTCGTAGGGGATCTGGGTCAGAAGGTGGTCGATGCAGTTCAGCCGCGCGCGCTTCTTGTCGTTGCCTTCGACGATGTGCCAGGGCGCTTCGGGAATGTTGGTGCGGGCAAACGTCTCTTCCTTGGCCTTGGTGTAGGCCTCCCAGCGCACCCGCGACTGCAGGTCCATGGGCGAGAGTTTCCACTGCTTCAGCGGATCATGGATACGCACAAGGAAGCGCATCTGCTGCTCCTCGTCGGTGATCGAGAACCAGTATTTGACCAGCCTTATGCCCGAGCGCACCAGCATGCGCTCGAATTCCGGTACGTCGTCGAAGAACTGCTCGACCTGGTTTTCGGTGGCAAAGCCCATGACGCGCTCGACGCCGGAGCGGTTGTACCAGGAGCGGTCGAACAGCACGATCTCGCCGCCGGCCGGCAGGTGCGGCACATAGCGCTGGAAATACCATTGGGTCTTTTCGCGGTCGGACGGCGCCGGCAGCGCGGCGACGCGCACGACGCGCGGGTTGAGCCTTTGCGTGATGCGCTTAATGACGCCGCCCTTGCCGGCGGAATCGCGACCCTCGAAGATCACCACCACCTTTTCCTTGTGGTAGACCACCCAGTCCTGCAGCTTGATCAGCTCCGACTGCAGCTTCAGGAGCGTCCGGAAGTAGTCGATCCGCGGGATCGTCGGCGGGTGGCTCTTGCGGTAGATCTTGCGGATCTCTTCCGACAGAGCCGGCTCGGACAGCTCGAGCTCGTAGTCTTCATCGAGCGTGTCGGCCAGTTCCGCTTCGAGCCAGTCCTGCGTTTCGGTGTCGTCGTTCGACCTGTTCATCTGACCCTCCGGATACGATGTGCCCAGCGACAGCTTTTCGCATGCTATCGTTAGTCGGCTTATTTCACAGGTGCATGAAGGGAATTTGACGACAGGTCGACCCAGCCCTTTCGCCACTATCCCTTGAGATACCAGCCCCAGGGCTCGTCCGCATCGAAACTGGTGATCTGCTTGGTCTCGAGATAGTTGGAAAGCCCCCAGCGGCCGAGCTCGCGGCCGATGCCCGATTGCCGGTAACCGCCCCACGGCGCCTCGGTGAAGGTCGGCTGCGAGCAGTTGATCCAGACGATGCCGGCACGAAACGCCCGGGCGACGCGCTCGCAACGGTCCCTGTCGGCCGACATGACGGCAGCCGCCAGCCCGAAACGGCTGTCATTGGCCATGCGGATCGCGTCGGCTTCCTCGCGGAAGGGTTTGACGCAGACGACCGGGCCGAAGATCTCCTCGCGCCAGACGAAGCTGTCCTCGCGCATGTCCGTCAGCACCGTGGGTTCGATGAAATAGCCGGTGTTGAGGCTGGCCGGTCGGCCGCCGCCGGCAGCCACAGTGGCGCCGTCCTGGCGGGCACGGTCGATGGCGCCCATGATCTTGTCGTACTGGCCCCTCGATACGATCGGCCCGAGCAGGGTGCCGTCTTCGAGCCCGCTGCCGATGGTGATCTTCGCCGCCTCCTCGCACAGCCGTTTGACGACGGTCTCGTAGATTTCTTCCTCGACGAGCACGCGCGAGGTCGCCGAGCAGACCTGGCCCTGGTTCCAGAAGATACCGAACATGATCCATTCGATGGCCTTGTCGATATCGCTGTCGGCAAAGACGACGAAGGGCGACTTGCCGCCGAGTTCGAGGCTGACGTTCTTGATGTCCTGGGCGCCGGCCATCATCACCTTGCGACCGGTGACGACAGAGCCGGTGAAGGCGAGCTTGTCGACCAGCGGATGCTCGGTGAGCGGCTGGCCGGCGTCCTGGCCGGTGCCGGTCAGGATGTTGAGCACGCCGGGCGGCAGGTCGACTTCCTCGGCGATCACACCGAGCTCGAGCGCTGTCAGCGGCGTCAACTCCGAAGGCTTCAACACGATGGTGCAGCCGGCGGCCAGTGCCGGGGCCACCTTCCAGGAGACCATCAGCAGCGGGTAGTTCCAGGGCGTGATGGCGCCGACGACGCCGAGCGGCTCGCGCACCGCACGCGCGGTGAAGCGGTTGTCGCCGACCGCGATCGTCTCCTCGGGATTTTCGTCCAGTTCCTCGGCAAGGCCGGCATAGTAGCGAAAACAGCCGGCCGCATCGTCGATGTCCCAGAGCGCCTCCGGCAAGGGCTTGCCGTTGTCGGCCACTTCGAGCCGCGCCAGCGAGTGACGTTTCTCCTCGATCTTCGCGGCGATCGCCCGCAAATAGGCGGCGCGCTCGGTGCCGGAGAGTTTCGGCCAGGGGCCGCTATCGAAGGCGATGCGGGCGGCTTTCGTCGCCCGGTCCACATCTTCATAGGTTGCCGCCGGTGCGCGATGGATGACCTCTTCCGTTGCCGGATCGATGACGTCGAGCGTACCGCCGCGCCGTGGTTTCTCCCATTTGCCGTCGATGAACAACCGATCCTGCATGCCATACCCCTTGAAAAGCCCGGAGCGAGTATGGCCAGTCGAAGTCAAACGCGCCAGCCGCAAGTTGCGGCTGGCGTTGATCTTTTCGGATTAGGTCTCGCCCTGGCGGTCGCCGGTCCGCCATCTCAGGAATGGCAAGACCGGCAACACGGCGCAGGCGCTGGCAAAAAGCCAGAACTGCGAAAGTGTCATCAGGCCGCTCGCATGCAGGGCCCCGGAAAGGATGCCGACAATCAGGAAAACATCCATCAGCGGCAAGGTGAGGGCATAGAGCATCGTCTGACGCTCCAGCGGCAACAAGCGTTGCACAAGCGTGAAATAGGTGGCGAACGCAATCATCTCCGGGATGCCACCGACAATCAGCAGTCCGCTCGCCACCAGGTGGTTGGGCGCGAAGATCAGCGCGAAGGTCGAAAGGCCTTCGAGCAGGCTCGCCACAAGATAGGCGCGAAGCAGCGACTGCGTTTGGGTCAAGGCCCCGGCCAACCGGTGCGAGACGAACGCGCCAATCAGCGCGCCGGCGCCTTGTGCGCCCAGAAGCAGGGTCCACATCTCCGGTCCCTGGTGGAACTGGTCACGATTGAGCCAGATCAGGAACGGCTGCAGCGCACCGAGCGAGACCATGTAGCCGAAGGCGGGGAGGAGCAGAGCCCGGAGCAAGGGGGTTTCGCGAAGGATCGCGACCACTTCCCGTGCGAAGGTCGGACCACCCGAGGGCGCTGGCTTCCGCTGCTTCGGCATGCCGGCTGGTTCAAACATCAGCAGAAAAGCCGCCGCAAGTTGGGCGAACGCCAGTGCCAGCAGCGTTACCGGCATCGAGGTTGAGGCAATAAGGAGCCCCGCCGCTGGCGGCCCAAGGATCTTGGCGAAGCGGTCGATCGCCTGGAAGGCGGTGTTCGCCTCCATGTTGCGGCCGGCTGGAACGACCGCGGAGCGCAACGCCAGCAGCCCTGGTGTCACGACCGCATCTGCGACGCCGATAACGACGACGATCGCCTGGAGCGTCAGCGTATCAGGCGCGAATGCAAGGCCGGGAATGGCGAGCGCGGTCGCCGAGAACGCGCAGAGGATCGGCAGGCGGGGCCCGACCCGTTGCAAGAGGCTGGCGACGAAGGGCGCGAGCAGGATGCCTGGGAGGAGCCGCAAGGCAAGACTGCCCACGAGTTCCGCGCCGGCGCCGAAGCGGGTCGCGACGACGAGGGGTATGGCTGCCACGAGCATCCACGAACTGAAACTATCGACGGCGAGGACAAGGCTGACGCGCCGAAAGGTGGCGCAGCCCCAGAGACTGGAAACGGTCATGATAAGCCCGAGAACAGGCAGCCGATCCGGACCTGCCATCGACGGGCAGGGTCAAACCTGGGATCGGCGCGAACGATCTTTGTTTGCCGCAAAGGCAAACGGTTCCGGGCTTACGGATTGAAGCCCCGCCTTGCGGGGCAAATCAGGCCATCAGATGGGGTTCGATCGACATGGTGCTGCCTACCACGGGATGGCTTGGTGCGACAAGCCGGCGTTACCGGCCCGTCGCCGATCGGCAGAAGCCTAGCGTGTCGTTGCGGCGAGCGCCGGGGAGGCGTTGGCGATCTGGGTGATGACCATTCCGCCGACGATCAGAAGCAGGCCGGCGAGGCGTGCGGCGTTGACCGGCTTGACGGGGAAACCCATCAGGCCGAAGTGGTCGATCAGCATGGAGACGAGCATCTGGCCGGCTATGACGGCAACAATGAAGCTTGCCGCGCCGAGCTTCGGCGCGAGGATCAAGGCAGCGGTAATGTAGATCGCGCCGGCAGCGCCGCCGATCCAGATCCACCACGGGCCCTTGAACGCCACCGCCAGGTTGGGCAACGGCGCCCGCAAGGCGATCAGGACAGGCACGATGAGTGCGAGGCTGACAGCGAGCGAGACGACCGTTGCCGAGAGCGGATGGCCGAGGAGGCGGCCAAGGTTGGCATTGGCGCCGGCCTGGAGGGGGACGACGGCGCCGGCGAAGATCGCCGCGGCAAGCATGAGGAGGGAGGAGAGTGTGGGCATTGTTTTTTCCTTCTTGATTGCCCCAATGTCTCCTATCAATTCAAAGAATGGAAATTCCGATTTATCACGTGCTATATTCACTTCATGAATAATCTCGCTGCCGTCGATCTCAATTTGCTGGTGGTGCTCGATGCGCTTCTGGCCGAGCGCCATGTGTCGCGCGCCGCCATCCGGCTGAACAAGAGCCAACCGGCAGTCAGCCATGCACTCGCCCGCTTGCGGACCCTCTTCGACGACCCGCTGCTTGTGCGGCATGGCGGACAGTTGCAGCCGACGGTGCGGGCGCTGGACCTTGCGCCGCGGCTCGCGGAGGCTCTGGCTCAGATGCGCCAGATGATGGGCGCGCAGGCGTTCGATCCGCTCCGCGAACGCCATGTCTTCCGGTTGGCGATGTCGGACTACGCGGCGCTCGTGCTGCTGCCGCGGTTGATGGCGGTGCTGCGCAGGAAGGCGCCGAATGTCGATCTCGTTGTCAGCCAGGCGAGCCGGGAAGTGATGATGGCACAAGCCGTCGACGGTGAGATCGATCTTGCGCTGGGCGTGTTTCCTGCTCTTGCCGAGGATCTCAGGACATCGCTCCTGTTTGAGGAGGACTTCGCCTGCCTGGCAGACGCCGGGAGCCTGCGCGGGAAAGGGACGATGGATCTTTCGGCCTATCTGGAACGGCCGCATATCCTTGTTGCGCTGCGCGGCGATACCGGCAACGAGATCGACCTGGCGCTGGCCGCCGTCGGTTACAAGCGCCGCATTGCCCTTTCCTTGCCCCATTGGAGCGCGGCACCTGGACTCGTCCCTGGAACCGATCTGGTGCTAACCGTGGCGCGCCGCATTCTGCCGCGCGATGTCGGGGCCGGCGCATTGACCGTGTTCGATCCGCCTTTCGCCATTCCGCCCTTCGCCTTCCGGCAGATCTGGCACCGCCGGCGCGATGCCGACCCAGCCCACCGTTGGCTTCGGGATCTGATCGCCGGCATTCTCGCGCCTTCGGAAGGGGCGCCGGTCAAGATGTGATCCTGAAAATGCAAAGGCCCGGTGCGGACGGAGCCGACCGGGCCTTTGATCTCTGTTCGTCTCGCGTCGCGTCAGTCGTGGCTGACGCCCTGGATCGCCGAGACCTGCCATTCGGCGCCCGGCTTGCGCACGAACGTCCACAGTTCGACGGCTTCCGTCAGGTTGTCCGGATCGCCGCTGATCACCTTGCCGGTGGTGCGGTCGCGCATGACGTCGATGCTCTCGTAGCGCATCGCGACGGTCGCAAATTCGGTTCCGTTTTCCGACCAGGCCTCGGACACGTCGCCCTGGACCAGGTGCACGTCGCGGACATCGTTCTTGACGCCGCTGGTCGCGTTGTCGCTCAGCTCCTCGGCGAGATAGGACATGGCTTCCGGCGTCGTCAGGCGGCGCAGCGTGCCGTAGTCCTCGGCAGCGTAGGCTGCCTGCACGTCCTTCAGCATCGTTTCGAACTGTTCGAGGTCGGACTGCTCGATGCCGATCTCATCGGCCGGGCCGTCGGTGACGGGCGCCTGCACCGGAGCCGCCACGGGGCGGGCGGTTGCCTGTGCACCCTGCTGGCCACCGCCGATGCTCGGGATCTTGAACGACGGCATGCCGTTCGAGGGCGACTGGCCCGACGAGCGTTCGGACGGGCCGGCATAGGCCGTCTGCTGACGGTTGCGGTTAAAGAAACGCATCGCGAGCATGATCAGGCCGCCGATCAGAAGCATCTGCACGATCAGGCCGAGGAAGCCGGCAGCGCCGCCGAAGCCGCCGCCCATCAGCATGCCGATCAGGCCGCCGACCATCAGGCCGCCGAGCAGCGAACCGCCAAAGCCGCTGAAGAAGCCCGGGCGGGCGTTCGGCTGGGCGGCGTTCGGACGCGCCTGGCCGGCTGCCGGAGTGGTGGCGGCTGGGCCTGCGTCCTGGCGCGGCGTCATCGAACGGTCGATCGGCGCGGCGCTCGTCGGTGCGGTGTTGGTGGTCGCCGGCTGCGAGAAGGTGCGGGTGCCGCGGCTGCCGAAGCCACCGCCCGAACGCCGCGCTTCGGCAACGTCCAAAACGGTCAGTGCGACGACCATGCCGATCGCCATCATTGCCAGAGTTCGTCCAAAACGCCCAAATCGCTGCATTGCCATCATAACCCCTAATCTTGCTTGGGCTCGAAAGATGAGCCATCAGGGCCTGATATAGGGGCTCAATGCCTGAGATTTAAGCTTTTCGCGTCGCTTTTCGGCCAGTTTACCGTTATCCGCCCACGCCGGCGTGCCCGAATCCGGCGTGGAATCAGCATCTTCGATGTCAACAGACGTTGGCGTTTCCGAACGCAAAACCGTTGCACTCTTTTGCGGAAAATGCCCTAGCGATTGGCGGCCAGGATCATGCGCGCCGCCTTTTCGGCGATCATGATCGTCGGCGAATTGGTGTTGCCGGAGGTGATCGTCGGCATGATCGAGGCGTCGGCGATGCGCAATCCCGTGAGCCCCCGCAACCGCAGTTCCGGATCGACGACGCTGTCGGGATCCGACCCCATGCGGCAGGTGCCGACGGGGTGGAAGATCGTCGTGCCGATATCGCCGGCCGCACGCTTCAGGTCGTCCTCGCTCTCATAGGAGGGACCAGGCTTGAACTCGACCGGGTTGAAACGGGCAAAGGATGGTTGCCGGACGATCTGGCGTGTCAGGCGAATGGCGCTGACGGCGACGTTGCGGTCGGCTTCCGATGTCAGGTAGCGCGGACGGATGTCCGGAGCCGCGGCAAAGTCCGGCCCTTTGAGATGAACCGAACCGCGGCTTTCGGGCCGCAGATTGCAGACGCTCGCGGTGATCGCCGGGAAGGAGTGAACAGGCTCGCCGAACTTGTCGAGCGACACCGGCTGGACATGATACTGCAGGTCGGGCGTCTCTTTCTCGGGGCCCGAGCGGGTGAAGATGCCGAGCTGGCTCGGCGCCATCGCCATCGGCCCGGAGCGTTTCAAGAGGTATTCGAGCCCGATCGACGCCTTGCCGAAAAGCGAGTTGGCTTTTTCATTGAGCGTCGGCACGCCCGAGACCTTGTAGGCCATGCGCAGTTGCAGGTGATCCTGCAGGTTCTCGCCGACGTTTGCGCGCTCGTGGCGAACCTCGATGCCGTTTTTCTGCAGCACGTCGCTGCGGCCGATGCCGGAGAGTTCGAGGATCTGCGGCGAGCCGATGGCGCCAGCGGAAAGCACCGTCTCGCAGGTCGCCCGGGCGCGTTTGACCAGGCCGTCGTGCTGGAACTCGACGCCGGCGATGCGGTCACCCTCGATGATCAGCTTGCGCACATGCGCCTTGGTCAAAACCGTCAGGTTGCCGCGCTTCTGTGCCGGGCGGAGGAAGGCCTTGGCGGTGTTCCAGCGGATGCCGGACCGCTGGTTGACGTCGAAATAGCCGGACCCTTCATTGCTGCCGCGGTTGAAGTCGGGTGTCTCGGGAATGCCGGCCTCGGTCGCCGCCTTCTGGAAGGCATCAAGCACGTCCCAGCGCACGCGCGCCTTTTCCACTCGCCATTCGCCGCCGGCGCCATGCATCTCGTTGGCGCCGCGATAATGGTCTTCCGATTTCTTGAACAGCGGCAGCACGTCGTCCCAGCCCCAGCCGCTACAGCCGAGCTGGCGCCAATGGTCGTAATCCTCAGCCTGGCCGCGCATGTAGATCATGCCGTTGATCGACGAGCAGCCGCCGAGCACCTTGCCGCGGGGGTAGCCGAGCGCGCGGCCGTTGAGGCCCTCTTCGGCCGCCGTGGTAAAGCACCAGTCGGTGCGCGGGTTGTTGATGCAGTAGAGATAGCCGACCGGGATGTGGATCCAGTGGTAATTGTCGCGGCCCCCGGCTTCGAGCAGCAGCACGCGATGCTTCGGGTTTTCGGATAGCCGGTTGGCAAGCACGCAGCCGGCGCTCCCGGCACCAACGACGATGTAGTCGAACGTGTCCATGGTTTTCTCTCAATGTCCGGGGGCGGCGCGATTGTCAGGCACGGCGTCGACGCATTGATCCGTGCGCCGGATCGCAATCGGTTTCTTTCTCATCAGTTCCTCCCAGAGCCCCGAACCGCTGCAAAACGAATGGAAAAATGCCGCCAGGCGTCGGCGCACCTTTCGGGCGCGCGCCATACCATTGTTTGGTTCTGTTCATATTTGGCCAGACATGCTCCTCATGTGTAGGCCACGGCGATTACAATCCGGAAAAAATCTCTTGGACGCAAGCGTTGTCGACCCTAAATTGCAAAACAGGATCTGTTCATTTTCGAACAGATGGGAGTGGCGATGAATCCGAATTTCACCTGGGACGACCTGCAGTTCTTTCTGGCGGTCGCCCGCACCGGGCAATTGTCGACCGCGGCGCGACGCTTGAGGACCAGCCACGCCACAGTATCGCGGCGCATCGACCGGCTGGAGTTCGCTCTCAAGGTGAAGCTGTTCGAGCGCAATCCGCGCGGCTACGTCTTGACCGGCATGGGACAGCGTTTCGTCGAAACCGCCGAGCGGATCGAGCGCGAGACCGAACAGCTGCAGCTCGACATCAATGATGGCCTGACGGCGCAGCGCGGCGTGGTGCGGCTGAGCACGCTCGAAGGCTTCGGTAATTTCTTCCTGGCGGATCGGCTGGCGGAGTTTGCGGAAAACTACCCGAACGTGTCGCTGGAACTGCTGGCGATCCAGCAGATCATGTCGTTGTCGCGCAAGGAAGCCGATATCCAGATTGCGCTGACGGCGCCGAAGGCCGGGCCCTATCATTCCGAGGTGCTGACGCCCTATACGCTGCATGTCTATGGCGCGCGCAGATATCTCGGGAAACATCCGCCGATCACCGGACGCAACGACCTCGCCGCCCATCGCTTCGTCGGTTACATCGAGGACATGATCTTCGCGCCGGGGCTCGACTATCTCGGAGAACTGCAGCCGGGCCTGCACGCGCATTTCCAGAGCTCGAGCATCCTGACACAGTTAAAGGCCGTGCGTCAGGGGCTGGGTCTCTGTGTGTTGCCGTACTTCATCGCGCAGCAGGAAGAGGATCTTGAGATCGTGCTTCCCGAAGAGATCGAGCTCAAGCGCACCTACTGGCTGGTTTGCCACCGGGATCTGGTTGCGGTGCCACGAGTGAGGGCTGTGCGCGAGTTCCTGATGCGGATCGCTCGGGAACACCGGGCGGAATTTACCCGTGAAACTCTGCCGACGATGACCGGCGTGCGGCGCGTTTCAAAACCGTAGCCCGTGCCGGGAGAGGCCAGAATGGCTCCCGCTCAGGCCAAACGGTGATTTGCGCCGCGAACACAGGCTGTTTTGACTCCTCCAAATCTGTGGAGTTTATCAACAGTCGAAAACATTGAGTAAAATCAGTTGGTTGTCGATTTTTGACAGTTTTTTGAATTTGCATGTTGACGTATCTGAGGTGTGGGGTCTATAAGCCCGATCACTGACGAGGGCG
>NZ_DASYGZ010000155.1:0-5731 GCF_035999135.1 Ensifer sp.
GAGGCTGCACAAGAGGAAGGCATTGCGGAAGCGCATGGGTGTCTCTTAAAAAGAAGCAAAGAAAAACTGGGTCGCCGCGACCAACAGTGACTACGGTTATTTTCGATTAGTCTGTGCTATGCAAGAGATTGCGCGGCCACATTTCCGCCAGACTGTGCAAATTCCGAGACGCTGGCTTTTTTGCAACAAAATGCCCGGTCCAAGGGGGCCCTGGACGCATGACGATCCTCTCCATCCATGGCGACAACCCGCTGATCGACGGTCGACAGTCGAATCGCGCGATGATGGTCAGGCGCGGCGTCCAGCGGCTGTTTGCCGAACTGGGTCATTCGGTGCTGCCGGAACTCACCCTTGCAAGCGGAAGGCGCGCCGATCTGATCTCGTTGTCGGCCAAGGGTGAAATCTGGATCGTCGAGATCAAGACGTCGATCGAGGACTTTCGCGTCGATCGCAAATGGCCTGATTACCGCAAGCACTGCGATCGGCTGTTTTTCGCGACACATGCCGGCGTGCCGCTCGATATCTTTCCCGAGGAATGCGGCCTGTTGCTGTCGGACGGCTACGAAGGCCATATCGTCCGCGAAGCGCCTGAACACAGTCTCGCGGCTCCGACCCGCAAATCCGTGCTTCAGCTCTTCGCCCGCACGGCGGCGCAACGGCTGATGCTCGCCGAATGGGCGGCCGAGCGCAACAGCGATCTTGGTGGCTCAATCGGAGACATCCTTTCGGGCAACCGCGACAGCGACAGCTGACGCCGTTACTTCGGTGCGCGCTTGGCGAGGATGCGCTGCAGCGTGCGGCGGTGCATGTTGAGCCGGCGCGCCGTCTCCGAGACATTGCGCTCGCACATCTCATAGACGCGCTGGATATGTTCCCAGCGAACCCGGTCGGCAGACATCGGGTTTTCCGGCGGCTCCACCCGTTCGCCCTGACGCTGGACGAGGGCGGCAAAGATCTCGTCGGCGTCGGCGGGCTTGGCGAGATAGTCGACGGCGCCAAGCTTCACCGCATTGACCGCGGTTGCGATGTTGCCGTAGCCCGTCAGCATGATCATGCGCGTGTCGTCGCGCCGCCCGCGGATCGCCTCGATCACGTCGAGGCCGCTGCCATCGCCGAGCCTCAGGTCGATGACGGCATATTTCGGCGGGTTGCCCTTGGCCTTGGCGATGCCTTCGGCCACCGATTCGGCGATGTCGACCGAAAAGCCGCGCGCTTCCATGGCGCGGGCAAGGCGCCTGAGGAATGGGGCGTCGTCGTCGACGAGCAGCAGCGTGCGGTCCGGTCCGATCAGTTCGGCGTCCTGTGCGGGTGTGCTGGGCGAAGCTGTCGATTTGTCGGTCATTCTCGCAATCCTTGGGCGAAAACTGTGCGCTTTCGCCGAGATTATAGGTTTCTTCCGGCTTCGTTCAATAAACTGCGAAATGTCATTTCGCCAGTTTCGTATCCATCAGGGCGCGCGGCCATTCGACGCTGACCCGAGCACCCGGCCTGTCGGGCCGGCCGTTTTCGAAACGCAGGCGTGCGCCCGAGCGTTCGAGCAGCGTCTTGGCGATGAAGAGCCCCAGACCGAGGCCGCCGGCGCTATCATCCTTCTGCCGCCGCGTCACATAGGGTTCGCCGATGCGCTGCAGGATATCCGGCGCAAATCCGTCGCCATCGTCCGCGATCGTCACCCGGACCCGATCCGCCGTGTGCTCGACCGTAACCGTGACTTCCTTGCGGGCATAGTCGACGGCGTTTTCAAGCAGGTTGCCAAGGCCGTAAAGGATGCCGGCGTTGCGGTTGCCAACCGGTTCGGCGCTGCGATCGCCCTTTTCGACGAGGTTGATGTGAATGCCGAATTCGCGATGCGGCGCCATCACCTCCTCGATCAGCGACGACAGCGGCAAGAGCCGCATATGCTCCTCGCTTTCCGACGACAGCGTCGTCAGCCGTCTCAGGATGTCACGGCAGCGTTCGCTCTGGCTGCGCAGGAGATGCACGTCCTCACCGAAGCGCGGGTCGTTTCCGAGTTCCCGCTCCATCTCCTTGGCGACGACGCTGATCGTCGCAAGCGGCGTGCCGAGTTCATGGGCGGCGGCGGCCGCCAGCCCGTCGAGCTGCGACAGATGTTTTTCGCGCTGGAGCACCAGTTCGGTTGCCGTCAGTGCTTCCGAAAGCTCGCTCGCCTCGAGCGAGACGCGATAGGTATAGAAGGCGGCAAAGGCGGTCATCGACACGATGGCGAACCAGATGCCCGCGGTCAGAACCCGCGGCATCAGCAGGACCGTGCCAGGATACCAGGGGAGGGGAAAGGGAGAAAAGGCAAGTGCGGTGATCGCGATCACCGCGAGGCCGGCGAGAATGATGCTCTGTGATTTCGGCTGGGACGCAGACGAGATGATGACCGGAACGCACAGAAGCGGCGCAAACGGATTGGTGAGGCCGCCGGTGATGAACAGGAGCCCGGTGATCTGGGCGAGATCGAGACCCAGCAGCGCAAAGGCGGCGGGGGGATGCAGCCGGTGCGTCGGCGGATAGCGCAGCGTCACATAGGCGTTGACCAGCGCCAGGCTGGCGATCAGCACCAGGCAGGAGATCAGCGGCAGCGGAAACTGCAGCCAGAACGCGGTGATGAAGACGGCGATCGACTGGCCGCCGACCGCAAGCCAGCGCAGCCGCACCAGTGTCTGCAGGCGCAGGCTGCGGTTGCTGGTCTGGTCGTTGTTGTGTTCGAGCGCAACTGTGGTCATTCGGTCCTGCATTCCCGTCATCGGTGGTGTGGCTTCATGTACCACGCGGCTTTGCCCGTGTCGTTGGCGCCGCATTGGCCGGATCCTCCGGCCAGGGGTGTTTTGGATAACGCCCGCGCATGTCGGCGCGCACGTCGCGCCAGGAGCCGGCCCAGAACCCCGGCAGGTCTCGCGTCGTCTGGATCGGCCGGTGTCCGGGCGAGATCAGCTCGAGCAGCAGCGGCAGGCGGCCGTCGCCGATCGCCGGATGGGTCTTGAGGCCGAAGAGTTCCTGCACGCGGATCGATAGCAACGGCTCGTCGCCATCATAGTGGATCGGGTGTCTTTGGCCGGTCGGCGCCTCGAAATGGGTCGGCGCGAGCCTGCCGAGCTCCCGCTGCCTGTCGTGCGGTACCAGCGACAGCAATCCGTCTGACAGGTTGGAAGCCTTGATATCGGCAATTGCGGTCACACCATGCTGGAACGGCACGAACCACGCGTCGAGCCGCTGAAGCAGCGCCTCGTCCGAGACATCCGGCCAGGGCTCGCCGATCGAGCGGTTGAGGAAGCCGATCCGGTGGCGCATCTGCATCGCTTCCTTGGAGAACGGCAACATGGCGAAGCCAAGCTGGCGCACGCCATCGGCGAGCGCCCGCGCGGCGGCTTCCCCCGTTGGCCGGGCAAGCGGCGTCTCTTCGAAGATGATGGCGCCAAGCCGGGTCACCCGTCGCGCCCGCACCTGGCGGCTCTGTTTGTCGAAAAAGCTCTGGTCTTCGCGGGTGATCGCTTCCGGCATGTGGTCTTCGACGTCGGCGCGCGTCAGCTCGGCCGCCGCCAGCACCCGCTGGCCGCCCGCCCGGCCCGTGAGATCCGCGATGACGAGCATCGATGCGGCGGCGAGCCGCTCGGTCTCCGGGATCTCCGCGCCGCGACCGTTGGCCATCACGAAGCGCCCGCGGCCGCCGCGCTGAAGCGCGATGCGGTCGGGGAAGGCGTGCATCAAAAGCGCGCCCGGCTGGATCGGCGCGTTCGATCTGGGGACGCCCTTGAGTGCCGCCGCCATGCGGCGTGCGAGGTTGCGCGAGGCTTCGGCGCGGTCTCCGCGCTCCTGGCGGAACCGCCGCAGCCGGTCCTCGAGATCGATGCTGTTTCCGCCGAGCCCCTGTTCGGTGAGCATGACCGCAAGCTGGCAGGCGGCTTCCGCCTGGCCTTCTTCGGCTGCGTCAACCGCCATGGCCGAAAGGCGTGGCGGCAAGGCGAGATCGCGGATCTTGCGGCCCTTCGCGGTCAATGCCCCTGTTTCCTCCAGTGCGCCGAGCTCGGTCAGCAGCTTTCGCGCCTCTGCAACCGTCGTTTCCGGCGGCGGGTCGATGAAGGAGAGGCTGGCGGGATTGCTGACGCCCCAATGGGCGCAGTCGAGCAGCAGGCCGGAAAGGTCGCTCGCCAGGATCTGTGGGGGCGTGAAGGCGGCAAGGGCTGCCGTCTGGCCGCTGTGCCAGAGACGGATGGCGATGCCGGGCTCGGTTCGACCGGCGCGACCGGCGCGCTGGTCGGCCGAGGCGCGCGACACCCGCACCGTCTCCAGCCGGGTGATGCCGGTCGCCGCCTCGAATACCGGCAGCCGCTGCAGGCCGCTGTCGATGACGATGCGCACGCCGTCGATGGTAATCGAGGTCTCGGCGATCGAGGTGGCAAGGACGATCTTGCGGGTGCCGGATGGCGCCGGGCGGATCGCCGCATCCTGTTCCTTCTGGGTCAGGTTGCCGTAAAGCGGCACGATCGCCGTCTGTCCGCCGAAGCGGTCCTGAAGCCGCGCGGCAACACGGGTGATCTCGGCCTGGCCGGGCAGGAAGGCGAGGACAGAACCTTCCTCCGCGCGATGCGCGTCGGAGATCGCCCGCACCATTGCATCCTCGACGCTCTCGCCGCCGCGGTCCTGATAGCGGATGTCGATCGGGTAGCTGCGCCCCTGGCTTTCGATCACCGGGGCACCGCCAAGAAGGCCCGAAACCCGCTCGACATCGAGCGTTGCCGACATCACCACGATCTTGAGGTCGTCGCGTAGCGCCGCCTGCACATCGAGCGCCAGCGCCAGGCCGAAATCCGCATCGAGCGAGCGCTCGTGGAATTCGTCGAACAATACGGCCGCGACGCCGTTGAGTTCCGGGTCATCGAGGATCATGCGGGCAAACACACCCTCGGTCACCACCTCGATGCGCGTCTTGCCAGAGACGCGATTGTCGAGGCGCATGCGGTAGCCGACGGTTTCGCCGACCTTCTCGCCGAGCAGTTCGGCCATGCGGCCGGCTGCGGCCCTTGCCGCAAGCCGGCGCGGTTCGAGCAGGATGATCTTGCCGCCTTTGGTAAAAGGCTGACTGAGAAGGAAGAGCGGGACAAGCGTCGTCTTGCCGGCGCCGGGTGGAGCCGAGAGCACCACGGAGGCGCCTGCGGTCAATGCATCCGCCAAGGCGGGCAGCACCTCGCGAACCGGAAGCTGAGGAAGCTGTGTCGTCACGTCTGGTTCTCCGCCCCTAATGGAAAGGCCCCTATGGAAAGAATGGTGCCGCCTGCGGCCGCTTCTATCTTGGCCGATGCATCATCTGTTTGTCGCTCCGTCCCGACCGCACAGGTCGTGACGTCGGGCAGGGCGACGTTTCGCAAGTACGGCAATAGCCCGGCCAAGGGCAAGGCGCGGCGCGTCCGTGGGCCGCGAGCGTGTCGCTTTCAGGCCGATCAGATCAATATCTGACGGCCAATCGATGCCCGCTGTCTATATATAGGGAAGGGCACTCTGAGGGGCCATTTTGCCCAAGACGAGCGGTGATCCGGTTTTTGACCATTCGATCAAAGATTCGCGGCACGGAGTCGCTGCCTTTTCGCTCCTCCAAATCTGTGGAGTTTATCAACAGTCGAAAACATTGAGTAAAATCAGTTGGTTGTCGATTTTTGACAGTTTTTTGAATTTGCATGTTGACGTATCTGAGGTGTGGGGTCTATAAGCCCGATCACTGACGAGGGCG
>NZ_DASYGZ010000194.1:0-1586 GCF_035999135.1 Ensifer sp.
TGTTCAAGCCGGATCATCGGCTTTTAGTGGCCCGTCCACGACGAGCCACGACACGGAGGGATCAATGGAAGCATTAATGCCTATCATTACCCAATTGATCGCGGGGGCGGCCGGCGGCAACGCGGCCAGCGCAGTGTTGAAACAGCAGGCATTCGGCGTCGTCGCACGGACCATCGTCGGCGCGATCGGCGGCCTGGGCGGCGGGTTCCTCATCCAGATGCTCGGCGGCGAAGCAGCCGCGACCGGCCTTGCCATGCAAGCCATCGGCGGCCTTGTCGGCGGCGGTGTGCTGAGCGGGATCGTCGGGCAGTTCTTGGGGAAGACCGCCTAACTCTGCGATCATATCCGTAGCAAGACAAAAGGCGGCCGATGGCCGCCTTTTCTGCGTTCGCGATCGCGGCGACGCGCGGCGCTGTCGTTATTCGGCGGCCGCGGCCACCGGATAGACTTCCTTCATGTAATCGTTCATCAGCGTTTCGCAGATCGTCGCCGGCGTGAAGCGATACGGACCGATCTCGGAAACCGGCGTGACCTCGGCGGCCGAACCGGTGAGGAAGCACTCGCTGAAAGTGGACAGCTCTTCCGGCATGATCGCCCGCTCGACAACCTCATACCCGCGGCGCTTGGCAAGTGCGATGACCGTGCGACGGGTGATGCCGTCAAGGAAGCAATCCGGCACCGGCGTGTGAATGACGCCGTCCTTGACGAAGAAGATGTTGGCGCCGGTCGCTTCCGCGACGCGGCCGCGATAGTCGAGCATCATCGCATCGGCATAGCCCTTGGCCTCGGCCGCATGCTTGGAGATGGTGCAGATCATGTAGAGGCCGGCAGCCTTCGATTTCGACGGCGCTGTCTGCGGATCCGGGCGGCGGTATTCGGCGATGTCGAGCCGGATGCCCTTCAGCTTTTCCGCCGGGTTGAAGTAGCTGCCCCATTGCCAGATGGCGATCGCGACATTGATGCGGTTGTTCTGCGCCGAGACGCCCATCATTTCGCTGCCGCGCCACGCGATCGGGCGCACATACGCCTCGGAAAAGCCCTTGCGCTTGAGCAGCTCGACGCTTGCCGCGTCCAGTTCTTCGACCGAATAGGGGATCTTGAAACCGAGGATATCGGCCGACTGGTGCAGGCGCTGGTTGTGTTCGGTCAGCTTGAAAATCCGTCCGCCATAGGCGCGCTCGCCCTCGAACACGGCGCTTGCATAGTGCAGGCCATGGGTCAGCACGTGCACCTTGGCATCCTTCCATGCGACGAACTCGCCGTTGAACCAGATTTCTCCGTCCAACTGATCAAATGGAACCGCTGCCATGGTGTCATCCTCCGGCGCATCCGCGCCATTCTTGGTTGATTATCGTCCCGCTTTCAGTTTATCGGCAAACTGATTGAGGGAAAATTCAATTTCGTGATTTTGGATTTGCGATCGGAACGGCGCAGCATATCCTTTTGAAGGTGTTGCCAACGCCAAATGTCTCGCTTACCGAGCATGAACGCTAATGCTATGGTAAAAATATGTCAACAAAGCTGACATATTTTTTCGAATGTTTCGCAAGCTGCAATCTGGCTGAAAGGAAATGACCGCGTGGCCG
>NZ_DASYGZ010000003.1:0-2978 GCF_035999135.1 Ensifer sp.
TAACGAGTTCATTGACATATTGGTAAAGTAGAAGAGAAGAAGAATAAAGTCGCGCAAGCGAATTAAGGGCGCATGGGGGATACCTAGGCTCTCAGAGGCGATGAAGGACGTGATAAGCTGCGAAAAGCTATGGGGAGCAGCACATATGCATTGATCCATAGATATCCGAATGGGGCAACCCAATCAGGTGAAGCCTGATTACCCTACGGGGGGCAAACGCGGGGAACTGAAACATCTAAGTACCCGCAGGAGAAGAAAACAATAGTGATTCCGTAAGTAGTGGCGAGCGAACACGGAACAGCCCAAACCAAGTTGGTTACGGCCAATTTGGGGTTGTAGGACTCACCTAGTGGTTAAATAGTGAACTGGAATGGCATGGGAAGGCCAATCGTAGAGGGTGAGAATCCCGTACAGGCAGCGATTTTAACTGAGTGAGTATCCTGAGTAAGTGGGGACCGGTGGAATCCCCTCTGAATCCGGCGGCACCATCCGCCAAGGCTAAATACTCCTGAGAGACCGATAGTGAACGAGTACCGTGAGGGAAAGGTGAAAAGTACCGTGAGCAACGGGGTGAAATAGAACTTGAAACCATGCGCTTACAAGCGGTCGGAGCCTTCGGGTGACGGCGTGCCTTTTGCATAATGAGCCTACGAGTTACGGTTACTGGCAAGGTTAATGTTTTAAGGACAGGAGCCGAAGCGAAAGCGAGTCTGAATAGGGCGATTAGTCAGTGGCCGTAGACGCGAAACTTTGTGATCTACCCTTGGTCAGGTTGAAGCGCTGGTAACACATCGTGGAGGACCGAACCGGTAAACGTTGAAAAGTTTTCGGATGAACTGAGGGTAGGGGTGAAAGGCCAATCAAACTGAGAAATAGCTCGTACTCCCCGAAATGTTTTTAGGAACAGCGTTGTGGTTGAGTCATGTTCAGGTAGAGCTACTGATAGGACTAGGGGGAGTCAAATCCTACCAAATTCTGACAAACTCCGAATGGGGCATGATATACACGGCAGTGAGGGCTGGGGTGCTAAGGTCCCAGTCCGAGAGGGGAACAACCCAGAGCATCAGCTAAGGTCCCAAAATATATGCTAAGTTGAACTAAGGGGGTCCGACTGCAGAGACAGCCAGGATGTTAGCTTGGAAGCAGCTATACATTTAAAGAGTGCGTAACAGCTCACTGGTCGAGCGGGGCGGGCATCGATAATAAACGGGCATCAAGCATATTACCGAAGCTATGCGATTGTATTTATACATATCGGTAGGGGAGCATTCTCACAGGGGTGAAGGTGTGGCGTGAGCTGCGCTGGACTGGTGAGAAAAGCAAATGTAGGCATAAGTAACGATAATGCGGATGAGAAATCCGCACACCGAAAGACTAAGGATTCCTCCGCTATGCTAATCAACGGAGGGTTAGGCGGGGCCTAAGGAATAGCCGACAGGCGACTTCCGATGGACAGCAGGTTAATATTCCTGCCCCTGCATGCAGTGTGAAAGAGTGACGGAGCGACGTGGATGGTACGTACTGACGGAATAGTGCGTTGAGCCGAGCCTACGGGCAAAGCGAATCATCGAAGACGCTTCCAAGAAAAGCTTTTGAAACGCCAGCTGTATGCAGCCCGTACCGTAAACCGACACAGGTAGTCGAGAAGAATATTCTAAGGTGCTCGAGTGAATCACGGCTAAGGAACTCGGCAAATTAACCCTGTAACTTCGGGAGAAGGGGAGCCTCCTCTGCAAAGAGAGGCCGCAGAGAAATGGCCCAGGCGACTGTTTAGCAAAAACACAGGGCTCTGCCAAAACGAAAGTTGACGTATAGGGCCTGACACCTGCCCGGTGCTGGAAGGTTAAGAGGGGATGTCATCGCAAGAGAAGCATTGAATCGAAGCCCCAGTAAACGGCGGCCGTAACTATAACGGTCCTAAGGTAGCGAAATTCCTTGTCGGGTAAGTTCCGACCTGCACGAATGGTGTAACGATCTGGGCACTGTCTCGGCCGTGAGCTCGGTGAAATTGTAGTAGCGGTGAAGATGCCGCTTACCCGCCACGGGACGGAAAGACCCCGTGCACCTTTACTATAGCTTTGCATTGTTTTCGGGTCAGGGATGTGTAGGATAGGTGGGAGGCTGTGAGTGGGCGTCGCCAGGCGTTCAGGAGCCAACGTTGAAATACCACCCTTCGCTGGCCTGGGATCTAACTGCTCGATGAGCAGGACCGTGCATGGTGGGTAGTTTGACTGGGGTGGTCGCCTCCAAAAGTGTAACGGAGGCTTCCAAAGGTCTGCTCAACACGCTTGGTAACCGTGTGTGGAGTGCAATAGTACAAGCAGGCTTGACTGCGAGACCGACGGGTCGAGCAGGTGGGAAACCAGGGTATAGTGATCCGGTGGTTCTGTATGGAAGGGCCATCGCTCAAAGGATAAAAGGTACGCCGGGGATAACAGGCTGATCTCCCCCAAGAGCTCACATCGACGGGGAGGTTTGGCACCTCGATGTCGGCTCGTCACATCCTGGGGCTGGAGAAGGTCCCAAGGGTTCGGCTGTTCGCCGATTAAAGTGGCACGCGAGCTGGGTTCAGAACGTCGTGAGACAGTTCGGTCCCTATCTGTGGTGGGCGTAGGAAGATTGACGGGGGCTGCCTTTAGTACGAGAGGACCGAGGTGGACCCACCGCTGGTGAGCCGGTTGTTACGCCAGTAGCATGGCCGGGTAGCTATGTGGGGAATAGATAAGCGCTGAAAGCATCTAAGTGCGAAACTAGCCCGAAGATGAATCTTCCACATAAGGGTCGTTGTAGACTACGACGTTGATAGGCTGCAGGTATACGTGTCGAAATACACTCAGCTGAGCAGTACTAATTACCCAACAGCTTGCACATTTAATCTTTATCTTCATCTCTTCTACTTCCAATATGACATGAAAGCTGACTTGTTAAAACAAATACAAGCAGCAACTCAAAGAGCTTGTTGGTGGCTATTGGTCTGG
>NZ_DASYGZ010000036.1:0-23004 GCF_035999135.1 Ensifer sp.
GCACAACAATGGCGCCTTCAGTGCGTTCGGCGTGCGCTCGCGATACGGCTTTGTGTTCGATGCCTTCGGGGTCAAGCCTGCCAATGAAGCGGCCGAGACCGGTCTCCACGGACAACCTGTAACCAGCGAGTTCATTCAGGCAACGAACCCCGACATCATCTTCGTCATCGACCGCACCGCGGTCATGGAACGCCGATCGGTCCTGGATGTCGCAACGATCGACAATCCGCTCCTGCGCCAAACGAGCGCCTGGAAGAATGGGAGGGTCGTGCTTGTTGATCCGGAGGCGTGGTACGTGACCGCTGCGAGCGTCACTCCGCTGCAAATCATGATGGAAGACGTCAGGCGCGCGTATCGCGGACAATAGCGGCAGTGGCCGTCAACCAGCGGTTCGTGTTGAAACGTGGCCGCGGCGCACGGCGTTGCCTAGAACGTGGCTGATCCGGTCGCTGGCGCAGCCGGCGAGCGGTAGAGTGCGGTCATGAGGTGCAATGATCTTGCCCACCACCTGGCATCCTCCACGCTACATCCGGCTCATGGTGATGGTTCCCGAACAACCGCTGCCTGCTCCCGTCCCCCGAAACCTGCCGCTGCCCTTGTCTCCTTTTATCATTCCCGTCAGGGTGTTACCTCCTTTCCTCCCTTTATGGACGAAGGTGTGGGCAATACTGACGGACCCGTTCCTGGAGATTTTTCCCGAGAATCCGGAGCTGGACGACACGGCCCCGTTCCTGACGAAAACGGTGGTCGAGAGTTCGGTCCAGTCGCCGCAATTCGTCTTTGCATGCCTGGTTATCCTCCACGTGCCGTCGAACGAACTCATGCCGGGCTCGACGCAGCGGTTGTCCCGGGCCACCATTCCGTTGCCGCACTCGAGTGGACAGACGCGATTGCCGGTCGCCTTCAGCCCATTCAAAAGCTCCTCGGTCGGCGCGAGCGACGCAAGCTTGAGCCCCTTGCGTTCGGCGTATTCCTTCAGGGCTCTTTGACTGCTTTCACCCCACTTGCCGTCGATCTGGCTGAGGCATCCGATCCGCGCCAGCTGACTTTGGGTTGCGAGTGTGAGCTCCCCGCCAGTCATATGGCCGACGGACGAACCAGGCGCCTGGGCTCCCGGGGTGGTCTGCTCGATCGCGGCGACGTCTGTTTGGCTGGCGTTGTCCTGCGGATTTACGGCGCGGTTTGAACCCGCCTTTTTCTGCTCCTCCATCTGACGTTCCTTTTCGCGCTCTGCGATCGCCGCCATCTTCAACTTCGCGAGCGTTCCGAACGCGCCACTGGGGTATTCTTCAAGGTAGGCTTCGAAGAAGCTACTTTCGGTCAAATCCTTGATGGAATTCCAGTACGCAAGCTCCACGGTTCTGTCGGAACCTGTCGTCTCGGACGCGCTCGGCGTCGTGGCCAGCGTCGGCGTTGGATTGAGAACGACGGGGCCCGTCAGGGATGAACTGTCCCAGGGAACCTGCTTGCCATCCGTGGCCTGTAAGACGGTGCGACGCACGGCAATCAGGTCATCCGTCACACTTCGCCCTGGCGTCCCGAGGTGTTTCAGCAAGGCTGACGTGAACGGGGAGTTTCTGCCGGCGCCGTCAAGGGCAACGTTTCCAGGCTGCGTGGCGAACGCAATCAGCGAGCCCACGCCGGTATCGAGCTTCGCGAGCCCCCGGCCAACGGCCACGGATCGGGTTCCCATGGAACGGGCCAATGTCGCAGCAAGCGGATTGTCGCGGCACGCATCAAGGAACACCAGGTTGACCTTGGCGTTGCGCTCCATTGCAGACAGCACCAGCTCGATCGGCAACGCCTCGAAATCCAGATCGTTGTTTGAACGAAGCTGCGCATCGACCGGGATGATGTAGTTGCCGCCGTTTACCTGCAGTCCATGGCCGGCATAGAAAAAGAGCGCCACATCGGCGCCTTCGACTTTGCCGACAAACTCACGGATCGACCGACGCATTGCTGTGAGGTCAAGGTCGCGGCCCGTCACAACCACGAACCCCATTCCCGTCAATTTCGACGCCATGTCGCTGGCATCATTCTGCGGGTTTGAAAGCTGCGGCGCGTGTTGGTAGGCCGAGTTTCCAATGACCAGCGCGACGCGCTTATCGGCCCAAGCGTAGGAGCTCAGGAAAAAGAGTGAAAGCGCGACGGCCGCACGAATGAGCCAGCCTGCATTACCGCCACTTCGGTGTGCGCTGCGCATTGTTCAGGAGTTCGCGGGCTGTGGCGAACATGCCAAACAGCCTCGTAAGACGACGTTCCTCTTCCTCACAAAGGCGGTGCCGTTTGCAGAAGTCATGGACGGACCAAACCTTCGTGGCAGCGTCGGTTTCGAGGTTTTCGGATTCCAAGCGTTTCATGCCTTCCTCCCTACGCACCGTCATTCTACTAAAGTCTAATGTAGTTGAAAATGAACTAAGATATAGCCCATTCCGGCTAAGGTCAGTTGCGGCTCGATACCGTGGACGTCCGAAGGGTAAGCATGGATTTCGTAGCCATTTGGTCGAGCTGCCGCACGTTTTGAGCGCGCAGGTTTTCCTGCAGCGCCACTCTATGGCTAAGGGATCCTTCGATGTGCCTTTGGCCACCACGCCGCAACGAACTGTTCGACCACAGGGAAGCGCGGAAACGCTCATTAAGGAAAGCAAGCACGGCGACATGTTCGAGCAATTGGAGGTCGTTCGAACCCTCCCAGCTTCCCGATTGAAATCAAAATTGTACTCCCATAACAATTCCTCTTGACGAAGGCTGCGATTTGCAGGAAATTGCAGTCACAGCACAATTCTGGGAGGGATTTACTGTGGACCAGATGATTGGTTCTGGCGTCGTGCCGCTGACGGAACGGCTACGCCGTCGCCGTAAGGAACTGAAGCTGACCTTGAAGGACGTTGCCGAGAAGTCGGGACTTTCGTTCAGCTTCATTTCCCAGATCGAGCGCGGCCAGACGATGCCGTCGCTGACCTCACTGGTCGCCTTGTCGCGTGCCCTCGACAGCTCCATCAACTTGTTTTTGGATCAGCCGGCCGGGGACAGTGCTGAAACGCGCCACAACAAGCGGGTTTCCTATGCGGTCGGACCGAACTCCGCAACCTACGAGCGTCTCTCCACCAAGTTTCCCGGAAGTGTCTTGAGCAGTGCGCTCATTACCGAACCGCCGGGGCGCCGCACCGAGCCGATGCGCCACGAAGGGGAGGAGTTCATCTTCATCGTCGAAGGGGCGCTGACGGTCGAAGTGGAGGGAACCGTTTACGTGCTGGAGCAGGGCGACTCCCTGCACTACGCCTCGACACGCACACACACGACCTGGAACCATACGGACCGCATCGCGGTGATGCTCCACACGTGCACGATGGAGTATTTCGGCGACGGGTCGGAAACCACCGCCTGATTTCCGGCGAAGCACTTGCGCGCCCACGAGCAACAGCGCGCACCTAGACAAACACAGATCCAGCGCAGTCGCACTTTCCGTCGGTGTCCGCCGACGGAAGACGACCCTTCGTTGGCTCAAGAACGCGATCCGAACAGGCTCAACGGGTTTGCGTCAGCGCCAGCCCAAACCGACAGCGAGACGCTCATGATCAGAAGTGTACTGAGTTTGAAGCCGAAGGCTGGGCAAAGCCAGGAGCTGGTCCGGTTTTTCGAAGTCCGAAAAATCCCGGAACGGGCGCTGGCATCTCCCGGATGCCTCGGCGTCGAAGTTCAAAACCTCTTGCCTGATGGCGAGGAAGTCCTTGTGACGGCGCTCTGGGCTTCGGTCGAGAGTTACGAGACGTGGCTTTGCTCCGTCGGGCGCCACGAGGACGGCGTGCAGATGAAGCCATTGCTTGCCGAAGGCGACGACGCCGTGGGGCCTGCGAGGCTCTACGAGGTTGCACGCTTCGCGACACACCAGAGCTCATCCGTACCCCGCTAACCGGCGGTCGTAGCCGCAAGCGTAATGCACTGAAATTCTTATTGAACTGGAGGAAGAAATGAGTTCGCCCCATTTGCGTGTCGGGGTCGATATCGGCGGAACATTCACCGATATCGTCATCATGGATACACACGCGAACAGCACCCGAACATATAAGGTGCTGAGCACGCCCCGAGAGCCCGCAAAGGGGATGCTCAAGGGATTGGATGAACTTGGTATCGCGAGGGATATCGAGTTTCTCGTCCATGGCACGACGGCGGGTTTGAACGCCATATTGTCCCGCACCGGCGAGCGGATCGCGCTCGTGACCACCGATGGGTTTCACGATGTGCTGTCGCTCGGTCGAGCCGGCAACAAGGACATCTGGAGCCTCAAACCCAAAAAGACCGACCCGCTGGTCTGCGCGCAGGACATCCATTCAGTGCGCGAGCGCATACGTCATGATGGCTCCGTTGCGACAAGGCTGGACGTGGCCGACGTCGACAGGTTCGCGGGTTGGCTGAGCGCCGAAGGGGTGCGCAGCGTCGCCGTATGTTTCCTGCACGCCCACAAGAACCCTGCGCACGAGCTGGAGTTCAGGGCCCTGCTGCAGAAGCGTTTGCCGCAGGTCTCCGTGGTGCTGTCTCATGAAATCGCGCCGGAGCAAGGCGAATTCGAGAGAACCTCTACGACGGTGGCGACAGGTTATGTTGCGCGCACGGTCGAGACCTATCTCGCCGCACTCGTCAGCGAACTTGGCGTGCGGGAATGCGTGGCACCCCTGCACGTGATGCGCTCGAGCGGTGGTATTTGTTCGGCCGAACTCGTGGCGCGTCAGCCCATTCAGACGATCCTGTCGGGTCCGGCCGGAGGCGTGGTTGCCGCCGAGACCATCTCGAAGTCGTTGAACCGGCCGAACATCATCGCCATCGATATGGGCGGTACCTCCTCGGACGTCAGTCTGGTAATTGGCGGGCGGATGACCCTGTCTGCGGAGGGGGACATTGCCGACAACGTGATGAAGATGCCGGTGGTGGAATTGCACACGATCGGTGCGGGCGGCGGATCGATCGCCCGGGCGGAAGCTGGTGGGTTGCGCGTCGGGCCATTGAGCGCCGGCGCCAATCCTGGACCAGCCTGCTACGGGCTCGGTGGGAAGAAGCCGACCGTAACAGACGCGCAACTCCTTCTGGGGCGGATCGATCCGGACTGGTTCCTCGGCGGCCGGATGAAGCTCGATGTGGGGGCCGCCAGGGAGGCCATGGGCGGGCTCGCCCGTGACCTGGGCATCGACGTGGATGCCGCTGCCGCCGGCGTGCTTGCGGTGGCGAACGCGATGATGGCCAATGCCATCCGCACGCTCACCATGCGTCGCGGTATCGACCCGCGCGACTTCACACTGCTCGCCTTTGGCGGGGCCGGTCCCTTGCACGGGGCGGCTTTGGCCGACGAACTCGGCATCTCCGAGGTCATTGTGCCGTTCGGCACGGGCGTGCTGTCCGCCTGGGGCATGCTGCACGCCGATGTTCGCCACGACGTCTCGGCGCCGTTGAGCGGTTTCGCTCACGAGGCGAATGCCGGGTCGGTCCTTCAGCGGACACACGCATTGCTTCGCGAACAGGGCGCCCAGCTTCTGAGGGCGGAAGGCGTCGAGGAGGCGGCATCCAGCTACGTCACGACCGTGGAGATGCGCTACGCCGGCCAGGCGCATCCGGTCTCCGTCGAGATGGTTGATCCGGAAAGCCTGCTGCAGGCATTCCACGACACTTACCGTCAACGCTTCGGGCACGCGATGCCGGGCGCGCCGGTCGAACTCGTCCAGATGCGGCTTGCGGCATCAGGACGGATCGGCGCCGATTTTGTCGATCGGCAAAAGCCGGCCGAGACGCGGGGCGAGACGAAGCGCACGGTGACGATCGATGGCAAGCGCCACGAGGCGCGCATCGTCCACCGCGAAAGCCTCGAGCGCCAGGACGTCATCACCGGTCCTGCGATCATTCTCGAAGACGGTTCGACCACGCTGGTGCCGCGCGGATGGGCTGCGCGCCAACAACAGTTCGGAACTCTCATTCTCAGGAAGACCAACCCATGACCGTCGACGTCGTTACCACAGAGATCGTTCGAAACCTGTTCCTGTCGGCGGCCGACGATATGTTGGCGACCCTGGTGCGATCTGCCTTTCAGCCGCTGATCTACGAAAACGGTGACGCTGCCGTCGCGCTGCTCGACCGCAACGCCGATGTTCTCGGCCAGTCGAGCGGCCTGCCGCTTTTCCTCGGCAGCCTGGATCAGGCAGTCAAGGAAGCCGTGCGGTTGCGGGGCGGGGAAAGCTGGCTTCAGGACGGCGATATCGTCTTCTTCAACGATCCCTACATCCAGGGGACCCATCTCACCGACGTGACGATGTTCGCGCCGCTGTTTCTCGAAGGCGAACTCGTTGGCTACGTCGCGGCACGCGCCGACGTCACCGATGTCGGTGGGCGCGATCCGGGCGGCGGAACCGAGACGACCGAAGTCTATCAGGAAGGGATTCGCTTCGGGCCGGTAAAGATCGGCAACAAGCACGGACCGGTCGAAGACATTATCGACATCATTCGCCGAAACAGCCGCAGCAAGGACCTGATCGTCGGCGACATCAACGCCATGATCGCCGCTTGCCGGACGGGTCAGCGACGCATGCTGGAGATCATCAACCGCTTTGGTCTTGCCACCGTCGAAGCCTGCCGTCACGAGATCTTCCGTCAAAGCGAAATGGCCGATCGCCAATTGGTCGCGGCAATTCCTGACGGCATCTACGAAGGCAAGGGCTATCTGGACAATGATGGCATCGTGCTCGGACAGCCGATTCCGATTGCCATCAAGGTCCATGTGAAGGGCGAACGGCTTATCGTTGATCTGACCGATAGCCCCGACAGCACGAGGGGACCGATCAATTGCGGTCGTGCCCAGACGGTCGCAGCCCTGCGGGTCGCCTACAAAATGCTTCTGGCGCCGGAGCGCTCCTTTGATGGTGGATGTTTCCGCAACATCGAGATCGTCACCCGACCGGGATCGCTGCATGATGCGCTCGAGCCGGCCGCCTGCGCCTGGTACTACTCGTCGTTCGGTCTCCTGATCGACCTCTTCATCAGTGCGTTTTCATCGGTGCTGCCCGATCGCGTGACCGCCGCGCAGTTCGGCGACTCGATGATCACCTATTTTGCCGGTCAGGATCCGCACGACCCGAACCAGTCCTACATGTGCGTAGAGGCGCATGCCGGTGGATGGGGCGCATCGGCCAAGGCCGACGGCGCCGATGGCATCATCAACGTACTAAACGGCAGCTTCCGCAACACGCCGGTGGAGGCGCTCGAAGCGCGTTATCCGGTGACTGTCACCGAATACGCCATCCGTGAGGGGTCCGGTGGTGCCGGCCAGCATCGCGGCGGTTGCGGCATCGTGCGCCGATACCGCTTCGACGCGCCGACGCAGCTCTATCTCTGGCTGGATCGCTCGATAACGCCGGCCTGGGGACTGATGGGCGGCGAACCTGGCCTGCCGCCGCGCGTGGAAATCTCGGGCAGCGTCAACCGGGACGACCTTCTGAAAGCCAACGGAATCCTGCTCGCGGCCGGTGATCGGCTGTCGATCATGACCGGCGGCGGCGGCGGTTTCGGCAAGGCGGCCTGAGGACGACGCTTAAGACAAGCTTCAAAGAGCAAACAAAAGGGGAGCGTTATGACCAACACATACTCGTCGCATGAACCTGGACCGGGGGCGCAATGCTTGACTGATACAACGACCAGCAGTGGAGGAGGGCGGCTCGGCGCCAAAGACGGGTCTTCTTTGTCGTTGCCGCGGCGGCGCCTCTGGGCTTTGCCGTCGGTTCGACGCCATTGGCGATCGGACGGGGCGGTATCGGTACCGCCGGCATGTTTCTGGTGGTCGGCGTAGTCCTCGCGATCTTCGCCGTCGGCTACACGGCGATGACGCGCTTCGTGCCCAACGCAGGCGCGCTCTTTTCCTACATTGCCGCCGGCCTCGGGCGTCCGCTCGGCCTCGGTACCGCCTTCGTCGCCGTGCTCGCCTATGCGATTGCGGCAACGGGAGCGATCGGCCCCTTCGCGGTCTTTGCAAGCCAGGCGATGGCTTCGATGACGGGCGTGCAAACCTCCTGGGAGCCATGGGCGTTCGGGGCATTGGCGGCCATGGGTATTCTCGGCGTCCTGAATGTCGAGTTGAACATCCGTGTCCTCGGCATCATCATGCTGGTCGAAGTCGCCGTATTGCTTGTGCTTTCGACCGGGATCGTCATTGCGGGAGGTGCCGAGGGGCTATCGCTCCAGCCGTTTCGGCCGGACACAATCGCCGGCGGCGAGATCGGCGTTGTACTGCTCGTTGTCTTTGCCGCCTTTGCCGGCTTCGAGGCCACGGCACTTTTTCGAGAGGATGTGCGCGACCCCGTGGTGACCGTGCGCAAGGCGACCTTTGCCTCGATTGCCCTGATCGCGGTGTTTCAGGCCATTGTCACCTGGGCCATCGTGCAAGCTTTCGGCAGCACGGCTGTTACCGTTGCCAACGAGAAGCCGACCGAGATGTTCACGATGGCTGCAAGCCAATATGTTGGAACCGGCTTTGCCGAGGTCATCACGCTGCTTGTCGTGGGCAGCTGGTTTGCATCCATCCTCGCCTTCCACAACGCCACCGCGCGCTATCTCTATGCGCTCGGTCGGGACAGCGCCATCAATCCCGTCTTTGCGAGGAAATCGAAGCAAAGCGGCGCAGCCTGGGTGGCGAGCCTGAGCCACACCGCCTTCAGCGCCATCGTGCTTTTGTACTGCGCCTGGCAGGGGCTCGATCCATACCTCGATCTCTTCGTCGTCGGCAGCGTGCCGGTTGCCGTCAGTATCCCGGCCATGGAACTGCTGACCGCAATATCCATCCTTGCGTTCTTCTGGCGCGATGGCCGCGGCGTCTCGATGTGGGAAGGCAAGATCGCCCCTGCCATCTCCGCCGTCGCGCTCGCGGTCGTCGTCTTCTATGTGCTCATCAACATACCGATGTTCACCGGGCGGGAGGGCGCGATCAACTGGATCCTTCCCGCCATCAATCTGGTCGTGCTGGCGGTGGGCATCGGTCGCGCCCTCTGGATGCGCAGCAATCGCCCTTCAGAGTATCGCCTGATCGGTCATTGGGGCGAGAAGTAGCGGCCGGGGTGCCACCTCTTGCATGCGTCGCTTCCGCAGATCGCTTGCGGAAGCGACGAGGCGTCTCACAAATCCTGGAGTCCAAAGATCGTGTCGCTTTTATCCAGACGCTGCTCCGTCCTGCTGATTGGCTGCGGAAACATGGGATCGGCAATCGCACTTGCCGTTAACGAGCTGATGGCGAACCTCTCCCTCACCGTGGTTGATTCAAATGAAGGCAAGGCGAGGAAGCTTTTGGGAGAGCAACTCGACGCCAGAATTGTCGGCGACAGCCTCGCACTCGGTGCTGAGCAATTTGAAGTCTGTCTTGTCGCGGTGAAGCCAGGTGACGCGGTTGGGGCCCTCTTCAGCGCACGGGAAAATCTGCAATCATCGCTGATCATATCGATCGCTGCTGGAACATCGCTTGCTTCTCTGAGACAGGGCGCGGCAGTGAACGCTCGGTTGGTGCGGGTGATGCCGAACCTGGCGGCGATCGTGCGCAAGGCTACCAGCGTCGGATATGCGGAAGGCGCAATATCGTCCGAGGATCGAGCGTTTGTCGAGGCCGTTTTCGGAGCCATGGGGCACTTCCATTGGTTGAGATCGGAAAACGAGATCGACCTTGCCACAGCGATCACCGGCAGCGGACCCGGATACGTCTTCTCCTTCGCGCAACATCTGCAGGAGGCCGCCGAAGGAATAGGCTTTTCGACGGAAACGGCCGACAGCTTCGCACGTCAGGTCGTCGTTGGCGCGGCCGGGCTCCTCGCCGCGGATCCGCGCTCCCCGCAGGAACTCAAGCATGCAGTCGCAAGTCCCGGCGGCACCACTGCAGCGGGGTTGGCCGTGTTCGAGCAGGCGGGCGCCATGCCGCTCGTTATCCGGCAGACCATTGCCGCGGCCGCGGCGCGTGCCAAGGTGCTGGCAAGGGAACAGGACTAACGATTTCGCTTGTGCGCCAACACTCGCATCTTTTGATCCATCAACCATCTCTCAAAGGGAAAGCACCATGCCGTGGATAAGAATTGACCTGTCTGAAGGTCGGACCGTCGAGCAAAAGCAGAAAACCGCCGAGGCCGTTACGCGGGCCCTGGTCGAACATTGCGGGTGCACGCCGGAAACCGTCAGCATCGTCTTCAATGACGTCAGCGACGACAATTGGGCGTTCGGCGGCAAGCTTCTCTCGCAACGCGGCAAGCCATAGAGCATTCGACGATCTCCTGTCCGGCAGCCTTTCGCTATCGGGCAGGAGATGCAAACTGACACGATCGGTTCCCACGTCACGGCCTTCGCGCGCGCCTTGAGGCGCTGTCGCGGGATAACAGCTTCGCCAATTGTCTCGACCGTGGTGCTTGGACAACCTCGCCAGAGCAGAACCTCCGACTAACTTACCGGCCATCGTCTTGGCTTCGAAGACTTCCATTTCCGAAACGCTGAACGAATGCGATAGTAATTCCGCTCATGGCGGAACTAAACCTTGGTTCGCTCCCTTTATGCCAAGCTGCATATTCGTTGCATGGTTTGAGGAGACAGAGAATGGGAAGCACATCGGATAAGGTCAAAGGCACCGCAAATGAGGTTGCTGGCAAAGTTCGCCAGGCCGTTGGCAAGGCCGTGGACAATCACGAGGAACAGGTAAAGGGCAAGGTCCAGGAAGCAAAGGGCAAGGCCCAGGTTGCCAAGGGCGAGGCAAAGGAAGCCGTCAAGAAGATCGTCGACAAGGCTTAAGCACGCCGGCCTCATCTCCCCCTGAAGCCCGCCGCGTTGCGGGCTTTTTACCGAGGATTATCATGAACGCTCGCTTTTCTCTTGTAGCTCTCATCGTTGGACTTGCGGCTGGAAGCGCGACCGCGCAGACCCCGACCGATCCGGTGGTCGCCGCGTGCAAGTCGACCGGCCTCCTGGCACTGCAGGAACGGACAAAAGAAATCACCGATCTCGTCATCGATGTTGAAAGTGTCGCCGTCAGCAAAGCGGACACCAAAGTCGAGGATGTCCCGATCAAGACGGTCGTGCTCGGGGAGGCATACATTGCCCGCAAGGGCACCACCGGAAAGCCTGATCGCTTTGTTTGTCGGCGAAAAAGGCAAGGTGCTGCTGACGTTCTTCACCGCCCAGTAGCAGGATACATATTCCGGCCGCTCCATCATGCAGCGGTCCCGCGTTGCCTGATAGCATTTGTGAACCCAAGATCCGCCGAGGAGGCATCGCTCCGCATGGCGCCATCCCCGGCAGCTTAGGTTCAGACGGCAAGGAGAACGGTGGTATTGCAAAACACCTCGTAAGTCCGACATCCTTGATTTCAGTCATTTCAGCTATAAGGTGAGACATTGCCCAAAGGGAATTACAGGCCAATGCTCCCAGGAAAGAAGGACCGTTCGCCTGTTGCGCTGGAACAACGCGACGTCAGCGACGACCAGCGCATGTTCTCCCCTTCTGCTGCGCGAAATTCGGCGCCGATCCTCGCGGTCCTGCAACGTGTCCTTCCAACACGTGGCACCGTGCTGGAGATTGGATGCGGGACCGGCGAGCACGCCGTGTGTTTCGCGGCGGCAATGCCAGACATCACCTGGCAGCCGAGCGATCCGGATGCTGACGCCCGCACCAGCACGTCTGGCTGGATCAAATTCTCAAGGCTGAAGAATGTGCTGGCACCGCTGGATATTGATGTGTGCTCAGGACAGTGGACCGTCGACCAAACGGGGCATTTCGACGCCATCGTGTCGATCAATATGCTCCACATCGCACCATGGACGGCAAGCTCGGGATTGTTCGCGGGAGCTGGCCGCTTGCTTCACGATGGTGGGCTTCTCCTTCTCTACGGCCCCTTCATGCGCGACGGGGTGCACAACGCACCCTCGAATGCTGCCTTCGACGCCGCTCTAAAGGAACGCAACCCATCCTGGGGTGTGCGTGATATCGCTGACCTCGAACAATTGGGTGAGGCCGCTGGACTTGTTCTGCGCGAGACGATCGAGATGCCTGCCAACAACATGTTGTTGGTCTTCTCCAGCGGTACTGCCTGAACGACAAGCAGGCGCGAAAGAGACGTGTGCGCATAGCGGCATGCTGCCGTCCGAAGTTGATCCGTGCGGTATGGGCTAGCATGCGGCTGAAGGCGGAACGCGATAGACGCACAGCGAGGGTCGGTGTGATCTGATCGGAGTTCTCGGGAGTGCATGCCGAGGTTGTGCTGTTCGAAGGGGAGACGAGAACGATGCCGACACCAGAGCAACCCAGCCTGATCGTTCGACAAAAATCCCCACAGAACACCGAGTTTCCATTTGCCTCGCTCTCCGATGGGTTGATCCCGACCGAGCTGTTCTTCGTGCGAAACCATTTCCCCTCGCCGGACCTCGATGCGCGAGACTGGAGATTGCGTGTTGACGGGGCAGTGGCGCGGCCGCTCGAACTTGACCTCGACAGCATCAAGGCGATGCGGAGCACGACTTTGACCGCCGTCGTGGAATGCGCCGGGAATGGCCGCGTCTACTATGTGCCGCCGAAGGAGGGGTTGCAGTGGCAGAACGGAGCCGTCGGCAATGCTGCATGGACAGGAGTTCTTCTCCGCGAAATTCTGGAAATGGCAGGGGTCAAGCCAACCGCGCGTGAGGTTCTGCTTGTGGGCGCAGACAGCGGCGTCGTCGACACGAACAAGAAAACGGCTTCTCCTGGGCCAATCGCTTTTGCGCGCAGTCTGCCGCTTGAGAAAGCCATCGCTCACAGCACGATCCTTGCCCATTCGATGAACGAGGAACCGTTGACGCGCGATCACGGCTACCCGCTGCGCGCGGTCGTGGGCGGCTGGTTCGGCATGGCTTGGGTCAAGTGGATCACTCATATTACGGTTTTGGAACAACCATTCCTTGGCTACTGGCAGGCGCGTGAGTACTTTCGTTGGGAGCGCAACCTCGGGGAGCCGAGACTCGTCCCCCTCACGGAGATGGAGGTCAAAGCGCAGATCGCGCGTCCCGTGAACGGCGCGCGTCTCATCGCCGGCCAACCCTATCGAATTTTCGGAGCCGCATGGAGCGGCGAGGCTGCTATCCGGCAGGTGCAGGTCTGCACCGGAGATGGTGGGGGGTGGCGCGAGGCAAGTCTCCTCGAAACGGAGCGTCCCTTTGCATGGCGCCTGTGGGAGTACATGTGGACCCCTGAACAGATGGGACAATACAAACTGCGATGTCGCGCGATCGATGGGGCAGGGCGCGTGCAGCCCGACCTGCAGCGTTCAGACTTCGAGAGCTACGCGGCCAATTGGATCGTACCGGTGGAGGTTACGGTCGTTCCCGAGCCGCAGACCTACGAGGAAGAATTCGTGATCTGATCAGTCGCATGGGGCAAGGACAATTGCCGCGCCATGAGTCACCAATCGTTCCTGCTAAACTCGGATTAATCACAGGTTACAGTTTTTCGTTTCGTCCTGTGGATGTTCTTGCCCCGTTCGAAACATATCATTGATCGCTTATGGCGCCCGCTCGCACGGGATCGGCGATGACTTCGAGGCTCGAGAGGCAAAGACCAAGCGGCATGATGCACCTCCCCGTGCAAGCGACAGACCGCGCGCTCCTGCCCGATCTTGCGAGACATTCCGCATCTTTGTCGCGTCCAAAGGTTCTGCCGACCGCGAGAGACGAACGGGTGGCCCTATAGCTGGTACGGCCAGCATGTCGGCGAGCGCCTGAAGGCAAACGACAAGCTTGTCGCGGTCGCCGTCAAGCCGGATTATCCGCTTGGACCGCACACCGCGTCGCTCGGCTTGACCTTCAATACCGGCGATCTGTTCGGTGCCCAGATGAAAAATGGCGCCTTTGTTGGTCAGCATGGCTGTTGGAACCGCATTCCGCGCAGCGGCTACAAAGTCATTTTCGTGCCTTTTGCCGGCGGCAAACCGTTAGGCCAGCCGAGCGATATCCTGACGGGCTTCCTGAGCGCCGACGGCAAGGCTCTGGGGCGGCCGGTCGGCGTTGCTATTGCCAGGAACGGCGCTTTGATTGTCGCCGACGACGTCGGCAACAAGGTGTGGCGTGTCGCGCCTAAGAAGTAACGCGGTCCGGCCGCGCGCTGGTTCAGGCGAGCTGTCGGATCGTCGGTTCGCGGTCGAAAAAGCGTTTCGCAGCCACCGTCGGAAAACTGCCGTCGAGAGGGACCACGCCAGCATCGACGCCGATGCCGGCTCTTTCCAGCAACAGCAGCCCTTCCTCGCTGTATCCGATGGCTTTGAGATGACCGAAAGCGTCCATCACCCATTGGATTGCGGCTGCCTCACGGCTAAGGCTTTCGGCGCCCTCGTTTGAAACGAGCACGGCCACGGCGTCGAATACTTGTGAGGGCGATCCCGCAAGCTGTCCGTCAGCCCGCATGGTCTTGCCGTCGGAGAGTTGGACCTTCCCGACCTTTGGCGCGACCACAAACGCTGTAGCGCCCGCTTTGGCGAGCGCATCCTTGAGCTTCTTCAGCGCGCCCGCATCCGAGCCATCGGCAATCAGGATCCCGACTTTTCGGCCGTCGATCGTGTCCAGCATGTTGTCGTGGATCGACAAGGTGGGCGAGGGGGGCAGGTCAACCGGCTCACGCGCCGCCGGATTGATTTTCGGAAGCTCGATCCCAAGGCCATCGGCGACACGCTTCGCCAGAGTTTCGTCGACGTTCAAGAGGTTGCCGATCATCCTAGGCGGGATATGCGCGAGACCGACCTTTGACAGCTCGAACACGAAGGATGACGCAATGTGGGCCTGCTCGGACCGCGTCTGCGACCTCCAGAATAACCGCGCCTGGCTATAGTGATCTGAAAAGAGGTCGGCGCGCACGCGAAGTTTGTCACCTTGCTCCTGCTCCCCCGTTGCTCCTTGCACTGTCTTGAAGCCGGTGACGGGGCATTCGCGTGGACCGCCGTCCTCGCCCGCGACGGAAAGACTGTTTGGCTCATAGTTCGCCCGTCCTTTGGGGACGGTCATCTGCATCATTCCGTCGCGCTGAAAATTCATCATCGGACATTTCGGGGCGTTGATCGGCAACTGATGAAAGTTTGCCGTTCCAAGCCGCGATTTCTGCGTGTCGAGATAGGAGAACAAGCGACCCTGGAGCAGCGGATCGTTGGTGAAATCGATGCCCGGAACGATGTTGGCCGGACAGTAGGCGACCTGCTCGGTCTCAGCAAAGAAATTGTCCGGGTTTCGGTCAAGAACGAGCCGCCCGACGATTTCGACCGGCAGGATCTCCTCGGGAATGAGCTTGGTCGCGTCAAGGACATCGTACGGAAGCTTGCTGGCGAATCCCTCGTCAAATAGCTGCACGCCCAGTTCCCATTCCGGGAAGTTCCCGCTCTCGATCGCTTCCCACAGGTCACGCCGATGATAGTCATTGTCAGCCGCCTGCAGCTTGAGCGCCTCATCCCAGAGCGTCGATTGAACGCCCAGTTTGGGCTTCCAGTGGAACTTGACGAACGTGGGCTCTCCCGCCTCGTTGACGAAACGGAACGTGTGGATGCCGAACCCCTGCATCATCCGATACGACCTTGGGATCGCTCGATCGGACATCGCCCACATCAACATGTGCGTGCTCTCGGGCATCAGCGAAGCGAAATCCCAGAAGGTGTCGTGGGCACTGCCGGCTTGGGGGAAAGCGCGGTCTGCTTCCATCTTCACCGAATGGATGAGGTCCGGAAACTTGATCGCGTCCTGGATGAAGAAAACCGGAATGTTGTTGCCGACCAGGTCCCAGTTGCCTTCCTTGGTATAGAATTTCACCGCGAAGCCACGCACGTCACGTGGCGTGTCGACGGATCCAGCACCTCCGGCAACCGTGGAGAAGCGCACGAACACAGGTACCTTCTCGCCGACCCGCTGAAACAAGTCGGCCGTCGTCACATCGCTCAAGCTCGCCGTCAACTCGAAGTAGCCGTGCGCGCCCGAGCCGCGCGCATGCACAATTCGCTCCGGAATGCGCTCGTGATCGAAATGAAAGATCTTCTCGCGCAGAACGAAGTCTTCGAGAAGCGCCGGTCCCCGATTGCCGGATTTCAGGCTGTTCTGATTGTCAGAAATGCGGGCGCCCTGATCTGTCGTCAGGTGGGCCTCGGCAGCGTTACGTCCCTTTTCAGCCACGCGTTGGTGGGTTTCACCGCCAAGTCCCCGATCGGTGTTGAATGTGTTCTTATCGGCCATCGTTTGAACCTTCCTTGCAATGACGCAACCACCTGCCAGGCACCGTTGCGATGCCGCTCAAGATCGATGAGGTTCCGGTAAGGTGGCCGAGCTCCAGCTGGTAGAACCGTTTGGCGTGCGCAGGGTTCCGTGATCGAGACCTGTTTGTGCACCTCGACAAGTTTTGGGCTCTCGGCTTCGGTGCGGTAAACAGGTCAGATCGCTTGGGGAGGCTCAGCGGAAGGCGAAGAGCTCAGCGTCCGGGTCCTGGTGCCTGAGAATCTCTGCAGACAGGATCTCTGCGGCAATCTGGCTGAAGGTGATGCCGTTTCCGCCATAGCCCATAGCCGCATAGACCTTGTTGAAGCCCGGCACGGCTCCGATCATCGGCAGCCCGTCCGCAGTCGTGCCGAAGGCTGCCGCCCATTGATAGTCTGGCTCTTCGATCGGAATATTCAGGAGCGCCGACAGTTTTTTCCTAAGCGTCCGGGATTTCGCTCCGAGCTTGACCGGATCCTGAAAAGACGTGGCACTGTCTTCGTCCTCGCCCCCGACAATGATGCGACCGTCTGGAGTGGAACGAAAATAGAGATAGGGATCTGAGCCTTCCCACACGAGATAGTCGGTCAGCCATTTCGGCCGGGGATGATGGGGCCGCGTTGCGAACGCCCAGGTGGAGACGATCCGATGACCCTGATTGGCCACGGCATCGAGGAACTCATAGCCGGTGCAAAAGACCACATGCGTTGCCTGAATGATCCCGCCCTTGGAGGTTGCAACGACATTTGAGCCCTCAAGGCTGCGCATATCGGTCACTTCGATATCCTTGACAACCGAGACGCCACCTTCCTGCGCCTTTCGCCAGAGCCCGGCCGTCAACTGTGCCGGGTTTGCAGATGCCGAAATGTGGGACTCGATTGCGCCCGTGCGCTCAAGCGCAAACCTCTGCCGCAACTGGCGCGGATCGAGAAATGCCGCTGCGAGTCCGGCTTTCGAACGGCTATCGGTTTCCGTTCGCAGCGCCCGCGCGCCAAAGTCATTTCCAGCAAGATACAGGGAATGTTTTCGCTCAAGGCGACAGGCAATCCCGAGATGATCGACAAGTGTGGAGAGCGTCTTTACCGCTTGTGCCGAACGCTGCCAGACCCGTCGCGCTTTCTCTCCGCCGATCATCGATGCCAGCTTGTGCAAAGGTACGTCGATCTCGTGTTGGATCATGGCCGTGCTGGCCAGGCTGCTCCCATGAAGTGGCTGCCGACGATCCACGACGAGAACCTTCAGGCCGCGGTTGGCAAGAGACAGAGCCATCAATGCCCCGCTGATACCGGCGCCGACGATCAGTACATCGACGCTGGTGTCCGGAATCTTGTGCAGAGCCGAAACCCGGATGTCAGGCGTGTTCGCCCACAATGGTTGAAAGGACCGGAGTTTGCGCTTGCGTGTGAGTGCTTCCAAATCCGGTGCCTCCAACCTCCATCAACGCTGTGGGCAGTGAATGCCGACCCCCCTGGAACATGGGCGGCACCAGCTTGTAGTCAAGCGTTGCGTATCCACGGGTGATATCGCGCGCTCGCTCCGCCCATGCATGCCGCGAGGCCAACGATCGCGACCGGTTTCACCCCTCAAGCGAGCGGAGCGCCTTGCCGGGGGGCGTCGGTCCCGGCTCCGGCCTCTACGCGATCGGGCATGGGATCGAAGGGGAGTTTTGGCTGTGCCGGATCACGACTTCGGATGCGGCCGCTCTGCATCGCAATCGTTCCGTCACGAAGTAGCGGCTTTGATCGGGGCGGGCGAGGGGACTTCGTCATCCGGCCAGTCGATCAGCAAGGCTTAAAATTCCTTCCGCGCCGGTCGGGCAGGCGAGGCAGGTGCCGGCGCGTCGGTCGCCCAGATCAAGCCGTCCCGTTGAGTGTCATCTCGACCATCGTCGGGCGAAAGCCAGCGGCCGCAAACAGCCGTTGCGCAGCTTCGTTCTTCTCTGCCGTCGAAAGCACGATCAGGTTTGCGCCTCGCCCCTGCAACGCTGCGATCGTGGCACCGAGCAGCATCCGGCCGATGCCCTGGCTTCGCCTGTCGGGCTCTACGAAAAGATCGTGAATGACGCCTGCCGGTCCTCGAAGTGCCATGTAGTCATGGCCCTCGAGAGACCCATATGCGTAACCGACTATCTTCGTTTCCTGTTCGGCGGCAAGGAGCACGACATCGGGCGCTTCAAGCTGACTTCGCAGCCATCGGGCATAGGAAGCTTCCGTACCGGCTGCCGTCGCCATGAAGCGTTTCGGATCCCATTGATGATGCAACGCCATCAACAAGGTTCCGTACCTGCCGAGCACAGCTACATCTTCATCGCGGGCGCCTCTGATTGTGATCGCAGGTGGCATTTTGCGGAATGATCCATCGATTGTGTTGACGAGACAGCGTCGTATCTTAAACGGCGGCGCGGCGGCTCAACAACTCGATCTCTTCCGTCAGGCTTCCTTCGTCAACGGCGTGTGGTGCAAACGGGCGTTATCAAGCCAATGGCTTGTTGCCGTGATGTCCTGGACGCGCATGATAGTGGGCAGGAACCCCTTTCGTCGCCATGCCAGCCTCCAGGCATGCGCCGATGAACGCCTCGCGCGCGACTGCTGGCGGGAGGGAATAGTTGAGCGCAGCCCGGCACGTCTCGATGGCTCGTTCATAGCCCTGTCCGTGCCGTATCGGCCATTCATGTTCCAGAAAATCCAGCGCGTCGTAGACCGATGCAAAAATGCGGTCCGCGCCTGACTGCAGACGAACAGATAAGGGAACAGTCCAAGGTAACTCAGGAAGGCGCATAATGTCCTCCTTCCGCGGGCTAACGGTTTGAAAAATTGATATAAATTATGAGTGAAACTATACAGCGCCAAGGCCCGCCCTTCAACGCCGATACAGTAGTCATCTCGGGCGGCGCGCCTAGTACATTCGGACTGCAAAGCAAAGGCCAGCGATACCTCGCTGGTGATGTGCGCCGATCATCAGAAGGTCCGCGGGCATTGAATAGGTTGATATATTAGCAAAGCCGTACCGGAATCGCCGGAAACGACCTTTCTTGCGGGGGGCTCTGTTCGTATCTGGGTGCATGGGCCTGGCCCACGGAGTTTTTCTTCCCCGCGTTCAGAGAGCCATCTGGGTGCGAGCCTTGCCCCGCCTTCCCCGGCGGGGCTTTCTTTTCAATCTTAACGGCTGGCCATTGTCAGGACGTGAAGATTTCCACCCCGTTGGCAGCGCCAAAGCGTGTCGAACCCTGATCAAACGCGAGGTGTGGGAAAGCATCAGAAAGCTGGTCGCAGGAAAGCTTCACGGAATCCACGTGACGGAAGCGAACCTCAATTATCATGGGTCGATCACGCTTGACCCTGACCATTGCGAGGAAGCCGGCATCCTGCCGATGAGGCAGTCCCGCTTTCCAACTTAAAGCCCGGCCTGCCGGATCTCGCCCGCGAGAAAGTCCGTGAACACCTTCACCTTCGGCAGCAACAGGCGGTTGGTCGGATAGACGACGTAGATTCCACGCTGTGCCAGCGCATGTTCGGGCAAGATCCGAACAAGTCCTCCGCTCGCAAGCAGTGGATTGGCGATGAATGAGGGCAAGACGCCAATGCCGAGGCCCGCCTGTATCATCTCGCTCAACATCAGGCTGTTGTCGGCGACGAAACGCGCCGGCAGGTCGATGCCGGTCGCACCCTCAGGCCCTTCCAGAACCCAGCTGCCCGGCTGGTCGGAGAGGCGATAGGTCAGACAGTCGTGATGCCGGAGTTCGCTCACCGTTGCCGGCGTGCCGCTTGCTGCCAGATAGGCCGGCGCCGCGCAGATGATCTGCTCGACGTTCCCGAGCCGTCTGGCGATCAGCGATGAATCCGTCAGCGCCTTACGCACGCGGACGGAAACATCGAACCCCTCCGAAACGACGTCAAGCACGTGATCGTCGAGCGTCATGTCGATCTTCAGCTGCGGATGAAGTGTCATGAAACGCGCCAGCATCGGTGCAAGTATCGTCAATCCGAAGGAGAGGGGAGCATTGAGGCGCATGCGGCCGTTGACCGCCCCTGCCTCTCCCGAGGTCGTGCGTTCGAGATGATCGAGTTCGTCGAGAATACGGCAGCACTCGGCAAAGTATCCGCGCCCGGTCTCCGACAGGCTCATGCGCCGGGTGGTTCGCACGATCAGCGCCGTGCCGAGCCTCTCCTCCAACTGCCGGATCTGCTTGCTGATTGACGCGTTCGACAGGCCGAGCTCTTCCGCCGCCTTGTTGAAACTCTGAAGCTCAATGACGCGCCGAAAGGAGCGCATGGCGGCCAACAGATCCATATTTTCCCTCTGGTAAATTATGTATTCGATTTATCGCTGATTATTCGCGTTGGCGCCAGCAATAAGGTGAGCCCAGCTTCCCGATTTCGGTGGAAGTCAGAAGAAGGAGTTCACCATGTTCACCACCGTTGTTTTCGACCGGATCCTTGCCGCCGCCGTCATCGCCGGCTTTCTTGGCGGCACGGCCGTAGCTCAAGAGGTCGGCAGGAGCCCCTGGGGGCCGAAGGACGAGATCGGTCGCCTCAACCTGATGACGCCCGCATCCCGCGCCGCCATTCTCTCGCGTATCGCAGGGGAAAAGTCCTATGACCTGGCGGTCGAGTACTTCATCGGCATGCCGAGCTGGGAGGCGGCCGGTGATCCGCCTTACCAGATGTGGATGACTCATACGCCGCACGGGACCGCGGTTTCCGACCCGATGAAGGTCGGCAGGTCCATGAACGAGCACGTCAGCTACACGGGCTCGGCGGTATCGATGTACGCCCACATGGGCACCCATATCGACGCACTCAACCACTTCGGCCTGAACGGCAAGATTTGGAACGGCTACGCGGCCGCGGACCACCTGGGAGATCAGGGCTGGACGGTGACGGGTGCGGAGAAATTGCCGCCGATCGTTGCACGCGGGGTGATGATCGATGTCGCGACCGCCAAAGGCATGCGAATGCTGCCCGACAACTACCGCGTCACCCGGAAGGATCTTCAGGAGGCGCTCGATCGTCAGGGCGTAACGCTTCAGGAAGGCGATGTGGCGCTGATCCGCACCGGGCGTATGCAGCACTACGAAGACAAGTCGGCCTATATGAGCAATCCGCCGGGATTGAGCATCGACGCGGCGAAGTTCCTGGTTGAGGAGAGTGGCGCCATGGTGGTCGGAGCCGACAACTTGAGCTTCGAAGCGTTTCCGTCCGAGACCGAAAACAATTATGTGCCCGTTCATACCTATCTTCTCGCCCAGCAGGGCGCACCGATCATCGAACTCATCGATCTCGAGCAACTGTCCAAGGACCGGGTCTACGAGTTCGCCTTCGTCGGCGCGTCGCTCAAGTTCCGCGGCGCCGACGCCGCGCCGATCCGACCGGTTGCGTTTCCGCTGCGCTAGCCGTTTCAACGGCCCCCGATCGCTTCAGAAACGCCGTGGCCAGGGCCACGGCGTTTCCGCATTCCGACATCGGTTAACACCTCGTGCTCTCGGCAGACACCGGAACCGAAAACCATCGTTGCACGAAATATCTTGACTATGCACGAAAATGCACGATATCTCCGTATTGCCGGAAAGGGACGGGATCACTGATCCTTGCCGGCCGACAGGGAGGCCTTGATGAGCATAGCGCACCGCGTCCACATTGAGGACGTCACCGTTCTCTCGGACAACTGGTACGTCTTGAAAAAGACGACGTTCTCTTTTTTGCGGAACGACGGGAGCTGGCAGCGGCAGTCGCGCGAGACCTATGATCGCGGCAATGGCGCGACGATCCTTCTCTATGATCCGAAACGCCGCACGGTAATCCTCACGCGTCAGTTTCGTTATCCCGCCTTCGTCAACGGCCATGACGACCTGCTCATCGAGGCGCCGGCAGGCCTGCTCGACAATGCCGATCCCGAAACGCGCATTCGCGCGGAAACTGAGGAGGAGACCGGATTTCAGGTTCGGGATGTGCGGCAGGTGTTTGACGCCTTCATGAGCCCCGGCTCGGTCACGGAAAGGCTGCACTTCTTCGTGGGTGAATATCAGCCGGGCGACCGCACTTCGGCGGGAGGAGGCAACAGGGCGGAAGGTGAGGACATCTCCGTTCTGGAAATCGACATCGATGATGGGCTGACGATGATCGGTTCCGGCGCAATCCGCGACGGCAAGACGATCATGCTGTTGCAATACGCCGCCTTGAACCTCTTTTCCGGTCGAAGGCCGGCCGGGATACTCAGTCCGTGACGACCCCTTCGCTCGCGGGGGGCAAGGGCCGCAAACTTCGCGAGCACGCCACGCCGATTTTCGCTGAGACGGAGTGTGGGTGTCTCACATCGATTTCTGCGCTCTGAGCCTGCTCGGCGTCTGTCCGTAGGCCTTTGCGAATATCCTGGAAAAATGCCCGGCGCTTTCAAAGCCGACGTCGAGGGCGATCTCGATCAGCGACGCATCGGTCTGGGTGAGAAGGTGCTTGGCGCGCTCCAGCCGGAACTTCCGGTAGACGAGCGCCGGCGACATTTTCGCCTTTTCCATGAACAGACGCTCGAGTTGTCGGCGCGACAGGCCGACCGACGAAGCCAGTTCCGGGATCGAGATCGCCTTTTCGGTGTGCTGCTCCATGATGATGAGGGCGGCGTTCAGACGGGGATCGTTGCTCTCGATTGCCAGCGGTTTTCGCGGCTGGACATGAAGTTGCGAGCGCGCCTTGTCGATCTGCAGCACTTCCAGCGCGTTCCGCTCCGCTTCCTTGCTGATGTGAAGGCGGACGATGTGGGCTGCCAT
>NZ_DASYGZ010000146.1:0-140695 GCF_035999135.1 Ensifer sp.
AATATCCGGCTTTTCGCCCCTTGGCCTTTTCACCATCACAGGCGCCCACTACAAATTCTCCAGTAGAACGGCGCAAGCGGGACTGACCATGCGGACAAATACTGGCCAGATCATTCATCTGGAAGACTACCGGCCGACCGATTTCGTTCTGGAGAGAGTGGACCTGACCTTCGAGCTCGACCCGAAGGAGACCAAGGTCGAAGCCCGGCTGATCTTCCACCGTCGTGAAGGCGTCGACAGCGCAGCACCGCTCGTGCTTGACGGCGACGAGCTCACGATGACCGGCCTGCTACTCGACCAGGAAGAGCTCGCCGCCACGCTCTACGACGTCGCCGACGACACGCTGACGATCCGCGGACTGCCCGAAACCGCCCCCTTCGAAATCACCGTCACGACACTGCTTTCGCCCGAGACCAACACCCAGTTGATGGGTCTCTACCGCACCAACGGCGTCTACAGCACCCAGTGCGAGGCCGAAGGCTTCCGTCGCATCACCTACTTTCCCGACCGCCCGGATGTGCTTGCCGTCTACACGGTCAACATCATCGCCGACAAGGCGTCCGCTCCCCTCCTGCTCTCGAACGGCAACTATCTCGGCGGCGCCGACATGGGTGACGGCCGCCACTTCGCCGCATGGTTCGATCCGCATCCCAAGCCAAGCTATCTCTTCGCGCTTGTTGCCGGCGATCTCGGCGTCGTCGAGGACACGTTCACGACGATGTCCGGCCGCCACGTCGCGTTGAAGATCTATGTCGAACACGGCAAGGAGCCACGCGCCTCCTACGCCATGGACGCGCTCAAGCGCTCGATGAAGTGGGACGAAGAGGCCTTCGGCCGCCAATACGATCTCGACATCTTCATGATCGTCGCCGTCTCCGACTTCAACATGGGGGCGATGGAGAACAAGGGCCTCAACGTCTTCAACGACAAATACGTGCTCGCCGACCCGGAAACGGCGACCGATGCCGACTACGCCAACATCGAGGCGATCATCGCGCATGAGTATTTCCACAACTGGACCGGCAACCGCATCACCTGCCGCGACTGGTTCCAGCTGTGCCTGAAGGAAGGTCTCACGGTTTACCGTGACCACGAATTCTCCGCCGACATGCGCTCGCGCGCGGTCAAGAGAATCGCGGAAGTGCGGCACCTGAAGTCCGAGCAGTTCCCCGAGGACGCAGGTCCGCTTGCCCACCCGGTTCGTCCGACGAAGTATCGGGAAATCAACAACTTCTATACGACGACCGTCTACGAAAAGGGTTCAGAAGTCACCCGGATGATCGCGACGATCCTCGGCCGCGACCTGTTCAAGACGGGCATGGACCTCTATTTCGACCGGCATGACGGCCAGGCCGTGACGATCGAGGATTTCGTCGCCTGCTTCGAAGAGGTAAGCGGTCGCAATCTCCGGCAGTTCGCACTCTGGTACCATCAGGCCGGAACACCGCTGGTGACCGCTTCGGGCGCCTACGACGCGGCGAACCGGACTTTCACGCTCTCGCTCGAGCAGACCGTGCCGGCGACGCCGGGACAGGGCGCCAAGGAGCCGATGCACATTCCGCTGAAGATGGGCCTTCTGCTGGACGACGGCAGCGAGGCCAAACCGTCGGCCGTCTCCGGCGCCGACATGACCGATGACGTGCTGCATCTCACCGAGCGCAAGCAGACGGTCGTCTTTTCCGGCATCCCGTCGCGGCCGGTACCCTCGTTCAACCGCAGCTTCTCCGCGCCGATCAACCTGCATATCGAGCAGAGCGCTGAAGACCTGGCGCTGATCGCCCACCACGAAAGCGATCTGTTCGCCCGCTGGCAGGCGCTCAATGCGATCGCGCTTGCCAATCTCGTCGAGGCGACGGCCAATGTTCGCGCCGGCAAGCCGGTCACCTGCGATCAGGCACTTATCGACGGCCTGATCCGCGCTGCCGCCGACCAGAGCCTTGAGCCGGCCTTCCGCTCGCAGGCGCTGGCCCTTCCGAGCGAATCCGACATCGCCCGGGAAATCGGCACCAACAACGACCCCGACGCCATCCACGCCGCGCGCCAGCAGGTTTTGACGGCAATTGCCGTTGCCGGCCGTGACACCTTCCTGAAGCTGGTCGACGAACTCGTTTCGACGGGTGACTTCAGCCCGGATGCCGAAAGCGCCGGACGACGCGCGCTGCGCAACACTGCGCTCACCTACCTCGTCCAGGCCGAAGGCGAGCCGGAACGGGCTGCCAAGGCGTTCGCCACCGCCAACAACATGACCGATCTCAGTCACGCGCTGGCCCTGCTTGCCCACCGGTTCCCGGATGCGAAAGAGACAGCCGAGGCGCTTGCGGCCTTCCGTGCGCGTTTCGCCGACAATGCGCTCGTCATCGACAAATGGTTCGCGGTTCAGGCGACCATTCCGGGCGCGGGCACGCTCGACCGGGTCAAGGCGCTGATGGCCGAACCGCTGTTCAACGGCAACAACCCGAACCGCGTGCGCTCGCTGGTCGGCACCTATGCCTTTGCCAACCCGACCGGCTTCAACCGCGCCGACGGCGAGGGCTACCGGTTCCTCGCGCGCCAGATCCTCGACATCGACCCGCGCAATCCGCAGCTTGCCGCCCGTATCCTGACCGCCATGCGCTCCTGGCGCTCGCTTGAAGACAAGCGTGCCGGGCATGCGCGCAAGGCGCTGAAGGAGATCGCGGCGGCAACGAAGCTGTCGGCCGATGTCGGCGACATCGTTGAACGCATGCTGAAAGCCTGACGGCTAAGCAATTGAACGTCTTATCAGGCCGGGCCGCGCGAGCAGCCCGGCCTATTATTTTCCAACGATAAGAAATGGTTAAGAAATCTTTACCGGCACGTATGGACAAGGAGAATCGCCCTGTGATTCATTGAGTCAGATTCGGGCGAGCGGCGCGCCGAATCATCAGAGGGTTTGAGAATTGGGAAAGATGGCGGACGCGCGACGGGCGAGCGCAGCCGACGGACGGTTGCGACTCAAGCTGCCGGGCCTTGCTGGCCTGGAGCAGGAGTTTATCTCGCGGGCGAAGATCTTCGCCGGCCCCGCTTCGCGACGCCTTGCCAATGCCGAGCCGGTGCTCAAGCGCTCCATTCCGATCCTGATCATCGCCTTCCTGATCATCGTCGCGGTCTCGCGCATGTCCAGCATCATGGGCGAACATGCCCGCATGGAAGAGAGCGCGCGCCAGGCGGTCGGTCTCGCGGCGGCGACAGCCGTCGCCGCCTTCCAGGCGGATGGCGCGGCACTCTTCGACGAGGGCCGCCGGGGCGAGGCCGAGCAGCGATTCAGCCAGTATCTGCCGACCGGGCTGCTTGATCCCGGCACCTTCATCCTGGCCGTTCGCAAGGACGGCAGGATCTTTGCCAGCACCCAGGAGGGCGGTCCCCTGATCGGCCGGACGCTGGCGGCGATGGCACCCGAGATCGCCACGCTGCAATATTTCGGCGAACATTCCAGCACCATGAAGACACCGATCGGTGGCGTCGAGCACATCGTGTCACTGGCGCAACTGCCCGACGCTGCAGGCGTCGTTCTCGCGGCCACGCCGATCACGCGGCTGGAGACGACCTGGCGCGATGAGGTCTCGCTCAATGTCACGCTCTTCGCCGGCATTTCGGCGATCCTGCTGATGGTGCTCTACGCCTACTATATCCAGGCCAAGCGCGCCCGCGATGCCGACTCGGACTTTGCCGAGTCCAACCTGCGCGTCGAGACGGCGCTGTCGCGCGGCCGCTGTGGCCTGTGGGATTTCGACCTCGCCAACCGGCGGCTGTTCTGGTCGCGTTCGATGTACGAGATGCTCGGCATGCCGGGCGAAAGCAGCGTGCTGTCGTTCGGCGACGCCGCAAGGCTGATGCACCCCGACGATCATGGCATCTACAGCGTGGCGCGCACGATCGCGCGTGGTGACGCGCGCCAGATCGACCAGGTGTTCCGCATGCGGCATCAGGACGGCCACTATGTGTGGCTTCGCGCCCGCGCCGAGATCATTCGCACCGCATCCGGCCGCGCGCACCTGATCGGTATCGCCATGGACGTGACCGAACAGCATCGTCTCGCGCAGCGCTATGCCGAAGCGGACCAGCGGCTCGCCGATGCCATCGAATGCACCTCGGAGGCCTTCGTGCTCTGGGACAAGCAGGACCGGCTGGTCATGTGCAACACCCATTTCCAGGAGGCCTACAAGCTTCCCGACCACGTGCTCGTTCCGGGCACCGAGCGCATCGCCGTACAGACGGCGGCGGCACGACCGGTGGTCGAACGCCGAATCGCCGATCCGGATCACAGCAACCAGTCACAGACGAGCGAGGTGCAGCTGGCAGACGAGCGCTGGCTGCAGATCAACGAGCGGCGCACGCGCGACGGCGGCCTCGTCTCCGTCGGCACCGACATCACGCTTCTGAAGCGTCACCAGGTGCGCCTGCGCGAATCCGAGCGGCGGCTGATGGCGACGATCGGCGACCTGTCGGCCTCGCGCATGACACTGGAGCGGCAGAAGACCGAGCTTTCGGTCGCCAACTCCAACTACCAGGCGGAGAAGGATCGCGCCGAGGCGGCCAACCGCGCCAAGTCGGAGTTTCTGGCAAACATGTCGCATGAGCTGCGGACGCCGCTCAACGCGATCCTCGGCTTTTCCGAGATCCTTCAAAACCAGATGTTCGGCCCGCTCGGTTCGGAAAAGTACAACGAGTACTCGCGTGACATCCACGACAGCGGAAAACATCTGCTCAACGTCATCAACGACATCCTCGACATGTCGAAGATCGAAGCGGGGCACATGCGCATCAGCCGCGAGACGATCGACCTCGCGCCGCTGATCGAGGAAACCCTGCGCTTCACCTCTATCCCCGCCGAGCAGAAGAACATTCACGTCGTGCAGCAGATTTCTTCGGGCCTCACCATCGTCGCCGATCGCCGGGCGATGAAGCAGGTGCTGCTCAACCTCTTGTCCAATGCGGTCAAGTTCACCAACGAAGGTGGGCGGATTTCGCTGCGGGCGCGCAAGGTGACGGGCGCGGTGACGCTGACGATCGCCGATTCCGGCATCGGCATTCCGCGCGACGCCCTGCAGAAGATCGGCCAACCCTTCGAGCAGGTGCAAAGCCAGTATGCCAAGAGCAAGGGCGGATCCGGCCTCGGGCTGGCGATTTCGCGCTCCCTTACCCGCCTGCACGGCGGCAGCATGAAAATTCACTCGGCCGAAAACGTCGGCACCATCATTTCGGTCCGTATCCCCGACCGCACCTGAGGCGCGGGCGGGCGAAGGCGCTAGGCCGAAACGACGGACTGGAAGACACGCCGCACCGCCTTCGACAGCCGGCGGACATCGCCCTCCAGCGTCTTCAGGTCCGGATAGTCCCCTGCGCGGCAGACGAGATCGATCAGTCCCGCCGGCGCCTCCTTCGGCTCGAATTCTCCCTCGATGCAGAGCCGCACGATCTGCGACAGCTCGGTAAACAGGTGCAGCGCCTCCAGCGCGACGTCGAGATCGTTGGGGTTCATCAGCGCGTCGCCGAGCAGTTTCAGCGCGTCGGCCGTACTTGTGCCTGCGCGCAAGGGCGGAACGCCCTTTGCCGGGGCAACGAGTGCCAGATACTGGGTGATGAACTCGATGTCGACGAGACCGCCCGGAATGAGCTTGAAGTCCCAGATGTCGCTTGGCGGCTTTTCGCTGTCGATCATCTCCCGCATCGAGATCACATCGGCGCTGACCTTGGCGGTATCGCGGCTGCGCGCTAGGATTTCGGCAAAGATTGCATCGGCCTCGCCGATCAACTTCTCGTCGCCGCAAAGGCAGCGCGCCCGCGTCAGCGCCAGATGCTCCCAGGTCCAGGCCTCCTCGCGCTGGTACTTGGCAAAGGCGTTGATCCTTGTCGCGACCGGCCCCTTGTTGCCCGACGGGCGTAAACGCATATCGACCTCGTAGAGCACGCCTTCGGCGGTCGGCGCCGATAGGGCTGCAATCAGGCGCTGGGTCAGCCGCGTGAAGTAACGGGTCGGATCGAGCGGCTTCGGGCCATCGGACTCGGTCGCGGCCTCGTCGTAGTCATAGAGCAAGATGAGATCGACGTCGGATCCCGCGGTCAGCTCGTGGCTGCCGAGCTTTCCCATCCCGACGACGGCGATGCGGCCGCCGGGGAAATCGCCATGGGCCGAACGCACTTCGTCCTTTACCGCCTTCACCGCCGCCGCGATGATCAGGTCGGCGAGATCGGTGAAGGCGCGACCGGCCTGAGCACCCGAAATCGCGCCCGTCAGCAGCCGGATGCCGATCAAAAACCGCTGTTCGGCGGCGATGATCCGCAGCCGGTCGAGCGCATCCTCATAGTGGCGCGCGCCGCCGACAAAGTTGGCGATGCGCGGCGCGAGATAGTCCCTGGTCGGCAACTCTGCCAGCAGCCCTGGATCGAGCATGCCGTCGAAGACATGCGGACGCGCGGCGATGATCTCCGCGAGCCTCGGGGCCGACGACATGACGTTGACGATCAGCGACAGCAGGGCCGGATTGTTGCCAAGCAGCGAGAACAGCTGGATGCCCGCCGGCAGGCCGGAGATGAAATTGTCGAAGCGCAGCAGCGCCTCGTCGGCGCGCCGGCTTTCACCGAAGACGCGAAGGAGCTCCGGCGTCAGTTCGGTCAGGCGTTCGCGCGCTTCGACCGACTGCGTCGCGCGGTAGCGGCCGTAGTGCCAGGTGCGGATCGTGTGGGAAATATCCGATGGCCGCTGGAAGCCGAGTTTCTTCAACGTCTCCAGCGTGTCTGGATCGTCGCGCTGGCCGGTAAAGACAAGGTTGCCGGTCTCGGTCGAAAGTTTCGCTTCCTGCTCGAACAGCTGGGCGTAACGGCGTTCGACGGTCTTCAGCACGCGCGACAGCGCCTTGGAAAACTGGGCCGTATCCTCAAAGCCGAGCATGTAGGCGATCCGCTTCAGCTCGGCTTCCGTTTCAGGCAGAACATGGGTCTGCTCGTCGCGCACCATCTGGATCCGATGCTCGACATCGCGCAGGAACCAATAGGCCTCGACGAGTTCGTCTGCCGTCTCCCCGTCGATCCAGCCGGCTTTGACGAGGGCGCGCAGCATCGGCTCGGTCGCGCGCTGGCGAAGATCCGGCATGCGCCCGCCGGCGATCAGTTGCTGGGTCTGGACGAAGAATTCGATCTCGCGGATGCCGCCGCGCCCGAGCTTGATGTTGTGGCCCTTGACCGCGATCTCGCCGTGCCCCTTGTGGGCATGGATCTGGCGCTTGATCGAATGGATATCGGCGATCGCCGCATAGTCGAGGTACTTGCGGAAAACGAAAGGCGTGAGCTCCTTCAGGAAGCGTTCGCCGGCATCGATATCACCAGCGACGGGCCGGGCCTTGATGAAGGCGGCGCGCTCCCAGTTCTGGCCCCTGCTCTCATAATAGAGCATCGCGGCCTCCACAGGGATCGCCAGCGGCGTCGAGCCCGGATCCGGCCGCAGCCTGAGGTCGGTGCGAAAGACATAACCGTCGCCCGTGCGCTCCTGCAGGATGCGGATCAGGCGCCGCAACAGCCGCGCGAATGTTTCGGACGCGTCATCGCGATCGACGATGATGCCCGATTGCGGATCGTAAAAGACGACGAGATCGATGTCGGAGGAGTAATTGAGCTCGAAGGCGCCGAGCTTGCCCATGCCGAGCACGATGACGCCTGAGCCGGCGCTCGGACTGGCAACGTCCTTGACGGCCAGCTTGCCGCCCTCGTGTGCGCTCAACAGCAGGTGATCGATCGCAGCCGACACGGCAGCACCTGCAAATTCGCTGAGCCACCGCGTCGTCTCGCGCCCGTCGATATGACGCGACAGGTCGGCGAGCGCGACGGCGAAGGCGAGCTCGCGTTTCGCCCGGCGGAGGCGGGTCATGACCTCGGTGTCGGGCAAGGCGGACCCACCCTCGGGCGGCCTCCACGCGTCGCGGGCGCGACGCACTCGCTCGCTCAGAAAGCCAGACAGGTCCGTGGACAGCAGTTCTTCGAGAATGGCCGGCTGGCTGCCGCCGGTGTCGCGCAGGAAGGGCGAAAGGGCAAAGGCCGAAACGACGAAGGTCTTGAACGGCGTTTCGGAGGCAAGCAGGCCGGAGATCCGCTCATGACCCTTGGCCATGTCCTTCAGCACCGAGAGCGCCGCCTTGGCATCGGCCTGGCTCGCCGGCCGTATCGGCACTGTCTCGATCGCCCAGCACTGCTGCACCTGTTCCTGCATGCCTTCCCCCTTCAGGAAGAGCGGGCGCCGACGGAATCCCGCCCGCACATCTCCTCATACCGCTCCTCGGAAACCGGTCTATCAGGTTGCGGCCGTCGGGAAAACCATCTGCACCGTCAAGCCCTTGCCTTCGGTGGACCCTGGCACCGTGTCGGTCAGGTGCAACGCCCCGTGATGCATTTCCATCACCGCTTCGACGAGCGACAGGCCAAGGCCGGTACCAGGTTTGGAGCGGCTTTCGTCCAGGCGGACGAAGCGCTTGACCACCTCGTCGCGCATCGCCTCGGGAATGCCTGGACCGTGATCGGAAACCGACAGGACCACCTGGTTATCCCGCTTTTCGAGCGCGACCCGAATGAGCGGATTTTGCGCACCCTCGGCATATTTGATCGCATTGTCGATCAGGTTGCCGAGAGCCTGCCCGACGAGTTCGCGGTTGCCCGAAATCGTGACGTTGCCGACAACTTCAGATTCGAGCCTCAGACCGACATCTTCCACCACGGGTTCATAGAGCTCGGCGCAGTCGGCGACGATCTGCGAGAGGTCGATCTCGCTCATCTCGGCGGCGGACGAGCCGGCCTCAACGCGTGAGATCATCAGAAGCGCGTTGAAGGTGCGGATCAGCTGGTCGGATTCGCCGATGATCTCTTCGAGCGCCCCGCGCTGGCTGGTGCCCTTGCGCGCAAGTGCTGCCTCTGCCTTGTTGCGCAGACGCGTCAGCGGCGTCTTCAGATCGTGGGCGATGTTGTCGGAGACTTGGCGCAGGCCTTCGTTCAGCTTTTCGATGCGGCCGAGCATGGCGTTCAGCGATTCCGAGAGACGATCGAATTCGTCGCCGGAGCCGCTCATCGGCAGGCGTTGCGACAGGTCCCCCGCCATGATCTTGGTGCTCGCTTCCGACATGCGGTCGATGCGCTTCAGCGCATTGCGGCCGATGCCGAACCAGATGACGAGCGCGCCGAGACCCATGACGCCGAGCGCCACCATCAGCGCCTGCCGCACCAGGGCGCGGAACTTCTGCGGTTCCTGCAGGTCGCGGCCGACGAGGATGCGCAGTCCGTTGTCGAGCACCAGCACATGGGCAAGCGCCACATGGCTGTCCTGCTTGGTCTCGTCGGTGTAGCGCTGGTAGGCGAACGGGCGCTCGGTCCAGCCTTCGCTGTCGAGCAGGCCCGGCTCGAGGCTCGCGACGTTGCCGGCGAGGATCTCGCCGCTCGGTCCGGCGATGACATAGAGATTGGCGCCCGGCTGACGCGCCCGACGCTCCAGCGAACGCAAAAGGCCATTCATGCCGGCGCGGTTGTAGACCTGCTCGATCTGCGCCACCTCGGCGGTGACGGCGTCACGGGTCTGCTGTTGCAGCAGCCGCTCGGACATGCCGGTGACATAGATGACCAGGAAAGCGGCACAGAGCGAAAAGAGGATCAGGTAAAGGGCGGAAAGCCGGACTGCGGTCGTTCTGAAGAGAACGCGAAGCTTGCTCATGCGGGCGCCCGGTCATCCTTGATCATGTAGCCGGCGCCACGAACGGTCCGAAGCAGCGGCACCTCGAAGTCCTTTTCGATCTTGGAGCGCAGCCGCGAGACGTGCACGTCGATGACATTCGTCTGCGGGTCGAAGTGATAGTCCCAGACGTTTTCGAGCAGCATGGTGCGGGTAACGACCTGGCCGGCATTCTTCATCAGATATTCGAGCAGCCGGAATTCGCGTGGCTGCAGCGGGATCTCCTTGCCCTGGCGCCGCACAGAATGCGAAAGCCGATCGAGTTCAAGATCGCCGACACGGTAGACCATGTCCTGCTCGGGCGTACCCTTGCGGCGGCCGAGCACTTCGACGCGGGCGAGCAGTTCGTTGAAGGCGTAGGGCTTCGGCAGATAGTCGTCGCCGCCGGCACGCAAGCCCGTGACCCGGTCATCCACCTGGCCGAGGGCGGACAGGATCAGCACCGGCGTGTGGATATCCTTGCGCCTGAGTTCGGTGATGACGGACAGGCCGTCGCGGCGCGGCAGCATGCGGTCGATCACCAGCACATCGTAGCTGTTCTCGCTGGCCATGAAGAGGCCGCTTTCGCCATCGCTGGCATGGTCGGAGACGATGCCCGCCTCGCGAAAGGCCTTCGCCAGATAGGCCGCCGCCTCGATATCGTCTTCAATGATCAGAATCTTCATACGCGCGACCATAGTCCCGGACCCCTGTCTGTCTCAACCGGTTTCGACTTTGGCGACAACCGGATTGGCGAGTACTCTCGTGAGGCAGAGCGGGACGCGGATGGTATACCGCGCACAAAAATTCTCTGATCCCGCTCCAAACGGCGAACGCCGCGATATCACCAGGAAATCGCGGCGCTCCGGTCATTCATTGGCCTGCCGCGATCAGCCCTTGTCGATGGGAAGGGCCACGAAGCGGCTGCCGTTATCGGCCTCGATCTGGAAGAGCGCCTTGCTACGGCCGTCCTTCTTGGCAGTGTTGATGACCTTCAGGATGTCGTCTGCGGACTTCACTTCCTGATTGTTCACCGAGACGATCTTCTCGCCCTGCTTCAGGCCGCGGTCGCCGGCGTCGGAATCTTCGTCGACAGAAGCGATGGTGACGCTCTTGCCGTCTTCGGACGGCACGACGGTGACGCCGAGGTCGGCGAGCGCCTGCTCGCTCGACGGCTGCGCCTCGTCCGTCTGGCTGTCGTCGCTCTTGGCGGCATCCTTGTCGTCCTTCGGCAGCGTGCCGATTTCGAGCTTGACGGTTTCAGCCTTGCCGTTGCGCCACAGCGCCAGGTCGACCGTGGTGCCGGGGCGGATCGCTGCAACCTTGCGAGCCAGATCACGCGGGTCCTTGACAGTGTCGCCGTTGAGCGCAGTCACGACGTCGCCCTTCTTGATACCGGCCTTTTCGCCCGGCGAACCGGCCTGCGGCTCGACAACCAGTGCACCGCTCGCTTCGGCCAGGCCGAGCGATTCGGCGATGTCCTTGGTCACCGGCTGGATCTGCACGCCGAGCCAGCCGCGGGAAACCGAACCGTCCTTGATCAGGTCGGCCACGACATCCTTGGCAGTGGCAGCCGGAATGGCGAAGGCGATGCCGACATTGCCGCCCGACGGCGAGAAGATCGCGGTGTTGATGCCGACCACTTCGCCCGAGAGGTTGAAGGTCGGGCCACCCGAGTTGCCGCGGTTCACCGCCGCGTCGACCTGCAGGTAATCGTCATAGGGGCCGGAGCCGATATCACGGCCACGGGCCGAGATGATGCCCGAGGTCACCGTGCCGCCGAGGCCGAACGGGTTGCCGACGGCAACCACCCAGTCACCGACCCGCACCTTGCTGTCATCGGCCCAGCCGACATAGGTGAACTTGCGCTTGTCGTCGACCTTGAGCACGGCAAGGTCGGTACGGCTGTCCTTGCCGACCAGCTTGGCGTCAAGCTCGGTACCATCGTTGAGAATGACCGTGAAGGCCGAGCCATCGGAAACGACGTGGTTGTTGGTGACGAGATAACCGTCCTCGGAAATGAAGAAGCCGGAGCCTTGCGACGTCGGACGCAGGCGACCTTCACCGTGCGGCGGGCGACGACCGGGGCCGCGGTCGGCACGGTCACCGTCGCGCGGGCCAAATTCCTTGAAGAAGCGCTTCAGCGGGTGGTCGTCCGGCAGATCATCGAAACCGCGGCCGTTGAAATCGAAGGAGAAACCGTTGCCCTCGTCGGAAACCGGATTGGCGCGCGACTGCACGCGGACCGAAACGACGGCCGGCGAGACTGCTTCGACCACATTGGCGAAGCTCGGCACCGAGGGCGCCTCTACCTTGACGGCCTCCGCGAACGACTGGGAAACACGAGCCGGCAGACCGGAGGCCAGCATCACGACAGCAAGGCCGGCAACCGTCGAGGCCTTGAGAGTGGTCTTGAGGGAGGGACGCAGGGATTGAGTCTTAAACATCCGTTTTGCCTTTTCTCTTCCTTGATGCAGCCTGAAAAGCCGCATCGAAACCTGGTTGCGAAACCCGCCTCAGGGAGGGAGGGCTCGTTTGGCTGACTGGAGGAACAGCCGATGAAGAAAGGTGTAACGGATGGGACCTTACTGAGTTCTGTCCGGAAGATGAATATTTGGTAATGTTGTCGAGAGGTGGCCAAGGTTGGCCGCGCGTTCGCCGCTGACAGCGCCTTGACGGCCGCGTAAACAGCTCTCGGCGGGAGCAATCGCCAGCGATATCAAGGCGTAACGAGCAGATACCGTCGCAAGGAGCCGCCCGCGCGCGGCCGGTCAGGGCTGAAGCAGCTTCTGCAGCTTTTCCTTCTCGTCCTCGGACAGCGGCGTGCCTTTCGGCTGCCGCGCGCGACGGCGGACTGCAACGACAAGAGTGATCGCTCCGATCAGCAACAAGGTCGCCGGCATGCCCCATAGGACGAGCGTCTTCGTCTCGAAGCGCGGTTTCAGAAGGACGAACTCGCCGTAGCGCGACACGACATAGTCGATCACCGCCGCGTCGCTGTCGCCGTTGGCCAGGCGCTCGCGCACCAGCACGCGCAGGTCCTTCGCCAGCTCGGCGTTGGAATCGTCGATCGACTGGTTCTGGCAGACCATGCAGCGCAGCTCGGCCGAGATCGCTCGCGCCCGCGCCTCGAGCCCAGGATCCGAAAGCACCTCATCCGGATTGACGGCGAAGGCCGGACCGAGCGAGCCGGCGAACAGCAGACATGCAAGCAGCAGGCGTTTCATTCGGCCGCCTCCACCCGGGCGGCCTTTGGCCGCTTGGCGCGCGACGGCGCGCCGACCCGCAAGCGACGATCGCTGAGAGACACGAAGCCACCCGCCATCATGAACAGCGTTCCGCCCCAGATGCACAGGATCATCGGCTTCCACCAGATGCGCACGACGATGCCGCCCTCGCCGATCTGGTCTCCGAGCGAGACGTAGAGCTGGCTCAAACCGAAGGTACGGATGCCGGCTTCCGTCGTCGGCATGCGGCGCGCCTGGTAGAGGCGCTTGGAAGACCAGACCTCGCTGACGGCAACGCCACCGCGGCTGATGGTGAAATGTCCGGATTCCTCGGAATAGTTCGGGCCGCTGCCATTGCGCATGCCGTCGAAGCGCAACGTATAGCCGCCGGCTTCCACCGTCATGCCGGGTTTCATCTCGACGACCGTTTCGGTCTCGAACGCGGTGACGGCAACGACACCGATCAGGGTGACGCCGAGACCGATATGGGCGAGCGCCGTGCCGAAAGCCGAGCGCGGCAAGCCGGAGAAGCGCTTCCAGGCGATATTGCTTGCGACCTTGCCGAGACCGGAGCGCAGCGCCAGGTCCGTGAGCGAGCCGGCAATGAGGTAGACGCCGAGCGCGATGCCGAACAGCGCCAGAACCGGACCGCCGTTCATGGCGTAATAGTAGGCCGTGCCGAACAGGAGACCGATCGCAACGGATGCGAAGAGGCGCTGCGAAACGCCGGCAAGGTCACCGCGCTTCCAGGCCAGCAATGGACCGAACGGCACCGCAAAGAGCAGCGGCAGCATCAGGAGACCGAAGGTCATGTTGAAGAAGGGCGGACCAACGGAGATCTTGTCGCCGGTCAAAGCCTCCAGCACCAACGGATAGAGCGTGCCGGTCAGGACCGTCGCCGTCGCCGTCGTCAGGATCAGGTTGTTGAAGACCAGAGCGCCCTCACGCGAAATCGGCGCAAAGATGCCGCCGGCTTTCAGGTGCGAGGCGCGCAGCGCGAACAGGAAGAAGGCGCCACCGATGAAGAAGACGAGGATCGCTAGGATGAAGATGCCGCGCGTCGGGTCGGTCGCAAAGGCGTGCACGGACGTCAAGACACCCGAGCGGACCAGGAAGGTACCGAGCAACGACAGCGAAAAGGTCATGATCGCCAGAAGCACGGTCCAGATCTTCAGCGCCTCGCGCTTCTCCATGACGAGCGCCGAGTGCAGCAGCGCCGTGCCGGCGAGCCATGGCATGAAGGAGGCGTTTTCGACCGGGTCCCAGAACCACCAGCCGCCCCAGCCAAGCTCGTAATAGGCCCAGTAGGACCCCATGGAGATGCCGGCGGTGAGGAAGGTCCAGGCGGCGAGTGTCCAGGGGCGGACCCAGCGCGCCCAGGCGGCATCGATGCGGCCTTCGATCAGTGCGGCAATGGCGAAGGAGAAGCAGACGGAGAAGCCGACATAGCCGAGATAGAGCAGCGGCGGATGGATGGCGAGACCGACATCCTGCAGGATCGGGTTCAGGTCCTTGCCTTCGCCGGGCGCCGGCACGAGCCGCGCGAACGGGTTGGAGGTCAACAGGATGAACAGCGCAAAGGCCGAGGCGATCCAGGCCTGCACGGCAAGCACATTTGCCTTCAGCGTCTCTGGCAGGTTGCGCCCGAACGCGGCAACCAGCGCCGAGAAGAACGTCAGGATCAAAAGCCAGAGCAGCATCGATCCCTCGTGGTTCCCCCACACGCCCGAGATCTTGTAAATCATCGGCTTCAGCGAATGGGAGTTTTCCCAGACGTTTCGCACCGAGAAATCCGAGGTCACGTAAGCGAAAGTGAGAGCGGCGAAGGCGAAAACGACGAGCAGGAAACAGGCAACGGCTGCGCTCGAGGCCAGCTCCATCAGACCGCGATCGTTGAGCCGCGCACCCAGGAGCGGCAGGGCGGCCTGAATGACCGCCGTCGCCAGCGCCAGAACCAGAGCGTAGTGCCCGAGCTCGATGATCGAAGCCTGCATCTGGGCGAGAACCGCCTGCACCAGGTCGAGCGCGTGGTATGCGGCTTCGGTGATCTCATTGATCATCGAACGGTCTCCTTCCCGCTGAGCTCGACGCCCTGCGCCTTCAGGCGATCGGCGACGTCCTTGGGCATGTAGGTCTCATCATGCTTGGCGAGCACCGAATCCGCCACGAAAACCGAACTGCCCGCCACAAAGGTCCCCTCGGTCACCACGCCCTGCCCTTCCCGGAAGAGATCGGGCAGGATGCCGGTATAGGTGACCGGCACGCCGTTCAGCGTGTCGGTCACGGTAAAGGTCACCGTCTTGCCGTCGCCGCGCTTGACCGACCCGGCTTCGACCAGGCCGCCGAGACGGATGCGCGTGCCGGGTGGAACGTCCGCCTTGGCAAGATCGCTCGGCACGTAGAAATAGGCAATCGCCTGGCTGAAGGCGAACATGACGAGGAAGGCCGCGAGCACGAGGAAACCGACACCGCCGCCGATGATCGCCAGTCTTTTCTGTTTGCGCGTCATTGCGTCACTCCGTCGGTCGCAATCCCCAGTTCACGGGCTAGCGCCAGCAACTGCTTGCCGCCATCACCTTCGGCCGGAAACGCCCTCAGCCCTTCCTTCAGCGCCGCCGCCGCCTTGTCGCGCTGATCGAGCACGACGTGGGAGCGGATCAGGCGCAACCACCCTTCAAGGTTGTCGGGGTTTTCCTTCAGCCGGCTCTCAAGGCTGCCGACCATGCCGCGGATCATTTCCTGGCGATCGCCGGCCGTCATGCTCTGAGCGGCCGCCACATCGTCGGCACTGGGGTTGCCGGGCGCAGCTCCGCTACCGGCCGCCCCACCCCCCAGTTCGGCGACATGCTGCCTGACGAGCGGCAACCAGGGCGCATCGGCAGGGGACGTCGCGGCCAGCCTTTTGAACGCCTCCAGCGCCTCCGCCTTTTTGCCTTCCTGCTTGAAGCCGAGCGCAAGGTAAAACTCCGAGCGCGGGTCGTTCGGATCGAGAGCAAGCGCCTGTTTCAACGCGTCTTGTGCCTTCGTCGTCACCAGACCGCCGGACTGTACGACCAGGGCCTCTGCGTATCCGCCAAGGCGCGCCGGGGTCGGCCCGAGCAGCCGGATCGCGCGGTCATAGGCATCGACCGCGTCCTCGACGCGCGCGGTGCGCATGTAGATCGGTGCGAGCAGGTCCCAGCCGGCACCATCATCGGGGTTCAAGGCCAGGTGGTTCTCGGCCTTGGCGATCAGAATGTTGATGTCGGTGTTGGGATCGGCAAGCCGAGCCGCGAGCGGCTGCGCCGGCAATTCCGGGCTGCCTGTCTGCAAGTAAAGACAGAGCCCTATAACGGGAAGACAGAGAAGCACGAAGGCCTGGGCCAGGCGGCTGACTGTGCGCCGCGGCGGCGCCACCGGCTGTCCGTCGCGATCACTGTCGCCCGCCGCAAGCAGCCGGCGCGCGACTTCGGCGCGCGCGAGCTCCGCATCATCGGCACCGATCAGCCCGCTGTCCTGGTCGCGCTTGAGCTCGTCGAGCTGGTCGCGATAGACCTCGACGTCATGGCTGTGAGGAGATGATGGGGCATCCCCTGACCGCATCAGCGGCAGGATGAGCACGATAGCGACGGCCGCCGTCAGGGTGGCGACAAGGATCCAGAACAACATGGACGCTCAATACTATGGGGCCCATGGCATTCCAACTCGAAAACCCCTGATGACGGAGATTTGAGGCGTTTCGCCGCAATGCGGATCAAGCCGACACGGCATGCTTCGCGCACGCCGGAAGCCTGACGCTCAGGTCAGCGGCGTCCAGCTGCCGTCGGCATTGCGGCAGGCGGCGCCCCGCGCCGTCTTCGGCTGGCCCTTGACGGTAACGGTGTGGCTGTACTGGCGGCAGTTCTGCGATCCGACCTGATAGGGCGCCGCGGCGACCACCGAACCGTTGACGCCGCGCCCGGCCCACTCGACCGGCTGTCCGCCCGGAGCCGCTTCCAGCGCGCGGTACTCCGCCTCCAGAGCCCTCTGGCGATCCGATGTGCCGATGTCGAGATCGCTCAAGCGCCCGATCACGCCACCCTGCAGCGCCGCAATATAGGTCGTGGAGGAGGCGCCGCGCGTGCCCGTCGAACCGAGACTTGCGCCAGCGCCCTTGCTGCCCGTCGTGCCGCAGCCGGCAAGCGCTACGGCCGACGCGATCACCGCGATCCTGCCGCCAACGACAAAAGCCCGTGTCATTTCTGCCTGGTTCCTCATGATCCGCGACACTCAACCATCCTATCCGCAGCCGCATTCGTGACGCTCGTTCCATTCGAGCAGAGCTGCGACTTGTCCTTGATTTTCTTTTGGCATTCCCAGCCGGCCGAAGCAACGGCGGGTCCTCTACCGCGCGACATTTTCAGGCGTGGGTGTGCCCCCCCGATCACGATGGGCATGGCCTCGCCTACCCGACACCAGCCTAAACCGCAGCCGGCAGGACAAGTTCGGCGCGCAAACCGCCCTCGTCGCGCCGCGAAAGGGTCAGGCTGCCCTGATACTCGCGCACGATCTCGCTGACGATCGAGAGTCCGAGGCCCGTCCCGGGCTTGCTCTCATCGAGCCGCTTGCCGCGTTTCATCGCGAGTGCGATCTGATCGGGATTGAGCCCCGGCCCGTCGTCGTCGACATCGAGCACGATCCATTGCCGGCCGGGCTCCTTGGCATGAACCTCGCTCGGCGCCGGCCTGACGTTCAGCCACACCTCGCCGCGAGCGTGACGGGCCGCGTTTTCGAGCAGGTTGCCGACCGTCTCTTCGACGTCCTGCAGTTCCATCGCCAAGACAAGGCCCGGCGGATCGATCGACAGATGAACCTGCTTTTCAGGATTAAGCTTGCGCACGACACGCACGAGGCGCTCGAGCGCCGGCTGCGCCTCCGTCCGCGCCAACACCGATTCACGCTGCGCGGCGATCCGGGCGCGGCTGAGATAGGATTGAACCTGCATCTGCATCGCGTCGACCTGGCTTCTGACCAGTTCGCCATGCGACGCTTCGAGCACCCGCGCCTCGTTGAGCAGCACGGCAATGGGCGTCTTCAGCGAATGGGCAAGATTGCCGACCTGCATGCGCGCGCGCTCCACGATGCGCCGGTTGCTGTCGATCAGGGCGTTGACTTCGTTGGCAAGGGGCTGGATTTCGCGCGGGAACGCGCCATCGAGCCTCTCGCTCTCGCCGGCACGGATCTTCTCAAGCGAGCGGCGTACCTGATCGAGCGGCCTGAGGCCGAAGAGAATGGTCAGCGCGTTGACGCCAAGTCCGCCAAGACCGAAGATCGAGAGCGCGATCGTCAGGTTGCGGGTGAAGCGGTTGATATCGGCTTCGAGCACGTCGCGATTGCCGGCCACACGAAAACGCGCCGTGTGGCCCTGGATATCGAGAACGACTTCGGTCTCGGAAACCTCGACTTCGTTCCCGAACGGGTCCTTGGTGGTGTAGAAACGGACATAGCCCGTATCGAAAGGCACCTCATCGACACTGGCGATCGGCAGTTTGCCGTTGCCGAGCGACGTCGAGATCAACGGCGGCGTATCGAACTCGCCGATCGGGTCGACCACCCAGTACCAGCCGGTCTGCGGCTGCGAGAAACGCAGATCGCCAAGCTGCGGGCTGCCTGAAAGCACCGTCTTCTCGTTGACCGAGATCGAATTGACGACGTTGAACAGCTGCGCCCGCAACAGATCCTTGAAGCCGCGCTCGGAACCCTGACGATAGAGCTCGGAAATCACCACTCCGATCACGACCAGCGAGACGACCGCCCAGACGGTGGAAACCGCCAGAACGCGGGCTGTGAGCGATCTAATTGCCATTGCCCGGCGCTTGCATTCGGTATCCGAGGCCGCGCACAGTCTCGATCAGATCGTTGCCGATCTTCTTGCGCAGTCGTCCGATGAAGACTTCGATGGTGTTGGAATCGCGATCGAAATCCTGGTCGTACATGTGCTCGACCAGCTCGGTGCGCGACACGACCTGACCCATGTGATGCATGAGATAGGACAGCAGGCGGAACTCGTGCGACGTCAGCTTGAGCGCCACGCCGTCGACGGTCGCCTTGGAACCCTTGGTGTCGAGGCGGACCGGACCGCAGACGATTTCCGAGCTTGCATGGCCCGCCGCACGACGGATGAGCGCGCGGATGCGCGCCAGCACCTCTTCGACATGGAAGGGCTTGGCGACATAGTCGTCTGCACCCGCGTCGATGCCGGCCACCTTGTCGCTCCAGCGATCGCGCGCCGTCAGGATGAGTACCGGCATGGTCTTGCCGTCGCCGCGCCATTTTTCGAGAACCGTGATCCCGTCCATTTGCGGCAGGCCGATATCAAGGATCACCGCGTCGTAGGGCTCGGCATCGCCGAGATAATGCCCCTCCTCGCCGTCATAGGCCTGATCAACGACGTAGCCGGCCTCTTTCAGCACTTCGGCCAGCTGCCGGTTCAGGTTGACGTCGTCCTCGACTATCAGAATGCGCATTCGTCTTTATTTCCCTCTCGTCGCCATCCGCCCTCGGGATAGCTTACATCGGCACCTTGACGGTCACCTTCTTCGGTCGCCCGCCATTGCCGGGAACAAGCACGGTGATCACACACTGGCCATCGGACGTCGGCTGCGCAGACAGGAGCTCGCCGCCGGTATCAGCGACGACCTGCGCTGCGGCAGCGCTGCAATCGCCGGCCACACGAACGACAACATCCGACGGCACGCTGATCGCCGGCGGACTGAAGCCCGAGAGGCTTGCAGCAAGCGCGGCTATGATCACTGGTGAAGACATGAACGCACTTTCGACTTGGGAAGCAACATGGCAGAAGCAATAACCGAACGAGGCTGAATGGCAAATGAATGTCAGCCTTGCCGGCCGGCAGACACCTGTCGGAGACTGCACCGCGCCCGCCCGACTGAGACCATAGATTGCAGCGATTCCATCTCGGACGGAACCCGTTGCGGCGGGATTGTCGCCCAAGCCTGGCGGTTGCGCGGCCCGCAATACCGCGCACCACATCCCGGCAAAGGGTATCGCCGCAAGCTGTGACAGCCTTTTGTTAAGGCTGTTTTGGTAGATCGAACTGCACGACAAGGATTAGGCCCGCCCCTCGCCAAGTCGTTCCCGACGGCGTCTAGCCTGCCTTTGGATCCCGTGCGGGACGAGGCAATTTCGCAATCCTGCGAATCCGTTGGCGACCGTCTCTCGCAATCTGATTCAGCCGCCTGCCCGAGTGATTGAAGGCGATCACAATTTGATTCCGGCAAGCGGCCCAAGCCCCTGATATGCTTCAACGGTGGCGTGACAACCGCGCAGCGGCGCGCCCTCTTTAGACCTTCCCCATTTCGGCCACGCTCCACATTTCACCGGCACAGAGGCGCCGAAATACTTTTCACCGGCCCATGTATTCGTCGAGCATTTGCGAGATAAACCGGGAAAGACGTGCAGTAGTTATCTCAACCATCTCCCGTACAACGAGATGCGGAAATGACGGCAATTTACTTCAAAAGAACAACTACAGACCGACGCCATATTCTCCATTGACAATCGGCTGTGGATCAACGAAAAATTAATCGATTTAAATATTTTTCAATCGTTTAAATGATTTAAGCTGCTGATTTACAAAGCCTTTACGATGTGAAATTGTCCGTTCTATTAAACGTTCACGAAACCGTCACAGCCCCGGGAGGATCGGATGCAGACACAAGCGAACAGCCAGACAGCATCTCAGGACGCCAAGGTACCGCAATCGCTGCTTGACCGCTTCGAAAACGAATGGCGCGCGATGCGTGCGGCCAACGACACAGCGCCGAAGCCGATCCAGCCGGCCGAGTAACGGCGTGAGCCAGGTGGGCCGGACGTGCCCGCCATCCACGCTTCAGCCCTCTTCTCAATAAAATCTGTACCAGCACCGCCAGGCAGCGCCTGACAGCGGTGCTGTGCGTTTTGGCCCTGCGGAAGCATGGCTTCTTCGACGCCGGGCAGCCGTTGCCGTCCGCACGGCAATCAGCCGGTGGTTGTCGGACGTCCCGTCGTTCTTGCCGTGATCTTCGGTCTTTTGGCCATTCGGCAAAACCATGTTACTCTTGCCGGATGCTGACCGAAGAGATCGAAAAACTCGCGCTAAGCTTGCCGGGAACGGAGGAAAACGCGCATTTCGGCACCCGGGATTTCCGTGTGGGAAAACGCATTTTCATGACCTTGCCGGAGGCCGGCCGCGCGGTGTTCAAGTTCACGCCCGACCAGCAGCGCATGCTCCTGGAAATGGAGCCGGGCGTCTGCGCCGCCGTGCCCGGCGGCTGGGGCGACAGAGGCTGGACCTCGTTCTACTTCGTCGAGGCGGATGAAGATCTCGTGCGCCAATCCATGGAGACGGCGTGGCGCAACGTCGCCCCCAAGAGCCTTGTCAAGAAAAACGGCAACGGACACTGAGCCGAGACTGCAGCTTGCGCACGATCGGCTGCATCTCCAGTCCGCAGCCCTGCTCAAGCCCTCTCAATCAACGCTTTCCTCACCCACCTCCAGCGGCCAGGTAACGAGGTAGTCTTCATAGTCCTCGACGTCGATGCCGTCTTCGGCGACGGTGCGGCCGCGCACCGATATTCCGGCCGCATGGACCGTCTGCGGATCGCCCGATATCAGCGGATGCCACCAGTAGAGGTCGCGGCCCTCGGCGACCAGCCGATAACCGCATGTCGGCGGCAACCAGGTGATCTCGCGCACGGCGTCTGGCGTCAGCTGAATGCAGTCCGGCACGGTTGCCTGACGGTTGACGTAGTCCTTGCAACGACAGCTCTCGCCGTCGAGCAGGGTACAGCGGATCGAGGTCCAGGCGATCTCGCCGGTTTCCCAATCTTCCAGTTTGTTGAGACAACAGAGACCGCAGCCATCGCACAGGCTTTCCCACTCGGTATCGGTCATGTCCTCAAGGCTCTTCGCCTTCCAGAAAGGCATTTCGCCCATCGTCATCACACTTTCGTCAAATCGTCCGCGCACCTCGTCAGGCTGGTCATAGCAGACGCGCACGGATCGCAGTAGCAAATTGGGTTTCCGGATGCCTGTCCTGCGGCCGATAAGGCTCAAAGGAAACAGCCAGACGAGAATTTTCGCAGAAAATTGCCGGTTTTTTAAGGCTGGCGGCGCGATATGCAAGTAGATTGGAATTTGACGCCGTGCAAATATTGGGCGGCGCCGGCATGATGCCGTAGAGCCTTCAGGACGTTGAGACCGTGCGGGAACCGAGGAAAGACGACAACCGGCCAAAGAAGCGGCACATCTTTCTGAGAATCGACTCCTTTATCGATTCGACGGTCTGGAATGCCGGCTTCAAACTCGGGCAATGGTGGGAAGACACCACCATCTTCTTTCGCCGTTTCCGCGTCACCGGCTGGAAAAAAGTGGTCTTCGAGGTACTCGGCGAAGGCATGAACTGGGGCAGCGTCGGCGCGGTGCTGATGCTGGCACTGGCGCTTCCCGCCTTTGAAGAGACCAAGGGCAACTGGCGCGCCCAAAGCGATTTTGCCGTCACCTTCCTTGACCGATACGGCAACGAAATCGGCCACCGCGGCATCATTCACGAAGACTCCGTACCGATCGACGAATTGCCAGATCACCTGATCAAGGCGGTGCTGGCCACCGAAGACCGGCGTTTCTTCGACCATTGGGGCATCGACTTCCTCGGCCTTGCGCGCGCCATGACCGAGAACGCCCGCGCAGGCGGCGTCGTCCAGGGCGGCTCGACGCTGACCCAGCAGCTTGCCAAGAACCTCTTTCTGTCCAACGAGCGGACGATCGAGCGCAAGATCAAGGAAGCATTCCTCGCCGTCTGGCTCGAGTGCAATCTCTCGAAGAAGGAAATCCTCAGGCTCTATCTCGACCGCGCCTATATGGGCGGCGGCACCTTCGGCGCGGCAGCGGCGGCGCAGTTCTATTTCGGCAAGTCGATCACCGACGTCAATCTCGCGGAATCGGCGATGCTCGCCGGCCTGTTCAAAGCGCCGGCGCGCTATGCACCGCACGTCAACCTGCCGGCCGCTCGCGGCCGCGCCAACGAGGTTCTGACCAATCTCGTCCAGGGCGGGCTGATGACCGAGGGACAGGTGATCGCCGCGCGCCTCAATCCTGCAACCGTCGTCGACCGCGCGCAGGTGAAGGCGCCCGACTTTTTCCTCGACTGGGCTTTCGACGAAGTCCAGCGGATCGCCCGTCCCTTCGCTCAGCATTCGCTGATCGTGCGCACCACGATCGACATGGGCCTGCAGAACGCGGCCGAGGATTCGGTGGAATCGAGCCTGCGCCAGTACGGCGAGAGTTTTCGCGTGAAGCAGGGTGCCCTGGTCATGGTCGAAAACGGGGGCGCGGTGCGCGCCATGGTCGGCGGCCGCGACTACGGCGAAAGCCAGTTCAACCGCGCGACCCGCGCCCTCAGGCAGCCCGGCTCATCCTTCAAGGTCTATACCTATGCGGCCGCAATGGAAAAGGGCATGACGCCGGAAACGGTGGTCGTCGATGCCCCAATCACCTGGCGCGGCTGGTCGCCGCAAAACTACGGCCGCAGCTATGCCGGCCGGATCACGATCCTGACGGCCATCGCCAAGTCGATCAACACCATCCCCGTTCGTCTCGCCAAGGACAAGCTCGGCACCGAGCTTATCGCGCAGACGGCCAAGGAGATGGGGATCGAAACGCCCATTCGTACCGACAAGACCATGCCGCTCGGCACATCGGAGGTGACGGTGCTCGACCAGGCGACGGCCTATGCGGTCTTCCCGGCCGGGGGTCTGCAGTCGCGCCGCCACGGCATCAGCCAGATCCTCAATTACGATGGCGACATCCTCTACGATTTCGGTCGGGATGCTCCGCCGGCCCGGCGCATTCTTTCCGAAACCGCCACCGCGTCGATGAACTCCATGCTGACGCAGATCCCGATCATCGGCACGGCCCGAAAGGCGGCACTCGACAATGGCGTCGTCGTCGGCGGCAAGACCGGCACCACGCAGGCCTATCGCGACGCCTGGTTCGTCGGCTTCACCGGCGACTACACGACCGCTGTCTGGTTCGGCAATGACGACTATACCTCGACGAACAACATGACCGGCGGTTCGCTGCCGGCGATGACCTTCAAGCGGCTGATGGATTATGCCGAGCAAGGCATAGAGCACCGCGCTATCCCCGGCGGCATCGCACCGGCGGCGCCCGCAAAGCAGCCGCAGGTCGCGACAGCCAAGCCCGACGAAAACGCCCTGCCGCCGCTCGTGCGGCCACGCTCGCTGTCGAGCGACGTCACCCGCCTTTTGCGTGTAATCGGCGAGACCTTCGAAAAGGCGCCGGCGCTGAAAGCGCCCGAGAAAGCCGGCGGCAAGCTCGCCGCACTCGGTGCGGCGGAAGAACAGATGACCGGACACGCGAGGCGCGATGGCACGAGCAACTGATCGCTCCCTGAGTTCCGCCACTGCGCGGCGTCGCGCCGGTGATGGCCGGCTCGCGGCTGCCGTTGCACCGGCGGCTGATTTCGGCGAGATAGAGAGGCAACCCCGTGATGCCTCGCCGCAAGACCTTATCCGATAGAGCCGCCCTTGTTTCGAATTCCCTTCCTCGTCGCCTTCACCCTTGCCATCGCCTTTGGCGGCGGCATTGCGTCGGCCGTGTGGGCGCTCAAGGCGACGGTCGGGTTCGGCGCGATCGCCATCGGTCCCTGGGTCGCCTTCCCCGAAGCGCAGACGGCCAATGCCGACCCCTATGCCAAGGCGCATCGCGCGCGCGCCGGCGAGCTTCTTTATGGCGGCGCCGAAGGCCTGATGTTCACGGCCCAGGTCGACGACAAGGGTGAAAAGCTGCAGGCGGCCTGCTCCTATGACGTGACCGGCCTCACGCCACAGGCGCGCTTCTGGACGCTCTATGCGGCCAATGACGACGCACAGCCGCTGCGCCCGGGGTCGGATCTGCCGTCCGCTCTCAATTCCTGGACGGTGCTGCGCGGCGAAAACAGCAACTTCACCATCCATGTTTCTGCGAACGCGCAACCGGACAACTGGCTTGCCATCCGTCATTCGGGCACGTTCCGCCTCGTCCTGACGTTGCTCGATACGCCGACGGCGGGCTCGTCCGGTCTGATCGACCTCGCCATGCCCATCATCACTAAGACGGGATGCGGCGATGCGTAGCGTTTTCTTCGTCACAGTGCTCGGACTCGTCGGCGCCGCGCTTCTGCACATCATCATCGTGCTGGCGCTGCCGCAGTTCACCGGCCGCGACGCCTATACCCGCGTGCTCGGGCTTCTGGAGATGGACAGCTTCTTCGCGCTCACGAGCACGCAGGGACCGACCGGACTTGCCAACGACGACCCTTATCTGAGGACCGCCGTCTGCAGCTTCTCGATCGAAGACGGCCCGGCACGGTTTCTCGCCAGCGGCAACGTGCCGTTCTGGTCGCTTGCGGTGTTCGACAGCAATTCGAACGAAGTCTTCAGCATGAACGACCACACGTCTGTCAACGGCAAGCTCGACCTTGTCGTCGCCACGCCGATCCAGCTGGTCGAACTGCGCAAGTCCCCGCCCGAGGCACTCGCACAATCCATCATGGTTGAGATGAAGGAGCAGGACGGCTATGCCGTTTTGAGGGCGATGGCGCCCGTGGACAGTTTTGAAGAGCAGGTTCGCAATTTCCTGGCGGGATCGAGCTGTGAGCCGTTCCGTCGCTGAGATCAGAGGCAAACCTCTGGTCCTTGCACGGCGCTCATTCCGCCGACAGACAGGCGATCGTGCTGCCGCCCAGCGAAGATGGTGCGGTCAGCGGATAGGCATGAAGCGGCCGCGAAACGGCGACACCTCGGAAGACGGGAGTGGAAAATCGCCCGGAGGATGGGCGAGGAAACGCGCGCGGCGAAGCTATCGCTAGCGCCTAAAAAACGCGATGCTTACTGTTTCTTGATCCGACGACCGTCCGGCGCCGTCGGCTGCGGGTCGCGACCATCGAGCCGCTCGTAGCGGATGCCCGTGAACAGAAACACCTGGGCTCCCCCCGAAATGACCGGAGGCCTGCGTGGTGGTATGCGAACCTTGCGGTCCTGAATTCTGATTACGTCTGCCATGCTCGTCTCCATAAAGTCTTGAGACGGATGAACTATCGTACAGATTTCACCCTGCCCTTTTCGGGCCAGCGCATTTTTCCAGGCTTTGCCTGGACAGGCGCGCTTTTCTCGTTTGCTCCTTCTTCCGGTCACCCGGATGTTGCTCGTCCGGTTCACTCGACGCAGCCCGATGATATCGGGTCCCAATCGATAGAGCCACAGGCTGGTTAACAAGTTGCTAATACAGCTCCATCAACCGCAACCTGTGTTCATTATTACCCCGGGCAGAGCATGATGATGTACCCGAGGTAACACCCTTCGACGGATCGGCGAGACGCCAGTACACGCGGTTTGAACGCGATCTCTACGCCCAAGCGCTACCGCCTGGAAATCAGGCCGAACAGGAAGGACACGCCCGCGACCGCGGCGAGTGTCGACAACGGTTCCTCGCGAACCCTTTCGCGCACGCGCTCGGCCAATAAATCCGCCTCGCCTTGCATGACCGCCTTCGTGCCTACTCCAATCGCAGAGACGGCATCGGCCAGGCGGGCGATTTCCGCGCGCAGTTCGGCGATCTGGGCATCCACTTCGGCGCGCGCGCCTGAGTCAGCGACGCTCTCGGCAACCTTTTCCACCGCTTGCAGTTTCTTCTCGACCATTACAACGCTCCCTTGTCTGCCCGTTTTCAACGCGCCGACCGCCGTTTGGTTCCCCTGCACGTCGCTGAACCTGCCTAAAACGCAGACGGGCGGCCAAGGCCGCCCGTCGTTGTCGCATGGATCGGCAGGTCTGCCGCTCAGTTCTCGCAGTAGGGGTCGTCGACCCGGCAACGCACCATCGGAACCGGGCGGGCGCCCTCATAAAATCCGTTGTCGTCCTGCCGGACCCGAACGCCGTCGCTGCCGCGCTCCCAGCTGCGCCGTTCCTCGCGCTCGCTGCGCTCCGAACGCTCCGTGCGTTCGGTGCGCTCACGCTTCCATTCGCCGTCGCGACGCCATTCCTCTTCGCGCTTGCGGCGCTCCCAGTCGCGTTGCTCCTGGCGACGGTCACGCTCCCAATCGCGGCGGTCGCGCTCGCGCTGACGCTCCCAGTCACGGCGATCACGCCGGTCGTCGACCCAGTCCGGCCCGCGGCGCCAGCGATCGCGATCGCGATAGAAGTCGCGGCCGCGATAGTTGCGATCCCAATAGCTGTCGAACTGGAAGACAACCGTCGGGATACCGAGCGGGCGATAGTAGCGCGGCTCGACATAGACGCGATTGCGGCGATAGTCGGCCTGGACGTAACGGCCGGCTACCCAGCCGCGTCCACCGTAGAACGAGACGTCGCACCAGGGCAGATCCGCAAGGCACCCGTGGATTTCCACCGATTCGCCGGCCGGGATCATAGACACCGCCGGATAGCGGGTGCTCGGCCCCGAGCGCATGTTGACGTTGGCCGTGGCAAAGCCCTCAGCGGCCTCAGCCAGAGCTGGGGCCGCAAGGAGCGCGCAGACCGCCGCCACGCGCAGAATAAATTTCTTCAAAGTTCCATATCTCCCATGGAGAGGCCCCTCTTCACTTGGCCCCCAAACGTCGGCGGGCGTCCGGGCCCTTCACCGTCGCCGCGATACCTCAGGACCGCATGTGGATTTTTTATGGCTGATCCGGGGATCTCCCCGGACAAATCGCGGGATCGGCCGAGAACCGGCTGCGGATGGCGCGGCGATCCGGCGCCGCAAGCCTGAATAAAGCTCCAACATCCATAGTTAACAGTACGCTAACGCTTTTCTTTTAATTTTTACGACGTGTGCCGTTCCGGATCGCCGGCAATGGCGATCATGTTTTGCGTGCAGGGAATTATCGTGACGGATCGCTTTCGTGAGTTGGAAAGGCCACAGACAGGCCGCTTGAAGGACGTTGTCCTGATGGCGACCGTCACCGGTTTCGAAAGCCTGCGTCTGCCGCGCAAGTCCGACATGAAGCAGTTTGCCGAGCTGTTCGAGCCGTTGTTTCTCGGCTCCAGCAACGAGGCCCGCCGGCAGGCCGCGGCCGCCCTTTCCCAGTGCCAGCATGTTCCAGACGCCGTCGCGGCATTGATCGGCGGCATGCCGATCTCGATCGCCGCCATCTTTCTCACCCGGTCAAAAGCGATTTCCGACCGGGCGCTGATCGCCGTCATCCGCGAGCGCGGGCCCGAGCATGCAGCGGCAATCGCGCGCCGTGCAAACCTCTCCCCGCTTGTCGTCGATGCCCTGGTCGAACACCACAATCCGCCCGGGCTTGCGGCCCGCACAGGCACGGCGAGCAAACCGTCCCAGACGGAGCCCACTGTTGTCTCGGAACGCTCAGTGCGGGAAGAAACGCTGCGCCGAGAGATCAAGGCGCTCGCGCGCGCCGGTGGACGCGACGACGCCTTGCCGGCCGGTGCGTTCGATGCCATCGGCGACGTCCATGCCGCCTTTCTGGTGCGCTTTGCCCGCAGCGGCGAGATCATTCTGTTCTCCCGCGTCCTTGGTCAGTCGCTGAGCACCGAAGACGCGCAGGTCGAGCGCATCCTGCTCGACATTTCCGGCCAGCGCCTGGCAACGAGCCTCGTTGCCGTTGAACTGGCAGCAGCCGACGCCGGCTTCGTGCTCAAGGCGCTTTACCCGCATCTGAGCGAGCCCTATGGCGCGACGAGCCACGCCGAAGCGCTGATCGGCGCGCTGGACCCCAGTGCATGCCGCGCGCAGCTCGAGGCCTGGCTCAGGGACGAGCCCGCCGCGCCCACCCCGGCGGGAAGGCACGAACCCCACTTTGCCGACACGGCCGCCAACGACATACGCCAGCCGGCGGCCCGCAAGGTCGCGGCCACAGCACTCGCACCCCAGCGGCTCTTCGGCCGCCGGCGCGGCTAGGAGCCGACGGCGGAACGCCGTCTCCTTGCCTGTTGCGCCGACGATCTCAACGTTTTCAGAGATGCTGCTTCATCGCATCGATGATCCAGTTCCATTCGCGCGCCGTCGGAACCTGCGGCCCCTGCCCCTGCAACACAGCCATCAGCTCCTGATAGCGGGCCGAACGCGCATGATGCTTGCGATACTGCTCGAGCTGCCAATCGAGAAACGCCCTGTCCGGATTGCGCTTCATCGCCCTGGCCGAGCTTGCGAGCCAGTCGGCCGCGATGTCCTTGCCGCTAGCCGAACGCGGGCTCGCGCCATTTTCGATGGCGCTTCGAACCCGCGCAAAGGTGGCATCGGCAGCCGTGGCATAGGCCGCAGGATCGAACTCCCCGGTCCACAGCGCGGACATATGGGCGCGCATCTCGGCGGCGTAGGCCTTGTCGGATAACATCTCCATCAGCTCCGCCCAGGCGTCGAATTGCTCCGGCGTCGGATCATCGGGAAGATCCGGCGTACCGGCATCCATCATCCTCTTCTTCCACTCCAGATCCACCGGCGCGCCGCCGGCAACCTCGTCATAGAAGCGCTCGAGCGCCTTTCGGAATTCCGTCTTTGAAAGCTTGGTCACGGTCCACAGTCTCCTGAGATCGGTTGAGGAGGGTTCATGGATCTTCAAAGCCATTCGCAAGGCCGCAGCGATCCGGCGCTTCGCCCGAATTTCGGTTTCGAGCGTACGCAACCTCAGCACCAGGACGTCGCTCAGCGACGCCCGGCTGCTCAGGATCTTGCGGATCTCTTCAAGGCTCACCCCTGCCTCGCGAAGCGCAAGGACAAGATCGAGCCGGGCAAGATCCGCGCCGGAATACATGCGGTAACCGCTCTCGGTCCGGGTCGAGGGCGGCAGCAGACCGCGGTCGGAATAGAACCGAAGCCTTCTGACCGGAACACCGCTCAGCTTCGAGAGTTCGCCTATCGAGTAGATTTGATCGTCCATGCGACCGTCCTAGGGCTTCCACCAAGTGGAGAGTCAAGCCGTCTGCCGCCGATCGGGGGACCGCGTCAGCGCTGCCCTGCCCCATCCTCGGAAACGACGTCGAATAGGTCACCGCGGTCGTCGAGCTCGATCTCGACGATCCAGCAATCCGGGTCGAAACGGATCTCGCTCGCGAGCGCCGCATCGACGCGCTCGGCCTCGCTGTCACGGAGCCGCACCTCGAACTTGCGGCCGAGATCGACCTCGTCGTCGAAGAAATTCTGCGGCGCCGGCGCAAAAAGCGTCTCGGTGCCGAGCCGCGTGCGCTGGCGGATGAAGATTGCGCCAGCGTCCTCCGCTCCCTTGCGCAGAACGGCCGCGTAGCCGCCGAGCGCAAAGGCCCGCCGCAACAGGGACGAAACGAAGATGTGAGATTTCAGGCGCATTGAAGCCTGATACACGCGACGGCCGAGGGAGGCAAATCTGCGACTGCCGGCGGCGGGAAAGAAGCGGAGCAGCAAGCTCACACCGGCCGGCCTTAGAGCGCGCCGATTTCCTTGAGCTTTTTCAACACCTGGGGATTGGGCTCGCCGGTTTGCGGCAGCCGATAGTGCTTCTCGAAATGCCGGATCGCCGCCTTCGTCTGTTCGCCGGCAACGCCATCGACGGTCACGTCCGCGTAGGCGAGATTGCTCAGCCCTTTCTGGATATTGAGCACGAGCTCGCTCGAAACCGGAATTTCTGCCCGGGGCGTAAAGGAACTTTCCTTTTCGGCTGACCGGATTGCGGCGGCGACGGGATCGATTTCCACACCGCTCTCTTTTGCCTGGGCCAGCGGTCGTCCGGCGGGGGTGACCAGAGCCAGCTTCTGGCCCGACGCAGCACGCAGCGCTTTCAACAGCTCGGCACTCGCAGCTCCGGTTTCGGCGCGGCCTGCCCGTTCCTCGAAGCGCAGGATTGCAGCCGTCGTTCGCGGGCCACTGCGGCCATCGGGTGCCCCGTCGTAGAGGCCGATCTGGTTCAATTCGCCCTGAATATCGGCGACAAGCTTCGATGGCCCGGCATCAGGAACGCTTGCGACACGCTCCGGTGACGGCTTTTGCAGCGGCTCATCCGCCGATGCGGTCGCAATCACCTCCTCGACATTGTCGGTCTTGGGCTCGGCTTCGCGCTCGATGACGAAGGTGGTCACGTTCTTCGGCGCGATCTCCTCGCCCTTGGCGATCGCGATCCGCTGGGCCGTCTCGGCGCTGACAAGCGGTACGCGCGTGCGCAGGAGCGGTGACGGGTGCACCCCGTGCTGATACCACATGGCGTTGGCCGCCACGAAAGAGAAGACGACGAGGAAAGCGGCCGAGCCGCCTGAAACCAGCGGATGGCGCGCCATCAGCCGGCCGGCAAGCCCAGCACCCTGTCCGGCAAGGACCAGCCCGCGCACGGCCAGGCCGGGCGTGCGCCGCGCGGCCTTTTTCCGTTCAGGCTGTTTTCGCTTGCGCGGCGCCATATCCTCGTTCCTCGTTCAAACCCTTCCCCTCGAACCGTCCCGTTTCGACGGCCGGCGTCCCATCGCAGTCTCGCAGGCGCGGCGGAAACTCCACCGTGACCGACGTGCGTTCTTCTTCGCGCTCGGCTGAGGCGATGCCGGATCCGTCGCGCGGAAGCATGACGACAATGACGGTGCCCTCGCCCTCGCGGCTGCGGATCGTGAGTTCGCCACCGTGAAGTGCCACCAGTCCCTTGACCAGCGAAAGGCCGAGACCGGTGCCTTCATAGCGGCGAGTATAGTCGTTTTGGATCTGGACAAAAGGTTGACCGAGAAGTGCCAGCTTGTCGGCAGCGATCCCGATGCCGGTATCGCTGACGGAAAGCTTCAGCATCGCGCCCTCCGCCTCCGCATCGATCGTCACCACGCCACCATGCTCGGTGAACTTCACGGCGTTGCCGACGAGGTTGATCAGGATTTGCTGGAAGGCGCGCTGGTCGGCGTTGATTTCGCCAAGACCGCGGGTGATCCGGCTTGCAAGCTTGACGCCCTTTTCGGCCGCCTGATGCGACAGCATCGCCTCGCAGGCCGAAACCGCATCGGCGACACGGAAAGGCTCCGGCATCAGCTCGTAGCGCCCGGCTTCGATCTTGCTCATGTCGAGCATGGTGTTGACGACGGAAAGCAGGTGCTCGCCCGACTTGTGGATAAGCCCGACATACTCCCGCTGGCGATCGTTCTCGAGCTTGCCGAAGTACTCTCCCGCCAGCACGTCGGAGAAGCCGAGGATGGCGTTGAGCGGCGTGCGCAGTTCGTGGCTGACAGCGGCAAGGAAGCGGGTCTTGGCATCGTTGGCCGATACCGCCTCGGCGGTCCGGGCCGCAGCCTCCGCCCGAAGGCCCGCCTCTTGCGAAACGTCGCGCGACTGCGCAAGGATCGCCACCAGAGAGCCGGTGTCGTCGCACAGCGGCGCCAATTCGCAGGACATGAAGACGAATTGCTCGCCTTCGACCGGCAACGTGCGACGCTCGATGCGGATGTCGACCGTCGCCCGATCCCCGCCCTGGCGAAGAATGTCGATCGCGCTGAGGAACGTGATGCGATCGGAAACATGGATCTGCTCGATGAAACCGCGCCCCGTCGGGTCGCGCATCAAGGTCAGGTGCTCGGCGGCATCGCGCCCGTGGACCGAGAGGACATTGCCGCGCAGGTCGTGCACGGTGACCAGGCCCGCAAAGAGATCGTAGGCGGCCGACAGATCCGGCAAGGCATTATCCGACGGCGCGTTTGCCGAAGCATCCGGCGCGCGGCCACGGGCAATGGCGCCGGCCGCAGCCAGCAGCGATGCCGAAGCCCACAGAGCGGTGCCAAGCGGAAGAGCGGAGGATACCGGCAACACGAGCGAAAGGGCGAGAGGCACCACCGGCAGAGCGGTCAGCGAGAATGCGGCAACCGTGCGCAGGCGCTTTGCGTCGCGCCGGCCGGCGGTCGACGCATCCTCACGACGGGGCAGCCACAAGGCCGCGACTTCGTCCGCACGGGACGCCCATCTGCCAGCCATGTTACGCAATACGCTCACGCTATACCCTGCTACATTTGTTGTTCTTGCGAGGCCGGTCCCGTCGATTTCCGCAATTCGCGAGCGGGGACTCAAAACTGCCTCGTGACATGTCGGAATCTCGCATCCCCGGCTTAATGAAAGGATAAACCCGGCCCGGTCGGGACGGCGCGAAACGGCGCAAAAATCCCGTTTTGAGGCAAATGGGCCGACCTTCATTTCTTGTGGTTAACGGGGCGTAAGCAACGGATTTCCGTGCATTTTCCGGGCAGCGTTAAGGATTGTGGCGCGCCTTTTCCAGTCCCACGGCCGAGACTTTCGGGGTTCCGCTCAAGGGCGCTGCCACGAACCTTAACGGCGAAAGCTAAAATGCGACACAAATGCCCATCAAATCGCCGGACACCGCCGTTTCATTAAAATTTGAAGCAAATGCCGCTCGATTTGGAAAAGGGCTCTTGTGATTCCCGGCCTAATGTCGGTGGCAACAAAGGGCCAGGCGGATCGATGCCGCGGGTCTGGAGGAAACGACGGCAGCGTGGACGGGTATCAGGGGATACGACGGCGCTGCGGGGTGCCGAAGGTGCAAAAGCCGGCTACAAGACTGGCGGGCCTCGGCGGCCAAACGAAGGATGGGCAGAACATGTGGTTTCTCATCAAGGCAACATTCTGGTTTTCGCTGGTGCTGGTGTTGCTGCCGTTCCTCGATCCCTCCAGCTCGCAGAAGCTCGAGCACGCCCCCAAGGTGGAGCTTGGCGACACCTTCGCCGCCGCCAACGAAGCGTTTCAATACATCAGCGCCATCTGCATCCAGAAACCCGAGATCTGCGAAAAGGGTGCTGAAACCTTCGTCGCCCTCGGTCACCGCGCTCGCGAAGGCGCCCGTATCGCTTACGAATTCCTGGACACCCAGTTTGCCGAAACCGATGCCGTGAAGCCTGACGCCAAGGTGGTGACGGGAACCGTTGCAGCGGTGCCGGCAACGGGCCTGCCGACGATAGCCGGTTCGGCGACCGACCCGGCGCCTGCCGAGGTCAGCACGCTCGACGCCGAGCCCGTCTTCAAGCGCACGCCGGTTCCCGAGAAGCGCCTGGATCCGAAGGCGGCCGTAACCCAATAGCGCGCCTCGCCGGTCCATCTCAATCCTGACTTAACTGCCTGACTTGCCGCCGTGTCGCGGCCGCCGCGAGGATCCCATCCCCTCGCGGCGTTTTCTTTTTTCGAACTCAACCATTGATCGTCGTCAGCCAGCCACGCACAAGCCGTGGCTGCTTAGGTGCCCGCCACGACAGGCGGAGACACCCCATGCAGATCTACGGACTTTTCACCAACACCGGGGTGACGCGACCAACCGCAACCGGCACGTCGACCGCCGGCAACGGCGAAGTCATCGGTTCGGGCGCGGCCGCCCAGCGACTCCTTGCCGACGACGAGACCAGCGCGTCTCGCGCGGCGATCGCCAAGAAGAAGCTCGACGACATCAAGGAGCAGCTACGGATGCTCCGATTCTGGGCGTCGGATCCGGAAACGCTTGCAAAGCTCGCCAAGCAGCTCGCCCAGCAACTCGGCACCGTCGCCCAGCAATTGGCCGGCGCCGGGGCGTCCAGCGGTACGGCAGCCATCGCAGGCGCGTCCGGAGTGTCGGCAGCGGCCGCCTCTGCCGCGACGCTCGCGGAAACGGCCAGCGCGCAGGGCAGTGACGATTCGACGGACGCGAACGCAGGCCTTGCCGATCGCGGCAAGGAGACGGACGCTGCCGCGGACCGGTCGACATTCGTGCAGCGCGCCTACCGCGAATTCTCCGGCGCCGACGATCAGTCCGATTCGACAGCGAGCCTTGCAGCCGAGCTCAAATCCGTCGCGGAACAAGTGAAGCAGCTGCTCAGGAAGGCGGAGCAGGATTTGCGCGCCAAGGGATCGGTGCGGGAGGCGGATGAAGCGCGCGCGGCGGGCCAGGCCTTGTCCGCCAGCGTCGATCAGCTTGGCGGCATCGATATGGTCGCCGGCGGTTCCAGCCGTATCCCGACAAGCGTTTCCGTCTGACCCGGCATCGGGACACCCTTCGCCCTTCGCCAGCAATTGCCGGTTCTCAACGGCGATGCCATCGCCTATATGAGGACGGATAGCCCAGAGAGCCGACGGCGAAGGGCATGGACAGGGATCGACCGGTTCGCAGCCTTATCCTGCGAGCGTATAATCCCCGGATAGCTGGACCCGAAGCATGACGACGCTTGAACAGATCATTGACGATTTTGCCTTCCTCGAGGAATGGGAGGATCGCTATCGCTATGTGATCGAACTCGGCAAGGCCTTGCCGGAGATGCCCGAAGCCAAGCGCACCCAGGAACACAAGGTTCAGGGCTGCGCCAGCCAGGTGTGGCTGGTGACGGATGCTTCCGGAAACGCCGATGATCCGGTGCTGACCTTCGAGGGCGAGTCGGACGCCCATATCGTTCGCGGCCTGGTCGCCATCGTACTGGCGATATATTCCGGCAAACGCGCCTCTGAAATCGCCGCGATCGACGCCATCGACACCTTCGGCAAGATCGGCCTGATCGAACACCTGTCGACGCAGCGCGCCAATGGCCTGCGCTCGATGATCCGTCGGATCAAGGGTGAAGCGGAACTGCGGCTGGCCGCCTGAAGACAACCGCGGCATCGACCGCGGTTCGCACTCCGCCAGAGCCAGAAAACACAAAGGCCGGACGCTTGAGGCCCGGCCATTGTGACGTACAAATGCGACTTACCAAATCTTCACCCGGCGAAACGGCGGCCAGGGCGATATCTGATCACCGGGATCAAGGTCCCCAGTGATTACTTGCCGCGGCGCTTGCGGCGCTGACCGAGACCCATCTCCTTGGCAAGGCGCGAACGGGCTTCGGCGTAGGCGGGCGCGACCATCGGATAATCGGTCGGCAGGTCCCACTTCTCGCGATATTCTTCCGGCGACAGGCTGTGGTGCGTCATCAGGTGGCGCTTCAGCGACTTGAAGGTGCCGCCGCATTCCAGGCAGGTGATCTGATCGTCCTGCACAGACTTGCGAACCGAAACGGCCGGCTTCGGCTTTTCAACGGGAATGACCACCGGTGCCGGAGCGGACGTATTGTTGAGCGCCGAATGCACGTCTGCGATCAGCGTGGGAAGCTCGGCGACCGGAACCACATGATTGCTGACGTAAGCGGCAACGATTTCCGCCGTCAGCTCAACCAGAAGTTCATGGCTCGCGCCAAGCGCTGTTTCAGTCATTTCTTTCTCCTATCGGACTAAGCACAACCCGAAACGGCGTTTCGGGGTAGGAACGCATGCAAGATCCGCCGGGAAGCCTTCTCTGGCTTGGGATAGACCATCATCGCGGCAAGGAGAAACGCTGGCCACGAAATCAAGAGTTGGGATTTTGACTATCAATCTCGCTGCCGAGTCACCGGTGACGACCGAACTCTCTAAGCAACAACCAACATTCACAACTCAAGCTGGAATTTCAGATCAAAGTATTTTCCACGACGACACTTTACAACTACTCGATTAACATCGATGGGCAAAAAGTCCAAACATAAATTTGGCGCTACTTAGCAACTTTATATCGAAATTGCTAAAATGGCCACACTCGATCGTAAAGTTCTGAAATACAGATTCAGAATTGCGTCGTTCAGCCGCGGCGCGGCTCTTCCTTTTGCGGAAGCTGATCTATCACGGATAGCTTTGCCAGCCTGTAACCTGCCTGATGTGCGGCCTTTGCCAAGAGATGAGCAGAGATTGGCGCAGTCAGCACGAAGAAAAAGAAACCGGCAAGCGCTCGAATCAGTATTGCGACGTCAAGAGAATGTATGCCCGCGGCCAAAAGCAAGAGGCCCGATCCGATGGTGCCGGCCTTGGACGCCGCATGCATGCGCGTATAGAGATCGGGAAACCGCACAATACCCACGGCCGCCAGCAGCGAAAACGTGGCGCCGACGATCAGCAGGGCGGCGACAAGCACAGCCATGGCAATCTCGAAAAAGGGGCTCATCGGCGTCCTCCCTTGCGCTTGCGCTGTCCGGCATTGGTACGCGCTCCGGCTGCACGCCTGCCTTTCGCCGCGCCGGCCTCAGCGCCTCCGGTTTCCGGCGCAAGGCCGCGCGCCAGGATGAAGCGCGCGAAGGCAACGGTTGCCAGGAAGCCGACGAGGCCGAGTGCGATGGCAATATCGATGTAGAGGTTGAAGCCGGTGCGGATCGCGACCACGGCAATCAGCCCGATGGCGATGGCCACCAGCATGTCGAGCGCAAGAACCCGGTCGGGCAGCGTCGGGCCACGAATGATCCGCCACACCGTCACCAGGAGTGCCAAGGACAGCACGACAAGCGCGAAACCGGTGGCGAGAGCCTCGATCTGTTCGGCCAGGTTCATTCGAACGCCTCCTTGATCCGCCGCTCGAAACCGCGGGCAATATCGCGCTTCAGCGCGCCAGGATCGGCGCAGTCGAGCGCATGGACGTAAAGCGTCCGGCGATCTTCAGACACGTCGACCGACAGCGTCCCCGGCGTGAGTGTGATGAGATTGGCGAGCAAGGCGATCTCGAAGTCGCTCTTGACCGTCAGCGGATAGGCGAAGATGCCGGGCTTCAGCACCATTTTCGGCTGCACCACCATCCAGGCAACCTTGGTCGCCGAGACCGCCAGTTCCTTGAAGAAAAGCGCCGTCAGCACGAAGAGCCTCAGCGGGCGCACCGGATAGGCCACAGGCTGGAGTTCGCGCCGGATCAAAAGCAGCGAAAGCGCCCCGACCGCAAAGCCGAGGACAAGGTTTGCTGGCGTGAAGCTGGCGCTGATCGCCACCCATACTGCCGTGAACACCAGGTTGATGGTCAGGAACTTGGTCACCTGGCACCTCCGGGAAAGACCGAGTTCACGTAGGCCGACGGCTCGGCGAGCCCCGCCGCGGCACTCTGTATCGTCGAAAGCGCCGGCTCAGGATAGACGCCGATCGCAAGGATCAGAACGGTCAGTGCCGCAAGCGGTACGAGCGTTGCCGGCGAAATCCGCGCCGGCGCCGGAGCAACCTTCCCTTCCGGCAGGTCACGCCAGTAGGCGAGCAGGAAGAAGCGGCCGGTGACGACGGTCGTCAGGAAACCGGTCACAAGCAATGCGGCGGCCAGCCACCAGGCACCGATATCGAGTGCCGCCTTGACCAGCATGACCTTCGGCCAGAAGCCGGAGAACGGAGGCAGGCCGGAAACGGCGAAGCAGAGCATCAGCGTCAGCGCTGCAAACGCCGCATGGCGTCGATAGAGGCCGGCCAGCGACTGGAGCGAGAAGCCGCCGCCAAGCCGGGCAGCAATGCCTGAGGCAAAATAGAGCGCGGTCATGACCAGCATGGAATGCAGCGCATAGAAGATCGCGCCGCCGATGCCGCCAGGACCGCCCACCGCGACACCGGCGAGGATCGAGCCGATGCCGGAGACCACGAGATAGCCGAGCATGCGGCGGAAGTCCGACTGAGCAAGCGCGCCGAAGGCGCCGACAAGCATCGTCAGCGCGCCGGCAAGCGCAATGACGAAGCTCAGCTCTTCGCGCTCCACCGGCAACAGCATGATCGTGACGCGGATGAGCGCGTAGATGCCGACCTTGGTCAGAAGACCGGCGAAAAGCGCCGAAACGACGACACGAGGCGTGTGGTAGGAGGCCGGCAGCCAGAAATTGACAGGGAAGGCTGCGGCTTTCATGCCGAAAGCGAGCACGAACAACGCGGTCAGGGTCATCAGCGGCGCCGTGCCGGCGAGCCCTTCGGCCTTTCGGGCAATGTCGGCCATGTTCAGCGTGCCGAAGGTCGCATAGAGATAGCCGGTGGTGATCAGGAACAGCGTGGTGGCGACCAGGTTGAGAAAGCCGTACTTCACCGCGCCGTCGATCTGCTCACGCTCGGACCCAAGCACGATCAGGCCGAAGGACGAGATCAGCAACACCTCGAACCAGACGTAGAGGTTGAAGACGTCCCCCGTCAGGAAGGCGCCCGACACGCCCGCCATCAACAGCATCAGGAACGGATAGAAGCCGTAGCGGCGGCCGCTGTCATTGATGTCGGCCAGCGAATAGATGCCGCCGGCCAGCGCCGCAACCGAGGCCGTCAGGGCAAAGAGCGCGCCTGTCAGGTCGACCGTGAAGGCGATGCCGAAGGGCGGCAGCCAGCGCCCCATGACCATCGTTACGGGCCCATTGGCGAGCACGTGGCGAAGGAGCAGGACGTCGATCAGCACGAGCCCGGCGAGGCCCGCGACGGCGATGAACGGATGCCAGCCGATCGGCCGGCGCAACATCACGAGCAGCGCGCCGACGGCGAGGCACCAGGCAACGGGCAGGATCACCAGCCAATCGGCCAGCGCCACGGGCTCGAGCACGAGTGCTGCGGAAAGGTCAGCGGGGAGAGAAGTCGAAGCGGCCATGGGTCGGTCAATATCCAAGCGGCGGAGCCGGCTCGTCTTTCGGCTCGGCGACGCGCATCTCGTCGGTATTGTCTGTTTGCAGTTCCTCGTAGGCCCTCCAGGAGAGAACCAGCAGGAAGGCGAAGAAAGAGAAGGAGATGACGATCGCCGTCAGGATCAGCGCCTGCGGCAACGCATTGGCCGCAGGTCCGACAAGCGCATCCTGATCGCCTGGAATGACCGGCGGCACGCCGCGGGTCAGCCGGCCACCGGTGAAGATGAGCAGATTGACGGCGTTGCCGAGGATCGCAACGCCCAGCAACACGCGAATGATGTATTTCGACAGGAGCAGGTAGATCGCAACGGTGAAGAAGATGCCGACCAGCAGCGCGAACCAGGCTTCCATCATTCGCCTCCCCGCTCTTCGAGCGACAGGGCGATCGAACTGATCGCGCCGACGACCACGAGATAAACGCCGCCGTCAAACAGCGTCACCGTCGACAGCGGGATCTCCACCCCGAGAACGGAGGGATAGATCCACAGTCCGGTCATGAAGGGCACCCGCGCCGCCATCGAGATCAGGCCAGCGACGGTGGCTGCAAACAATCCGGCGCCAGCAATCGCCATCGGATGAAAATAGATGGCGCGGCGCACCGTCTCGACACCACAGGCAATGCCGTAGATCGCCAGGGCCGAGACCGCAATCAGCCCGCCAATGAAGCCGCCGCCCGGTTCGTTGTGTCCGCGCAGCAGGACGAAGATCGAAAACAGCACCATCAGGCTCGTCAGGAACGGCGCGACGGCGCGAAAGATCACCGATTTCATGCGCGCTCCTCCGCATCCGGGTCGTTGTCGGCGATGCGGCGGAGCGATCCGGCCCGCAGCCGCACGAGCGACAGGATGGCAAGGCCCGTGACCATCACCACGGCGATCTCGCCGAGCGTGTCAGTCCCGCGGAAGTCAACGATGATGACGTTCACGACATTGGCGCCGTGCGCAATCGACTTCGAATAGAGATTGAAGAAATCCGTCAGCGTCGCATCGAAGGGAACGCCGGTCACCTTCAGGAGCATCAGGCCAAAGCCAAGGCCGCAGGCGAGCGCGATGGTGAAATCCGGGATCGTCTGCGCGACCGGCCGATGATCGGACGGCGAGAGCCTGAGACGCGTCATCACCAACGCCAGAACGACGACCGAAAGCGTCTCGATCATGAACTGGGTGAAGGCGAGATCGGGCGCGCCGTAGAGCAGGAAAATCACGGCGACCGCAAAACCCTGGATGCCGAGCGACACGATGGCCGTCAGCCGGTCGGCCGCAAGCACCACGGCGGCAAGCCCGATCACGGCGATCGCCATGATCGCGAGTTCGTGCAGTGGCACGTCGGCGGCGAAGAACGGCGCGCGCGGAAACTCGCCGTAGGATAGCGGCACGACCAGGAGCACGAAGGCAACCAGAACGAAGGTCGCGGTCATGTAGACCTCGAGGCGGCCCGACTGCAGCCGTCGCGTCAAGGCAACGGAGAAACGAACGAGCCCCTGGATGAACTGATCGAAGCCGCGGTCCGGGCCCCAACCGATATCGGCAAGCACCGCGCCGACGAAGGCGCGCACCCGGTCGAGCTTGACATAGACGATCGCGCCGAGCACCGCCGTGGCGATCGACATCGCAAGCGGCGCGCCAATGTGGGGAACGACCGAGATGGTGACGTCGCGCGACGCACCGGCAATGGCTGAGGCCATCGGGGTCGACACGAGTTCGTGCGTGAGCCCCGAAAGCAGCGCGGCTGACAGCCCCTTGGCGGAAAGCAGCGCCGGTCCGAGCCAAAGCAGGATCGGAGCTTCGTGCGGGGCAAGCGGCGTCTGCGACCTTTCGCCGATGAAAGGCTTCAGGGCGACGGCAAAGGCAACCGCAAACATCAGCGCGTTGCCGACGAGGGCGAGAACGGCAAAGATGATCATGCGACCATCGAAGCCCGAAAGCGCATAGTAGATCTCTTCCTTGGCAATGAAGCCGAAGAAGGGCACGAGGCCGCCCATCGAGAACGCCGCGGCAAGCGCGATGACGAATGTAAGCGGCATGGCGGAGCGCAGGCCCGAAAGCCGGGTCACATCGCGGGTGCCCGTCTCGTGGTCGATGATGCCGGCCACCATGAACAGGGCTCCCTTGAACAGGGAGTGCGCCACCAGGTAGAGCGCCGCCGCCTCGATCGCGTGCGGCACGTCCAGTCCCGTCAACATCACCAAGAGGCCGAGCGAGGCCATGGTCGTATAGGCGAGCATCAATTTCAGGTCAGTTTGACGGCAGGCGAGTGCGGCACCGATGACAAGGGTTGCGCCGCCGAAGAGCGGCAGCAGGATCTGCCATTCGGGCGTTCCGCCGAGCACGGGATTGAGCCGCATCAAGAGGTAGACGCCGGCCTTCACCATCGTCGCGGAGTGCAGGTAGGCGGAAACCGGGGTCGGCGCCTCCATCGCGTTCGGAAGCCAGAAGTGGAAGGGGAACTGCGCCGACTTGGTAAAGGCGCCGCCGAGCACGAGGAGGAGTGCTGCGAGATAGAACGGGCTTTCGCGCATCTCCGGCCCGAAGGCGGTGAGCAGCGAGAGCTGGGTGACACCGGTGACGTTCCAGATGACCAGCAGTCCGGCAAGCAGGAACAGCCCGCCTCCCCCGGTCACGACCAGCGCCTGAAGGGCGGCGCGGCGCGCCGCCTCGCGCGAATGATCAAAACCGATGAGCAGGAACGACGTGATCGAGGTCAGTTCCCAGAAGACGAAGAGCATCAGGAAGCTGTCGGAAACGACAAGCCCGAGCATCGATCCCATGAACATCAGGATAAACGAGAAGAACCGCCCCTGTTGCGGATGACCTTTCAGGTATCCGCCGGCGTAAAGGACGATCAGCATGCCGATGCCGGCGATCAGGAGAACGAAGGTCAGCGACAGACCATCGATCAGCCAGGAAAAGCTGACATTGAACGACGGGATCCAGGCATAGCCGCCGGTGACGACCTCCCCCTTTGCCACTTCCGGCCAGAAGCGCGTGAAATGCAGGACGATCGCCGCCGGAAAAAGTGCGAGAACCCAGGCGGCGTTGTGCCCGAGAAGACGCGTCAGCTGCGGCGCGAGCAACGCCGCGACGAAAGGGAGTGCGAGAGCCAGCAATGTCAGGGCCGAAACGTCCATCGTTCGGGCTTTCTCCTTTGTTTTCTTTACCAATCAATCCATTGAGCGCCCGACATAAAAGAAGGGTGTTGGCGCCTCAAGCCTTATGCAGGTAAAATCGACGTTATGTGCCGCCAAATCGGCCAAGCCATTCGAAATAGCAGGTTTTGCATTATCAGATTCGCTGAATTCGCGCGCCGGTGAACCGAATCGTTAAAATGCTGTTAGCAACATACTCACGCGCAGCCTGCACATCGATCGAACGCGCTGGAAACGGCACAGCAAGACGTGTTAGTTGTATTTCGAGACCCGCTCAATTCAGAATAAACAGCCGGAAGTTGTCGGCTCAAACAGTGACGTGCAAGGGCTCGCGACTTCTGCCTTCGACCACAATGATGACGGCAAGGCTGCTAGGCCTCTGACAGTCGAACTGCCGCCAAAAACACGAAACAGCAGACACCATCTTCAACGGGCGAGGCCTGCTTGGAACGATCTCGGATAGTCGTCATCGCCAGTGTTCTGGCCGCGCTCGGCGCTATCCTGCCGATGCTGGCAGCCTATTACCTGTCGTGGTCGATCGCCGTGCGCAGCGAACAGGCCCGGCTCGCGCGCCTTGCCGACTACGCCATCATGCGCGCGGACGCGGCTCTTGACGAAGCGGCTCATGCGCTGCGGGCCGCCGACAGGTTCGACCTGCCGCCCTGCATGACGGCCCACATCGCGGCGATGCGATCCCTCGTCGTCAACACGACCGCGATCGAGGATATCGGCTACTTTGAGAACGGGTTGCTTCGATGCACCTCCTGGGGTTATCCGCCCCGCCGGCTTACGCGCGCGCCGCCCGCTGACTTTATCGCCGACGGCGGTATCGAAGTGATCCCGCGGATGTACCCGACGATCAGCACCGGCACGGCCATGACCGCCTTTCGCTATCGATCCTACACGGTGCTGACCAACCCGGCCCGCTTTGTCGACGTGATCGCCGAGCCCGGGACCCGGCTGGCCGTCGCCACGAAAAACGCCGTCGTGGTCAGCACCTTGAACGATCCGGACGCCTCCCTGACGGCGCGGCTCGCCGAGCTCCCCAAAACCGGCAGCCATGCCGGCGATCTCTTTGCGACCTCTCAAGGGGCGAACTGGATCGCGGTTGCAAGCGCCCCCGACATCGCCATGCTCAAGGACATGGACCGGGAGCGGTTGCTGCTCCTGCCGGTCGGTGCCGTGGTCGCAGCCTTGATGGTCGGCCTCGTCGTCTGGATGTCGCGCCGCCGCCTGTCGCCGCTTGGCGAACTTTCGATCGCCGTTCACCGGCGCGAGTTCGTCGTGCACTACCAGCCCCTGGTCGAGCTCAACACAGGCATCTGCGTCGGGGCGGAGGCGCTGGTGCGCTGGCGCCGTCCGGACGGCCAGATGGTACGCCCCGATCTGTTCATTCCGCTGGCGGAGGAGAACGGACTGATCGAGGAAATCACCGACCAGGTGATCCAGACCGCGATCGCCGAACTCAAGGCCGTGCTCGTCGGCGATCGCTCGCTGCACATCGCGGTCAACCTTGCGGCCAACGACATCAAGTCCGGCCGCATCCTGCCCGTCATCGAGGCCATGCTCGCCAACACCGGCGTCCTGCCCCAGCAAATCTGGCTGGAGGCGACCGAGCGCGGCTTCATGGACGTGAAATCGGCAAGGGTTACCATCGAGGAGGCGCGCCGACGCGGCCACTCGGTGGCGATCGACGATTTCGGCACCGGCTACTCGAGCCTGCAATACCTGCAGGAACTGCCACTCGACGCGCTGAAGATCGACAAATCCTTCATCGATACCATCGGCACGGATTCCGCCACCAGCTCAATCACCCCGCACATCATCGACATCGCCAAGTCACTTGATCTCTACATCGTCGCCGAGGGTATCGAACGTCGGGAGCAGGCCGACTATCTCAAGGAGCGTGGCGTGCAGTACGGCCAGGGCTACCTGTTTTCCAAGCCGCTTCCGGCCGCGGAGTTCATTGCGTTCTACGGCGACAGCAAGCGGCGGCGCGGGGTCGGCCCGGCAGTCATCCGCCGCGAAATCGCATGAGATTCTGAACTGCCTGTCTGCGGGCGCGGTTTGCGCACCTTTCGTCGCGCTCCTATATTGGGACGGCAACGACAGGAGATTTGCGATGACGACTGTAAGGACGCCCAAGGTGGTCAAGACCGATGCGGAATGGCGGGCGCAGCTTTCGCCGGAACAGTACCGCATTACCCGGCAGCAGGGCACCGAGCGTCCGTTCACCGGCCCGTTCCTCAACAACAAGCAGACCGGCACCTATGAGTGCGTCGGCTGTGGCCGCGCTCTCTTCCGCTCCGACACGAAATTCGATTCCGGTTGCGGTTGGCCGAGCTATTTCGCAGCAATCGACGATCAGGCGATCCGCGAGATCGAGGACCGCTCGCATGCCATGGTGCGCACCGAGATCCGCTGCGCCGACTGCGATGCCCATCTCGGCCACGTCTTCCCCGACGGCCCGCCGCCGACCGGTCTGCGTTATTGCCTCAACGGCCACGCCATGACGTTTACCGAGGATTGACGCGTTTGCCGAGGATTGACACTGGCGCGCGGAAGGAGTGGCATGGGGGCCGGTGTTCCCCTAGAAACAGGCCCTGTGCCAGTTGTCGTGATATAGGACGACAGTGTGCCGAGCGAGCCGAGAGGAGGTCCGCATGCTACGCATCCTGACTGCACTCGCTCTTTTCCTGTCGCCCGCCCTCACCGCGGTGGCTGCCGAAGACTGGCAACCCTATGCGAACGCGCGCTTCGGCTACGTGCTCGACATCCCCCCCGGCTTCGAACTGCAGAGCGAAGGCGACAATGGTGACGGCGCGAGCTTCCATGCCAACGACAATGGCGCGACGCTATCGGTATTCGGCAGCACGCTTCTCGACGGTGATTTCGAAACCGACGTCAACGATCGCATCGGCTACGAGCGCGAGGGGCAATGGCGGATCGTCTATTCCCGCGTCACGTCGGCCTGGGCAAGTTTTTCCGGATCGCGTGGCGAGGACGTTTTCTATACGCGGGCCGTCGCACTGTGTGATGGCAGCGCTGCATACTTCCGCCTGCAGTATCGCAAGAGCCGTCTGACAAGCTTCGACGGCGTGATCTCGCGCATGGCCGAAGCGCTGAGGCCCTCGGAAGGGTGTCAGCATCCGCCCGTTGCGGCGGTATCGAACGAAGCTCCGAACTGAACGCTCGGAAGATAGCCAAACATTGACCCAGCGAGCGGCTCAGGTTGCGGAGGCCGCACTGAAACAGGTCACGACAGCCGAATAGTGCACCGCCGCTCCCGCGACGACGAAGCCGTGCCAGATCGCGTTCTGAAAGCGCAGCTTCTCCCACACATGAAAGATGACGCCGGCAGAATAGATGATGCCGCCGATCAGGATCAGCACCATGGTCGTCACGGTCAGCGTCGAAAGCAACGGCCCGACCGCAAGCACACCGCTCCACCCCATCGCCAGATAAAGCAGAATGGCCAGCCGGTCGAAGCGGCCGGGGAAAAGGCACTTGATCGCAACGCCGAGTGCCGCGATCGCCCAGATGCCGACCAGCATCACGAACAGGAACGGATCATCCAGGCCGCGCTGGAGGAAGGGCGTATAGGTCGCTGCTATGAGGACGAAAATCGACGAATGGTCGAAGCGGCGCAGAAACCATTTGGTGCGCGAGACCGGGTAAAGATTGTAGAGAAACGAAATCGAGAGCGTGGCAAGCAATCCTGCTCCGTAAACGGCTGCGGCGGCCAGCTGGCCGGTCGTGCTCCAAAGGGTCGCATAGAAGATCAGCGCGGTGACGCCGACGAGTGCGGCGGCAAGGCCGATGCCATGCACGATGCCGTCGGCGATCAGCTCCGAGCGGTCATAGTTCCATTTGACGCCAGCAATCTCCACGCAATCCCTCTTCCGGTTCTTTTCGCGGCACGCTCGTTGATGTCGCACCGTCGCCCGGCAATCATCCTGCCACAGCGGCGCTCGGCCGCAAAGACAGGCGGGCATGGCAAAAGCATCAACTTTTGCAACGCATTACAACAACCGCCTGAGGTATCTCCGACGCCCGTCAAGGACTTGCTTACGGGTCTCGCGATGACCACATGGGAGCGACGAAAAAGCAAACGGGGGTTACAGCATGACGATCCTGCGAGCCCCTCACCCGGGACAGGCGACAGAGCTCAGCGAACTTTGCCTGCGATCGAAAGCCGTGTGGGGTTACGACGCTGCGTTTATCGAGGCGTGCCGGCCATCCTTGACGCTGAACGCCGAGGACTGGACGGATAGCGACCTGCAGATTGCCGTCGACGGCGATCGGATCCTCGGCATGGCGCAGGTCCGCACAGACGGGCTGACCAGCGAACTCGACAAACTGTTCGTCGATCCGCAAGCGCAGGCGGGCGGCGTCGGCCGGAAGCTCTTCGACTGGTGCGTCGAGACAGCGCGCCGCCGCGACGCCCTCGTCATGACCATCGATGCCGACCCGGGCGCCGCAGATTTCTATCGGCGCATGGGCGCCATCGACGATGGCGTCGTCGCCTCGACCGCGATCCCCGGCCGCTTTCTGCCGCGACTGAAGCTGGCGTTGGCGGACGTCGTGACGAGCCAAACAGGGCACGACCGGTAGCGTAGCGTTCACCGTCCGCCGCGCGAAACCTCTGCGGCGCAGTCCTGGCAGAGCGGCGCATGGGGTACGGCCTGCAAGCGTGCGGACGAAATCGGCAAACCGCAGCGCACGCAGGTCCCGAACGTGCCCGCCGCGATCCGGTCGAGTGCTGCGTCGATCGCGCGGATCTCCTCTTGCCCGGCAAGGCCGAGACCCTCCAAGACCTCGTCGCCTTCCCGTTCCGTCACGCGATCGGGTACATCGGCGTTCATCGGCTCATCGAGATCATGCTCGATCTTGACCAGGCGCCCCTGCAATTCCTGTTTGCGGTGCGTGAGGCGTTCGCGGAATTCGTCAACCGCATGTTTGTCCATCTGAACACTCCTTGGCGGTGGCGGCGCGAGGTTGTCGCGCCGCACGCACTCTTTTCATTGGCAGCTTACCGGTCGACCAGGACGGCGCAGGGGCAATGGCTGACAACCCGGTTTGCGGTCGAACCGATGAAATAGTCGATCAGCCCAGGGGCATGCGATGCAATGATTACCAGGTCGGCGTTTTCCTCGCCGGCGAAGGCATTGATGGTGCCGGCGGCACCGCCGGTGCGGATTTCGACGCGGCCGTTGATCCCGTGTTTGGTCTTCAGGGCATCCAGGGTCTTTTGCGCCTGCTTGCGGGATTCCTCGACCATCTCCAGCGGAAAGTCGACGATCATGTACCCTTGTGCGTAAGCGTTCAGATCCTCGACGACATTCAGCAGGATAATCTCGCCCCCTTCGTCGATCAGCTTCTCGGCGATGCCGAGCACAGACTCGCCATGTTCGAGCTGATCCATGGCAATCGGGACGATGATCTTCTTGTACATGCTTCACTCCTTCTGTTGCCCACCCGGATCGCCGGCGCTCGATGCGACAGGTCAAACCGTCGCCTGGAGATTGCGCCTCGGCTGCGCATTCAGCTTTGATTGAAATCAAATCGGCAGCGGCACGGCCACAAGATCCCTCTCAAAAGAGGTAGGGCGACGGACTCCACTGTCAACGCTCATCGAACACAACATCAAGCAACCGACAGGCTTCCGTGAACGGACGCGCCGGCCCATATTCCCGGCAACAGTTTCAACGAAACTGAGCCGCACAACGAGGCTCAGCGTCGATGCAAAGGAGACAGAGATGACGTCGCAACAGACGCACGACATTCCGGCCGAGCACGCACTCGCCATGCCTGCTCATGTCGATCACGCCCATCTGGTGGTCCAGGATTTGCCCGTCGTTTCCGCCTGGTATCAGACAATCATGGGACTGAAACCGATCGACAGCAGCGCAAGCGGTGAAACGCTCGGGGTTGCCGACCGGCCGCTTCTGACGCTGACGACGCAAGGCAATGCGGCCAGGGCGCCACGCAATGCGCCTGGCCTCTTCCACAACGCCTTTCTGGTGCCGGATCGCGCGGAGCTCGGCCGCTGGCTGGCGCATGCCGCGCACAACAATATCCGGCTCCAGGGCGCGTCCGATCACCTGGTGAGCGAGGCGATCTACCTTGCCGACCCCGAGGGCAACGGCATCGAAGTCTATCGCGACCGGCCGCGCAGCGAATGGAGCTTCAAGCCGGACGGCACCGTCGGCATGGATACGCTTCCACTCGACCTGCAGGCGCTCTATGACGAGGCGCCGAAGAATACATGGAACGGCATGGCAGACGGCACCGCCATCGGCCATATCCATCTGCAGGTTTCGAATATTCCCGAGGCCGATGCATTCTTCCGCGACGTGCTTGGGCTTGGGCTGATGGCGCGTTATCCCGGCGCCAGCTTTTTCGGTTCGGGCAAATACCATCACCACGTTGCCGCCAACATCTGGAACTCGCGCGGCGCGCCGAAGCGTGATGGCCACATGACGGGCCTTTCGGACTATACGATCCAGTTCAGGGAACAAGCCGAGCTCGCTGCGGCGCTTGCCAAACTCGACGGGCTGGAAATTCCGGTCAGCCGGAACGGCAACGGCCACACCCTTGTCGATCCCTGGGGCATCGGCCTGAAACTGGTCGCCTGATCACCCCTCTCCCAGGCCGCGGGTCTCCGCGGTCATTTCCGGCCGCAGCCGCCTCAGGCGCTGCGGTCGTATTTTTGTTGAGCGGCAAGGACCGCCTCGATGTTGTCTTCGGCCCAGCGCGAGAGCGCCGCGACGGTGGACGCGAGTGTGCGACCAAGCGGCGTGATCGCGTATTCGACGGTGACCGGGACGGTGGCGAAAACGCTGCGGCTGACGAGACCGTCCCGCTCCAGTTTCTTCAAAATCTGCGACAGGACCTTTTGGGAGATACCCTCGATCTCGCGCTTCAATTGATTGAAGCGCACCGGCTGTTCGTTGAGCTTGCCGAGCACCAGAACGGCCCATTTGTCGGCAAGCCGATCCAACACGAGACGGGTCGGGCAAGCCTGAGCATAAACGTCGTATTCCATCGCGCGCGGGCTCCAAGATGGTTTCCATGCGGAAACCATGTCACCGAAAACTGCCTCCTTTACAGCATTTTTCCGAGTTTATATCTAGTTTCCATTGGAACTATAGTTTCATTGGGAAACCAAGGAGAAGACGATGACAGGCAAGATTTTGGTTCTCACGGCGAACGGAACCATCGGGGGCAAGTTGGTTGTCGCACTCGTTGCCCGCGGCGAAGCCGTCAAGGCCGCGACACGCAAGGCGACACCGATCGAGGGCGCCGAGGCCGTCACCTTCGATTATCTCGATGCCTCGACGCATGACACTGCGCTTGTTGGTGTCGATCGCTTGTTCGTGCTGGCGCCGGGGGGTCATCTCGATCCCGTGGGTCTGCTCGGTCCGATCGTCAAGACGGCCGCAGCGCGCGGCATCAAGATCGTGCTGATGACCGTGATCGGCGTCGATGCGGATGACAGCATCCCCTATCGCCAGGTCGAACTGCTGCTCGAAAAATCTGGCACGCCCTACGTCATCCTGCGACCGAACTGGTTCGCGGACAATTTCCACAGCTACTGGATCGAGGGCATCCGCCACGGCACGATCTCCGTCCCGGCGGCCGAGGGCAAGACCAGCTTCATAGACGCCCGCGACATCGCCGAAAGTGCGGCGGTCGCCTTGACGAGTGACGCCTTCAACGGACGGGCCTTCAACCTGACCGGTCCGGAAGCGCTGAGCTACGACGAAGCTGCCGCCATCCTGTCGCGCGTCACCGGAAGACCGATCGCCTATGCACCGGTCGACGACGAGACCTTCGTCGACATCCTGACCGGCGCGGGCGTCCCTTCAGATTACGCACGCTTCCTCGCATCGATCTTCTACCCCGTGCGCCAGGGCTGGGTCGCGACACCGACCGGCGACGTCAAGACGCTGACCGGCCATGAGCCGCGCAGTGTCGAGACCTATGCCAGGGACAACATTGCCGCCTTGAAGAGCTAAACGGCCTTTTTCGCGCCGCCCGCCCGCTGTCTGGCGGGCGGTCGGCGCGATACGACGACACAGCCCTAAGGTTGCGCATCGAACGTACGCACCGCCTGCGTCAACACGCCGCTGGATAGCGTACACTTTGCCGATCAATAAACTTGAGTATTACAATCACATATCTTAACCGCATGCCCAAGCGGCCTAGACTAAGGTCGAATATATGCGGAGTTAATGATATGAAAAATAAGCAAATTTTTATCGCCGCCCTGGCAAGCGGCACATTGCTTTCGAGCCCTTCGCTCGCACTCGACCTTCGGCCCCAGGCGGAAATCGAAGGCGGGTTTTTCAGCGGCGGCTCGGCGGCAAGCGGCGGTTTTTTCCTGCCCTTCGTGCTCGATTCGGGCAATGCCATTTTCATCGATACACGCGGAGCGATCGAAAACGATGCCGTCCGCCAGGGCTCCATCGGCGCCGGTTATCGCTTCCGCGCCAATGATCAGTGGGTCATCGGCGCCTACGGCTACTACGACTACCTGAAGAGCACCCACGGCAATTCGTTCAGCCAGGTGTCGTTCGGCCTCGAAGCACTCAGCGGCGACCTGGAAATGCGCAGCAATTTCTATCTGCCGCTGACCGGCGCCAAGTCGCTCAGCGCCTTCAATGCTGCCTATGTGCGCGACCACGTGCTCGTGTTCCAGGAAGGCAAGGAACGGGCGCGCCGCGGCATCGATGCCGAAATCGGCGGCCGGCTGCCGGTCTTTGCCGAAGATTCCGACGTGCAGCTGAAGGTGTTCGGCGGCAGCTACTGGTATGGCGGCCGCAACCTCGACGACATGTTCGGCGCCAAGCTGCGCGCGGAACTGACATTTGCCGACCTTCCGGGTCTGTCCGAGGGCTCAACCGTCTCGCTCGGCGTCACCGGCACCTATGACAACGAAGACAAGCTGAAGGGCGCCGTCACGGCGCGGCTGCGCATCCCGTTCGGCGCCACCGGCTCGACCGGCGACGCTTTCGACCCGATGACCCAGCGGGTCGAGCGCGCGACGAAAATCCGCACCCATGCCGGAGCGACCGGCGATATCGAAACGGCGCAGTTCGTCGACAGCGGCCGTGACGCCGGACGGGTCGTCAACATCTCCACGGCATCCGGCAGTGCCAGCGACATCAACGCGCTGATCGGCGCTGCCGGCGCCAATGCGCTGATCCTGGCCGATGGAAATCTCGGTCTCGACCGGACGCTGGCGCTTGGCAACGGCCAGACACTTCTTGGCGGCGGTGGCGAGATCGCCGTGCGCGGCGCGCGCAGCGGCGCTACCGCAACCTTCGTCAATACGGGTGCGGCGACCACCATCACCGGCTACAACCCCGCTCAGGACGTGATCTCCATGGCGTCGGGCAGCACCGTCTCGCAGCTTTCGGTGCGCGGCGGCCTTGCCGGCATCTCCGCCACCGACGCGACTAATGTCACCGTCGACAATGTCGACATTGCCGCGACCAATCATGACGGCATTCGCTTCACGCGAGTGAACGGCGCTGTGGTTGAGGGCAGCCGGATCCACGACCTCTACATCTGCGAGAACAACACAACTTGCGAATTCTCGATCTACAACCCGAACAAGGCGCCCTATGCCGCGATCAGTTCGGTCGGCGGCCGCAACGTGACGGTGCGCGACACTGTCATCGACAAGGTCACCTACGGCGTCTTTGCCGGCGGCGAGTTCAGGAAGGTCGGGCGAACGGACTACGAGTTGGTCACCGGCACGGAAAACGTCACGCTCGACAATGTCACGATCAGCAATTCGCGCCGCGAAGGCGTGCTGCTGGTGGCGGGCAAGGGCGCCAAGCTCGACCGGGTAACCATCGACAATTCCAAGCAGGATCGCGATATGGACCTGATGGTGCTGCAGGGCACCTCTGATGTTAGGATCAACGACATGCGTCTGTCCGGTGGCATCAACGGCCTGATGCTGGTCTCCAGCCCGAACCTGGACGTAAAAACCACCAACGTTCAGGTGAAGGGGCTGAAGATCGACGGCACGCGCAATGCCGGCATCTTCTTCAATCCGGTCTCGGGCATTGCGCTTGAGGACGTCGCCGTGACCAATGCCGGCACCTACGGCGCCTACATCTATGGCAGCGACTACGAGTTCCTGGGCGGTCCCGTCAGCGACATCACGCTGAAGAACATGACGGTCGACAAGGCCGGCAAGGCGGGCCTCTATTTCTCAGGCCCGACCGAAAACATCAACGGCAATGTCACGGTGACCAATACGCCGAAGGATTGCCTGCTTGACACCGGCTGGACGGCCGGAACGATCACCCAGTCGCCGGGCTCGGTGCTGACGGTCAACGGGACCAAGCTTGACCAGAGCAACGCCGCCACGCGTTGCCGTTAAAGGCTCCAGCCGCGCCCGGGTGACCGGGCGTGGCTCCGACCGCCGATATGAATGCCTGGCTTCTAGGGTCAGAACCGCGCAGGGCGGATGAACTTGCCGTAGACCCACCCTTCCTGCCAATTCCCGTTGCGTTGCGGATCATGCCAGATCTGGCACCAGGTGGCGCGCACCGCCCGCTGTTGGGCAATGGCCGACCATCGGGCGATGCGCTTCAAGTCCACGCCGTTCATGCAGCGCCCGGTCATCTGCAGCCTCGTGCCATTGGGATAGCCGGCGCGCACGGCCGAGGACGAGGATGGCCAGGCCCGCGCGTTGAGCACATCGTTCCAGTCGACACCGGCGACTTCCCAGGCCACGAAGGTGCTGGCGGCCGCCGGCACTCCTGTCGTGAGCGCTACCGCCAGAATGGCGGCCGATACCAGTTTTGTCAGCATGCCCATCTCGAATGCCCCCTGGCTGGAGCCGCCTGTGACTGGCGGCACCGATGAGGATGCGACGGCAGAGCTGAATTGCAAGTGAATGGACGAGAGGCTCGTCAACGGGACGATGCGAATGCATCGGTTGCCCGTCCCGGTCGACCCGGGACGGTTGATGCTCAGGCCGGCAGGCGGCAGACGAAGCCGACGAGCCGGGCGACGAACGGGCGAACGAATAGTACGCAGACGAAGGCGACAGGCATCGCCAGCGCGTAGGCGCCGATCACGCGCACGGGGTAGCCGGCGTCGATGCCCGTATTGGCGCCGACGATGACGCAGGACATCAGGAACGCCATGATCGCCGACATGAAGAAGGCAAAGGCGACGGGGGCGGCGCGCGGCGGCAGCTTGCGGCTGCGGGCGATCCGCGGAGCAGACAGCGTGTCTTCCATAGGCAGGTCTCCGATATTGACCGAGGGGTCCTCCCCTCGCTTCGAGCCGCACTATACGGATCGCATGGCGGCGAAGTAGGCCATTGCAGCCTCGCTCAGAAGTAGGCAAAACTATCGAATAGCAATATCAATTCGATGGATGTCATTATGGACACTTTGCGTGGCGTCGAGAGTTTCGTCAGGAGCGTCGAGGAGGGCAGCATCGCGGCTGCGGCACGAAAGCTCGGGATCACGCCCGCGTCGGCAAGCCAGAACATCGCGCGGCTGGAGCGAACGCTCGGCAGCCGGCTGCTCAGTCGCACCACGCGCCAGCTTGGTCTGACGGAAAGCGGTAGGATTTATTACGAGCGGGTGCGTGGCGTCGTGCATGAACTGGAGCTTGCGGCCGCAGCCGTCTCCGCGCTCAGCGCCGAGCCACGCGGGTCGCTCAAGATCTCAGCATCCGTTGCCTTCGGTCGCCACGTCGTGGCACCGCTCGTGCCGTCGTTTGCGGCGAAATACCCCGAGGTCTCGATCGAGCTCGTCGTCACCGACCGGGAGATCGACCATATCGGCGAAGGCATCGACATCAGCGTGCGCTTTGGCCTGCAACTGGAACAGGGGCTGATCGCGCGCAAGCTTGCCTCGGTGCCGATGATCATCTGTGCAGCGCCCGCCTACCTTCAGCGACGCGGCCGGCCGGAAAGGCCGGAGGATCTCGTCCATCACGATTGCCTGGTTTATCGCTACGCCGGGCACGGCCGCATCTTCCGCTGGGCCTTCATGCGCGACGGCATGCGCTTCGAGCCGGAGCTGAAGGCGTCGATTGTCAGCAACGACATCGATACGCTCGCGGAAATGGCGATCGCCGGCGCCGGCATCACCCGGCTCGGCGCCTTTATCGCCACACCCTTGATCGAGCGCGGACTGGTGGTTCCGCTGTTCGGCGGGCTGCCGTGCGAGGGCGTGGCCAACACCGACCACGAACCCTTCGACTTCTACGCCTGCTTTGCCGACCGCCAGGCGGAAACACCGAAGGTCCGGGCGTTCATCGATCACGCGGTCAAGACATTGAAAGGCCGCTGGTAGCCACAACCATTGCCGGATGGAAACGCTATCAGGCGGACACAGCCTCGGAGGCATTCTGCGCCGCGGCATCTGCCTCAAGTTTCGCTTCGCGGCGAAGCTTGAGCTTGTAGCCGACCTCGACGATCGCGTGGATCGCGGGCACGAACTCCTCTCCGAGGTCGCTGAGCCGGTATTCGACGGATGGCGGCGACGTCGGCACGATCCGCCGCTCGATCGCGCCCTTCTCCTCCATTTCCTTCAGCCGTGTGCTCAGCACCTTTGCCGAAATCCCGGGAATGTCGATCTTGAGCTCGCTGAAACGGCGCGGACCGCCGCTTAAGTACCAGATGATGTTGGGTGCCCAGGCACCGCCGAGCATGACCATACACTCGCCCACCGGGCAGGTCGGTGGCAATGCGGCGGCCCTGTTCTTTCGAATCTTCAAGCTCATGGGCAAAATTCTCCAGTTACCGCGGGGAAACCGGAAACGTCGGTAACATAAAGTAATCTGATATACAAAAGTTATCGCCTGGGGTTAGGTTCCGCACGTCTCGACGGAGACCACAATTGCAAAAGGAACATTGCCATGAAGCTTTATTACGCCCCCGGCGCCTGCTCGCTTTCCCCACACATCAGCCTGCGCGAAGCCGGCGTCGCGTTCGAGATCGTCAGGGTCGATACCACGACGCACCTCACCGAAGGCGGCGCCGATTTCAAGGCGATCAATCCCAAGGGCTACGTTCCGGCGCTGGTGCTGGAAACGGGCGACGTCGTCACCGAGGGTGCAGCCGTCGTGCAGTACATCGCCGATCGCTTTCCCGAGGCAAAGCTGGCGCCGGAAAACGGCACGCTCGAGCGCACCCGCCTGCAGGAACAGCTGAATTTCATCTCCTCCGAACTGCACAAGGCGTTTTCACCGCTGTTCAGCAAGACGGCAAGCAGCGAGGCGAAAGAGGCCGCGACAATTCAGCTCGCCAAGCGCTTCGGCAACCTGGAGGATCAGTTAGCGGACGGACGTCCCTATCTGCTCGGCGATGCCTTCACCGTCGCCGATGCCTATCTGTTCACCGTCATCAACTGGAGCAGCCACGTCGGCGTTTCGCTCGCCCCCTTCCCGCGCCTCGACGCCTACCTGCAACGGATCGGCGAGCGACCGGCTGTGCGCGCCGCAATGCAGGCAGAAGGGTTGCTTGCGGCATGAGCGCCTCACCGAACGATCCGCAATATGCAGCTGTCATCGACGTGCTGCAGCGCTATTTCGACGGGCTCTATCGCAGCGATACCGGCATCCTCAGGCAGGTCTTCCATCCCAAGGCGCTTTATGCCACGGCGACGGACGGTTCCCTGCTGGAACTCGACATGGACAGGTACTTTCCGATCGTCGACAAACGTCCTTCGCCCGAAAGCCGCGGCGAGACGCGCGCGGACCGGATCCTCTCGATCGAGTTCGTCGGGCCGGTGACGGCGCTCGCCAAGGTCCAGTGCGCCATTGCAGAGAAGGCCTTTACCGATCTGTTGTCTCTGGTCTTCGTCGACGGCCGATGGCAAATCATCGCAAAGGTTTTCCACTACGACATCCAACCTGCAAACTGAGGAAGCGCAGATGCCTTACGTCAACATCAAGATCACCCGCGAGGGTGCCACGCCCGAGCAGAAGGCTGCCCTGATCAAGGGCGTCACCGAGCTGCTCCACACCGTGCTCAACAAGGATCCGGCCACGACCTTCGTCGTCATCGACGAGGTCGCGCTCGAGGACTGGGGCGTCGGCGGATTGCCGGTCGACGCGTATCGGCGCAAGGTCGGGGAGAAATCCTGACGAGGCGACACCTTTTCCCGCGCCCATGGGAAAGGACGAACAGGCTGCCCGGCGGCAAACCGACCGTCGGGCAGCCGCCTTTGCGCTTGATCGGCTTCGACAGGCTCTCTATCTCATTGTCTCCCGCCGTATCGATCCCGGAGACGCATCTTGTCCGTATTCAGAAACCTCCCCGAAGCTCCCGTCGCTGCAAAAAAGCCGGTGAGCGATACCCGCCACGGCGTCACCCGCACCGACGACTATGCCTGGCTGCGTGCGGACAACTGGCAGGCGATGTTCAAGGATCCCTCGATCCTCGATCCTGAAATCCGCAAGCACCTGGAAGCCGAAAACGCCTATATGAATGCGGCGATGGACGACACCAAGGCGCTGCAAAAGACGCTGTTTGCCGAAATGCGCGGCCGGATCAAGGAAGACGACAGCTCGATCCCGGTCAAGGACGGCCCGTTTGCCTATGGCCACGCCTATGTCACCGGCGGCGAGCAGCCGCGATACTTCCGAATCCCGCGCGACGGCGACCACAAGGACGAGGCGATCCGGCAACTGCTGCTGGACGGCGACAAGGAGGCGGAAGGCAAGGCCTATTTCCGTCTCGCCGGCCTCGATCACTCCACCGACCACAGCCTCGGCGTCTGGGGCTATGACGACAAGGGCTCGGAATACTTCACACTCAAGGTGCGTGATCTTTCGACCGGCGAGGATCTTGCCGACGTGATCGAGAACACCGGTGGCGGCGGCGCCTGGGCGCCCGATGGCAAGAGCTTCTTCTACACCGTGCTCGACGACAACCACCGCCCGTCGAAGATCTTCCACCATGTGCTCGGCACCGCCCAGGCTGACGACCGGCTGGTCTATGAGGAAGAGGATCCGGGCTTCTTCATGTCGGTCGGCGGCTCGCTGCTCGACGACGTCATCTACATCGACATCCACGATCACGAGACGAGCGAATACCGGTTGCTGTCGACCAAGGATCTGATGGCCGAGCCGAAGCTCGTCGCCGAGCGCGTCACCGGGCTCGAGTATTCGATGACCGAAGGCGGCGACGTCTTCTACATTCTCACCAATGCCGACGGCGCCAAGGACTTCAAGATCATAGAAGCGCCGGTCGCGGCACCGGGCAGGGAGAACTGGCGCGAGGTGGTGGCGCACAAGCCTGGCACGCTGATCCTCAGCCACATGGCCTATGCCCGCCATCTCGTCTGGCTGCAGCGCCGCGAGGGCCTGCCGGAGATCGTCATCCGCGACCGCAAGACCGGCGAGGAACACGCCATCGCCTTTGCCGAAGAGGCCTATTCGCTGGGGCTTTCGGGTGCTGCCGAATACGACACCGACGTCATCCGCTTCTCCTATTCGTCGATGACGACGCCGTCGCAGCTCTTCGATTACGACATGGCGACGCGCGCCCGTACGCTTCTGAAGACCCAGGAAGTGCCCTCCGGCCACAATCCTGACGACTACGTCACCCGGCGTGTCTTCGCCCCGTCCTGGGACGGCACGCAAGTTCCGGTGACGCTGCTCTATCGCAAGGACACGCCGCTCGATGGCACCGCACCCTGCCTGCTCTACGGCTATGGCGCCTACGGCATCACCATTCCGGCGGGCTTCAACACCAATTGCCTGTCGCTTGCCGACCGTGGCTTCGTCTATGCCATCGCCCATATCCGCGGCGGCAAGGATCGCGGCTTTGCCTGGTACGAAGACGGCAAGATGGCCAAGAAGACCAATACCTTCAAGGATTTCATCGCTGCCGCTGACTATCTGAATCAACAGAAGTTCACGTCCTACGCGAACATCGTTGCCGAGGGCGGCTCGGCCGGCGGCATGCTGATGGGCGCGATCGCCAACATGGCGCCGGAGAAGTTCGCCGGCATCATCGCCGCCGTGCCCTTTGTCGACGTGCTCAACACCATGCTCGACGACACGCTGCCGCTGACGCCGCCGGAATGGCCGGAATGGGGCAACCCGATCGAAAGCCGCGAATTCTACGACATCATCGCCGGCTACTCTCCCTATGACAATGTCGACGCCAGGCCTTACCCGGCGATCCTGGCGCTCGGCGGCCTCACCGATCCGCGCGTCACCTATTGGGAACCGGCGAAATGGGTGGCGCGGCTGCGCGAAAAGACCACGGGCGGCGAGCCGATCCTGATGAAGACCAACATGGATGCCGGCCATGGCGGTGCGTCGGGACGCTTCCAGCGGCTGGAAGAGATCGCCTTCGAATATGCCTTCGCGATCAAGGTCGCCGGCAAGATGTAACCCGAGCACGACGTAACCAGCGCGGATGCGGAAAGGTTCCTATGGTTCCGCATCCCGCCCTCACTTAACCTGAGAGATCTGTCATGCCCGTCCACGTCGCCCTGTTGCGTGCCGTCAATGTCGGTGGCACTGGATCGCTCCCGATGGCCGACCTCAGGGCGATTTGCGAGGGGCTCGGCTTTGCCGACGTGAAGACCTATATCCAGAGCGGCAACGTGCTCTTCCGCTCGGAGCTGCCGGCCGGCGACGCTGCGAAAATGCTGGACGAAGCCCTTCGTGAAAAGCTCGGGAAGGCGCCGGGCGTGATGATACGAAGCGGCACTGAGCTGCAAGGGATAGCCGATCGCGCGCCCTTCCCGGACGCCAAGCCCAATCTCCTGCTCGTCGTCTTCCTGCCCGAGCCGGCGCCCGCCGATGCGCTCGACAAGCTTGTCGCGCCTGACGGCGAAGAAGTGCAGATGGCCGGCAGCGAAATCTACATCCACTACCCAAACGGCTCCGGCCCTTCGAAACTCAAGCTTCCGGCCGCCAAACCCGGCACCGCCCGCAACCTCAACACCGTGCGCAAGCTCGCAGCACTTGCGCTCGACATGGAGGGCTAATGCTGCGCGTGTCCGAACGGAAACGGCCTCACGCTTTTCCTGGATTTGCTTCAGGCCGTCGGCTGGAACAGCAGCCGCACGAAGGACCGCAGCACCAGCAGCTGCTGCGGCAGGCTGTCGGGCTGTTTCAGCGCCTTGGACAGGATGATGCCGCCCTCGAGCACGGTTGAGACCATGTCGGCAAGCTGTTCGACATCGAGCGGCTCGCGCGGCCGGTAAACATGCATGATGTCCTCGAACATCGTGCCGAAGCGACGGCGCCACATCAGCGCCGCCTGCCGGTTGATTTCCTGAATGTCGCGGTCGAAGGCGCGCTCCTGGGTGCACATGACAGCGACCAGGCAGCCGGGGTGGCCGTTCGGCAGGTCGCCCAGAACTTCCGACAGCAGCTTGAGGCCGAGCAGGAAGGCCTGCAGCGGGTCGTCGGCCAGCTGCCGGGCGCGACCGAAGATCTCGTCGTAGATGCGCTCGTCATTTTCGATGTAGCGCTCGAGCAAGGCGCGTGCGAGCTCGTTCTTGTCCCGGAAATGGTAGAAGAAACCGCTCTTGGTGATGCCGGTTTCGGCAATCAGTTCATCGATCGAGGTCGCGCCAAATCCCTTCGCCAGCACTGCCACTTCCGCAGCGTCGAGGATCCTTGCCCGCGTTTCCTCACCCTTTCGCATTAGCCGCTTCCCTACCATTGGTGCAGTTTCTGGCGACAACACAACGAGCAGCTTGTAACGCCGCAGCGGAAACAAAACAGTAAGTCACTGATTTTACGGCAGTATATGAGTATATTAGCAATAGTATACCGCAAGTCGTCTAGTTTAGAAGATGATCATAAGGCAGAAATTTACTTGGTTCTGCGGGAAAGGAGGCGTCCCCGGGCCCATCAGCATGACTGAACCTGGTGGAGACCAATATGGCCAAATACAGACGCAGCCTGCCGCTTCTGAAGGGCGGGCTGTTCCTCAGCGACGGCGGCATGGAAACGACATTGATTTTTCACGAAGGCGTGGCGCTCCCGCATTTCGCCGCCTTCGTGCTGCTTTCGACCGCGGACGGGCGCAAGCGCCTGCTCAGCTACTATGAACGCTATCTCGACATCGCCCGGCAACATGGCACCGGCTTCGTGCTCGACACGCCCACCTGGCGCGCCAGTGCCGATTGGGGCGTAAAACTCGGCTACGATGCCGCGGCTCTTGCCGAGGTGAACCAGAACGCGATCTACATGCTCACCGAATTGCGCGCCAAGTACCAGCGCCCACGGGCGCCGATCGTGCTCAGCGGCGCCATCGGCCCGCGTGGCGACGGCTATCGGCTCGGTCGCATGGGCAAGGACGAGGCCGAGGACTATCACTCGCCGCAGATCTCGGCCTTTGCCGCAAGCGACGCGGACATGGTGAGCGCCTATACGCTCACCAGCATCGACGAGGCGACAGGGATCGCCCGGGCGGCCCAGAGCCACGGCATGCCTTGCGTCATCTCGTTCACGGTGGAGACCAATGGACGGCTTCCCGATGGTCGCACGCTGCAGGCCGCGATCGAGACCGTCGATGCCGCGACCGCGGGGTATCCACACTACTACATGGTCAACTGTGCCCATCCGAGCCATTTCGACACGGTGCTCGACGCCGACAGCGGCTGGACGCATCGGATCGCCGGGATCCGGGCCAATGCCTCGATGATGAGCCATGCCGAGCTCGACGACAGCGAAACGCTCGATGACGGCGATCCCGCCGACTTCGGCCGACGCTACCGGGCACTGACGGCGCATTTGCCACGATTGCGAGTCCTCGGAGGCTGCTGCGGCACCGATCACCGCCATATCGCGGCAATCTGCGAGGCCTGCCTTCCACCGACGGCGCTCAGCGCCTGAGGCGCGGGGCCTCGCCCTCCCAGCCCTCTCGCAAGCAATTGCGGGAGGGCGCCCTCGTTCCCGCCCTCGCGAAAGCCACGGTGCTCGTGTAGACTTGGCACGAAAGGACGGCAGCCGGACCACCCGGCAAGAGCCGTTGACGCCATTGCCATGAACTACGCTCCCCCCTCACCGCCCGCAAACCTCGAAGCCTTCAGCTTCGACAACAGCTATGCGCGCCTGCCGCAGCAGTTCTTTGCGCGCGTTGCGCCAACGCCGGTTGCCGAACCCTGGCTGATCAAGCTCAACCGGCAGCTGGCCGGAGAGCTCGGGCTCGATGTCGAGACGCTGGAACGCGAAGGTGCGCAGATCTTTTCCGGCAACCGTGTGCCCGAAGGTGCCGATCCGCTGGCGATGGCCTATGCGGGTCATCAGTTCGGAACCTTCGTGCCGCAGCTCGGCGACGGGCGGGCGATCCTGCTTGGCGAAGTCATCGACAGAAGCGGGCAACGGCGCGACATCCAGCTGAAAGGCCCGGGCCAGACGCCGTTTTCGCGGCGTGGCGACGGGCGGGCCGCACTTGGGCCGGTGCTGCGCGAATACATCGTCAGCGAGGCGATGTTTGCTTTGGGCATTCCGACCACGCGCGCCCTTGCAGCGGTCGTCACCGGCCAGCCGGTCTATCGCGAGCAGATCCTGCCCGGCGCCATCGTCACGCGCGTTGCGGCCAGCCACATGCGTGTCGGCACCTTCCAGTTCTTCGCCGCACGCGGCGACATGGCATCGGTAAAGGCGCTTGCCGACTATGCCATCGAACGACACTATCCGGAGGTCAAGGACGAAGCGCGGCCCTATCTCGCCTTCTACAAGGCTGTCACGGCGCGTCAGGCGGAGCTGATCGCTCGCTGGCTGCATGTCGGCTTCATCCACGGCGTGATGAACACCGACAACATGACGATTTCAGGCGAAACGATCGACTTCGGCCCCTGCGCCTTCCTCGACGTATACGATCCGAAGAAGGTCTTTTCCTCGATCGACCAGTTCGGACGCTACGCCTATGCCAGCCAGCCCGGTATCGGCCAGTGGAACCTCGCGCGCCTCGCAGAGACGCTGGTACCGCTTTTCGACGAAGACGAGGGCACCGCCGTGGAACTGGCCAACGATGCGCTCGGCGAGTATGGCGCGATCTTCCAGCGCCATTGGCTCAACGGCATGCGCGCCAAGATCGGCCTGGTAACGAGCGAGGACGGCGATCTCGACCTGGTGCAGGCGCTGCTGACGGCGATGCACCAGAGCGAAGCCGATTTCACCCTGACCTTCCGGCGCCTATCCGACAGCGCAGGCGAACCAACGGCCGAGACTGCGTTCAAGGCGCTATTTGCCTCGCCCGAGGCGATCGATCCCTGGCTGCGGGATTGGCGCGCGCGGCTTTCGCGCGAGGACAAGGATCCGGCTGCGCGCGCGACGGCGATGAAGGCGGTCAACCCTGCCTATATCCCGCGCAATCACCGGATCGAACAGGCGATCGCCGCGGCCACCGAGGACGCGGATTTTTCGCTGTTCGAGGCGCTGGTCGACGTCACCGCGAGACCCTACGACGACCAGCCGGGCTTTAGCGCCTACCAGGCGCCGCCCGAGCCGGAAGAGGAAGTCCAGCGCACTTTCTGCGGCACCTAGGCGGGGATGTCAGGCGTCAGAAAGACCCGCATCGTCATCCCGGTGGCGTCCGGTACTTGTCTGCCAATCCGATTCACCACGCGCCTTCAGGCGCCTGTTTTCGCAGAATTTTCTCTTCGGTGAAAAATGCGCCCGCGCGCGTCGGCCCTCGTCGTCGGTGAGCCGGACCCACCCGCCAGCGCGGGCTTGACCGCAAGCGCATTGCGCCCTTCCTAAAATTTCCGCATTGCGGAATTGTGGCTATTGAAAGGCACCCGCGGCGCGTTAGGTGCTAACGGGACAGGCGAATGCGCCTCCCCGATCCGGTTGCCGCGGCCAAGCTCGCGGCCACCCCTGCTGCTACGGCGACCTTTGCACGCCTGACAAGACGCGCGGCGCCGCAGGAGCCCACCTGCCACATGCGGCTCGGAGCAAGGGCCGCCGCAAACGGGAGACGGTGCCGTGCACCGTTCCTGCGGGAGTTTCCATCATGCACATTCTGACGGCGATCGTCTTTGCTTTCATCGGTCTGGCGCTTGGCGGCGGCGGGGCCAGGCTGCTGATGCTTGGCGGCAGCCCCTATTATCTCGTCGTCGGCATCGGCTTCCTGCTGACGGCCGTGCTCCTGTTCAGGCGTACATCGCTGGCGATCTGGCTTTATGTGCTGATCATTCTCGGCTCGCTCGGCTGGGCAATCCTGGAGGTCGGCTTCGACTGGTGGCAGCTTGGACCGCGCGGCGGTGTCATCGTGCTGCTCGGGCTATGGCTGCTGTTGCCGGCCGTGCGCCGCCCGCTCGGCTTTGAAAGCCCGACGGGCGAGCGCTATCCGGCGCATGCCTGGCCGCTGGTCCTTGCGGTCCTCGTTTCGATTGGCGTTGCCGGCTATGCGATCATGCAGGACCCGCACGATATTCGCGGCGATCTGCCAAGTGATGTGGTCGCCGCCAATCCGGCGCTCGGCGGCGCGGTCCCGCCCGGTGAATGGCACCAGTACGGGCGCACGCCTTTCGGCCAGCGCTATTCGCCGCTCAATCAGATCACCCCCGACAATGTCGCCACACTGAGGGTCGCTTGGCAGTACCAGACCGGCGATGTCAAGCGCCCGGATGACGTCGGCGAAACGACCTATCAGGTGACGCCGCTGAAAATCGGGGACATGCTCTACGCCTGCACGCCGCACAACTGGGCGATCGCGCTCGATGCGGCGACGGGCGAGGAAAAGTGGAAGTACGATTCCAATTCGGGCATGAACCCCGACCGCCAGCACCAGACCTGCCGCGGCGTCACCTATTGGGCAGACCCGGCCGCAGCTGCGGGCAGCCCCTGCGCCGAGCGGGTCTACCTGCCGACGTCGGACGCCCGCCTGATCGCCCTCGACGCCACAACAGGCGCCGTCTGCACGAGCTTTGCCGACAACGGCGTGCTGCATCTCGAAAAGGGCATGAAGTACAATCCTGCCGGCTACTATTATTCGACATCCCCACCCGTAGCCGTGGGCGGCAAGCTGATCATCGGCGGAGCGGTCAACGACAATTACTCGACCGAGGAGCAGTCCGGCGTCATTCGCGCCTTCGACATCAATACCGGTGCGCTTTTGTGGAACTGGGACAGCGGCAACCCTGATGTGACGACACCGCTTCCCGAGGGACAGACCTATACGACCAATTCGCCGAACAGCTGGTCGGTGATGAGCTATGACGAAAGCCTCGGCCTCGTCTATGTCCCCATGGGTAACCAGGTGCCGGACCAGCTCGGTATGGGCCGCAGCGAGCACGTCGAGAAATATTCCTCCTCAATCGTCGCGCTCGACATCAACTCAGGCGCGGTGCGCTGGGTCCGCCAGACCGTGCACCACGATCTCTGGGACATGGACGTTCCGGCGCAGCCGGCCCTGCTCGACATCACCAAGGAGGACGGCACCGTCGTTCCCGCCCTCGTCGGGCCGACCAAGCAGGGCGACATCTACGTGCTCGATCGCAGAAGCGGCGATCCGATCATTCCGGTCGAGGAGGTCAAGGCGCCAGGCGGCGCGATCCCGGAGGATTTCACCGCACCGACACAACCGGTTTCCGGTCTCACCTTCATGCCGGCTCCCCTGCAGGAGAAGGACATGTGGGGCGTTACGCTCTTCGATCAGCTTGCCTGCCGCATTGCGTTCCGTTCGCTGAAATACGAGGGACGCTACACGCCGCCGTCGATCGAGGGAACGCTGGTCTATCCCGGTAATTTCGGCACGTTCAACTGGGGATCCGTTGCCGTCGATCCTGAACGGCAGGTGATGTTCGGCATGCCGACCTATCTAGCCTTCACCTCCCGGCTCGTGCCGCGCGACCAGATTCCGCCCAAGGGGCAGGACGAGAAGGGATCGGAGCAGGGTCTCAACCGCAACGACGGCGCACCCTATGGCGTGTTCATGGGTCCCTTCCTCGGGCCGCTTGGCATCCCCTGCCAGGCGCCGCCCTGGGGCTATGTCGCAGGCGCCGATCTCAGAACCGGCAAGATCGCCTACAAGCACAAGAACGGCACGGTCGAGGACATGACGCCGCTGCCGTTGCCGTTCAAGGTCGGCGTGCCCGGCATCGGCGGCCCGATGATCACCAAGGGCGGCGTCGCCTTCCTCGGTGCGGCGGTCGACGACTACCTGCGCGCCTACGATCTGACGACCGGTCGCCAGTTGTGGGAGGCGCGGCTGCCAGCCGGCGGCCAGTCGACGCCGATGAGTTATGCGGTCGGCGACAAGCAGTACGTGCTGATCGTCGCCGGCGGCCATGGCTCGGTCGGCACGAAGCCCGGCGACTACATCATCGCCTACACCCTGCCCTGAGTCGCGAGAGCACATCCCTAATTCTCGCTATTGGGTTGCAACGGCAAGCTTCGCGCAAGCCCGCGACCGCAGCTTCCCCCGGACGAACGATTCCGGGGGATTCCCATGAAGATCGACAACAGCATCTCGAGCTACTATTTCTCCCAGCGCCGGGCGCAGACCGGTTCGGTCGCGCCGATCGAGGAAGCGCCGGGTGATGCGCGCCCGCGCACCGCACCGACAATTGCACCGCCTTCAACATCGAACGCGCTTTCGAACGCGCTGTGGGCAACGGCCGCCCGTGAGGAGGCCGCGCCCTCGATCACGGATCAGGAAGGGGCGGCACCTTCGGGCAATTCGGTCAGCGACGAATTCCTGAAACGCGCCAAGATGAGTCTCGCCGAGCAGATCCGCGCCCAGATCCTGGAATCGCTCGGGCTCAGCGAGGAAGACCTGAAGGCGATGGATCCCGACCAGCGCAAGGCCGTCGAGGACGAAATCCGCAAGGCGATCGAGCGCGCCATGGGCGTCGAGAACAAGCGCGATACCGCCGCCAGCGAGATCGCCGACAGCGGCAGCGGCGCCGTCTGATAACCTTGCCGCTTATGCGCAAAGCGCCCTTGCAACAGCAGAAGCGCTTTCGTTTGGTCGGACCATCGGCGGATGCGTGAGAATCGCGGCTGCCGGACTGCTGGCGTCAAACCATTTCCACGGCCATGCGGCCGACCTCGGCAAAGATCGGATTGAGGCCTTTGACCTCTGCCGTTGCCTCGGCGATGTAGACGGCGATCAAGAGCGGCGAGCGGCCCTCGGGCCAGACGATCGCGATGTCGGACGCTTCGCCGGTCGCGTTCGTGCCTGTCTTGTCACCGACCCGCCACCCGCCAGGCAGACCGGCGCGGATGCGCAGGTCGCCGGTCGTATTCGCGACCATCCAGTCGATCAGTTGCTTGCGCGATGCCTCGGTCAGGACCGGACCGACCGTCAGGTTGCCCAGTGTCTCCAGCATGGCGGCCGGCGTCGTCGTGTCGCGCGGATCGCCTTTCTTCGCCTCGTTCAGCTCAGGTTCGATGCGATCAAGCCGCGTCGTTTCGTCACCGATCGAGCGCAGCCAGGCCGTCAGCGCCGACGGACCGCCGAAGCTGTGAATGAGAAGGTTGGCCGCGGTGTTGTCGCTCGTGGTTATCGTCGCGGCGCAGAGTTCGGCGATCGTCATGCCGCCACCGCCGACGTGCTTTTCCGTGACCGGCGAATAGGTGATCAGATCTTTCGCCTGGAACACGATCTTTCGATCGAGCGTCTCCAACCCCTGGTCGACACGGGCGAGAATGAAGCCTGCGGCCAGCGTCTTGAAACTCGAGCACATGGCAAAGCGTTCGTCCTCGCGCCTGCCGAAAGAGACGTTGGTTTGCGTGTCGAGCACGGAGACACCCAGGCGGCCGCCGGTGCGCTTTTCCAGCTCCGCCAGACGCTTGTCGATGTCGTCTTCCCCTGTGGCGGCCGCAACTGACTTCGGTGCGAGCATGAGTGCCGGATAGAGCAAAGCGGACGTTACGAGCAGATTTCGACGATTGATGAGCAGGGGCACGCCATTCTCCATGCGATCGGCGCGCTGAAGCAGCCGACCTGAACCAGTGATTCGCAATGTGAAGCGCCGCAACAAGGCGGCGCTCGGGGGGCTAGGCGGCGATTATGGCGACTTCCCGGCAAGATGGAGCAAGCTCGCCGTCGCTTCGGCCATTGACACGCGGCGCAACGCCCATATCTATTGCTCCAGAAGCTATAGGTTTGAGGCGAGCATGTATTCCATCGGCGATCTTTCCCGGCGCACCGGCGTGAAAATTCCGACCATCCGCTATTATGAGCAGATGGGGTTGATCGCGGCGCCCGAGCGCTCCGAGGGCAACCAGCGACGCTACGAGAGAAGCGAGCTCGAGCGGCTGGCCTTCATCCGCCACGCGCGCGACCTCGGCCTGTCGATCGATTCGATCAAGGATCTCATCGCCCTCAGCCAGCACCCGGAGCGCCCCTGCGGCGAGGCCGACCGGATCGCAACCGAACATCTGGCAACGGTGCGAGAAAAGATCGCGAGGCTGAAGAAGCTGGAGCAGGAACTGGAGCGGATCGTTGCCTGCGACGGCAACCACACCGTCGGCGACTGCTATGTGATCCGGGCGCTCGCGGATCATTCGATGTGCGACAGCGAACACTGATGCCGCAACACGCACGCAAAATTCCCCGTTGACAAAATTTCGAAAACGAACAATGTAGCGCCCATGATCAAGAACGCACCCATTTGCCGCGCGTATTTTTGGCTGTTCCGATAGGAGCGGCCTGCTGATCATATTCAACAAGGCCGCCATCAGGCGGCTTTTGTTTTTCCGGCTCCTGATAGCGAGAAAACCCGAGGAGCCGATAAATGCTACAGACCGCCATCCCCACCCTTCATCAGACACCGGCAACGCGACCGCCGATGGTCACCATCCGCTCTGCCAAGCAACGGGACCTTCCGGAACTGCGCGACATGATCGCCGAGCTTTCCGCCCACCACGGCGACGCCGCACCGATTACGCCGGAACAGCTCGAGCGCGACCTTTTCGGCCGCATGCCCTGGATCACCGCACTCGTCGCGGAAGCCGGCAACCGGCTGATCGGCTACGCGATCCTGGTGCCGATCTACAGGGCTGCCGAGGGCGCGCGCGGCATGGAACTGCACCATCTCTTCGTGCGTTCGGAAAACCGCGGCACCGGCATTGGCCGCCACCTCGTCGCCAAGGCGCGCGAGCAGGCGAAGATGGCCGGGTGCGATTTCCTCTCGGTCAGCGCCGCCACCGGCAACTTCCAGGCCCATCATTTCTACGAGTCCGAGCGTTTCGTCCCTCGTCCCGTGACCGGCATGCGCTATATGCAGAAACTTGGCTGAGGGCGAAACGATGCGTCTTGCGATCGTGCTTTATCCAGGCTTTGCCGATTGGGAATGCGCGCTTTTGATGGCGGCGGCGCGCACCCACCTTGGCGTAGAAATCGACGTCGCCACCGCCGACGGCGCGACGGTGACGTCGATGGGTGGGCTCGATGTCTCGCCCCACCTGTCGATCGACGCGCTCGATCCGGCCGGTTTCGATGGGCTGGTGATCTGCGGCGGCACGGTCTGGGATACCGCCGAGGCTCCTGATCTCTCGGGGACGATCCGGACGTTCGATCGCGACAAGCGGCTGGTGGCGGCCATTTGCGGTGGCGTCAACGCGCTCGCCACATGCGGCCTTCTCGATCGCGTCGAACACACGGGCAACAACGCAGCCAGCCTTGCGGCGCTCCACGGCTATCGCGGGCAGACGCACTATCGCGAGCAGCCGCAGGCGTTGCGAAGCGGCCATGTGATCACGGCCGCAGGAACCGCGCCGATCAGTTTCGCCGGCGAGATCCTGCGCGGCCTCGGGCTTGGCTCTGAGGAACTCGACGGCTTCCTGGCGCTCTACGGCAGGGAACATGTCGCTGCGACAAGCGCCGGATAGGCACGCGAGCCGTGGCCGGGCTATGCGCTTCAATGGACACATGTCGCCCGACCTTGATCAGCGTCAGAGCCAGTTCGAGATCTGTTCCAGCGGCTTCTTGACCTTGCCGGCCACCGGCACTGTCGCATCGGCAGACGGATAGCCGACCACCAGGATCAGGAACGGCTTTTCACTCTCCGGCCGGCCGCAGATTTCGTTGAGGAAGTTCATCGGCGCCGGCGTGTGGGTGAGTGTCGCAAGGCCTGAATGGTGCAGCGCGGTGATCAGGATGCCGGTGGCGATGCCGACGCTCTCGTTCACGTAGTAGTTCTTCTTGAGATCGCCCGGATTGGGCCCGCCCCGCTTCTGCGAGAAAACCACGATCAGATAGGGTGCGGTTTCGAGGAAGGGCTTGTCTTCGTCGGTACCAAGAGGCGCCAGCGCGTCGAGCCATTCCTGCGGCGCCTTTTCCTGGTAGAAAACCCGCTCCTCTTCCTCCGCGGCGCGACGCACCCTTGCCTTGATCGTCGCGCTCTCGATCACCGTGAAATGCCAGGGCTGATGGTTGGCACCGCTTGGCGCCGTTCCGGCCGCCTTGAGGCAGGTCTCGATGACCGCGCGCGGCACCGCCCGATCGCTGAAATAGCGCGTGGTGCGGCGGCGGTTGACCTCCTCGTAGAACGCGTCGGCGCGCGCAGCCATCTCCTCGGGGCTGCGCTCGATCCATTGGTCATAGGGCTCTGTTTCGTGTGGACGCATGCATTCTCCTCCTCATTGCGGCTGGGAGTTTGAGCGCGCCCTGTCGCAAAGATCAAGTGTCAGAGGGCCGGCACCGCCTTGAGATAGGCAGCGATCGCCTCGCGATCGGCAGGTGTCAGCTTGGCCATGTTCTTCTGCACCTCGACCATCGATCCGCCGACGGAATCGAATTCCGGCGTAAAGCCCGTTTCCAGATAGGAGACGATATCCGACGCGCTCCAGCCGCCGATGCTCTTTGAACCCGGGGTGATGTCGGGAATGCGCCCCTCGCCTTCCGGGTTCGGGGCGCCGGCCAGCCACTGATCGGGCTCGAAGCCGCCGAGCGCGTTCCTCGGCGTGTGGCACTCGCCGCAGTGCCCCGGCCCCTCGACCAAATACTGGCCGCGCGCGAGCTTCGGATCGTTGACATCCACCGCCACACGCGCCTTGTCGGTCAAAAACAGCAGTTTCCAGCCGCCAAGCGCGATCCGCATGTTGTAGGGGAACGGCAGCTCGTGCGGCGGCGCGACCTCAGTGCTCGTCGGCAGGGTCTTCATGAAACCCCAGAGGTCGTTGACGTCCTTGGTCGTCAGGCGGGAATAGGAGCCGTAGGGAAACGACGGATAGAGATGTTCGCCGTTACGCCCGACGCCTCGGGTCATCGCGTTGCCGAACTCGGCAAGCGTCCAGCCGCCGATGCCGGCGGTCTCGTCGGAGGAAATATTCGGAGCATGGAAGGTGCCGAACGGGCTCTTCAGCGGTGCGCCACCGGAAAGAACGAGGCGCTGATCGCCTTCCGCGCCCGCCTTGGCATGACAACTGACGCAACCGCCGGCCCAGAACACCTGCTCGCCATTGGCAAGATCAGGCTCCCCGAGGCCTTCCCAATGGGAGGCGTTCCAGGGCGCCGGCTTCGTCAGCCACCAGAAGGCCGCGCCACCAACGACACCCAGCACCACCAGACCCGATATGAACTTTCTCGTCCGACGACCCATTGTTTCCCTGCCCGTGTCCTGGCCTTCAAAGCGAATGGGGGCACGCGCCTGACGTCGCGTACCCCCTCTCTTCATTCGGATGCGGTATCGCCGCCCGTCAATTCTTCTTCAGCCGGTAGCTCTCATGACAGCTTCCGCAATCCTTGCCGATGCCGCCGAGGGCAGCGCCGACGGCGGCCTGGTCCGCCGGAAGCTGCGCAAGAACGGTCGCCGCATCGGTACCGAGCTTGGCGGCCTTGGCCTTGAAGTCATCCATGTTTTCCCAGATCTTCGGGCTCGCTTCGGTCTCATGACCGGTCTCCGAGCCCGCCGGGAAGTGGTCCGGGAAGGTCTTCATCGTCTCGCTGATCGTCGTCAGCGACGCCTTGACGACTTCGGCATCATAGGGCTTCTCGCCCTTGGCGATGCCCGCGAGCGCGCCCGTCGCCGCCCCCACCTTCTTCATCGCCTGCTGGCGAACCACCTGCGGCTCGTCGGCGGCGGTCACGGCAGTAACACCCAGGCCCGCAAGAGCGGCAGCCAACATGAGTGCGCGTATTTTCATCAGGATCTCCCGGTCAATGAAATCTATTCGGCGAATCTGCCTGGCTGGCCTTCATGTCCAATGCGCCGGCATGATGTCATCTTGAGTATTCGACGGAAGTAACATTTTTTTGATGTGCTTGTTACAACAGAGAAATTCAGGCCGTTGGTCGCCATTATCCGCTAGAAAGTATAAACATGACTACAATAATCATGTTTATACTTTGACTTGGGACACGATTGATTTCACCGTATTGCCCACCCCTGAAAGATCGTGAAGGCCGCGACGAGAATGAGCACAACGCCGGCGGTACGCCCGATCCACACCGTTGTGCCCGGGCTGCCGACGAGAAAATCGCGCCCCCTGCCGGCCGCCAGCGCCAGGCCGCCATAGACGGCGAGCTGCGTGACCGCGATCATGGCGGCCATGACCAGGGCCTGCGACCAGATCGGCCCGAACTCAGGCTTGAGGAACTGCGGATAGACGGCCAGCATGAAGAGGTAGGCCTTGGGGTTCATCAGGCTCGTCAGCGCGCCCTGGCGAAAACTCGCCCAGCGTGAAAGCCGGTCGGCTCCATCGATCCCTCCAATGGTGATCGAGCTCTTGACGAGTGAAAATCCGATCCAGGCGATATAGGCGGCACCGGCAACGAGCAGCACGTTGAAGAGGCCAGGCACCAGATGCAGGATGACGCTGACGCCGAGGGCGGCATAGAGCGTGTGAAGAACGCCGCCCGCCATGATGCCGGCCGTGGCCGACAGGCCGGAGGCTCGACCACCCGTCAGCGAATTGGCCAGAACGAAGACCATGTCCATGCCGGGCACGATGATGATGCCGAACAAAAGGGTGAAGAAGAGCCAGAGATTTTCCGCGTAGGTCATGTCAGTTGTCCGTCGTCCGTTTTCCATTGCTGAGCACGAATTGCTGTTTTTTCAATTCGTTGGCTGATGGTATAAATCCGGGCAACTGACAAGGTAGTGTCAGGAGCGTTGACGACGGGAGCGGTTTTCGATGCGCAAGGCGTCGCGACTTTTCGAGATCATCCAGATCCTCAGGCTTGCCAGGAAGCCGGTGACAGGCGCGCAGATGGCCGAGACGCTCGAGGTGACGGTTCGCTCGATCTATCGCGACATCGCAGCGCTTCAGGCGATGCGGGTCCCGATCGAGGGCGGCCGCGGTATCGGTTACATTCTCAGGCCCGGTTTCGACCTGCCGCCGCTGATGTTTTCGATCGAGGAGACGGAGGCGATCGCCCTCGCTTTGGCATTGCTGGCACGGACCGGCGACGAAGAGCTGAAGGCCGCAGCCGTCAGGGTCAACAGCAAGATTACCGCGGCCGTGCCCGAACCGCTGCGCCTTGCCTTCCGGTCGCAGGCGCTGCACGCCTGGGGCACGGTCGCCCCCTCACCCGCTGGCATCGACCTCGCCCTGGTGCGCCGCACGATCCGCGATGAGCAGAAGCTTGAGCTCAGCTATCGCGACGAATTCGGCCGGGCAACGGAACGGATGATCAGGCCGATCGCGCTGATCTATTATTCCGAGACCGCCAACATCGTCGGCTGGTGCGAACTGCGCCAGGCGATCCGCAACTTCCGCGCCGATCGCGTCGAGTATTGCGAGGCGGCGGAGGCGTATTTTCCGGGCGAAGGCAATCGCCTCAGGGAACTCTGGGTCAGTGGTTGGCAGACGCCGCCTTCGGCTGCGTGAGCCGCGACGACCGCCAAACGAAAAGACCCGGCGCAAGCGCCGGGTCCGATCACGTGACCTGTCGAAGGACGACTTACTTGGCCGCCGCTTCGTACATTTCGAGCACGTAGTCCCAGTTGATCAGGCTGTCGACGAAGGCTTCGAGGTACTTCGGACGGGCGTTGCGGTAGTCGATGTAATAGGAGTGTTCCCAGACATCGACGCCGAGGATCGGCGACGCACCGTGGACGAGCGGGTTTTCGCCGTTCGGGGTCTTGGAGATCTCAAGCTTGCCGTTCTTGACCGAAAGCCAGGCCCAGCCCGAGCCGAACTGGCCGGTGCCGGCAGCGATGAAGTCGGCGCGGAACTTGTCGTAGCCGCCGAGGTCGGACTTGATGGCCGCATCGAGCTTGGCCGGCAGGCTGGTGCCGCCGCCGCCCTTCTTCATCCACTTCCAGAAATGGACGTGGTTGTAGTGCTGGCCGGCGTTGTTGAACAGCGGCTGGTTGGTGCCGTAGGACTTCTTGACGATCTCCTCGAGCGACAGGTCGGCAAGGCCGGCCTCTTCGGCAAGCTTGTTGCCGTTGGTCACGTAAGCGAGGTGATGCTTGTCGTGGTGGTACTCAAGCGTCTCGCGCGACATGTAGGGCGCAAGCGCATCGTAGTCGTAGGGAAGGTTCGGCAATTCGAAAGCCATGTGGGCATCTCCTCTTGGCATGGAATTTCGTCGGAAAATCCGTGAGCGGGAACATAGGCACCGGCCCCCATGGAGGCAACCGATGCAATGCCAATTTTTCCTCAACCCACGGAATATACTTTCAACTTCATTTTGAAAGCATGACGCTTTCGAGCACATTGATGCCACGGTTCGGCTGCAGCTTCGCGACGGCCGCAACCCTGCATAAAGGACCGAACATGCCACAGCGCCTGATCCCTGCCCTCACCGTTTCCGTCGTCGCCGCTCTTGCCGCATCCAGTGCCGCGGCGTCTTCCGGCGACGCCTGGGAGGCATTCCGGGCAGAGGTTTCGAAGAAGTGCCTCGCCGCCGCCAGTTCGCTGCAAAAGCCCAGCGTCGTCGTCGACCCCTTCGGCTCGCAGAGTTTCGGGCTGGCGCTGGTGATCGGCACGCCCAAGGGAACCAAATCGGCCGTCACGCAGATCTGTGTCTTCGACAAACAGAAGAAAACGGTCGAACTCGGCGGCGAGCTGTCGCCTGATGCGGTGAAGGTGAGCGCCCCGGCAAAGAAGAAATAGCGCGCGACGCGAGCGATCCGGTGCAAGCCGTTCGGCCGGCGCCACCGCCACAATGAGTTGCGAATCGGCGCACATGCAATTACCGGGGCGTCACCAACCGGAGATTGTCATGAAGCTTCTACACGCCGCCTCGCTTGCTCTCGCCCTCACCGTGCTCGCATCCTGCGGGCCGACGAAAGAGGAATTCGAAGTCGCGCAGACGACAATCCAGGGCAGCCCGGCTCTGCAGAAGGCCCTTTACAAGGACTGCGTCGGCAAGACGTGGTCCAAATCCGATCTTGCCGGTGGCGCAATGCTGCTCAGTGTTCCCCCGAGCAAGGTTCCGGCCCTCACGTGCAAGCGGCTCGTCAACGCGCTGGTGTCGGGCCGGCTCAAATATGCCGATGTCCGGCAGAACATGAACAATGGCGCACCGACGGTAAACCTGATCAAGATCCTGCAGGGACGATAGGCCGCCGACCCGCTGCGATCGCCGCCGTCCGGCGCGCGAGAAACCAATCTGCAGGGCAAGACGTCGTCAGGCCCTGCAGGACCAGACTGGTCCCTGCCACCCGGGTTGCAGGCATTGAAGGCTGCGTCTCTCTTGAGCTTCGACCGACCAGTTGGTAGACCTTGTTCATGGTGAGCGATACTTCCGAGCGGATCCTTGACGCAGCCGAACGCCTGATGGTCTCGCGCGGCTACAATGCGTTCAGCTATGCCGACATCTCCGCCGAACTCGGCGTCGGCAAGGCGACGATCCACCATCACTTCCCGACCAAGGCGGACCTTGCCGCGGCCGCGCTTGCCCGCTACCGCCGGAACAATCGCCGCGCCGTCGAGGGACTGTTTGCAGTCGTCAGCGATCCGCAAGCCCGGCTCGAAGCCTATGTCAGCTACTGGGAGGACTGCATCGCCAGGCAGGACATGCCCTTCTGCATCGGCGCCGTTCTCGCCTCGGAAATACCTTCGCTGCCGGACATCGTCGTCGCTCAGGTGCGCGGCCATTTCGCCGACCTTTCCGGCTGGCTCAGCGCGACGATCGAGGACGGTGTGACCAAAGGCCGATTGAAGGCCGCACAGGGATCCAGGACGGCCGCCGAAACGTTGATGGCGACGGTCCATGGTGCAATGCTTGCCGCCCGTGTTGCCGGGTCCGATCCAGCGGTATTTTCGGCGATCGCACGGCCGGCATTGGACCACCTTCAAGCGGCGGGCAAGGCTTGATCCGGAAGCGAACGCCGTCCGGTCCGCGCGCCTGTTCCCGCGGGAACGGCAGCCCAGGGATGGCGGCGCTAGAAATCTTCGCAACCGGGCGCGATGGCAGCTGAAATCATCGCGTTTCTCTTTTAAACTCACTTCGACCAACTAGTCGGTCGACCGCAACAAGGAGCATGATCATGGCAAATCCACTTTCCACGCTCGGCATCATCCATACGGCGATCAGCCTCGCGCCCGTCGTTGCGGGCCTCTATGGCTTTTCCCGTTACGGTGCGATTGTTCCGTCCACCCGCTCCGGCAAGATCTACCTCGCCACGCTGGTGCTCACGGTCCTGACCTCTGCCGGGCTTTCCAGCACCGGGGGCTTCAATGCTGGCCATGCGCTCGGTATCGTCGCGCTGGCGGTGATCGCAGGAAGTCTCGCCATCGATCGGCTTGAATTTGTCGGCCGCCTGAAGCCCTACCTCAAGACGTTCGGCCTCTCATTCACCTATTTCCTGCTGATCGTGCCGGCAATCGCCGAAACATTGAAGCGCCTGCCGGTCTCGCAGCCGCTGGCGAGCGGACCGGAATCGCCGATCGTGCAGACGACGCTTCTCGCCTGGCTGGTGATCTTCCTCGCAGGCCTGACGGTACAGGCGTACATGATCCACAAGCGCGCCGTGGTCACGGCGCGCACTCCACGCTCGTAGTCTTACAGTCGATACCCCAGTACCGCCCATTGGACCGCGCTGAAACTTTGCAGGCAATCAGACGTCGCGGGCAGCGTGCGCCCAGTCCATGTAGAGGTCACGCGCCTTGGCTGCGACCGGACCGGCCTGCAGATCGCGGCTTTCAAGCCGGGTAACGGGCAACACCTTGGAGTAGTTGCCCGTGGTGAAAATCTCGTCGGCCGCCTCGAAATCGGCCATGGTGAGTGTCGCCTCGACCACCTCGAAGCCCGCCTCGCGCAAGAGCGACATCACGCGAAACCGGGTGATGCCTGCGAGGAAGGTGCGGTTGGCGGCCGGCGTATAGACGATCCCGTCCTTGACCAGGAAAACGTTGGACGAACCGGTCTCGGCGATGTTGCCGAGCATGTCGCGCACCAACGCGTTGTCGAAACCGCGTGAACGCGCTTCGGTCAGGATGCGGGCATTGTTGGGATAAAGGCAGCCGGCCTTGGCGTCGGTCGGCATCGACTCCAGCGTCGGCCGGCGGAACGGCGACAGCGTCAGCGACGAGCCGTCATGGCCATTGCCCATTGGCGCCTCGAACAGGCAGAGGGCGAAGCGAGTCGATTCCGGGTCGATGGCGACGACGCCGGCTGCACCGTGTTCGGCCCAATACATGGGCTTCACATAGAGCGCGGTCTTGCCGTCGAATTTCTTCGTGCCCTCCCAGGTCAGCGCCTCGATCTCCTCGGCCGACATGGTGGGCTTCAGACCAAGCGCAATGGCCGAGCGATTGACGCGCTGGCAATGCAGGTCGAGATCGGGAGCCACGCCGTCAAAGACGCGGGCGCCGTCGAACACCGTCGAGCCCAGCCACATCGCGTGCGAGGTCGGGCCGATCAGCGGCGGGTTGCCCGACAGCCATTCACCGTCGACATAGGTCCAGGTCACTGAGCGGGGGGATGTATCGACGGCCATCGGCGTCTCCTTCAGGTTTTTTGTTCTCGTTCTTCGGCATAACCCGAAAAAACAGCATCGTGGTGAATGGTTCTATCAAAAAATGTCATGGCGGCCATTCTGGTGCGGGCATGGCCTCTCGCTTAGTCTCTCGCATCTAAAGAGGGGAGAAGCCGTGCGCATCAAACATCTAGACCAGAACGACGTGGAGATCTTTCGTCACATCAGGCTGGAGGCGCTCAACCGCGTCCCGGAGGCCTTCGCTTCGACGGCTGCCGACTGGGAACGGCTTTCGACGGAAGAATGGCAACAGCGGCTGACGGCCAACGCCGTCTTCGTCGCGCTCGAGGGAGATGAGCCTGCCGGCATCATGGGCCTGATGCGTGAACGCGCCAGCCGGCTGGCGCACCGGGCAACGATCATCATGGTCTACGTGCGCGACGAAGCGCGTGGTTCCGGCATGGCGCGGGAGCTCCTAGCCCATCTGACAGACCATGCCCGCAGGTCCGGCATCCGCCTTCTGGAACTGGTCGTGCGTGCCGACAATCCCGCCGCCATCCGTTTCTATACCCGCGAAGGGTTTCGCGAGATCGGCCGGGTGCCGGGCGGCATGTTCGACGGAGAGAAAGAGGTCGACGAGATCCTGATGGCGCGACACATCGACGGCCGCGACGCGCCTCAAGGACAAGGAGCATCCCGATGAGAGCCATGTATTACGACGCCTTCGAAAAGCTGCCGGAGATCCGCACGCTTCCCGATCCGACGCCGACGGAAAACGGCGTGGTCGTCAAGGTGGAGGCAACCGGCCTCTGCCGCTCCGACTGGCACGGCTGGATGGGCCATGACGCCGACATTCGCCTGCCGCACGTGCCGGGTCACGAGCTTGCCGGCGTCGTCACCGCCACCGGCCGCGGCGTCATGCGCTACAAGGTCGGCGACCGCGTGACCGTGCCCTTCGTCTCCGGTTGCGGTCGCTGCGGCGAATGCCGCTCCGGAAACCAGCAGGTCTGCGAGGCGCAGTTCCAGCCGGGCTTTACCCATTGGGGCTCGTTTGCCGAGTATGTCGCGCTGGACTTTGCCGACCAGAACCTGGTGCACCTGCCCGAGAGCATGGCGTTCACGACCGCCGCAAGCCTCGGCTGCCGCTTCGCCACGTCATTTCGCGCCGTCGCCGACCAGGCGAAGGTCAAGGGCGGTGAATGGGTGGCGGTGCACGGCTGCGGCGGCGTCGGGCTTTCAGCAATCATGATTGCGGCAGCGCTCGGCGCACAGCCGATCGCGATCGACATCGCCGCGGACAAGCTGGACTTCGCCCGCAAGCTCGGTGCCGTTGCGACCATCAACAGCCGCGAGGTCGACGACGTTGCGCAAGCCGTCAAGGAGATCACCGGTGGCGGCGCCCATGTGTCGATCGACGCGCTCGGCAATCCCGTGACCTGCTTCAACTCGATCAAGAACCTCAGAAGACGCGGCCGTCACGTGCAGGTCGGGCTGATGCTCGGCGACCAGGCGACACCTCAGATCCCGATGGCGCAGGTGATCGGCCATGAGCTCGAGATCTATGGCAGCCACGGCATGCAGGCCTGGCGCTACGATGCCATGCTGGCGATGATTGCCGATGGCAGATTGAAGCCACAGCAACTGATCGGCCGGGAGATCTCGCTCGAAGAGGCGGTCCCCGCCCTCGTTGCCATGGATCGCGCCACCGATCTCGGCATCAGCGTGATCACGCGCTTCTGATCACCGAGCGGCAAGCAAACAAAGTGGGGCGCTGTTCCGACTCACCATCCTGTTGCGCTAGCCTTGCTCTAAATCGGGAGCAAGGCAGATGACGATCGCGAGGCGACGAAGGTTGATCAGGCGACAGCGCACCGGAACCGCGCTCGCCGTTGCCGCGACGATCTCGTTTCTCGCCGGCATGACCGATGCAATCGGGCTCTTGAGCATCGGCGATTTCGTCTCCTTCATGAGCGGCAACACCACCCGGGCGGCCATCGCGCTCGGCGACGGCAACGTCTCAGGCGCCATGCTGCTGCTCGGCGCCCTTGCAACCTTTGTCATCGGCAATGCGATGGGGGTGATCGTGGCCGCCCGGCTCGGCGTCGTCGGGGTCCTCTCGACCGTCAGTCTGGTGCTGATGACCTGCGCCGGTTTCGGCGCCTTTATGCCTGGCCCCGTCTATTTCTATGGCATCGTGCTGGCGATGGGCCTCGTCAACGCGGCAGTCGAACAGATCGAGGGTCTGCCGATCGGCCTGACCTATGTGACCGGCGCCTTGTCGCGCTTCGGTCGGGGGCTCGGCCGCTTCCTGCTCGGCAACCGCAATCGGCAATGGCTGGTGCAGATCGTCCCCTGGCTCGGCATGTTTGCAGGCGCGGTCGCGGGCGCCGTCCTGCAGCGCCACTTTGGCGCAGCCGCCCTGTGGGCCTCTTTCGCGCTTAGCACCGGGCTCGCACTGGCGACCGTCCTGGTGCCGTCGCGCTGGTCGAAACGGTACATGCATCCGAACTGAACCTCACCGCCGGTGACGCTTTTCAGGTCCCCCAAGATTTTGCCCTTAAGCCGGACCGGGTTTCAGGGCAAAATCGGCACAGAAGAATCACGAGCGAGGTCCTGCCATGGCGCTTGCGGCAGCCGTTACCACGGATGAACTCTACCATCCCGTTCTCAACGCCAATCCGGCGCATCCGTCCGGCTGGCCGATCCGGGTGATCGTCAGCTCGCAGACCGAGGCACGGCACAACCGGGCGCTCTGGGCGCCGACACACCTGATCTCGATCCGCGCGCCAGGCAGCCGGCTGCTGTCGATGATCGAGCTGCCGCCGGAGCGTCACCTGGAGCTCTATTTCGGCGACACCACCGATCCCGACGCGCCGGATGCAGCAAGCGCCGCTTCGATCGAACAGAGCTTCGCCTTCGTCGATCGCCTGCCCAAGGACGCGCACCTGCTCGTCCATTGCCTGAGGGGCATCGGCCGCGCCACCGCGCTCACGCTCGGGATCCTTGCACGCTACATGCCACCGGAAGAAGCGGCAGCCGCCCTGCATGCACTCCGCCCGGAGGCCAAGCCGAACCGGCATGTGGTCAACCTCTCGGACACGGCGCTCGGACTGAAAGGCAAGCTCGCCAAACAGGCCCTGCGCTTTCCTGCCAAGGTCTGGAAGCCGGGCAAAGCGTGAAGCGAAAGACCTCGCGGCGATTACAACCCGTTGTGCGACGCACAAAGATTTGCCATGATCCGGAAAAAGAACGGCGACACTGATGCCTCCGTTCGGGAATGATGCGGTAAGCTCTTGTTTTCGGACGGGCTTTGACGGGACGATCTGGCTTTTATCCCGTCGGCGCCAAGAGCACCTGACGGGAGGAAACGATGTCTCATGCAGCCTACGTGTTTGACGCCTACGGCACGCTTTTCGACGTGCACGCGGCCGTCAGGCACCATGCGCAGGAGATCGGTCCCGACGGACAGGCTTTTTCCGAACTATGGCGCGCCAAGCAGCTCGAATACTCCTGGGTGCGTTCCCTCATGGGAAGCTATCAGGATTTCTGGCAGTTGACCGAACAGTCGCTCGACTATGCCTTCGCGCGCTTTCCCTCAGCCGACCCTGCCCTTCGCAAGCGCCTGCTCGACGCGTACTGGACGCTCGACTGCTACCCGGAAGTGCCTGCGGTCCTCAAAGGGCTGAAGGAACGCGGTGCGCGCATCGCCATCCTTTCCAACGGTTCGCCGGCCATGCTTGCGTCCGCTGTCCGCAACGCAGCGCTCGACATCGTCATCGACGACGTCTTTTCCGTCGACGCGGTCAAGGCCTTCAAGACGGCGCCTGCAGTCTACGATCTGGTGACCACCAGCTATCGGCTCTACCCGCATGCGGTCTCGTTTCAGTCGTCAAACCGATGGGACATCGCCGGCGCGACCAGATTCGGGTTCCGGACCGTCTGGATCAACCGGGCCGACATGCCCGACGAATATCGCGATCACGGGCCGGCCCTGATCCTGCCCTCGCTTGAAAGTCTGCAATTCGGCATCTGAAGGAGTTCTTGATGGTCTGGTCGCCCGCGCAATACCTGAAGTTCGAAGACGAACGCACCCGACCCGCCCGCGATCTTCTGGCTCAGGTGCCCGACCTGCCCGATGGCCCTGCCTTCGACCTCGGTTGCGGCCCGGGAAACTCCACAGAACTGATCCGCGATCGCTTTCCCGAGGCCACGCTCACCGGTCTCGACAGCGATGACAACATGCTGGTCGCAGCGGCGAAACGGCTGCCCGGGATCACCTTCGAAAAGGCGGACCTCGCCAACTGGATCCCGCCTGAGGGCGCTTCGCTGTTTTACGGCAATGCCGTTTTCCAGTGGCTGCCAAACCATCTCGCCGTCTTCGAGCGACTGATGTCCGCCCTTGCCGCTGGTGGTTCGCTCGCCGTGCAGATGCCGGACAATGTCGGCGAGCCGTCGCATCTCCTGATGGAGGAGACGGCGCGCAGCGCAGAATTCGCCGATGCCTTTGCCGGCAGGACCATACGCCGCAATCCCCTTCCGACGCCCGCGACCTACGTTCAGGCGCTGGCCGCGCAGGCGGCGAGCATCGAGGTCTGGCACACGATCTACTACCATCGCCTCGCCAATGCCGAGGCGATCGTCGAATGGGTAAAGGCGACGGGCCTCAGACCCTATCTCGACGCCCTTCCCGAGGTGCAGCGCGACCGCTTTCTGGCCGCCTACACCGACCGTATCCGTGCCGCCTATGCGGCCATGAACGACGGCAGGGTGCTCCTGCGCTTCCCGAGGCTCTTCGTCGTGGCGGTGAAGGCGGGCTGAGGCGTCGCCGAAGCGATCCGCCGCGAGGTCACATGCGGTCGGCGAGAAAATCGATGAAGGCGCGGATACGGGCGGCGAGATGCTCGTGTCCGGCATAGACCGCGTAGACAATCTCGATCTCGCCCGACCGGTAGTCCTCAAGCAGCGGCACCAGCGTTCCCGCTTCGAAATCCCGTTCAACGTGAAAGCGGCCGATGCGGCCGATGCCGACACCGGCAAGGCAAAGCTGGCGCACGATCGAGCCGCTCGAAACCTGCATGTTGCCCGACACCGTGCGGTGCTCCACGGCCGGTTGTCCCGGCCGGCGGAAGGCCCACTCGTCGACGCTGCGGCGGAAGTTGAAGCGGATGCAATTGTGAGCGTCGAGGTCTTCAGGCGCCTGCGGCACCCCATGCTTTTCCAGATAGACGGGCGAAGCGATCACCACCGGCCGGCTTTCCATCAACTTGCGCGCCTTCAGGGATGAATCGCGCAAGGGGCCGGTGCGGATCGCCACGTCCGTCCGCTCGCCGACGACGTCGATCATGCTGTCGGTCAGCGTCAGGTCGAGCTGGACGTCGGGATACCGCGCCAGGAACTCGGGGGCGAGCGGCATGATGTAGCGCTCGCCGAAGCCGACGGCGGCGTTGACCCTCAGGAGCCCGCGGGGCGCCATGCGGCCGCCGGCGGCAACCACATGCTCGGTCTCTGCGATGTCCGAAAGGATGCGCTGGGCCCGCTGGACATAGACCTCACCCTCGGGCGTCAGTTGCAGCGTTCGGGTGGAACGCACGAGAAGACGCGTGCCGAGGCGATCTTCAATGCGGGTCACCAGCTTGCTGACAGCGGACGGCGACAGTTTCAACCGCCGGGCGGCGGCCGAAAAACTGCGGGTCTCGGATACGGTCACGAAAACCTCCATCTCTCCCGCCCGGTTGTCCATGTCGCGTCCTTTGAAACAAATTCACAATCGCTTGGATGATTATGCGTATTATCATGCGAAGTGCAAAGCCTCATATTCCGCTCGACTTCATCAATCACCAACGCGCCCTGCTCCTCCCAAGCGGGCGGGAAAGGTTTTGTCGTGCCTATTGCACTCCTCGCCCTGACGATCGCGGCCTATGCGATCGGAACCACGGAATTCGTGATCGTCGGCCTGCTGCCGACGGTCGCCAACGATCTCGGCATCACCCTGCCGCTCGCCGGCCTGATCGTCAGCGTCTATGCGCTTGGCGTCACCTTCGGCGCACCGGTGCTGACGGCGCTCACCGGCCGCATCGCGCGCAAGCCGCTTCTGATCGGGCTGATGGCCCTGTTCGTCGTCGGCAATGCGGCGGCCGCACTTTCGCCAAGCTACGAGCCGCTGCTCGTCGCCCGCGTCATCTCCGCCTTTGCCCATGGCGTGTTCTTTTCTGTCGGCTCGACCATCGCCGCCGATCTCGTCCCCGAGGATCGCCGCGCATCCGCCATCGCCATGATGTTCATGGGGCTGACCGTCGCGATCGTCACCGGCGTGCCGCTCGGCACCTGGATCGGCCAGACCTTCGGCTGGCGCGCCACCTTCTGGGCCGTCACCGGCCTTGGCGTCGTCGCGCTCCTTTCCATCGCCGCGCTGTTGCCGAACACGTTGAAGAAGGCCCCGCCGGCAAAACTCATCGATCAGGTGCGCGTACTCGGTTCGGGACGCCTGCTGATCGTCTTCGCCATGACCGCGCTCGGCTATGGCGGCACCTTCGTCGCCTTCACTTTCCTTGCGCCGATCCTGCAGGAGATCACCGGGTTGTCCGAAGGCGCCGTCAGCCTGATCCTGGTGCTCTACGGCGTCGCGATCGCCATCGGCAACGTCGCCGGCGGCCGGATCGCCAACCGTGACCCGGTCAAGGCTCTTGTCGGACTGTTCCTGGCGCAGGCGGCCGTGCTGGTCCTCTTCACCTTCACGGCGCCGTCGCCGGTGCTCACGCTGATCACGCTCGCCGCCCTCGGCTTCCTGTCCTTTGCCAACGTGCCGGGTCTGCAGCTCTATGTGGTGCAGCTCGCCAAGCAGTATCGCCCGGGCGCCGTCGATGTCGCATCCGCCCTCAACATTGCGGCCTTCAACCTCGGCATCGCCGTCGGCGCCTGGCTTGGCGGCGTTATCGTCGCCTCGCCGCTCGGCCTTGGCGTGACACCTCTCATCGGCGCCCTGCTGGTTGCCGCCGCATTGCTTCTGACCCTCGTGAGTGGCGCTCTTGATCGTCGGACCGGGGCCACCTACCAGGTGGCTTGAACAACGGGGTCCGAAGACCACCTATAGCATCGTTCTTTTCACGCCCGGCCGGTGCGGCCGGGCGCACGCCTGATAATGCCAAATACAAGGAGTTACCCGCCATGCATTCCGTCAATTCCAACGGCGCCAACATTCCGGCGCTCGGCTTCGGCACCTTCCGCATGCCCGGCGCCGACGTGCTGCGCGTCCTGCCCGAGGCGCTGAAGCTCGGCTTCCACCACGTCGACACGGCCCAGATCTACGGCAACGAAGCCGAGGTCGGTGAAGCCATCCACATGTCGGGCGTTTCGCGCGCCGACATCTTCCTCACCACAAAGGTCTGGGTCGACAAATACACACACCGCGATTTCCTCGCCTCCGTCGACGAGAGCCTGAAAAAGTTGAAGACGGATCACGTCGATCTGCTTCTCCTGCACTGGCCGGGCGGCAGCGACGTGCCGATGGCCGAGCGCATCGGCGCACTCAACGAGGTGCACAAGGCCGGCAAGGTCCGCCACATCGGCGTCAGCAACTTCAACACCGCCCAGATGGAAGAGGCCGTGAAGCTCAGCGACGCGCCGATCGCCACCAACCAGGTCGAATATCATCCCTATCTCGACCAGACCAAGGTGCTTGAGACCGCCCGCAAGCACGGCATGTCGATCACCGCCTATTATGCGATGGCGAACGGCAAGGTGCCGAACGATCCGCTCCTGAAGGAGATCGGCGCGCGCCACGGCAAGACCGCCGCCCAGGTGACGCTGCGCTGGCTGGTGCAGCAGAAGGACGTGATCACGCTTTCCAAGACCGCGACCATCGATCGGCTCAAGGAGAATTTCGCGATCTTCGACTTCGCGCTCGGCGATGGCGAGATGGCTGCCATCCACGCGCTGGCGCGTCCCGACGGACGGATCGTCAACCCGGAGGGACTGGCGCCCGTCTGGGACAAGGCCGCCTGAGGTCGCTACACGCCCGGCAGCGCTGTCAGCGCTGATCAATTCGCCGCCGGTCCATTTGCAGCCGGCGGCGGATAGGCTATGGACATCGCCTCAAAGACACCGATCAGAGGGAGGGGGCGATGTCGTTACAGGATGCTGAGGCGATAGACTTTGCCCCCGACTGGCCGGCGATCGTCGCCGTGGTTCTCGGTGTCACCGCGTTCTCCGTCGCGCAGGGCCTCACCTATCCGCTGATCTCGCTCTCGCTCGAAAGCCGCGGTGTTTCCGCCGGCGTGATCGGGCTCAATGCCATGGCCTTTGCCGCCGGACTCGGTGCGGCGACCCTGCTTCTTGGCCGGTTGACCCGGCTCGCCTCGGCCGACAGGCTGATCATCGCGAGCCTCATCGGCTGCTCCATCTGCCTTGCCACTCTTGCTTCCACCTCCGAACTCGCCATCTGGTTTGTCGCCCGCTTTGCGCTCGGTTTCTTCGTGAGCCTGGTGTTCATGCTCGGCGAAGCCTGGCTGAACACCGCCTGCCCGGACCGGCTGCGCGGCCGCGTCTCCGGCCTTTACGGCGCCGGCATGTGCGGCGGATTTGCTGCCGGCCCGCTTGCAATTCCGTTGCTCGGAACCAGCGGCGGCCTCGGCTTTGCGCTTCTGGCCATCTATATCGCGCTCGTCGCCTTCCTCACCGGGCTTCTGACCATGGGCGCGCGCACGCGGCCCGAGCCCTCGTCGACGCGCGACCTCTTTTCCTTTTTCAAGAAGGCGCCGATCCTGATCCTGATGGTGCTGATGTTCGGCTTCGCCGATATCGCGGCGATCTCGGCGATGCCCGTCTACTTCGTCAAGACCGGACACAGCCAGGCGTTTGCGGCCCTCAGTGTCACCGCGCTCGCCATACCGACGGCGCTCGCGCAGCCCTTCATCGGCGTGCTGCTCGATCGGCTGCCGCGGCGAAGAGTGGCCGTCTCGGCAGCGGCGGTCGCCGCCACGGGCTACCTGCTTGTGCCTTTCCTTTCGTCCGACGTCGCATTGCTTTTGACGTTCGCCTTCATCGGCGCGGCCAGCTTCGCGCTCTATACGGCGGCGCTCACCATGCTCGGGGAAGAATACCGCGGCAGCATGCTCGTCGCCGGCAGCGCCGCTTTCTCGCTTGCCTATGCCGCCGGCAGTGCCGCCGGATCCGGCGCAACCGGCGCCTTGATGAATTTCATCACCCCCGTCGCCGGCCCGATCGGCGTCGGTGTCGTGCTCGTGATCTTCACGCTGGTTTTCGCCGCGGCCGGCCGCCGTTCTTCCTAGGGCTTCCTTTGTGCGTTCGTATGAACGCACGCCGCTCTAGCGGCAAAGCCGCGCAAGCGCCTCGCCAAAGACGCGGGCGGCAGGCCCGAGCGGCTCGTCGATGCGGTGGATCAGGTAGGCTTCGGCGCCAACCTGGCTGTTGCGCCCGAGTGCTGCCGTCGGCATGCGCACCAGCCTTCCTTCGTCGAGGTCCCGTTCAACCTGCCAGAAAGGCAAGCGACCCCAACCCAGGCCCGAGCGGATCATCGCGTGTTTGGTGTCCTGGCTGTTGACGCGGCAGGTCTGCGGCGACAGCACGCCGAAATCACGCCCCGTGGTTCGCTGCGACGGATCGGACAGGACGATCTGCAGATGGTCGGCAAGCTCGGCGTTCTCAAGTGCGCCACCGCCGGCACGCCGGCCCAGCGGGTGATGTGCTGCGACGACCGCCACGATCCCGACGGTGGTCAGTGCCCGGCGCGCGATGGCCGGGTCGCGAAAATCCTCGCCCACGGTGATACCCAAGGTAAACCGCCGCTCGACGAGACCGTCAAGCGGCCCGCCGAGCGGCGCGACCGCAAGCCGGATCGAGACATTGGGATAGGTGCTGCGCATGTCCGTCAGTGCCGCGCCGATGGCCTCCACCGGAAACAGCGTGTCGACGATCAGCGAGAGTTCGAGCTCGATACCCTCACCGAGTCCACGCGCGCGGGCGCGCATCGCATCGACACGCAACAGGATGTCGCGGGCGTTTGCGAGCAACGCCTGCCCTTCCGGAGTCAGCACAGGCCTGTGGCCCGAGCGATCGAACAGGGCGACGCCAAGCTGCGCTTCCAGATTGGCGATGGCATGGCTGACGGCAGACTGCACCCGCGAGAGCCTGGCCGCGCCGCCGCGGAAACTACCGCTTTCGCCAACGGTCACGAACGTGCGCATCTGGTCAAGTGTCAGGGCATCCAACATGATCGATTCCGTAGATCAGATTGATGAAATTTATATCACTCCAACAGATCGGAAAAAGCACCCATCTTTTCTGTGACCCGCAATCTACAAGCAGAAAGAAAATGAGATGACCAAGGTGCTCGTCCTCTACTATTCCTCCTACGGCCACATCGAGACCATGGCCAAGGCGGTCGCCGAAGGTGCCCGCGCAGCCGGCGCCAGCGTCGCCCTCAGGCGCGTTCCGGAAATCGTGCCCGAAGCCGTCGCCGTCAGGGCCGGTTACAAGCGCGATCAGGAGGCGCCAATCGCGACGGTCGCTGAGCTGCCCGACTATGACGCGATCATCATCGGTACGCCGACGCGGTTCGGCAACATGGCGGCCCAGATGAAGAACTTTCTCGACCAGGCGGGCGGCCTGTGGGCCCGCGATGCGCTCGTCGGGCGCATCGGCAGCGTCTTCACCTCGACCGGCAGCCAGCACGGTGGCCAGGAAACGACCATCGTCGCCACCCACACGGTGCTCCTGCATCTCGGCATGGTGATCACTGGCCTTCCCTACAGCTTCAAGGGCCAGATGCGCATGGACGAAATCACCGGCGGATCGCCTTATGGCGCATCGACGCTGGCCGATGACGGCAACGGCGGCGACCGCCAGCCGAGCCAGAACGAGCTCGAGGGCGCGCGCTTTCAGGGCCGTCACGTCGCGGAACTGGCGGCAGCACTGGTCGCCGGGCGCGCGCGGGTGATGGAGACCGCGTGATGAATGCCGCAAGCGCGCCGGTCCGGCACAGGACCGATTGGGTTGGCGTTACGGCTGTCGTTATCGCCGGCATCGTCGCCGCGATGCAGGTCGGCAAGGGGCTGATTGCCGGCCCCATGCTGCAGGCCGACCTCGGCATCGATCTGGCGACGCTCGGCTGGGTCACCTCCGTCTTTGCCGTCGTCGGTGTCGTCGGCGGCATGCCAGCAGGTGCGATCGTCGCAGCCATCGGCGATCGCCGCTTGCTTGGGGTCGGGATGGCGATGCTTGCGCTCGGCAGCTTCCTGGGCGCGGCAAGCCAGACCTTCACCCTGCTTCTGCTTTCACGCATCATCGAGGGCTTCGGTTTCCTGCTCGTCGTCGTGGCCGGGCCGGCCATTCTGATGCGGCTCGTCGCCGCCGACCGGCGCGATCTCGTCTTTGCCCTGTGGAGCTGCTTCATGCCGGCCGGCATGGCGACCGCCATGCTGACCGGCCCGCTCTTTCCCAGCTGGCATGCGATCTGGTGGAGCAACGGGCTGATCACGCTCGCAAGCCTGCTGTCGATCGTCGTTTCAGTGTCTGCGCCTCGTGCAATGCTGCAGGTCGTCGGCAGTTTGCGAGACGACGTGAAGGAAACACTTGCGAGCGCCGGGCCGATCCTCATCTTCGTGATGTTCTCGCTCTACAGCCTGATGACCTTCACGCTTTTCAGCTTCCTGCCGATCCTTCTGGTCGAGCGCCTGCATCTCTCGCTCGGGACAGTCGGGGTTCTTGGCGCGATCATCACGCTGGTCAATGTGATCGGCAATCTGACAGCCGGTCATCTGCTGTCGCACGGCTTTGCGCGCGGCCGGGTCGTGGCGACCGCCGCGGTGCTGATGGGTGTCTTCGGGCTATGGATCTTCCTCGGCCAGTCGGGCGGGCACCTGATGCTCGCGCTCTGCATCCTGTTTTCGGCGATCGGCGGCATGATCCCCGCAACGCTGATCTCGACGGTTCCGATCCTCTCGCCCCGTCCGGCCCTTGCACCGTTGGCGATGGGGCTTTTGATGCAGGGCAGCAATCTGGGACAGCTCGTCGGTCCCGTTGCGGTCGGGACCGCGATCGAGCGTTACGGCTGGTCCTCCGGCGCCGCATTTATAGGCACCGGCGCCCTGATCTTCATTGTGCTTTCAGCAACACTCGAACGAAGGCTGCGAACCAAAGCGCAGCAGCCCTGAAGCCACCGGTCGAACGATGCGGCAAAGAAAAACCCACCGGCTTGCCACCGGTGGGTTCGGTATTCAAGGCGACCGTGCCTGCGATCAGACGAACTGGCTGAGGCCCGGAACAGAGGCGACGACTTCGTCGACGACGTCGGCGCCAGCCTTTTCCTTGGCAAATGCAATGGTTTCCTTGGCAAGGCCGGTGATTTCGCCCATGCCGAGGCCCTGGCTCATCAGCTGCTGGCCGAGTGCCATGACGCCGCCGCCGCCGATGGCCGACATCAGGCCGCCGAGCAGGCCGCCGCCACCCGACCCTTCGCCATTGTACTGGGCGATGAGGTCGGAGGCGCCCGGGATCGCTTCGATCATCTGCGCAACCGGACCGTCAGCGGCTTCGCGCTGCAGGAAGCCGAGAATCATGCCGACAGCCTTTTCGGCCGTCGCCGGCTCGATGCCGACATTCTCAGCGACGCGCGTGACCAGTTCATTCATGGAAAAACTCCCTCACTTGGATTTTTGACGTTGACGTCAAGGTAAATGATCATATCGGCGATGACAAGCTGCGAACGGCCCGACGACACCGGTTTTGCTCGTCCGTTTTTGGCCTTGGCGCCACCATCGGAACACTAAGGCTTCACCGCGCCAAGTTGATGGCAAGGCAGCGGATGGCCCGCGATATCCGCGTCACCTTTCCGGTTGCAGGCTGACACAGTCTTGTTGCCGGGCGCAAGCGCACCACCTATAACATAGAGCCAGCCACATTTCGATGACGGGCACTTGCGGGGAACCGCGAACCGCCCGCTTTCATTGATAAAACGGAGATGAAGCCCACATGTTGGAAGAAGGCAAGCTCTTTATCGGCGCCAGCCGCAAGCCTGATGATTCGATCAACAAGGGCGAGTACCTGGAGCTCAAATTCGGCAACCGCCATGGCCTGATCACCGGCGCGACTGGTACCGGCAAGACCATCACCTTGCAGATTCTCGCCGAAGGCTTTGCCAATGCCGGCGTTCCGGTTTTCTGTGCCGACGTCAAGGGTGATCTCTCCGGCATCGGCGCGATCGGCGAGCCCAAGGACTTCATCACCAAGCGCGCCGAACAGATCGGCCTGCCAACCAATCCCTACGAGTTCCAGGAATTCCCGGTGATCTTCTGGGACCTCTATGGCGAAAAGGGCCACCGCGTCCGCACAACCATGTCCGAGATGGGCCCCCTGCTCCTGTCACGGCTGATGAATGCGACGGACGCGCAGGAAGGCGTGCTCAACATCGCCTTCAAGATTGCCGATCAGGGTGGGTTGCCGCTGCTCGACCTGAAAGACCTGCAGGCGCTGCTCAACTACATGGGTGAGAATGCCAGCGCGCTTTCCAACCAGTACGGCTTCATTTCCAAGGCGTCGGTCGGCTCGATCCAGCGCGAGCTCCTGATCCTCGAACAGCAGGGCGCCCAGCATTTCTTCGGCGAGCCGGCGCTGAAGATCTCCGACATCATGCGCACGACCAATGACGGGCGTGGCGCGATTTCGGTTCTCGCCGCCGACAAGCTGATGATGAACCCGCGCCTCTATGCCACCTTCCTGCTCTGGCTGCTTTCGGAACTGTTCGAGGAGCTGCCTGAGGTCGGCGACCCGGACAAGCCGAAGCTGGTGTTCTTCTTCGACGAGGCGCATCTGCTCTTCAACGACGCGCCGAAGGCGCTGATCGAGCGCGTCGAGCAGGTGGTGCGCCTCATCCGCTCCAAGGGTGTGGGCGTCTACTTCGTCACCCAGAACCCGCTCGACGTGCCGGACACGGTGCTTGGCCAGCTCGGCAACCGCGTGCAGCATGCGCTGCGTGCCTATACCCCGCGCGACCAGAAGGCGGTGAAGACGGCCGCCGACACCTTCCGCCCGAACCCTGAATTCGACTGCGCCACCGTGATCACCAATCTCGGCACCGGCGAGGCGCTGGTCTCCACGCTCGAAGGCAAGGGTGCACCCTCGATGGTCGAGCGCACGCTCGTGCGCCCGCCGCAGTCGCGCGTCGGCCCGTTGACCGAAGCCGAGCGGCAGAAGGTCATGGATGTCAGCCCGGTGCGCGGCCTTTACGATGAGGATTTCGACCGCGAGTCGGCCTATGAAATGCTCACCGCCCGCGCCAAGAAGGCGGCCGATGCGCAGGCCGAGGCCGAACAACAGACGACCCAGGCCAATACCGGCGGCAGCGGCTGGACATTGCCCGGCTTCGGCGATGATGAGCCGGCGGCCCCGGCGGGCAAGCAGGCCCGCCCGCGCAGTTCCGGCTATCAGCGCGAGACAGTCGTCGAAGCGGCGATGAAATCGGTCGCAAGAACCGTCGCCACCCAGGTCGGCAGAGCGCTGGTGCGCGGCATCCTCGGCAGCCTCAGCCGCCGATAATCGATGTGACCTGCGACAAAGCAGGTCGGACATTCACGCGCGCTCCGGTTACGATCGGGGCGCGTCTTCATTTAGAAAGGAACATCATCGTGGACGTAAAGGACTCGAACGGCGCCATCCTTGCGGATGGCGACAACGTCACCCTGATCAAGGATCTGAAGGTCAAGGGAACATCGACAACGCTGAAGCGCGGGACTGTTGTCAAGGGCATTCGCCTGACCGACAACCCCGACGAAGTCGAGTGCCGGGTCGAAAAGATCAAGGGGCTGGTGCTGCGCACCGAATTCCTGAAAAAGGCTTGACGCAGAGACGCAGATGGGTCGGCGTCAATGGCGCGTTTTGCTCGCTGGTGACAAGCTGCCTGGCAGCGCGCCCCGCGTCAGACCGGAGCGGCTTACCGAAACATAATCCTCGACCAGTTCCAGGAGGCCGAGCGCGATCTCGTCGCAATGCCACCCCAACCGCTCGGCGAGATCGGTCAGCAGGTCGAATTCTTCACGGATCGCAAACTGGCATTCGAGGTCGCGCTTCGCGCGCGCGCCTCTGGGTCTGATGGTTTTCGGTGCAGCGATCATTCGAGTGTTCTCCTGCCCCTAAAACGCCGAGAGCGTCGACGCGGTTCCAGACAGGCCAAACTCTCATGCGCGACAGATCGCGAATGCGGCCCCCTCTTTCAACGCAAAAGCCCGGCGGAAACATCCGCCGGGCTTTTGCCGTTTCAGGTGCGGCTGCCTCAGGCGACCGTCAGCTTGACGTCGATGTTGCCCTTAGTCGCATGGCTGTAGGGGCAAACGATGTGGGCCTTCTGGACCAGGTCTTCGAGAACGGCCTTGTCAACGCCCGGCGAGGAGATCTGCAGGGCCGCGTCGATACCAAAGCCGGTGCCATCCTCGCGCGGGCCGATGCCGACGGTTCCCGTCACGGTCGTGTCTTCCGGAAGCTTTACCTTTTCCTTGCCGGCGACGAACTTCAGCGCGCCGAGGAAGCAGGCCGAATAGCCGGCAGCAAAGAGTTGCTCGGGATTGGTGCCGCGTGCGCCGTCGCCGCCGAGTTCCTTCGGCACGGTGAGGGTCACATCGAGGACGCCATCGGCGCTCTTGGCCTGGCCAGCGCGGCCGCCGGTTGCGGAAGCAGTGGTGCGATAAAGAATGGGCATTGGCGTTCTCCTTTACGGTTTGCAATGGGATGCGAAGTTAGATAGCGCAAAATTCAATTGTACGCAAATTAATTTTGCAAATTGCATTTTCCGCTGCTTTGCGCGAGAATGCGGGGATGGCGAACAAGACAGCACAACTTCCCGACCTCCCGGAGGAGGCACTGGCGCTCGGCAAGCAGCTGTGTTTTGCCGTCTATTCGGCGGCGCACGCCTTCAACCGCGCTTACAAGCCACTGCTCGATCGTTTCGGCCTCACCTATCCGCAATATCTCGTGCTGCTGGCGCTCTGGCAACAGGACGAAATGACCGTCAAGCGCATCGGCGAGGAGATCGGACTGGATTCAGGAACCCTGTCGCCGCTGTTGAAGCGGCTGGAGGCGGCAGGTTATGTCGGGCGACAACGGGATCCGGGCGACGAGCGGCAGGTGATCGTGCGGCTGACGGAAAAGGGCCTGAAGCTGAAGAACGAAGCCTTCGGCATTCTCGCGGACATCGGCAAGGCATCGGGTTGCAGCCTGGAAGAGGCGGGAGAAATCCGCGAGACGCTGCATCAATTGACGCGTCAGCTGAGCTCCGGACACGGAGACTGATCGCGACGTACGAAGACGCCACGCGGGACGGACCCTGCCGTTCCGTGATCAGATGACAAGGATCGGCGCCTTGCCGCGCACGCGATCGTAAAGATCCATCACATCCTGGTTGAGCATACGCACGCAGCCCGACGACACGGCCTTGCCGATCGACTTCCATTCCGGCGTGCCGTGCACGCGATAAAGCGTGTCCTGGCCGTTCTGGAAAATGTAGAGCGCGCGCGAGCCCAATGGATTGTTGAGTCCCGGCGCCATGCCGCCGTTGCTTGCCGCATAGGGTTTCAACTGCGGCTGGCGGGCGACCATGCTGTCGGGCGGGGTCCAGCGCGGCCATTTTTGTTTCCACTGGATCACGCCTCGACCGGACCATGCGAACCCTTCCCGACCGAGGCCGACCCCATATCGCAGCGCCCGGCCTCCCGGCTGGATCAGATAGAGATAGCGGTCGCCGGTATCGACGACGATCGTGCCGGGCTGTTCGCCGAAGGGATCGCTGACTTCCTGGCGATAGAAGCGGGCGTCGATCTGGCGGTAGGGGATTTCCGGGACCTGATAGCCGCCGTCACTGACGCTGGCATAGATGTCCGAAACGTAGAGGCCCTGCGGCGGCAGCCCGGTCGGCAGCGGCCCCTCCCCGATCGCCCTGTCATAGACGCCCTCGCCACGCGGATCGGCGAAACGGCCCTCGAGGGCAGGATTGCGATAGACCGGCGCCGTCTCATAACGAAAGACGTCCGTGTTCATCGACGAGGTGCAGCTTGCAAGACCGGCAGAGGCGAGCGCCACCCCGGAGGTGCGAAGAAACTGGCGGCGGGAAAAAAGGACTGAAGAGGACATCGAACTCTGGGGGCTTGAGTGCGGCTTGAGGAGTGCTGCATGAATTTGCTTAACGAAATGCTACGCACAGCCCCCACGGATCGGGGCGATGCTTGCATTTACGGCTGGAACGAAGCTTGCGCCGCGGGCTTCGAAGGCTCAAACGCTGTGGATTGCGAACCGCGGCTGACGCATCAATGCCTCGAAATCCGGTGCGGACAGCGGCCGGCTGAAGAAGTAACCCTGAATCTCGTCGCAGCCGCTTTGCCGCAGGAATTCCACCTGGGCCTGCGTTTCCACACCTTCGGCAATGACCCGCAGCCCGAGGTTCTGCGCCAGCGAGATGATCGCGGCGGTAATGGCCTTGTCATCGAGATCGGCCGGGATATCGGCGACGAAGGAGCGGTCGATCTTCAGTCGGCGCACCGGGAAACGCTTGAGCGCGCTCAGACTTGAATAGCCGGTGCCGAAATCGTCGATCGCCAAATGCACCCCGATCGTCTGCAGTTCGTGCATGGTCGCGATGGCACCTGGAACATCCTGCATGATCAGGCTCTCGGTCAGCTCCAGTTCAAGGCAGGAGGGGTCAAGCTCCGTTTCGGCCAGAATCTGTGCGACATGGCCAGCCCAGTTGCGCTCGCGGAACTGACGCGCCGATACGTTGACGCTGACAATCATCGACGGCATGCCGCTATCCTGCCAGGCTCTCGCCTGGCGACAGGCGGCGCGAAGCACCCAATCGCCGATCGGCACGATCAGCCCGGTTTCCTCGGCCAGCGGAATGAAGTCTGCCGGCGAGATCGTGCCTCGCTCCGGATGGTGCCAGCGCAACAACGCCTCGGCCGCAAAGACGCGGCCCGTGGCAAGGTTCATCTGAGGCTGAAACTGCAGGAAAAACTCCTCCCGGGCGAGTGCGCTGCGCAACTCTTCCTGCTGCCGCAGCTTCTCATGCGCCTTGGCGGCCATTTCCTCGGTGAAAACCTGCAGATTGTTGCGGCCGAGTTCCTTGGCGCGATACATCGCCATATCGGCATTGGCGAGCAGTTCGCCGACCGTGCTGCCTTGATTGGGGAAACAGGCGACACCCATGCTGCAGGTGACCTGGAGGCTGCGCCCCTCGATCTGCATGGGCGCTGCGACCGCCCGGCGGATGTCCTCCAGCCGCGCAAGCACGATGTCACGCTCGCACGGAAGCCCATTCAGGAGCAGGATGAACTCATCCCCACCCACCCGCACGACCATGTCGGACTTGCGCACCGAGGCCCGCATGCGCGCGGCGGTGACCTTCAGCAACTCGTCGCCGGCGGCATGGCCAAGCGTGTCGTTGACCAGCTTGAAATTGTCGAGGTCAAGGAAGGCAAGCACGGCCCATTGGCCAGTGCCACGCAACACTTCGAGGGCCTCGGCGACCTGCTCTTCAAACAGGGCCCGGTTCGGCAGGCCCGTCAGCGCGTCGTGGTGCGCCATGAAGCTGATGCGATCTTCCGCCTGCTTGCGCTCGATGGCGATACCGGCGAGATGCGCCGCCATCGCGATCAGCTCCTTCTGCCCGTCGTCGGGCACGCAGACAGAGCCGGAATAGAGCGCGAAGGTACCAAGCACCTTGCGCTCGCGCGAATGGATCGGCGTCGACCAGCAGGAGCGGAAGCCATAGGGGCGCACGAGCTCGCGGTAGTCGTCCCAGAGCGGATCGACCAGAATGTCCGAGACGATCACCTGTTCGCCCAGCCAGGCGGCGGTCCCGCACGACCCCATTTTGGGGCCGATCTCGACGCCGTGGATCGTCTGGCAATAGCTTTCTTCCAGACTTGGCGCTGCACCGTGGAAGAGATAGCGGCCGTCGGCCGACAAAAGCAGCACCGAGCCCTTGATCCCAGGCATCAGCGCCTCGATCAGCAGGATCATGTCGCGAAAGAACTCGTCGAGCGGCCGCCCCTTGGCGATCATCTCAAGCAGGCGGGCCTGGCCTTCGAGCAGGCGCTCGGCCGCCTTGCGATCGGAAATATCGCGCGACACGCCGACGACGCCGACGATCTTGCCGCGCTTGTTGCGCAGCGGCACCTTCGAGGTCATCAGCCAGCGATCGCGGCCTTTGCTGACGATCGCGCGCTCCTCGATGCCGAAGATCGGCTCGCCGGTCTCGATCACGCGCCGCTCGATGTCGGCGATCGCCTTGGCCATCTGCGGCGGGTGGAGATCGAAATCGGTCTTGCCGACGATGTCCTTCAGCGCCTCAAGCCCGTTGTCGGCAACGGTCACCTGGTTGGCAATGAGAAACCGCCCCTCGACATCCTTGGCATAGATGTAGTCGGGCACGTGATTGATCATCGTTTCCAACCAGTAGTGGCGGTCTGCGATGTCTGGCTCGCTCGGAAAGATCCGCGCCACCTCCTCCGCCAGCCGGGTGCTGGCCGCAATCAGGCGCCGTGTGTCCTCGTTGCCGCCGGCGTTCAAGGCAGCGTATCGTGGATTGCGGGACGTGTTCTTCGCCAAGCAAGGCCTCCCGACGCGCTTCGCCGCGTCGCTGGTCGATCTTTCCCCACTTCACGTTAGACGAGCAAGAGTTAGCCCTTCCTAAATAACTTGTAGAAAAATCGTGCAGAGGTTGCAATCGCCAAGTTTCAAGAGCCCAAAGATGGGGGCGGACCGGCCACCCCCATCTGTTTCTTCAGGAGAGGCGCCGGCGCGCCTGGGGAACGAGCATCAGCAGTTGGTCGGCAACCACCATGACGACGATCGCAAGTCCGGTCAGCGGAAAGGCAAGCCCGAACAGGATCGCCATCAGCCACAGGCCGGCATAGACGCTGCGTTTCGGCGGCATCGGCGGTACGCCGATGCGTCCAGTCGGACGGCGCTTCCACCACATGACGACGGCCGAAACCGAAACGAGCACGATGGCGATGCAGGCAGACAGCATCAGCAGCTGGTTGAAGCGTCCCCACTCCTGCCCCTTGTGCACGTTGATACTCCATTCGATCGCCTTTCCAAGCGCCGGATAGTCGCCGAAGGCGATATCGACGAGCGGCTTGCCGGAGTACTGGTCGATATGGATGGTGCGCTCCCGCGCCAGATCGGCCGGAAAGATCGCGGCCGTATAGACGCCGCTCTCATCCGACGGGATCGCGAGCTCGTAGCCCGGCAGCATGCCGGCGGCATCGGCAATCTCGACCGCGCGATCGACGCCGATGGCGCCGCTTGAGGCTTCAAGGTCCGATGTCGGAACCGGGGCGTTCTCCATCAGCCAGTTGGCCTTGGGCAGGACGTCCGTCGAAACCTTAGTCGACGTCGGAACGTCATCCCAAAGCTGGACCGGATAGCCGAGCCCCATTGTCGTCAGCTTGCCGTTGACGGAAGCGCCCCAGTAGCCGGACCACAGGAGGCCGGAAAAGGCTAGAAAGACGATCAGTACGCCTGCGCCGATGCCGGTAACGGCATGAAGATCACGCCAGAAGACACGTCGCTTCGGCGTGCCGCGCACGGTCAGCACGCCACCGGCCTGCTGGCGCGGCCACCAGAGATAGATCCCTGTAAAGACAAGCAGGATCGCAAAACCCGCGGCGATCTCGATGATCGTCTCGACGGACTTGCCGAAGTAGTCGAGGCTGTGCAGGTCTTCGACCACCTGGTTGAACTCCTCCGACGGCGCGATGCGGTCAAGGATGGCGCCGGTGTAGGGATCGACGAAGACCAGCATGCGGGCCTTGCCGATGCCAACCGTCACACGCGCGGAGCGATCCGCATCGGCCGGCGTGCGGTAGGAGACGGCGGCGCTGCCGGGCACCGACTCCACGGCGGTGGCGACGATTGCCGACGGCGACATCCGTTCGGCAGCAACGGGCACAATATTGCGATAGGCAAAGACGGTATCGTCGATCTCGTCGTTGAAGAGATAGAGCCCGCCAGTCACGGCAAGGCTGATCATGAAGGGAATGACCAGCAGGCCGGCGAAGAAGTGCCAGCGCCAGATGGCGCGATAGAGCGAGATGCCGCGCTCTGCGGCAACCGGCGGCACGGCGGCGCCGGTAAAGGATGCGGTTGTCATGGTTTTCTCCGGGGAAGACCGCACTGCGCGCGACTTCGCCTCTTGAGGGTCTGGACGGCTCCCGATCGGGAAACCGTCAAGCGGACATCAGGCGGAGAAGGCTGGTGGCGGCGCCCTGGGCCCGGCACCGGTCAAGAGAACGGAGCGGACGAGCACAAGCTCGCGGGATTGAAGACACGACAGCACTGCAGATGTTCGTGGCGGGGCGGAGACCCGATAGGCGGTCGGCAGGGCGCCCGGCGCAACCAGGCAGCAGGACTGGCATCCGTGGCATTTCGTGCCGCCTTTGCCATCCGCATCACCGTGGTCGCTGAGGCAGAGGTCCGCAAGCGTGCCGTCTGGAAGCACGTAGGCGGCCATGTCCGGCGCGACCGGCATGGCAGCGGCAGGCTGCTGAACGAGCGCCGACACGACAAGAACCAGCGCGCAGAGCATGCGCGCCGCCAGATCCGTCAAGCGATCTCCCAGAAACCGTCGTGCCAAATATGCCCCCGATATCGAGGCCAACAGCTAAAGTCCGCCGACGACAAAGGCAAGCGGGCAATGCGCCGCACGCCCCATCAAAACATTTCATGCGTGATATCAGCGTCACCGGCTTTCACCCAAGCGCGCACTCGCCTAGGACGAACACACGGCAACGACGGGAGGAGTTCGACATGCTGACGATCTATGGGGTCTATCGCTCGCGCGCATCGCGCAATTACTGGATGGCGCGGGAGCTGGGTATCCCGTTCAAATCCGTGCCCGTCGTCCAGGCGCGCCGGGTTGCCGATCCGCTTGCCGCCGACGCGCCGATCAACACGAAATCGCCGGCATTTCTCGCGGTCAACCCGATGGGGCTCATTCCGGCGATCGAGGACGACGGCGTGGTGCTGACGGAATCGCTTGCCAACAACCTCTACCTCGCGCGCAAGTATGGCGGCCCGCTTTCGCCCGCCGATATCGCCGAGGAAGGCCTGATGGGCAACTGGACCATGTGGGCGGCGACCGAGGTCGAACCGCACGCCGTCCAGATCATCCTCACCTACGACTATGGCGCGGAAGAAACCGAGGATGGCAAGGCGACGATCAGCCGATGCGCCAAGGCGCTCGACAAGGTCTTCGCCCACTTGAGCGGCCATCTTGAGGGGCGGGACTATCTCGTCGGCGACCGCTTCACCGTGGCCGACCTCAACCTTGCGGAGGTCTTCCGCTACGCCATGAGCCAGACGCAGCTTTTCGAGAAATATCCCCGCGTCGCCGCCTGGCTCGCCCGCTGCCATCAGCGGCCGGCCTTCAAGGAGATGATGGACACGCGCCTGGCGGAATCGGCCGAGTAGACCGGCTGGAGCTATCACGGCCGCACAGGAACGTCAGTTCATCGTCGCCGCGTTGTATTTCACACGCGGCGCCTTGACGTCGAGCAGCCGCATCCCCTCCTCCACCTCGTCCCGGACCCAGCGCTTGAAGGCGGCGGCGGCCTTGCTTTCGCGCCGGGACGGAGAACTGACGAAGTAATGGCCATACCCGGTTGTGGCGCGCACGCCGAAAGGCACGACCAGGCTGCCCTGGGTGACGGCGAAACCGGCGAGCGTCTGCCAGGCGAGCATTACCCCCTGACCGGAAATCGCCGCGTCGAGCACCAGCGACGCTTCGTTGAACGTATGGCGCACGCTCATTTCGGCGCCCGACAGGCCCACCTCGCGCAGCCACACCTCCCAGCTGAACATCGAATGGCCGTCGATGACGGCGGGCAGTTTTAGAATATCTGCAGGCTTGCGCAGACCTTCCGCCATCGCCGGCGAGCAGACCGGGAAAACCTCCTGCTGCAACAGCGGCTCTGATCTGACGCCCGCCCACGCCCCGGTCCCGACCCTTATGCCGACGTCGACGTCGGACGTATCGAGATTGACGAGCTTCGTCGTCGCGTCGATGCGCAGGCGAATGTCCGGATGGCGCTCGGCGAAGCGGTTCAACCGGTAGACCAGCCATCGTGCGGCAAAGACCGGCGCCACCGAGATCGTCAGCACCGACTCGTCACGACGACGGGCCGAGGACACCGCTTCCGCCAGTTCAGAAAAAGCGTTGGTGAGCCGCACAAGAAAGCGCTGGCCGAAATCGGTTGGCGCCAGGCCTCGTGGCGTGCGCTCGAACAGCACGCGGCCAAGCTGGGCCTCGGCCTTTGAGATCTGCTGGCTGACAGCGCCCGGTGTCACGCCAAGCTCTTCGGCGGCAGCCGCCAGGGAACCCAGTCGACCGGCGGCCTCGACTGCGCGCAACCCGTTGAGATGGACGGAACTCAGGTCTCTCATATAGTTTTCCTAAACCCTATCGGCGCCATTCTCAATTGAAAAGAACACGGGACAGGCAGATCATCCAGGCATCGAAAGGATGGTCCGCCATGTTGAAGTTTCTTTCGGCACTGACCTCACTCAAGACCCCGGAAAACCGGAAGTCCGATACGACAGTCGAATGGGTGCACGATCCGCTGCAGCATCCGGATCTCGAGCGTATGGACGAACGCGCGCTCGGCGACCTGCCGTTTCCCGGCTGGCCCTGGCCACGCGTGGCCGAGTGCCGCGATGGCCTGCAGCAAGGCGGCCGCTGACGGCCAGTTGTAATGTGTTATGCTTCCTCGATGGGCGAGGACCTTGACCTTAATTTCGCGCGCGTCGTCAAACTGGCGAAAGCCGCCGGCCTGCCCGAGATTTCCGTCGGAACCTCCTACGGCACGCCGGCACTCCTGGTGAAGGACAAGAGCTTCGCGCGCATGAAGGATGACGAGACCCTCGTTGTCATGTGCGCGCTTGACGAAAAGGACATGCTGCTGGAGCTCGACCCCGGCCTCTATTTTGAGACCGACCACTACCGGGGCTGGCCGGCCATGCTTGTCCGGCTTTCGGCGATCGACGACCAGAGCCTCACCGGGCGGCTGGTCGCCGCCTGGCGGGAGAAAGCACCGAAGAAATTGGCAGCGAGCTTCGTCGGCTGAGACCGGCGATGTGGCGCCCCGGCGTCGGACGCCTCTTAACCGCGGCTCTGGCGCTTCAGGTTCCCTGTCCGCCGGCCTTGTAGATCAGGCAGGCCTTGCCATTGACCTGCTTCACTTCCTTCAGTTCGACGGCATGGCGCCGGGCGATCGTATCGAACAAAGCCTTGCCGTTTCCCACCACCAGCGGGTGAATGGTGAGACGCAGCTCATCGATCAGCCCCGCATCCAACAGGCTTGAGACCGTTCGCGCGCCGCCGACCACGTAGATCGTCCGGCCCGGCGCGTGACGCAATCGCTCGATCTCTGCGCTGTCGCGGACAATGCGGCTGTTGGCCCACTGAACCTTGTCCAGGCTTTTCGACAAAACATAATGCGGTGTGCCGAGTGCAAAGTCCGCATATTCGATCTCCTCCGGCGTCGGCTTCTGACCGGTGAGTTCGAGCGGCGCATGCGGATCGCGCCTGATGGCGCTCCAGTATTGCTCATAGCCCGGATACATGCCGCTTCCGAGAACGCAGGCATCGATCTCGGGCAGAAGGTCGAAGGTATCCGACCAGGAATCGACCCAATCGGCGTATCCGTCCGGTCCATCGATCATCCCGTCGATGGACATCTGCATGCCGGCAACAGTCTTGCGCATGGTCGTCTCCTTGTTGGGTCTTCAACAAGGACGTGCTGCTGGCCGGTCTCCCGACACGGTGCACGGAAGAATTTTGCTCAAGCCTGCCCGCATGATCGGAATGCGCCGCTCTTCCAATTGTCGCCCGAGGGCGATACCGGTGAGTGCTACAAGCCGGACAGGTACTCTTCGATGATCGTTCGCGACCGCCCCAGCCTCCTGAAACTGTTCTTCATCCTGCGCGGCTCGGTCATCCAGCGGATTTTTCCGCAGGTCTTGTTCGTCTTTGCGCTCTCCGCCCTCGTCGTCTGGGCGCACCGGATCGCTCCCGGCCTGGTACCAAGCGTCAACAGCGGCCCCTTCGCGCTGCTCGGGATTGCGCTCTCGGTGTTTCTCGGCTTCCGCAACAATGCCTGCTACGATCGCTGGTGGGAGGCGCGCAAGGACTGGGGGCAACTGATCTTCACCGCGCGCGATCTCGCACGACAGACGCTCGTCCTGCTTTCGCCGGGCGACGCTTCGGGGATCAAATCACGGCAGCGGCTGCTCAATGTCGCGATCGCCTTTGCTCACGCCCTCGTCTTCCACCTTCGCCCGGGCGGCAACATGGCAAGGGTGCTCGCGCGACTGCCTGCCGATCTCGCTCCGGGCTACCAGGGGAGCCGCAACGGACCGGATTTTCTCCTGCGCGAAATCGGCCGGGACCTCGCCGGCTTGCGCGCGGCCGGCGCGATCAGCGACGTGCAATGGGTGCTGCTCGATGGAACCGCCGGAAAGATGTCGGCGATGCTGGCCGCCTGCGAGCGCATCCGCAATACGCCCGTTCCTTTTGGCTATACGCTGCTCCTGCACCGCACAGCCTATCTCTTCTGCTTCCTGCTGCCCTTCGGATTTGCCGACGCGCTCGGCTGGGCGACGCCCTTCGTCACGGCGCTCGTCGCCTATACCTTCTTTGGCCTCGACGCGCTCGGCGACGAACTGGAGGAGCCGTTCGGCGTGCTGCCGAACGACCTTCCGATTGTTGCCCTTGCCGAGATCATCGAGATCAACCTGCGCGAGGCGCTCGGCGAAACCGACCTTCCGCCGCTACCACAGCCGAAAGACTACATTCTGATGTAGGCGACGTGCGTCCTATCCCTTCAGCGCCGCAAGCACCCGGGCGACGGCCGGCCGCTGCGTCATGCGATTGCGATGATCGAGCACCTTCGGGAAGCGCGTGGGATCGACGCCATCGGGCTCGAGCCAGCCGGCCATTGTGAAGAGATAGGGATCAGCAATCGAATAGCTTTCGCCGGCAACGAAAGGGCCTTCGAACATCGTGTTCTCGATCAGTTCGAAGCAGGCCGCCATGTTGGAAGCGACCTTTGCCTTCATCGCCTCGTGGGCGGCCGGATCGTCAGCCCAGCGCGCGCCACGGCGTCCATGGGCATGCGCCACATGCACCGTCGAGCCGATGTAACTCAGGAACGACTGGATGCGAGCGAAGGCGAAGGCGTCGCCAGCCGGCGCGAGTTTCGCCTCCGGAAAGGACTGGGCGACATAGGTGAGGATCGCCGGCGTTTCGGTAATGATGCCGCGGTCGGTGACGAGCGCCGGCACCCGGCCTTTCGGGTTGACCGCGAGATAGTCGGGCTTCGTCTGCTCGGCCGTGGAGAAATCGACGCGACGCGCCTCGTAGGCGGTGCCCGTCTCTTCCAGCGCGATATGCGCGGCCAATGAACAGGTTCCCGGTGCGTAGAACAGTTTCAACACGTCAAGCTCTCCTTTGCGGTCCTATCTGCGCCCGATCGCGGGTGACCACGCCTCGATCTGGGTTTGCGGGCGAGCAGCGCAAACCTGGCCGAACGACCGTCTCGACTGTTCGATTCTAACACCAGCCCGCCGCACACGGCGCGCAGAAGAAATGAACTTCGCGCCGTTGACAAGGCAGACACGGCTTCAATACAACGTGATTGTTACGTTATAACATTTTTGGAGTTGCTTATGAACAAGCTTGTTTCTCCCCTGCTTGCCGCAGGCCTGTTGATTGCCACGGCCGCCCCTGCCTTTTCGCATGGTGCCTGGATTGCCGAACGCTGGGGTGCGCTCGCCGTCGTCTATGGCCACGGCCCGGCGGACGAGGCCTATGATCCGGCAAAGGTGAAATCTGTCTCGGCGCTCGGCGAAGACGGCAAAGCGCTGCCGGTAACGGTCGAGGCGGCAAAGGACCACGCCACCCTGAAACTCGACGGCGAGCCGGCGCTCGTCGCGCTCGAATTCGACAACGGCTTCTGGAGCGAAGGCGCTGACGGCAAATGGGTGAACAAGCCGAAGAACGAGGTGCCCGGCGCAAAGCAGGCCAGCCACTCGATCAAATACAGCATCGCGCTCGTGCACGCCCATGGTGACCTGCCGGCGTTTCCTGCCCAGCCGCTGCAGATCGTGCCGCTCGACAACCCGATCGGCCTGAAGCCGGGCGAAAAATTTCGCGTCCGCCTGCTGCTTGACGGCAAACCGCTCGAAGGCAAGGAAATCACCCTCGACTATGCCGGACTGCCCGAGCTCGTCTCGGAAAAAACGGACGCGAATGGCGAGGCCGAAGTGACGCTGCGCAATGCCGGCGTCAACATTCTTGCCGTTAGCCACGCCATCCCGCTCGAAGGCAATGAAGCCGCCGATAAGAAGGGCCTGACGGCGACGCTCACCTTCGTCGCCGAGCCGCACGTGCACGAATAGGCATTCCTGACGCGCCTAAGGGTCCGTGGCCCGGCAGATCGCCTGCCGGGCCCATTCCATCAAGCAACCAGCGCCTCACCGCAGCCCGGCACGTCCTCGAGACGGTAGTAGACCGGAATGCCGCGTTCGCGGGCGATGCGCACATCGTTGTCGGCGCCCTTGCTGTCGCCTGGTAGGCGCAGCACCGCTTCGCAAAGCGCCAGCAGGCGACCGGCCACCGGATGGAAGATTTCTTCGTAAAGGTCGTCGCCGACCCGCTGGCCACCGGCCGCATGCCAGACCGGCAACGCCACCCACTCCCCGATCATCGGCACGTGTCCTGCCTTGAACAGGACATGGGACGGCTCCTCCAGACGCTTGAGATTGGCGGCCATCTTGACCGGATCATCACCGGTTCCGGAGCGATAGGGTCCAGCGATCAAAATCAGCATCATTTTCTCCATATTTTCGCGCGAAATATCCAGATCATTCTGGAATATTCATGATAATTCGTGCAATATCGTGAAGAGTCAAGGAGACAAACATGCTTACGACACAGAGGCGGGCGTTGATATCGGCGCGACTTTCACGCGACGGCGAGATCGTCGCCAAACGCCTGGCGGACGAACTGGACCTGTCGGAGGACACGATCCGGCGCGACCTACGCGAGATGGCGGCGGAGGGATTGTTGCAGCGTGTGCACGGCGGAGCGCTGCCGCTGGTGCCGCCGCTGCCGAATTTCGCTGCGCGCCAAGCGATCGGCAGCGACGTCAAGCGCCGCCTCGGGCAAAGGGCCGCAGCGATGATCGGTGCCGGCCAGACGATCTTTCTCGATGGCGGCACCAGCAATGCGGAGATTGCACGGGCACTGCCACGCGAGAAGAAGCTGACCGTCGTCACCCACAGCCCGACGATTGCCGCCGAACTCGAGCGGCATGAAGCCGAGGTGATCCTGATCGGCGGCCGGCTCTACAAACATTCGATGGTTTCAACGGGAGCGGCGGCACTGGCGGCAATCGCCGGCATTCGCGTCGACCTGTTTTTCCTCGGCGTTACCGCCATTCACCCGGCTCACGGCGTTTCCACCGGCGATTTCGAGGAGGCGGCCGTCAAGCGCGCGATCCTTGCGCAGGCCGCCGACACCTATGTGCTGGCGACGGCAGAGAAATTCGGCGCCGTCTCGCCGCACCACGTGGCCGGCATCGCCGATCTCGCCGGCTTCATCGTTCCGGATGAGGTCAAGGACGAGGTGCTTGCGCCCTTTGATGGCACGAACGTCACAATGATCGGCGCCTGATGGCGCCGACCTGTCCGCCGACCGCAATTGCGACCGGTATAGGCGTCGCCGCGGGGCTCAGACGGCGAAGGCGTCGGTCACCCTGACGTCGCCGACATGGATGCCGTTCCAGTTGTGCATGGCATGGTTGGCCTGCGCCATCAGCGCCGCATGCAGGTCCGGCTCTTCGGGGAAGAAGCGGGCAAGCGTTGCTGCCACCATGGCTTCCGCAGCGCGGGTGGTGCCGTCCTCGCATTTCAGCGCAATCGCGATGCCCTTTTCCGGGATGGCGGCGCAGAAGACGCCTTCGGCACCGGTCTTGGCGAAGATGCGTCCCGGAGCCGTCTTCATCAGTCGGGTGCAGGCCCGCTTGGTGCCGGCCACGTAGAAGGGCTCGGCCATGCAGGCTTCGATCAGCCGCCGGGCGCCACGGGCACGCTCCGGTTCGAGCCCCACGCCGGTCGCCATCTTCGCGAAGCCGTGCGCCAGGCCCTTCAGCGGCACGGCATAGGTCGGGATCGAGCAACCGTCGACACCGCAATTGTCGGCCGCAAGGATCGCCCCCGTCAGGCTTTCCATGGTGCCGCGGATTTCCCGCTGCAGCGGATGCTCGTAGCCGACATAGCCCTTCACCTCGGTGCCCGAATGGCGACAGGCGCAGATGAAGCCGGAGTGTTTGCCGGAGCAATTGTTGTGCAGGGCTGTCGGCGTCTCAAGGCTGCGCGCCTGCCCGATCAGGATCTTCTGGTCCGACGACCAGTGGGCGCCGCATTCGAGCGCCGAGAGGTCGAGGCCGGCCGCAGCCAGCATCTTTTCCGCAAGCTCCACGTGTTCCGGTTCGCCCGAGTGAGAGGAGCAGGCAAGCGCCAGTTCCGTGTTGCCGAAGCCATAGGCGTCGGCCGCACCGCTCTCCATCAGCGGCAGCCCCTGCATCGCCTTGCAGGCCGAGCGCGGGAAGACGGCAGCGTCGGTTTCGCCGAGCGAAAAGACGGTGCGGCCGTCACCGTCGACAGCGATGACGATGCCGCGATGACGGCTTTCGACCAGATTTCCCCGGGTGACTTCGACGAGAACGGGATTCGACATGCCTTGCCCTCAAATTTCCGAAATTGCTCCGTGCATTTAGCAGGAATCTCAAGGCAGGAAACGGAGTTTTCATGAAATTCGCCCGCAGGCTCGTCGCCGCCTTTCTCATCATCTACCTGCTGCCGGCGCTGGCGTCGGCCGGCTGGTGGTATATGCGCGACCGGCCGCAGAGCTGGCGCGATGCCGACTGGTCCTCGGCCGGCATCCTGCCGAAGCCTGCGGAGAGCCACGACGCGGCGATCTACATTTTCTCGGCGACGACGGGTGGCATGAAGGGTGCGGTTGCGAGCCACGCCTGGATCGTGACGAAACAACAAGCTGCGGCCGGCTACGATCGCTACGACAAGGTCGGCTGGGGCAAGCCGATCCGCCGCAACGCCTATCCGGCGGATGCGCGCTGGTACTCCAACGAACCGCGGCTGGTCGTCTCCGTGACCGGGGCGGACGCCACCCGGCTGATCCCGAAGATCGAGGCGGCGATCGCGAGCTATCCCTATGATGCTCCCGGCGGTTATCGAATCTGGCCCGGACCGAACTCCAACACCTTCGTTGCTCATGTGCTGCGATCGGTCCCCGAACTTGGCGCCGTGCTGCCGCCGGACGCCGTCGGTCGCGACTATCTGCCGGAGGGCAGGCTGTTCCAGATCGATGCCGACGGACGCGACATGCATGCGACGCTTTATGGCTTGGCGGGCATCTCGGCGGGTGTGCGCAGCGGCCTGGAACTGCATTTCCTCGGCCTCGTCGCCGGTTTCGATTTCGCCAGGCCCGGCATCAAGATCCCCGCGCTAGGGCGCTTCGGGGTCTGACCTGCTCCTTTTCCTCACCTTGAGTTGAAGCTTTTCCCGCTTGAGGGCATGTTCCGGCGTCGAATGTGGAGGACGCCGGATGCATGAGATCCCGATCAGAAGTTTCGCCGTTTCGGTGGTGGTCCTGCGCGCAACCGCCGGCGGTTGCGAGGTTCTGCTGCTGCGCCGCACCGGGACACTTGCGGGAACCTGGTGCCAGGTGGCCGGCGCGATCGAGGCGAACGAGACCGCCTGGCAGGCCGGCCTGCGCGAAGTCGAGGAGGAAACCGGCCTGGCGCTTGATCGCTTCTACTCCGCGGACATCTGCGAACAGTTTTACGAGGCCGATCGCAACGCCATCAGCCTGCTGCCCGTGTTCGTCGGCTTTGCGCCCGAAGACGCTGCTGTCCGGCTGAACGACGAACACAGCGACTTTCGCTGGGTGAGCTTTGATGCGGCAATCCGCATGGTGCCCTTTGCCGGGCAAAGGAAGGTGCTGAAGCACATTCGCGAAGAGTTCGTCGACAATGAACCGAACCAATGGCTGCTGATCAGGCAAGCATCGCCGGCGGAATAGACGAAGCCAATACCGGAAATGGAAAAGGGCCGCCCGAGGCGACCCTTCCATGAGTTCTGGCCAAGTGGATGGCCCGGGCTTTGGACCCGAAGGAAGGCGGAGATCAGGCCGAGGGCTGCCTCGACGTGTTCACCTCTCCCATGCCCTTCACCAAGACCGAAATCTCATTAGACATTGGATCACCTTCCTTTCTGTTCGTTGCTGTTGAGTTGAAGGTAAGCGATCCGTCAGCGATTGCAAGGGCGACGATGGTCGAACATCGCATTTCTCGCCACCCCGCCGCTCACATGTCCATGACGATCTCACGGTCACATGGACATGATGATCTTGCCGATATGGTCGCCGGTCTCCATCTCGCGATGCCCGTCCGCCACCCTGGCAAAGGGCAGGACGGAGTGGATGACCGGCGCGATCGTGCCCGCCTCCAACAGCGGCCAGACTTTCTTCACAAGACCGTCGCGGATCGCCTGTTTTTCCGCCGCCGTTCGCGGACGCAGTGCCGAGCCCATGACTCTTAGGCGCTTTGTCAGGATCGGCGCGATGTTGGCCGCCTCTACCTTGGCGCCGCCTAGGAAGGCGATAATCGACAGACGGCCATCCTTGGCCAGTGACGCGATGTTGCGGTCGAAGTAGCGGCCGCCGACCATGTCGAGAATGACGTCGACGCCGCGCCCGTCGGTTTCCTCGACCACGATCGTCTTGAAGTCCTCCTCGCGATAGTTGATCGCCCGCGTGGCGCCGAGCGCCTCGCAGGCCGCGCACTTCTCGGGACTGCCGGCAGTGACGAAGACCTCGGCGCCGAAGGCTTTGGCAAGCTGGATCGCCGTCGTGCCGATGCCGCTTGAGCCACCATGAATGAGGATCGTTTCGCCCGCCTTGAGGCCCGCCATGTCGAAGACATTGGCCCAGACGGTGAAGAAGGTCTCCGGCAGGGCCGCCGCCTTCACCGCGTCATAGCCCTTCGGCCACGGGAGCGCCTGGGTTGCCGGAACCGCCGTATACTCCGCGTAGCCGCCGCCATTGGCGAGCGCACAGACCTTGTCGCCGACCTTGAAGCCTGTCGTACCCTCGCCCAGCGCCACGACTTCGCCGGCCACTTCGAGCCCGAGGATCGGGCTTGCGCCTGATGGCGGCGGGTAGTCTCCCTTGCGCTGCAGGACATCAGGGCGATTGATGCCGGCGGCTTCCACCCGGACGAGGACGTCGCCCGGCTTGAGCTCGGGCAAGGGCCCCTTCGCAAGGATCATGTTTTCCGGGCCGCCGGGAGCCGGCAGATCGACGAAGTTCATTGCTGACGGAAGGGACATGGCACCACCTTTTACTGCTGATGCGCCACATCTAGCGCCGGTCATGGGACGCGGAAAGGGGCCCTTTCAACCAGAGGAGCCGAATTCGGCGGACAGGAAGTCGAGAACATGTTCGGCGACGAGGCCCGGGTTCTCCCAATGCGGATTGTGGCCGTGGCCGTCCAGGCTGATGCAGCGCGCCGAACCGATCGTATCGGCCAGCAGGCGACGATGTCCGACGTCGAAGAGCGTGTCGTCGCTGCCGCCAATCGCCAGCACCGGCAAACGCAACTGCCGCGCGCTGGCGTGAAGATCGGTCGCAGCAAGGGCATCGAGAATGGCGTTCCACGTCTGCGTCGGCATCTCTGCGGCCTCCTTGCGCATGTGCGCGAGGAAGGCGGCATCGACTGGCCGGCTGCAGGCGTGCCAGGTATCGAAGAACGGGTGATCCTGACGAAGCGGATCCTTGAGCCCGCGGATCGCCCGCGCTGTCCGGTTGCTTGGGCCAAGCCCGGGCTGCAGACTGCCGGACAGGAGAACGAGGGCCCGGATCGCCTCCGGGCGAAGGGCGGCGAGCACGATGGCCGTCATCGCCCCCATGGAATGGCCGATGACGACGATATCCTTCAGCGCCAGCCGGTTGGTGAGACACGTAAGGTCGCGCGCGAAATCGGCAACGTCTGCCCCCGGCCCCGCCTGTGATGCGCCGTGGCCGGCAAGATCCGGAATGATCAGCCGATGACCTGCGAGATGGGGTGCGATCAGCGAAAAGGAGCGGCTGCTGTCGGAATAGCCGTGCAGCAGCAACAGCACAGGCCCCTCGCCGTGATCGACATAGGCGAACTGGCGTCCGCCGGGCAGTTCGAGCCGCCGCTTCAGCGACGACCAGTCGTCCTGGTCGATGGCGATCACAGTCCGAGCGCCGCCTTGACAGCAGCAAGTCCCGGCTGCCCGTCAAAGGTCGTGACCCCGGCAAGCCAGGCATCGAGCCGTTGCGGTTCCTGCCTGATCGCCTTTTCACCGGCCTCCTCCGGCGCAAGCCCGTCGTTCATCAGATAGCCCATGCCGCGGTTCTCGAAATCGATGTCAAAGCTCAGATTGTCGAGGAGCCGCGCGACGTTCGGGCATTCCTGCAGATATCCCTTGCGCACCTGGGTCGAAACGGTGGCCGCGCCGAAGTCGGGCCCGTAGAACTTGTCGCCGCCGGTCAGATACCGGATCGACAGCGCCGTGTTCATCGGGTGCGGCGCCCAGCCCTGAAAGACGATGAAACCTTTGTCGCGCACCCGACGCGTGACCTCCGCCAGCATGCCCTGCTCGCTGGACTCCACCACTTCCCAGCCATCGAGCCCGAGGTCCGGATCCTTGATCGCGTCCAGCATCAACTGATTGGAGCCGGGTTCAATGCCGTACATCTTCTTTTCGAACCTGTCGGCGTAGGTCTTCAGGTCGGAGAAGTCCTTGACCCCAGCTTCCCAGACATAGTCGGGCACGGCGAAAGTATACTTCGCCCCATTGAGATTGGCGCGAACGGTCTCGACTGAGCCGTCGTCTTTGTAGGGCTTGTAATAGGCGACCATCGCCGGATCCCAATAGCCAAGAAAGACATCGAGATCGGCGCTGCGCAGGCTCGTGTAAATGACATCGATGCCGAGCAGCTTGCTCTCCGGTTCATAGCCCAAAGCCTTCAGCACCGTCAGGCCGACGCCCGTGGTGAAGGCGAGATCGTTCCAGCCGGGCTCCGCCAGCCGGACGTGCCGACAGGACTGCGGCTCGGTCGCTAAGGCCGGAGTGGCGAAGGCGACGACGGCAATGGTCGACATCAAAAGCTTCAGGTCCGGCATCGCATCCTCCTAATTTGTCCGTTCAGACTAATAATTGTCCCATGGGTCAACAATTGATCTTTACGGAAAGTTTGTCAATGTGGGAATCGTTTGGAGACAGCGGATGCGACTGACGAGGATAAGCGAGATCAGGCGGCGCGAGTTGCGCCGGGCGGCCTTCGAGGTCCTGCAGAAGGAGGGCATGGCCGGCGCGACGCTCGAGAAGGTGGCGACTCACGCCGGCGCCTCCAAGGGCATCGTGCTGCACTATTTCGCCAACAAGCAGGAGCTCTTCGAACATGCGATGCGCGAGGCGAATGTCGCGCTGAAGGAGGCCGTGGTCGCCCGACTGAACCGCGCCCGCACGCCGCGCGAACGGCTCGAGGCGATCATCGAGGCCAATTTCGAGGAGCGCTTCTTCCAGCCTTCGGTCTGCCATGCCTGGCTTTCGCTCTGTGCCGAAGTTCCGCGCGAGCCGCAGCTTGCCCGCATCCAGAAGGTGATCCACGCGCGCATGCGCTCGAACCTGCTTTCCGCGCTCACGGAGCTGTTGCCCGCGGAGGAATGCGAGGCTGTCGCGCTCGGCATCACCTCACTGATCGACGGCCTCTGGCTCAGGCTCGGCTTGCAGTCGGAAGGATTGACGCGCGACACGGCGCTTTCACAGATGCGCGACTACCTAACCCACCGGGTGCCTGAAGCCTGAATGATCCGCCAGCCAAAGATCAGCCGCCGAGTGCATCCATGACAAGCCCGGTATCGCTCGCCTTGGCGCGGGACTTGATCTCGGCGATGCGGGCGCTGACGGCCTGGGCGTCGGAAAAGACGAAGCCTTCCGGCAAGCCGAGGACCGCGATCGAACAGCGCATCAGCGGAAACTCCTTGGGCGAACCGTCCCGTCCGTGGCCGCTGATGCGGCCTTCGGCCTGATGCTCGACCGAGTAGAGCTGGCGCACGTCAGAGCGGAAATCGTCGAGCAGACGGTTCAGCACGACCTCCAGTTCTTCGACCGAACAGCCGCTGATGCCGACAAAGAAATCATCGCCGCCGACATGGCCAAGGAACTTTTCCTCGCCGATGAAGTGCCGGCGCAGCAACGCGGCAAACAGCGTGATGGCGAGGTCGCCCTTCTGGAACCCGTAGGTGTCGTTGAAGGGCTTGAAGTCGTCGAAGTCGCAATAGCAGAAGTAGCGCGCATGATCGCCGTCGAGAATTGCGTCCTGGACGTAGTCGCGGATGGCGCGGTTGCCAGGCAGGCCCGTCAGCGGGTTCTGCTCCTGCGCAGTCTTCAGCTGTTTCTCGTTGATGATCTTCAGAAGCGACGAGGCCGAGAGCGTGCCGGCGTAGCGCATGTTCTCCGTCAGGATCAGGCAGTCGCTGCCGTCCATGCCGGCGAAGATCTTCAGCATCTCGTCGGCGGGTGTGTCGAGATCGGCGATCGGCGCCGGACTGACGAAGTGCGAGATGCGCCGCTGGTAGATCCGGTTCTTCAGCAGATCGCGACCGAAGGGATGATAGATCAGTTCCTTGACGTGGTACTCGTTGAGAATGCCGCGCGGCTCGCCATTGGCGTTGATCACCGGGAAAAAGGCCTGGCGCGGGTTCAGCCGGAAGAGATCGAAGACGGAATCGAGTTCGTCGCTCTCGCGCACGCTCGGCAGTTGCTCGATCTGCTTGCGGATCAGGATGCCGTCGAGTGACGACGAGGAGCGCTTGCTGCTGACGCTCTGGTCGAGGTGCGGATAGGCTGGAAGAAGCTCGCTCAGATGCGTCGTCGGCCGGGCGACGTAGTAGCCCTGCACGAGATCGCAGCCGAGATCGCGACAGGTGAGAAACTCTGCCTCCGTCTCGACGCCCTCGGCAATCACCCGCGTGCCAAGCACATGGGCGGTGTTGACGGTGTGGCGGACGAGATGGCGCTTGCGGGCGTCGGCTTCGATGCCGGAAATGAAGTGCCTGTCGATCTTCACATAGTCGACCGGCTGGTCGCAGAGCAGTTTCAGGCCGTTGAAGCCGGCGCCGAAGTCATCGATCGCCAGCTTGAAACCGGCAAGCCTGAGCTCGCGCACCAGCGCGGAAAAATCCGGCATCTTGCCGCTGTCGAACCGTTCGGAGAGCTCGAAGCAGAGCGACGAAGGGGCAATGCCGGCACGCTTCAGATGGTTGACCAGGCGCTCGACGATGTCCCCCTCGCCGCCGACCAGGCGCGAATCGAAATTGAGAAACAGCGTGCGCGCGGCATGATCCGCAAGCGTCGCAAAGCCGGCGACGGCGCGGCTGTTGATCATGTGCTCGAGCGCCAGCAACTGGCCGACCTCTTCGGCCTTGTCGAGCAGCTCCAGCGGCGACGAAAAGCCCAGCTTCTGGAAGCCGCGCATCAGCGACTCGTAGCCGAACACGGTTCCGGTCGCAGCCTCGGCGATCGGCTGGAAGGCGCTTTCGATGACCAGCTTGGCAAGCGTTACGATCTGGTCGTCGCCGAACCGGCGCAGCGACAGGATTTCGGCGGGGGCGGCGGACATGCCGGGCTCCAGAGACAGGGAAACGGACGGTCGGACGGCGGCAGAATGGCCGCCAACCGTCAACGAAGTCTTTCCCCACTGTGAAGGTTTGATGAAAGCTGTGTGACAGCCACAATCGCCTCGGATAAATGAAAACACTCTAATGAAATCAGTGATTTCATGAGCACCTGCTGAATCTGGTTATCGGGTGCGCAGGCGGTGGTATTCAGCCAGGAGACGCTGTGGCAAGCGTGAGCAGCGCCAGATATCCGGCGCCGATCAGCAGGCAAAGCGGCCCGTAGATGCGGCGGTCGAGCGTCATGAAGGGTTCCGTGCCATGGCGCCTATGAAAGGCCCCGGTGAAGGCGGCCAATCCGCGTGCGACGAAGATGGCGGCAAGCACAGTGAGGCCCGAATAGACCAGCATCGACGGCAGTGCGCCTGAAAGGACGGGCGTCGCGAACAAGGGCAGCAGTGCTGCGGCAAAGATGAGCGCCGCGACAACCAGGCTCAGCCAGGCCGGCGGCATTGTCGAGCGGTGTTTGGTGCCCACCACGGTGCGCACCAAAGTTGCCTCGTCGCGACAAGGCCAAAGCCCACCCAGGGCCCAATAGGCGTGCAGCCCGGCGATACCGCCAAGAACCAGAAAGATCAGGATCGCGATCACCGTCAGCATCATAGGTGCCCTCCTCCGACAGGCCCGTGTCAGGCTGACAGGTTTGACACGGGCCGGCCGCCCGACCGTGCCCCGATCGCCGCGAGCCCGACGGTAACGACGAAGACCAGCCATTGCGGCGTGGTCCAGAGGGAACCGAGATAGGCAAGCCCATAGCCCATGAAAAGCGCGGCATAGGCGAGATATTGCAAGATGACGGCGGCTGCGAGCGGCACCCGGTAGCGGTCATCGACGGCGGCAAACATCAAGGCGAGGCTGTTGATCAGGAGAACGGCACTCGTGGCATGCCAGAGCATCGAGACATAGGTCTGCAGCAGCGGCGACGGGCTGTTGTCGAGCAGCGGGACATGCACGTCCGGGCCGCCGGCAAAGAGATGAACGCCCGTCGTCACCAAAGAGAGTATGCCCGCCGCCAGAAGCCACCTGCTCATGATCTGTCTCCGATTGTCACCATACGGCAGCGTATGTACGCAACTGGATTGCGTCCGTCAATACGGTGACGTATGGAAGGCGATGGCGACAAAACACACCCTGACAAGCGAAGACTGGATCAAGGCCGCCTTCCGCGCACTGACGGCAGGCGGCGCGCACGCGATCCGCGCGGAGGCGATTGCGCGCGACCTGAAGGTAAGCAAGGGCTCTTTCTACTGGCATTTCAAGGATGTGCCGGACCTGAAGGCACAGATGCTCGCCCACTGGGCGCTGGAGGCGACCGACACCATCATCGCGGAAATCGAGGCATCGGAGGAACCGGCGGACGTGCGATTGCGGCTGCTGGTGCACGCTGCGACCGATGACCGCAGCCTTCCCTATGGCGGCTTGCTGACGGACGGCGCGGTGCGCGAATGGGCCCGCTTCGACCCTTTGGCGGCAGAAACCCTCAAGGCGGTGGACCAACGCCGCATCGGTTATGTCGCCGATCTGCTTCAGCGATCGGGATTTTCGGCGAGCGGCAGCCGTAGCGGCGCCAACGCGCTTTACGGCGCGCTGATCGGCCTTGAAGCCCTGGCAGCAAGCGGGCTTGCGGACCTGCGCGGCGACCTCATCCGGCTGCTGGAGGCGCTGCTACACAACCGTGAAGGCGTGTAGGCTCATCCCTTGGCCAAGACGCCGAACGCAATCAGCGACAGCCCCTGCATCACCAGGTCGACGGCCAGGAACAGGCCGAGAATCCAGAGACTGTTGACCGGCCAGCCCGTTGCGATGATGAGGCCGGCGACAAACGTGACGATGCCACCGAGCGTTACCCAACCCCAGCCCTGAAGCGGGCGGAGTTTCAAACCGACCCAGAAACGGAAAGCACCGGCAATCATCAGGGAGACCGCCATCACGACGGTCAGGAAGGACAGGGCGAGCAAGGGATTGATGAAGGCAAACAGACCGGCAATCGTGTAGCAGGCGCCGCTCAGGCCCCAGTAGAGCACGCCGTCCCAACCCTTCACCTGAAACGCATGGCCGAGATTGAACAGCCCGCCGATCAGCATGATGATCCCGATGTAGTAGACCGAAGCGACGCTTGCCATCAGCAGATTGCCGAATGCCAGCCCCCCGCACATGATCAGAAGCACGCCGAGGGCAACGAACCACCCCCATTTGCCGGCAACCTCTGTCTTGTCGGCCCGATCGAATGCATGGGTCATTTCAACCTCCAGTCCTTCGAAGCGCAGGATCGCTACCGGCAGGATTGAGCCGGATTTCTCTGCAAAAGGAAAGGGAAAATCACGGCAAATTTTTATTGATTGATGAGTCAATCAAAAATAAGCTGGCTTTCGTCAAGGGAGAAACGGATGCCGAAGGTCGGGATGGAGCCGGTGCGCCGCAAGGCGCTGGTGGACGCAGCGTTGCGCGTGATCGGCGACCAGGGCACGCTTTCCGTCACCATGTCCGAGATCGCCCGCCAAGCCGGCGTTTCCGCCGCCCTTGCCCATCACTATTTCGGCAGCAAGGAACAGCTGCTGATCGAGACGATCCGAAGCCTGCTAAGGCAGTTGCGCGACGACACGGTGACGGCGCTCAGGGCCGCGGCGAGCGCGCAGGAGAAGCTGAGCGCGGTGATCCGCGTTTCCTTCCAGGCAAGCCAGTTTGCGCCCGATACGATTGCCGCCTGGCTTGCCTTCTACTCCGAGGCCCAGCGGTCTGAAGAGGTCCGCAGGCTGCTCGTGGTCTACGCGCGCCGGCTGCGCTCCAATCTGCTTGCAAGCCTCAAGGCGCTTTGTCCCGACGATGACGCGGAACGCATCGCCGAAGGCGCAGCTGCGATGATCGACGGCCTATATATCCGCCAAAGTCTGCGCTCCGCGCCGATCGGCATCGAAGCCTCGATCGCACTGACGGAAGACTACGTCACCTCGCACATCGATCGGCTCAAATTCCAGGGAACGGCCGCATGACCGCAAGACCGAACATTCTGATCATCATGGTCGACCAGTTGAACGGAACGTTCTTTCCGGATGGACCGGCCCCGTTCCTGCATGCGCCGCATCTGAAGGCGCTCGCCGCGCGCTCTGCCCGCTTCCGCAACAACTACACCTCGTCGCCGCTCTGCGCCCCCGCCCGCGCCTCGTTCATGGCCGGGCAGTTGCCGAGCCGCACCCGCGTCTACGACAACGCCGCCGAATACCAGTCCTCAATCCCGACCTACGCGCATCACCTGCGCCGCGCCGGCTATTACACGGCGCTCTCGGGCAAGATGCACTTCGTCGGGCCGGACCAACTGCATGGCTTCGAGGAGCGGCTGACGACCGATATCTACCCCGCCGACTTCGGCTGGACGCCGGACTACCGCAAGCCGGGCGAACGCATCGACTGGTGGTATCACAATCTCGGCTCGGTGACCGGCGCCGGCGTTGCCGAGATCACCAACCAGATGGAATATGACGACGAGGTCGCCTTCCTCGCCAACCAGAAGCTCTATCAGCTGTCGCGTGAAAACGACGATGCGGATCGCCGCCCCTGGTGCCTGACCGTCTCCTTCACCCACCCGCACGACCCCTACGTGGCGCGCAAGAAATTCTGGGATCTCTACGAGGGCTGCGAACATCTTCTGCCGGAGATCGGCATGCTGCCGGAAGACCGGCAAGATCCGCACTCCAGGCGCATCATGCATTCCTGCGACTACGGCAATTTCGACCTGACGGAAGACAATGTCCGCCGCTCGCGCCGCGCCTATTTCGCCAACATCTCCTATCTCGATGAAAAAGTCGGCGAGCTCCTCGACACGCTGACGCGCACGCGCATGCTTGACGACACGCTGATCCTGTTCTGCTCGGACCACGGCGACATGCTCGGCGAACGCGGCCTGTGGTTCAAGATGAACTTCTTTGAAGGGTCGGCCCGCGTGCCGCTGATGGTTGCAGGCCCCGGCGTGACGCCCGCTCTGCACCTGGCACCCACCTCCAATCTCGACGTGACGCCGACGCTTGCCGATCTCGCCGGCATCTCGATGGACGAGATCAAGCCATGGACCGACGGCATCAGCCTCCTGCCCATGATCAACGGCGAGGAGCGCTTGGAGCCGGTGCTGATGGAATATGCAGCCGAAGCCTCCTACGCGCCGCTGGTCGCCATCCGCGAAGGCAAGTGGAAGTACATCCACTGCGCGCTGGACCCGGACCAGCTCTACGATCTCGATGCCGATCCGCTGGAACTCACCAACCTGGCGGCCGACCCGCAAACACCGGTGCAGGCGGCGACGCTCGAAGCGTTCCGCGACATGTGCGCCGCCCATTGGGACATGGAGGCCTTCGATGCGGCCGTGCGCGAAAGCCAGGCGCGGCGCTGGGTGGTCTATGAGGCGCTCCGAAACGGCGCCTATTACCCCTGGGACCACCAGCCGCTGCAAAAGGCATCCGAGCGCTACATGCGCAACCACATGAACCTCGACAATCTCGAGGAATCCAAACGTTACCCGCGAGGAGAATGACATGAAAGCCCAACCGCAAGCCTCGCACTTCATCGACGGGGAATATGTCGAGGACATCAACGGCACCGTCATCGAGAGCATCTACCCGGCGACCGGCGAAGTGATTGCGCGCCTTTACGCAGCAACGCCCGCCATCGTCGAAAAGGCGATCGCCGCGGCCAAGCGCGCCCAGCCCGAATGGGCCGCGATGAGCCCGACAGCGCGCGGCCGTATCCTCAAGCGCGCCGCCGAGATCATGCGCGAGCGCAACCGCGAGCTCTCCGAACTCGAAACGCTCGACACCGGCAAGCCGATCCAGGAGACGATCGTCGCCGACCCGACCTCGGGCGCCGACAGCTTCGAGTTCTTCGGCGGGGTGATCGCGACGGCGCTCAACGGCGACTACATCCCGCTTGGCGGCGACTTCGCCTATACCAAGCGCGTGCCGCTCGGCGTCTGCGTCGGCATCGGCGCCTGGAACTATCCGCAGCAGATCGCCTGCTGGAAGGGCGCGCCGGCGCTTGCCGCCGGCAACGCGATGGTGTTCAAGCCCTCGGAGAACACGCCGCTCGGCGCACTGAAGATCGCCGAGATCCTCGTCGAGGCCGGTCTGCCGAAGGGCCTCTACAACGTCATTCAGGGCGATCGCACCACCGGCCCGCTGCTGGTCAACCATCCCGATGTTGCCAAGGTGTCGCTGACCGGCTCGGTGCCAACAGGCAAGAAGGTTGCGGGTGCGGCCGCCGCCGAACTCAAGCACGTGACCATGGAACTCGGGGGCAAGTCGCCGCTGATCGTCTTTGACGACGCCGATCTCGAAAGCGCCATCGGCGGCGCCATGCTCGGCAACTTCTATTCGACCGGCCAGGTCTGCTCCAACGGCACGCGCGTCTTTGTCCAGAAGGGCATCAAGGAGCAGTTCCTGACGCGGCTGAAGGCCCGCACCGAAGCGATTATCATCGGCGATCCCATGGACGAGGCGACGCAGCTCGGGCCGATGGTCTCGATGCCGCAGCGCGACAAGGTCTTCTCCTATATCGAGAAGGGCAAGACCGAGGGTGCCCGGCTCGTGACCGGCGGCGGCATTCCAAATGCTGTCAACGCCGAGGGCACCTATATCCAGCCGACAGTCTTTGCCGACGTTACCGACGACATGACGATCGCCCGCGAGGAGATCTTCGGACCGGTCATGTGCGTGCTCGACTTTAACGACGAGGCCGAGGTGATCAAGCGCGCCAACGCCACCGAATTCGGCCTTTCGGCCGGCGTCTTTACCGCCGACATCACCCGCGCCCACCGCGTGGTCGACCAGCTCGAAGCCGGCACGCTCTGGATCAACACCTACAATCTCTGCCCGGTCGAAATCCCCTTCGGCGGTTCGAAGCAATCCGGTTTCGGCCGCGAGAATTCGGTCGCGGCGCTCAACCACTACAGCGAGCTGAAGACCGTCTACGTCGGCATGGGGCCGGTGCAGGCGCCGTACTGACGCCGGGGCTGCGGCTGGCCCCTCACCCTAACCCTCTCCCCGCAGGCAGGGAGAGGGGACGTGGCTCGCTCAAGGGGCCACACGAGGGGCGCACTCGAAGCGCCAGAGAGGGAACGGAGCGGAGCGGCATGTTCCTTCTCCCCGCCAGCGGGGAGAAGGTGCCGGCAGGCGGATGAGGGGCGTATCCCTCGCCGTGCGGATGAGGGGCATGCCGAGGGCAGCCAAGAAGAAAGACCAGGCTATGCAGGCAGATTACATCATCATCGGCTCCGGATCGGCCGGTTCGGCGCTCGCCTATCGCCTCTCGGAAGACGGCAAGAACACCGTCATGGTGCTGGAATACGGCGGGACGGATGCCGGGCCCTTTATCCAGATGCCGGCAGCCCTTGCCTGGCCGATGAGCATGAAGCGCTACAACTGGGGCTATCTGTCGGAGCCCGAGCCGAACCTCAACAACCGGCGCATCACAGCGCCGCGCGGCAAGGTGATCGGCGGTTCGTCCTCGATCAACGGCCTCGTCTATGTGCGTGGCCACGCGGAAGACTTCAACCGCTGGGAGGAGCTTGGCGCCCGCGGCTGGGCCTATGCGGATGTGCTGCCCTATTTCAAGCGCATGGAAACCTCTGACGGCGGCGAAGCCGGCTGGCGGGGCACAGACGGGCCGCTGCACGTCAAGCGCGGCCCGGTGCACAATCCGCTTTTCCACGCCTTCATCGAGGCCGGCAAGCAGGCCGGGTTCGAGGCGACGGACGACTATAACGGCTCGAAGCAGGAAGGCTTCGGGCTGATGGAGCAGACGGTATGGCAGGGTCGGCGCTGGTCGGCGGCGAACGCCTATCTGAAACCGGCGATGAAGCGGCAGAACGTCTCGCTGGTGCGCTGCTTTGCCCGCCGCATCATCATCGAGAACGGCCGGGCGACCGGCGTCGAGATCGAGCGCGCAGGCAAGATCGAGATCGTCAAGGCGAACCGCGAAGTGGTCGTCTCGGCGTCGTCATTCAATTCGCCGAAACTGCTGATGCTTTCGGGCATCGGTCCGGCCGAGCACCTGAAGGAAATGGGTATCGAGGTGAAGGTCGACCGCCCGGGCGTGGGCGCAAACCTGCAGGACCACATGGAGTTTTATTTCCAGCAGGTCTCGACCAAGCCGGTGTCGCTCTATTCCTGGCTGCCCTGGTTCTGGCAGGGCGTCGCCGGCGCACAATGGCTCTTCTTCAAGAAGGGCCTCGGCATTTCCAACCAGTTCGAGGCCTGCGCCTTCCTGCGCTCGGCGCCCGGCGTCAAGCAGCCGGATATCCAGTATCACTTCCTGCCGGTGGCGATCAGCTACGACGGCAAGGCGGCCGCCAACACCCACGGCTTCCAGGTGCATGTCGGCTACAACCTGTCGAAATCGCGCGGCAACGTCACCCTGCGCTCGTCTGACCCGATGGCCGATCCGGTCATCCGCTTCAACTACATGAGCCACCCAGAAGACTGGGAGAAGTTCCGCCACTGCGTGCGCCTCACCCGCGAGATCTTCAGCCAGAAGGCCTTCGACCATTATCGTGGCCCGGAGATCCAGCCGGGCGAAAAGGTGCAGTCGAACGAGGAGATCGACGCCTTCCTGCGCGAACATCTCGAAAGCGCCTATCACCCCTGCGGCACCTGCAGGATGGGCGCCAAGGACGACCCGATGGCGGTCGTCGATCCGGAAACCCGGGTGATCGGCGTCGAAGGCCTGCGCGTCGCCGACAGCTCGATTTTCCCGCACGTGACCTATGGCAACCTCAACAGCCCGTCGATCATGACCGGCGAAAAGGCGGCCGACCACATTCTCGGCAAGCAGCCGCTGGCGCGCTCCAACCAGGAACCTTGGATCAATCCGCGCTGGCAGGTCAGCGATCGCTGATGCCGCGACCGCGGACGGGGTTCATGCCTGTTGCAAAGAAGGGATGGACTTGAACCGCCGTTTCGATTGGGGAAAAGGCGGCTTCACCGCTTCTTGAGCGCCACCAGCTGCCAGCGCCCTGTGGTTGCAAGACCATGGGTTGCGCGAACATGGATCAACACCTTAAAATTTAGCCATTCTTAATCTCCGGTTGTTATGTCTATATGAGACGGAGTGAACGCTGGGCGAACGTGCCATGACGGCAGTTTCGCCGCGTGAGATCGCGTGCTCCATCCCATCATCGTCATCACTCCCCTGCCAAGGCGAGCTCACAGACCGATGCCCATGCGGCGTGCCCGCGGCCATCGGCCGAGGATGATTTGCCTTGCGGGCAACCGAGGAGCGTCTTTCATGACAATCAAGGCACGACTGCTCGTGTGTTTGTCTCTGCTCGCCGTCGCCATGCTGGTCATGATCGTTACGGCCTTCAATGCGATGACCTCAATCTCCAAGCGGACGGAATCGATCGTCGCGGACCGGCTGCTGCCCGTCGATCATCTGAAGACCGTGTCGGACATGTACGCCGTCGAGATCGTCGACACGACCCACAAGGTCAGAAGCGGCGTGCTCGACTGGTCGGCGGGCAAGACGGCGATCGATGCGGCGCTTTCGACGATCGACACGCGCTGGCGCACCTACGAGGCGACCCGGCTGACCCCGGAGGAAAAGAAGCTCACCGAAATCTTCGACAGGGCGCGCGTGGCCAGCGACGCCTCGATCCGCAACCTCGTCGCGATCATGGAACGCAAGGACCAGACGGAGCTCGAGCGCTTTGTCGACACCAGGCTCTATGCCTCGGTCGACCCCCTCGCCGCGCCGATCAGCGACCTGATCAAGCTGCAGCTTTCCGAGGCCAATGGCGAACTCGAAGCGGCCAAGTCGGAGAAGGATACCCTGACCCTCTGGCAAACGGTGATCGCCGGCTTCGCCCTGGCGATCCTCGCCGCCACCGTGTGGTTTGTGATCTCCGGCCTCATCAGGCCGCTGACGAAGCTGCGCGAGGCCATGCGCCAGCTGGCGATCGGCAACCTGAAGGCCGAAATCTTCGGCGAGAAGCGCCGCGATGAAATCGGCCAGATGGCGGCCGCCGTCGCCGTCTTCCGCAACAACGCACTTGAGCGCCAGCGGCTGGAGCAGGAAGCCGAGGCCGGCCGGTCGCTGTCTGAGCGCGAACGCGAGCAGCGCGAGGCACAGAAGGCGAAGGAGACGGCCGAAGTCCAGGCGGCCGTCGGCGCGCTCGGCTTCGGTCTCGATCGTCTTGCCGAAGGCGACCTGACCTACCGCATCGAGACACCGCTTGCCGAACGGCTCGACCAGTTGCGCACCAACTTCAACAGCTCCGTCGCCAATCTTGAGGAGGCGCTGAGCTCGGTGGGCGAAAACGCCCGCAGCATCAATGCCGGCGCAGGCGAAATCCGTTCCGCGGCGGGCGACCTCTCCAAACGTACAGAGCAGCAGGCGGCCTCGGTGGAAGAAACCGCGGCGGCCCTCGATCAGATCGCAACAACCGTCGCCGATGCCAGCCGGCGGGCTGAGGAGGCTGGGACGCTGGTCGCGCGCACCCGCGGTGCTGCGGAAAAGTCCGGCGAGATCGTCGGCAACGCCGTTGCCGCCATGAGCGGCATCGAGGCGTCGTCGCGCGAGATTTCCAGCATCATCGGCGTGATCGACGACATCGCCTTCCAGACGAACCTGCTCGCGCTCAATGCCGGCGTCGAGGCGGCCCGCGCCGGCGAGGCCGGCAAGGGCTTTGCCGTCGTCGCCCAGGAGGTTCGCGAACTCGCCCAGCGCTCGGCCCAGGCCGCCAAGGAGATCAAGGTGCTGATCGCCACCTCCGGCCAGCAGGTGAAATCCGGCGTGACGCTGGTGCGCGAGACCGGCACGGCGCTGGAAAGCATCATCGTCGAGGTCAAGGAGATCAGCCACCACGTCACTGCCATCGTCGAGAGCGCCCGCGAACAGGCGGCCGGCATCCAGCAGATCAACACCGCGGTCAACGCCATCGACCAGGGCACGCAGCAGAACGCAGCGATGGTGGAGCAATCAACCGCCGCCAGCCACAGTCTGGCGCGCGAGGCAGGCGCGCTCAACGAACTCCTGATGCGCTTCAAGACCGGCCACGGCAACAAGGCGGCGCCGCGTCCCGCGACCAGTGAGAGTTCAACTCCCTCGCCCGCAAGAGCGCTCGGTCGCAAGCTCGCCGCCGCCTATCGCAGCGCCCCTCAGGCGCAGGAGGCCGGCTGGGCCGAGTTCTGACGCCATGGCCTGAGCGTTCCCCTTGAAGGCGCGGATCCCCAGAGGCTCCGCGCCTTTCGTCTGCCCAAGGATAGCAACCGTTGCTATACAGTATAAAATCTAGTAAATTACTAGCCTATATTCGCTTTTTCGCTGCCTTTCGATCTGAGAGGCAGATTTGCTCCAAACAAAGAGCATTAGAAACCGCTATTTCTGTCCATTGTCCGACGGTGCTGCGATATTCCGACCAAGTTGGAACAGGACGCAGCCATGACAACGTCATCCCTCGAAACATCTGCCAAGGCTCTGAACGAGACGCTGGAAAGCCTGGATCTCGCCGGGCGACTGGCGCTCGTCGCCGGGCTCGAAGGTCGCGCGGTCTTCACGACGTCGCTCGGCATCGAAGACCAGGTGATCACTGCAGCCATCGGCAAGAACAAGCTCGCCGTCGATGTCGTCACCCTCCAGACCGGCCGGCTGTTCAATGAAACGGCTGCCCTGATCGACAAGACGGAAGAGGCTTTCGGCATTCTGATCAAGCGCTTCCACCCGGAACAGTCCGACATCGACGCCTATGCGCAACGCTATGGCCTCAACGGCTTTTACGAAAGCGTTGAGGCTCGGCATGCCTGTTGCGACGTGCGCAAGCTGAAGCCGCTTGCGCGCGCACTCGAAGGGGCAACCTTCTGGGTCACCGGCCTGCGTCGCGGCCAGTCCGGCAACCGCGCCTCGACGCCGTTTGCCGAGGCTGATCTCGAACGCGGCCTGATCAAGATCAATCCGCTCGCCGACTGGGACATCGACACCATCAACAGCTACGTCGCCCAGAATGCCGTTCCGGTGAACCCGCTGCATGCGCGCGGCTACCCCTCGATCGGTTGCGAGCCCTGCACCCGCGCCATCAAGCCCGGCGAGCCCGAGCGCGCCGGCCGCTGGTGGTGGGAGAACGACGAGAAGCGCGAATGTGGCCTGCATGTTCCCGAGACCGCCGCGAGCTCCATCATCCCGAATTCGAGCAGCGCCGCCTGAGGCTGGCGCGCTTTCCTTGAAGACAAATCCTCCCGGAGACTGAAATGCCCCATATCCATCCGGAAACGGAACTGCACAATCCGCAGAGCACCAAACCGCCGCTCGATCCGCATCTGAAGGCGCTGGAAAACGAGGCGATCCATATCTTCCGTGAAGTGGCCGCCGAGTTCGAACGCCCGGTCATGCTCTATTCGATCGGCAAGGACTCCTCCGTCCTTCTGCATCTGGCGCGCAAGGCCTTTTATCCCGGCCGCGTTCCCTTCCCGCTGTTGCACGTCAACACCGGCTGGAAGTTCGCCGAGATGATCGCGTTTCGCAACGAGATCGTCGAGCGCTACGATCTCGATTTGATCGAGCACGTCAATCCGCGCGGTGCGGCCGAAAACGTCACGCCGTTCACCCACGGCTCGGCGCTCTACACCGACATCATGAAGACCGAGGCGTTGCGCCAGGCGCTCGACGCCGGCCAGTTCGACGCCGCCTTCGGCGGAGCACGCCGCGACGAGGAGGCGAGCCGCGCCAAGGAACGCATCTACTCCTTCCGCACCCCTGACCACCGCTGGGATCCGCGCAACCAGCGCCCGGAACTCTGGAACGTCTACAACGGCATGATCCGCAAGGGCGAGAGCGTGCGCGCCTTCCCGCTGTCGAACTGGACCGAGGTCGACATCTGGCGCTACATCCAGGCCGAGGACATTCCGATCGTGCCGCTCTACTTTGCCGAGAAGCGCCCGATCGTCGAACGCGACGGCATGATGATCCTTGCCGAGGATCCGCGTCTCGAGCTCTTGCCGGGCGAAACCAAGCGCGAGGAAGTGATCCGCTTCCGCACGCTCGGCTGCTTCCCGCTGACCGGCGCCATCCGCTCGACCGCCACGACGCTCGACGACATCATCTCCGAACTCGAAACCGCGACCGTATCAGAACGCCAGGGCCGCGCCATCGACCGCGACCAGTCCGGCTCGATGGAAAAGAAGAAACGCGAAGGATATTTCTGATGACCGCTCCCGCAACCGCGAATGCCGTCGAGCACGATGCAGCCGCCGAGGTTCTGGCCTTTCCGGCCCAGGAAGCCGCACGCGCCACGCGCGACAGCCGCCCGCTTCGCCTGATCACCTGCGGCTCGGTCGACGATGGCAAATCGACGCTGATCGGCCGCCTGCTCTGGGACACCAAGGCGGTCAAGGAAGACCAGGCGGCGACGCTTCGGCGCGATTCCAACGGCAAGCAGAACGATCTCGGCCTGCCTGATTTCGCGCTGCTGCTCGACGGCCTGCAGGCCGAGCGCGAACAGGGCATCACCATCGACGTCGCCTATCGCTATTTCTCGACCGACAAGCGCTCCTTCATCGTCGCCGACACGCCCGGCCATGAGCAATATACCCGCAACATGGCAACCGGCGCCTCGACCGCCGATCTCGCCGTGCTGCTCGTCGATGCCCGCGTCGGCCTGCTCGAGCAGACCCGCCGGCATGCGACGATCGCAACGCTGATGGGCATCAAGCAGTTCGTGCTGGCGGTCAACAAGATCGACCTCACCGACTACGACCGCGCTCGCTTCGAGCAGATCAGCCATGAGTTCCGCGAACTGGCGCTGTCGCTCGGCGTGCGTCAGGTCACCGCCATTCCGGTCTCGGCGCTCAAGGGTGAAAACGTCGTCTACGACGGCAGCGCCTCCATGCCCTGGTACGACGGCCCGACGCTGATCGAGGTCCTGGAACTGGCCACGACCCGCTCTGCCCAGACGGTCGGCTTCCGCCTGCCGGTGCAGCGCGTGTCGCGTCCGGGCGAAAGCTTCCGCGGCTATCAGGGCACGGTTGCCGGCGGCTCGGTGAAGCCCGGCGACAGCGTCGTCATCTTGCCCTCGGGCATGGTCGCCAACGTCACCAAGATCGTCACCTTCGACCTCGTGCGCAACGCCGCGGTTGCCGGCGACGCGATCACGCTCGTGCTCGACCGCCAGGTGGACGTCTCGCGCGGCGACATGATCGTCGCCATCGACAGCCAGCCGCCGACCGGCCTCGCCTTCGACGCCCAGCTGGTCGCGCTGCAGGCCGAAGGCATCCAGCCCGGCAAGCGCTACTGGCTGAAGAGCGGCAGCCGCCGCCAGCGCGTGCAGGTTCAGCCGGCAAGCCAGCTCGACCTGCAGTCGGGCAAGTGGACCCATGCCGAGCAGCTGCCGATGAACGCGATCGGCAAGGTGCATCTGGCCTTCGACGAACAGGCGATCTTCGACACCTACGAGCAGAACCGCGTCACCGGCGCCTTCATCCTGATCGATCCGGACACCAACAACACGGTGGCCGGCGGCATGATCACGGCCAAGCGCTCGGCGCTCGGCGGCATCCATACTGAAGACGCCCGCGTCATCCTCTCGCTGCCGGCCGATCTCGCCGACCAGCTGATGGCGACGGAACTCTTCGCAAGCCGGCGCGAGGAAGCGGAAATCCGACGCGTCAGCGCCGGTAAGGCGGTCGAGATCATCGACGATATCGACGGCTGATCGGCGTCGCCTTGAGAGAATCGAGAGGGGCCTTATAGGGGCCCCTTTTTTGTTGTCGACCTGTCGGCCGGCCGAGCCTTCCCAAGGCTCCTTCGCGCTCTATCTCCCTGCCGCATGGGAGAAACGCCATGAAAACAGAGCATCAAGGCGAAGAGGCAAAACACCAGGGCTTTCGCGGGCGGACGGTCGCAATCGAAGCCTTTGCCCGAAAGTACCGGCTGGACCCGGAGGAGACCCGACGGCTGGAAGACCAGTTCGGATCGGCCGCCGGCGAAATCGAGCTGCTTCAGGCGGCCCGCCGCAACGGCATGCCCGAGGACTGAGCGACAAAGCAGCATGCCTTCAAGGTGCTGGACCGTCCGTGTGCGCTCATGTGAGCGCACCGCGCTCTGGCGATATTGCCGCTCGGCTCAAAGCTGCTGCTCGATGGCCGGAAGCACCATCGTCAGCGGGGCCGGATCGGCGTGCTGCCACAATTGATAGCCGACAACGCTGCCGAGAATGGCGGACCACACGGCAATCGCGCGAAACGTGATGATCGGTTCCTTCAACATCTTAAGCCTCATGGGCAAGAACAAGTGTTGAGGCAAATATCGCCGCGATCGTTCACAACGATAAGACGCCAATCCGTGAACACCCCGTTTCAATGTGAACAATAGCCCCCGGCTCGGAGGGGAAAAATGTCCGCAAGACGCAGGGTGGTGCCGGAGGCGAAGACGGCGCTCCGTCCCAAAATGACGCAGGGCTGACGGTCGTTTCACCTTGGTGCGAGGTTGGCGCGAACGAGGCTTTCAATCCGGCTTCTCGCTTGTAAGTTGGCGCGTCGATCATGAGGATCGATAGGGCTGTTTCACCGTTTCCGGACGTCGTGGGACAGTCCGCCTGACCGTGACCGCCCTGCCCCACAAACAAAAAAAGGGCCCTTGCAGGCCCTCTCCTGTTCCTTGTTCCGGCCCCGCGATCAGCGGGTGCTGACCGCCGGCTCGGCGTTGTCTTCTTCCGTGCGGCCCGCAAAATAATTGGCAAGCAGAGCGCCGGAAATGTTGTGCCAGACACTGAAGATCGCGCTCGGGACTGCAGCGACCGGCGAGAAATAGGCATTGGCGAGTGCCGCACCCAGACCGCTGTTCTGCATGCCGACTTCGATGGCGATCGCCTTGCGCTTGGCAAGCGACAGGCCGGCTGCCTTGGCGGCGAAGAAGCCGAGCAGATAGCCGAGACCGTTGTGCAGCACGACGACAGCGAAGATCAGCAGGCCGGAGCTTGCGATCGCGCCCTTGCTGGCGCCGACGACGGCGGCAACGATCAGCACGATGCCGGTGACGCTCACCAGCGGCAGGGCGGGCACGGATGCCTTGACCAGGCCCGGCAGCAATTTCTGGAAGAGGAAGCCCAGCGCCAGCGGCAGAAGCACGACCTTGACGATGCTCATGAACATCGCCATTGCGTCAACCGGCAGATACTGGCTGGCGAACGTCCACACAAGGAACGGCGTGACAACAGGCGCGAGCAGCGTGGTAACACTGGTGCAGGCAACCGACAGCGCGACATCCCCCTTGGAGAGATAGGTCATCACATTGCTCGAGGTGCCACCCGGGCAGCAGCCGACGAGGATGACGCCTGCGGCCACTTCCGGCGACATCGGGATGATCGCGGTCAACAGGACGGCGAGCAGCGGCATGATCAAAAATTGGGAGACGACACCGATGCCGACTTCGAACGGGCGCTTGGCGACCTCCTTGAAATCATCAAGCGAAATGGTGAGACCCATGCCGAACATGATGATGCCGAGAAGCGTAACGATATAGGGCGTGATCTGCTTGAAAATATCCGGGAAAACGAAGCCGAGAACGGCGAATAGAATGACCCAGAGCGCGAACGTGCGTCCGACGAACTGGGAAAATGATGCGACAGCCTTCAAAATCTTACTCCTTGGCATGATGGCGGCTGTCTAGGCTTGCCGGCGGCCCGCTTCAACACGGTTCGAACAAAAAATGCCGACGGCCTGCAACTTTCTGTCGACGGAGAGATGGCAGGCGACATAAACGCAACACATATGGACACGGGCCGCGTCCTATGGATATCAGGCTCGTCAAGGCAATGCGCAGGACCTCAGGGAGACGAAGATGAGCACGGGCAACAAACCGGAAACGAGCGTGACTGTGGAGAAGCGCCAGAACGGCAAGTGGTGCTTCGTCATCAAGTACCGTGGCGTCACCCATCCGGCGCAGGGCAATTTCTCCTCGATGCTGCAGGCACAAGCCGTGGCCCAGGCAGCGTTGAAGGCTCTCGAACGGCAGGGCTGAACAGGCGACGGAGCGCTGCCTTACCCAAGGCGCGCTCCTTCCCCCTATGTTGGGCCGCTGTCAGTCGACGGCGGAACGGATGATGTTGCAGAGGCCTTCCTGCACCACCTGCTTGGTGGCCACCTGCCCGACCTGAATATCAAACATCGCATCAATCCGCGTGCCAGCGCCGCGTTTGCGGGCAACGACGCGCAATGTCTGCAGGCGCCCGGAGCCGGCCGTATCCTGATAGGCTTCGATGGTACCAAGCTCCTTGTTGATCTCGATCCCGGAAAACCCTTCGGCCGCGACCCCGCGCGCCAGCCGCTGAAGGGCTGCCTCCGGCTTCAGCTTCGGAAAATCCTGCCAGGTCTTGAAATAGACCGGCGTCACCAGCGGCACGCCGGTGGCCTTGAAATTCTTCTCGCAGCTTTGCGCGGCGGCGACCGAATGTCCCGCCAGGATGAGAACCGCAGCAAGGGATAGATGCTTGATCGACATGTCCGTTCCTCGTCGTCTTTGATCGAAAGGAGAGGACCCTAGAAGCTTGATCCGCGGCGAGACAGGCCGCCTCGAGCATCCTTGCACGGGTTTTCGACCAATGGCGCGGAAGGGACGACGAACGGCTTGAAGAGCGCCGACGCATGAGGCCGCTGACGGCGCGCGGACCGCAAAAGTTGCGCGCACGATCCGTCGACGCCGGGCGGCGCGATACGGGAAAGATTGTCTAAGGGATTGATTTGACTGGTCGGAGTGGCAAGATTCGAACTTGCGACCCCCACGTCCCGAACGTGGTGCGCTACCAGACTGCGCTACACTCCGTGACCAGTGGCGCGTCTATAGAACAGGCATTTTGATTTCACAAGCGCCTAACCAGAAAAACCTCGCACCTTTTTCAAAAAATTTGTGACGGTGGGAAAACGGCCTTTGGATCTCCACCGGATCCGTGCACCCTCGTCACGCCATCGGCGGTAGGGACTTTCTGCAACGCTTCATATTTTCCTGAAATAGCAGCCGCGGCGTGGATTTCCTTTCGTCGCTTTTGACGCTAGAGCCTCAACGGAAAGCGCGAAAAACCAGGGGATACGGGTCTTCGCGCCATGGCTATTTCAGAACGAGAACCAAAGGGACAGACAGATGAACTTCCGCATGATGACGGTGGCGGGTCTAGCGCTCGTGCTCGCCGGCTGCACGACGACCACGGGAATCTCCAGAAACGCGGTCGAGGCCCGCTGGCTCGGACAGCCGGCCGGCGGTTTCTTCGCTCAGTACGGACCGCCGATCTCCGACGTCGAAAGCGGCAGCTCCACCGTCTACAGCTGGAAGGGCGGCTTCAAGACCCGCAAGATCCCGGCCCAGTACGAAACCACCAAGGATGGCAAGCGCGGCAAGCGCATTTCGTCGGCCCGCACCGAGTATCTTAGCTGCGCGGTGCAGCTCACCGTTTCGTCCGACTATGTCATCCGCTCGATCCATATTGCCGGCGACCGCAAGCGTGCCGATGGCCCGAGCTGGTGCGAAGAGTTCCTCGGAGCGCCGGCCCAGACCAAGCCGGCGGCCACCGCGGGTTAAGTCTTCGCCGAACAAAAAAGCCCGGATCACCGATCCGGGCTTTTTTTTATGAAGAGCCTCGCCCTCAGGCGGTGCTGTTGTCCTCGACGGGCGCGTCGGGACCGTTCTTCTTGATCGAGTCGATGGCGTTCTGCGCGCTGGCCTTGGTCTTGTAACCCTCGGTCGAGAACATGATCTCGCTGTTGTACTTGAAGCGAACGCGGTATTCGCCAGCCTTGTCTTTGTAGATTTCGAATTTGTGAGCCATCTTCTCCCTCATACAAGTAGGAATCAACACCAACTAGCGTGTCAGTTGCAGAGTGACTTGACAAGAGAGCTTGCAGGCAAGCGTGGTGCCGCCACCAGCCTGTATGGTGTAGGCTTGCGGCCCGGGCAAACGTTGGCAATCACCCGTCCGACCTTTACGTCGACACGCGCCACCGATCATGGTTGCATGAACAACGCCTCGGCGACGCCATTGTTACCATTGGGAGACCGAAGATGACCCAGGCTCTTCAAGAAAACAGACCGGGCCTGCAAGTGGAACAGCTGCACCACGTCAGCCTGCCTGTTCGCGATCTCGAGGTTTCAAAGCGCTTCTACGACGATGTCCTGTGCCTGCGCGAGACGAGCCCTCCCCGCCCGGCCTTTCCCTTTCCGGGGGTGTGGTACCAGGTCGGAGCCGGCCAGTTGCACCTGATCGTCCGGGCGAGCGATACGCAAGAGGCCGACCGACCGCCGCCAACGTTCCGTCTGAACAAGGGCATCGATTCGCGCGACGTCCATTTTGCCATGCGCGTAACCAGCTTTTCGGCAGCCCTGACGCATCTGGAAGGCCTTGGCTACGGCGAGAATGCGACGAGCGGTCACAAGATCAGGATCAACCGGCCTTCCAACCACCCGGGCGCAGGATTCCCGCAGATCTACATTCTTGATCCGGACGGCCATGTGATCGAGATCAACGCACTGTCTGAAGACAGCTGAGGAAGGCGCCGTGGCCGAGATAGCTTGAGATGGGAATGGCTGGGGCGCCAGGATTCGAACCTGGGAATGCCGGTACCAAAAACCGGTGCCTTACCGCTTGGCGACGCCCCAACGGATGTGGCGGGACGTTATGTCCGCCAAATCGAGCGCCTGATTATCAAAGCTCGCCGCCCGTCACAATCTCTAAGTTGGCACTAAGCTGAATTTTCGGCGGATTTGTTGATGCACCCGCGCGCGCTGCGCCACGTACCCCTTTGACGAGCGCCGGACGCGCCCTTCCCTTCATGCGCCGCACCTCCTATTGTCCGGGCAAATGGAGAGTTTCATGAGCCAGTTCCGCGCCCGTCCCCCTGCCATCCCGAGCGTCCTCGTCGACGATGCGGTGGTGCGCATCACCCGCTGGGACTTCGAGCCCGGTGCCGACACCGGCCATCACGTCCATGGACTGGGATATGTCGTGATCCCGATGACCGACTGCCGGTTCCTGCTCGAGGAAGAGGCGGGCGATCGTCGGGTCGACATCGCCAAGGGCGCCGCCTATCGCCGTGAGGCGGGCGTGGCGCACAATGTCGTCAATGCCGGCGACGAGCCGATGTCCTTCATCGAGATCGAATACAAGTGAAGGTCAGGAAGAGACGCATGCAGGGTCCGGATTTCGATCTCGACTTCAAGCCCGCCCATGGCGAGGCGGTGACCGTTGCCGACGACGTGCAGCGCATCACCGTCAACAATCCCGGCCCCTTCACCTTCCACGGCACCAACAGCTACATCGTCGGCAAGCGCTCGGTCGCGGTCATCGACCCCGGTCCTGATGACGAGGCGCATTTCCAGGCGCTGATGACGGCCCTTGCCGGGCGCGAGGTGACGCATATCGCCGTCAGCCATACGCACCGCGACCACTCGCCGCTCGCCGGTCGACTGAAGGCGGCGACCGGTGCGCTGATCGTCGGCGAAGGCCCGCATCGCCCGGCCCGGCCCTTGCACCAGGGCGAGACCAATCCCTTCGCCGAAAGCTCCGACATGGAGTTTTCCCCCGACATCACGCTCACCGACGGCGACCGCATCGAGGGCGACGGCTGGAGCCTGACGGGACTGACGACGCCCGGTCACACCGCCAACCACATGGCGTTTGCGCTCGAGGGTACCGGCATCCTGTTTTCCGCAGACCATGTCATGGCCTGGGCGACGACGATCGTCGCCCCTCCGGATGGCGCCATGGCGGACTACATGGCATCGCTCGAAAAATTGCTCGAGCGCGACGACCGCCTCTATTTGCCGGGGCATGGCGGCCCCGTGATCGAGCCGGCCTCGTTCCTTCGCGGCCTGCGCGCCCACCGCAAGATGCGCGAGCGCGCCGTGCTCGAACGCGTCCGCGCCGGCGATCGCCATGTCGCCGAAATGGTGAAGGTCATCTATGCGTCCACCGACGTCCGGCTTCACGGGGCAGCCGCCCTTTCGGTGCTCGCGCATCTGGAAGACCTGATCGAACAGGGTCGCGTCGAGACCGACGGGCCTCCATCGCTGCTTGGCAGCTACAGGCTCACGGCCGTCGGTGGCGGCTGACGTGCGGCGGGACGCCTATAGCTATCGCCACGACGCCACGGTGCCCGGATTTCCGGACGACAAGCCGATCGTCGTCTTTGACGGCGAATGCATCTTCTGCTCCGGCTGGGTGCGTTTCCTGCTTGGCCACGACCGGCAGGGGCAATATCGCTACCTCACCGCGCAGTCGACGCTCGGCCGGGCGCTTTATCGCCACTATGGGCTCGATGCTGAAAGCTTCGAAAGCAATATCCTGATCGAGGACGGTGTGGCGCGATTCAAGTCGGACGGATCGATCCGCACCCTTGCCAGGCTGGGCCTGCCGTGGTCGCTGGTGAGTATATGCCGCGTGCTACCGTCGCCTCTTCGCGACCGGATTTACGATCTCGTCGCAAAGAACCGATACCGCATCGCCGGGCGCCGCCAGACCTGCATGGTGCCGACGCCCGAGGAGCGTGGACGTTTCATCGCATGAACGACGCAGATCGGGTCCAAGCGCAGAGCCTCTACCGACAGGTCCTCGGCAGCGATTGGGACCGGTTGCCCAAAGCGATCCGCGCACTGCATGACCGGGCCGAGGGGCATGCCACCTTTCGTGGGCGCGCCAAGGTGGAGCGCGGCGGCTCGTTCTGGGCTCAGCTTGTCGCCTCGGTTTTCGGCTTTCCCGCCGACAGTCAGGATGTGCCGGTCGAGGTCGACTTTGCCTGCACCCATGGCCGTGAAATCTGGACCCGTCGCTTCGACGAGACGATCCTGCGCAGCGCGCAGAAAAAAGTCGAAAGGCGGAAGGAAAGCTTGCTTGCGGAGGACTTCGGACCGTTTCGCATCCTTTGCGCACTCGAGCCCACAGAGAACCGTCTGCACCTATCGGTGCGCGGCTGGTCCGTGCTCGGCCTTCCGCTGCCGCTGCTTTTTGCACCCGGCGGTCGGACATTCGAGGAAGACCGCGACGGTCTGTTCCACTTCCACGTCGAAGTCGACAGTCCGTTGACCGGCCTGATCGTGCGCTACAGCGGCTGGCTGGAGGCCGCGACTGGACCGCCGCCAAGAGCGCCGCACCAGGCCGATCAGGGTGACGCCACCGTGAACGGTTGATTATCCATCAATCTCCGGCAATGCCCAGTAGTTCGGCATCGAGCGAGCGCAGGAACTGATCGGCGAAGGCGGCACCCATGCCGAGATCGTGGGGGCCATAGCGCGATGCGACCCTGAGATCGACGAAGGTTGTCTCGGCCTCTTCCCGCAGCCTGATCAGCACGTCGAAGCGGAAGCCGGCAATTAACGTGCGCCATTCACCCTGCAGCACGACATCGCTGGCGCGACGCCCCGTTATCGCTCCCTCGAGCGTCAACTCCGGCCGGGCCGCCGGCACGGGCACGTTTTCCGGCTCGGCGCTCGTGTCCGCGCCGGCGTTCGGGCGAACCGTCAGGTCCTCGAGATCGGCGCGCGCATTCTCGACCCCGAGTTCCTCGGTGATGCCGACCCGGTTCTGTTCGATGACATTGCGCACACCCTGGTAGACGCGGTCGAGGGCGCCGTCGTAGCGCCGCCCGGTGAGACCGGGATAGGCGAGGATCTGTGCCTCGCGATCCTGTGGCGTTACCGCCGACTTGCGCTTGAGCCAGCTCTCTTCGGTCTGCGGCACCTTCAGCCATGGCGGCGGCGTCACCGTGTCGGTGCTGACGTCGAAGATCGCCGGCCGGGTCAGATATTGCACGGCGCCAAAACCGATGAAACCGAGCGCCGGAGCCGCGTAGACGAGCGCCGACGCGGAAGCGAGGCCGCCGATCGCCGCGACCTGCCAGAGCCGCGCCAGGCCGACGATCGCGAGCAGGACGCCTGCGAGCGCGAACAGGCCGGCCAGGCCGACGAGCGCCAGGAAATGCGGCGTCGTCAGCGGCCCGAAACGGTGGGCAAGCAGCGACAGCACGAAGAGTACGAAGGAGACGCGGGCGAAGCGTCGCGCCCAATGGGCCGCATGGGAATAGGGACGCTCGTACCGGACCATCATGTAGGTGAATCAAATCCCCTGCGGCAAGACAGACCGCATTCTTAGACCATGCCCTTTGCCGAGGAAACAGGCAATGCGCTAGGCGCCGGCCCGCCCGCACAAGCCGCCGTCCATGAGCTTTGCCGCAAATTCGCCATTCTCGTTAACCACCTATCGACGGGTGGGAACATGTCCGCGCACCGGTCTTGCGTGCGCGGAGTTCAATCGGAGGCAACGGCCGGCGCCCGACGCTACGCGACAGTGCGCGGCAATCGACGGAGAACCGACATGGGCGCATCGCAGGCAGCCGTGACCATCGCCACCCAGACCACGTTTCCGGCAGGCAGCGGCGGCATCCCGTTGGGGCTCCTCGAGCTTGAACTTTCCCTCGACGCGTTTTCCGGCAACAACGACGATTTCGTCAGCTTCGTGCGCGGCGTCGCCGATCACGCCGGCGGCGAGTTGCTGTTTGCCCTCCCCGCTTCGGAGCTGATCGAGGACTGCCGCAGCATCGCCGTCATTCGCTTGAAAGAAATGACCGGCGACGCTTCGATCCTTTTTGCCTGCCTCGACCGCAAAGGCTCGGCTGTGCGCATCGAACATCCGAGCGACGGCACGCGCGATCTCGAACGCTTTGCCCAGTCCTTTGTCGGCGTTCTCGAACGGATGTGATCGCGCCGCCCGACGTCGGCAACGCGCCACCTTGGTGTTGCCTTTGATCGCCACAGATCAAAGGAGAAGAACATGAGACAATTCAAAGCGCTACAGCATCCTTTGCGATGGCGCGGTCAATTCCTCCCGCCTGCAACCATCGCCTGTCATCGAAACGACGTTGCTCGTTTCGATTTTCGCCATAACTCCCTATATTGATTGTGATTCGAGGAGTTGGCCCGCGCCGGGCGACGCATCGGCGCTCGGGCATTTTGAACGGCGGCACCTGGCTGGCCCTCACGTCGATGACGACGAAAGGAACCACGCGACAGGGGCTTCAGGCGGATGCCCGGTGGCTCGACTTTACGCGGACCCGGTGCGCTCAGGAGGCGCAAAGATCATGACGACCCGATTGACTATCCTTGTCGCAGCCGCTCTGCTTTTGACCGCGTGCCAGACGATGACACCCGAAGAGCGTCGCGTTGCCGACGGCAACACCTGCGCTTCCTACGGCTTCCGCCGCGGCACCGATGCCTTCGCCACCTGCCTGCAGCGCATCGAACTCGACCGGCGCGCCGAATCGCGCGCCTTCCGCTACCAGAACGACATGATGATGTGGGGCTGGGACCGGCCGGTCATCGTGACGCAACCGGTCATCGTGCGGCCGAGGTAACAGCGCCAACGCCGCGGCTGCGGCGTCGGCTACCCCTCACGCCTTGCCGTTGATCGCGGCTTGCGCGGCGGCAAGGCGGGCGATCGGGACGCGGAAGGGCGAGCATGAGACGTAGTCCAGCCCCGCGTCTTCGCAGAACCGGATCGAGGCCGGGTCGCCGCCGTGCTCGCCGCAGATGCCGAGCTTCAGACCGTTCTTGGTGCGACGGCCGCGTTCGGCCGCGATCTGGATCAGTTCACCCACGCCATCGAAATCGAGCGAGACGAAGGGGTCCTGCTCGATGATGCCCTTTTGCTGGTAGGTCGCGAGGAACTGCGAGGCGTCGTCGCGCGAAATGCCGAAGGTCGTCTGCGTCAGATCGTTGGTGCCGAAGGAGAAGAAGTCGGCGGCCTCGGCGATCACATGGGCGCGCAGGGCTGCACGCGGCAGCTCGATCATCGTGCCGACAAGATAGTCGATGCCGATGCCGGCTTCGCCGATGACATCCTTCGCCACCTGATCGATGCGTTCCTTGACGTAATCGAGCTCGGCGCGCAGGCCGACAAGCGGCACCATGATTTCCGGCACGACGGCCGCGCCGGTCTCGTTTGCGGCCTCGACCGCCGCCTCGAATATGGCGCGCGCCTGCATCTCGGCAATTTCCGGATAGGAAATCGCCAGTCGGCAGCCGCGATGGCCGAGCATCGGGTTGAACTCGTGCAGTTCGTCGACACGCTGGCGCAATTCCGAGGGATCGAGCGCGAGCGCACCGGCGACGTCGGCAATCTCCTCGTCGGTTTTCGGCAGGAACTCGTGCAATGGCGGGTCGAGCAGGCGGATCGTCACCGGCAGGCCATGCATGATCGAAAACAGCTCGACGAAATCCGAGCGCTGCATCGGTAGAAGCTTGGCAAGCGCCTGGCGGCGGCCGGCTTCGTCATCGGCAAGGATCATCTCGCGCATGACGTTGATGCGGTCGTCCTCGAAGAACATGTGCTCGGTGCGGCACAGGCCGATGCCTTCGGCGCCGAACGAGCGCGCGGCGCGGGCATCGGCCGGCGTCTCCGCATTGGTCCGGACGGTCATGCGGCGGCTGGCGTCGGCCCAGGCCATGATCTTGCCGAAGTCGCCGGAAAGCTCCGGCTGCAGCATGGCGATCGCACCCTTCAGCACCTGCCCGGACGAGCCGTCAATGGTGATGATGTCACCCTTCCTCAGCGTCACGCCGCCCGCCGTCATCACCTCGTTGCGAAGGTCGACGCGGATGCTGCCCGCACCGGAAACGCAAGGCGTGCCCATGCCGCGGGCAACGACGGCCGCGTGGCTGGTCATGCCGCCGCGTGTCGTCAGGATGCCTTCGGCCGCATGCATGCCGTGAATGTCCTCAGGACTGGTTTCCACCCGCACCAGGATGACCTTGCGGCCTTCCTTGTCGGCCTGCACCGCTTCCTCGGAGGTAAAGACTATTTCACCGGTCGCAGCGCCCGGCGATGCCGGCAGGCCCGAGCCGATAATATCGCGCCGGGCATGCGGATCGATGGTCGGATGCAGCAGCTGGTCGAGCGAGGCCGGGTCGATGCGGGCGACGGCCTCCTGCTGCGAAATCAGAGCCTCCTCGGCCATGTCGACGGCGATCTTCAGTGCCGCCTTGGCGGTGCGCTTGCCCGAACGCGTCTGCAACATCCAAAGCGTGCCGCGCTCGATGGTGAATTCGAGGTCCTGCATGTCGCGGTAGTGCCGCTCGAGCGTATCGCAGATCGACCGGAACTCGGCGAAGGCCTCCGGCATCAGCTTTTCCAGCGACGGCTTGTCGGAGCCCGACGCAAGGCGCGCGGCCTCGGTGATGTTTTGCGGCGTGCGAATACCGGCAACCACGTCTTCGCCTTGAGCATTGACCAGGAACTCGCCGTAGAGCTCGTTCTCGCCTGTCGAGGGGTTGCGGGTGAAGGCGACGCCGGTCGCCGACGAGTTGCCGAGATTGCCGAAGACCATCGCCTGGACGTTGACCGCGGTGCCCCAGGCCGCCGGAATGGCGTGAAGGTGGCGGTAGGTGATCGCCCGCGGATTCATCCAGCTCGAGAACACCGCACCGATCGCGCCCCAGAGCTGAATCTCCGGGTCCTGCGGGAACGGTTCGCCGAGCGCTTCCTCGATCGCGTCCTTGTAGCGGGAAATGACACCCTGCCACTCGACGGCCGAAAGCTCGGTGTCCTGCTCATGCCCGAGGCGCGCCTTCTCGTCTTCGAGAATTTCCTCGAACACGTCGTGGTCGACGCCCATGACGACATCGCCATACATCTGGATGAAGCGGCGGTAGCTGTCCCAGGCAAAACGAGCATCACCGGCATCGTGGCCGAGCGCGTGCACGGACTGGTCGTTGAGACCGAGGTTCAGCACCGTGTCCATCATGCCGGGCATCGAAGCGCGCGCACCCGAGCGCACGGACAACAGCAGCGGACGGTTCGTGTCGCCGAAGACGCGCCCCGTCACCTCCTCCATCCGGTCGATGCCCGCGCGCACCTGGTCGCGAAGGCCGTCCGGCATTTGCCTGTCATTGTCGAAAAAGCTGTTGCAGGCATCGGTGATGATCGTCAGGCCAGGCGGCACCGGCAAGCCGAGGTTGCACATTTCCGCAAGGTTTGCGCCCTTGCCGCCCAACAGCTCGCGGTCACCCGCACGTCCCTCGGCCTTGCCCCCACCGAAGGTGTATACCCATTTCGTCATGCCTGCTCTCCACCCAGAAACAGTCTTTCGTGACGATTTACAGTATATGCTTCAGGCTGAAAATGCATCCGGCGAAGATTTATGCTGCACCGCATCATTTTTCGCAACAATGCGACATATCCCGACAATTGATGGTGTCCGGCTCCAAACAGCCGCGGAAACGTACGAAAACAGCGCGAACAGCGCCTTTATCCGAGATTGCCTGAAACATCACAAATATCTAATATATATCGGCGCGATGGGGGTGCATCCAAGAATATCCCGTCATGGCAATCCGTTTCCGTCTCAGGGGCTCGGAGGGTGGGTCATGAAATGGCGTGTGGAATTGAGGCTGTGGCTGCTTTCGGCGCTGCTGGTTGTTTTCGCCGCAGAAAGTACGGTCGCCGAAGGGAACGGCAAGCGGCTGGCGCTGATCGTCGGCATGAGCAACTACGTGCTTGCAGGCACCCTGCCCAACGCTGCGCGCGACGCCGAAGCCTTCAACACGTTCCTCAAGGGCCAGGGCTTTGAAACCGACCTGGTGCTC